>NZ_JBIIKX010000005.1:0-166632 GCF_044232965.1 Prosthecobacter sp.
CCTCGGTTGAGCTGTCAACCAAGACTCCCGGAACAGCATGGGAACCTGATAGAATAAGGGCTCCAAGGCGATTTGATGCCTTGTCCCCGTTGTCGTTTTTGGAAGGCCGTTGGGCTTCACTCTTCGCGAGTCCGACCTACACACCCGCCACTCAGACTTTCAAATCGTAAAACCGGATCGCATTCCCCGACCACAGGTTCCGCTGCTCGCTGACGGGACGCGATGACACGATCTGCTTCAGCGCGTCCACCCAGCCGCGGACGGGGCTGCCGAGCAGGCAGACGGGCCAGTCACCGCCGAAGAAAACGCGATTGGGGCCAAAGGCATCAAGGCAATGGTTCACGACGGGCGCGAGGTCTTCCGCCTGCCATTTCCCCGGCGGGACGAAGGCAACGATGCCGCTGATCTTGCACATCACACCGGGCTGCGCGGCGACGGCGTCGATGCCGCGTTTCCACTCGTCGGCGGTGCAACTGCGCTTCAAACCGGGGCCGAGCTTCGGGTTAAAGGCCTTGGGATCGCCGTTGCCGCAGTGGTCGAGCACGAAACGCGTGTCCGGACACTGCTGGATGAGCTTCACGCCGTCCTTCAGTTCGGTGGGGCGCATGGTGAGCTCGAAATTGAGGCCGTGTTTGCCGAGCGTGCGCACACCGCGCACGAAATCCTGGCTCAAACAGAAACCGGCTGGCGTGGAGGGGCCGTGAAGCACCTGGCGCAGGCCTTTGACGACGCCGTTGCCCGCGTAGCGCTTCACATAGCTCTCGAATTCATCCGACGCGGGCCGACCACCGATGGTTGCGGCGATGGTGGGCGTGTTTCCAGCGCGGCATTGGGCCATGATGGCATCGGCCTCCTTGATGTGGTCACTTGGAGCCACATCAACCTCCATGTAGATCGCCTTCACGTTCAGGCCCGCATTGGCCTTCACATAGTCGGCGGTCAGAAAGTCATGCCGCAGCACCTCCGGCGCACCGCCGAGCCAGGGGAGGTTCAAAACCCACCGGTCCCAAAGATGCTGATGGGTGTCGATGATCAGCGCGTCAGGCGGGCTGCTGAGCGTGGAACAGGAGGTCAGAGCGGCAGCGGACGTGGTTTGGAGGAACTGGCGGCGGTTCATGGTGTGGGAAGGCTGTACGCCCATTTGCGCGATCATTTCACCGGCATTTGCTGATTCGGCCTTTTCGACTACTCTCCGCGCCGCTCATGGAACTCGCCCTCAATCCCCTGCTCGCCGTCAATTTCTTCGATTTCTCCTGGATCAACAGCCCGGAGGCCTGGATCGCGCTACTGACGCTCACGGTCATGGAGATCGTCCTGGGCATCGACAACATCGTCTTCATCTCGATCCTCGTGGACAAGCTGCCGGTGGCGGAGCGGCCCCGCGCCCGCTTCCTGGGCCTCGGTTTTGCGATGGTCACACGCATCCTGCTGCTGCTGTCGATTTCGTGGGTCATGCAGCTCAAGAATCCGCTGTTTGCGCTGTTTGGGCATCAGATTTCCGGCAAGGACTTGATCCTGATCCTGGGCGGCCTGTTCCTGCTGTACAAGGCGACAACGGAAATTCACCACAAGGTGGAAGGGCATGCCGAAGAGGAAAAGACCACCAAAGCCAGGGCCGCGCTGGGAGCCATCCTCGTGCAGATCGCGATCCTCGACATCGTCTTCTCGCTCGACTCCGTCATCACGGCCGTAGGCATGGCGGATCACATCATGGTCATGATCATCGCGGTGATGATCTCCGTCGGTTTCATGATGGTGTTTGCCGGTTCGGTGAGCGACTTCATCAGCGCCCATCCGACGGTGAAGATGCTGGCGCTGTCCTTCCTGCTGCTCATCGGCACCACGCTGATCGCCGAGGGCTTCCACGTTCACTTCGAGAAGGGCTACGTCTATTTTGCCATGGCCTTCTCCATCTTCGTCGAGATGCTGAACATCCGCATGAAGAAGCGGGCGGCGGCCAAGGCGGCTGCCGGACATTAAAAAAAGCCCGGCCGGTCTTTGTCGGCTGGATTGGCAAAAATGGCACAACGCTGTGCCGCGAACCGGCCATTTTTGGCACTCTGAGCCGTGTCTTAAAGAGAGCTGCAAAGAGGTGTGAACACGCTAAAGCCTCGTGAAATCAAGGCTTCCAGCGCGCTTGGCATGGTTTGGCACGGCTGATGCATGGTTATTGGGCGGAACTCAATTCCAACCCAAAACTCGAACCCAACCCATCCAGACCATGAAACTCATCCGTACCAATCCCTCCAGCCTCGGCCGAGTCTCCGACTTTGACGAGTGGTTCCGTCATCCGTTTGCCGGACTGCCATCCTTGAGCCACTTCATCAACAACCTCGGCGAAGTCTTCCCCGGCGTGTCCGGTGACAAACTGGCTGTCGATGTCCACGAAGACAAAGACAATTACTTCGCCAGCTTTGAGCTGCCCGGCCTGAAGAAAGAAGACGTGAAAATCGAGCTGAACAACGGCCTGCTCACCGTCTCCGCTGAAAAGCGGGAGAAGGACGGCGACAACGAAAGCTCCTACAGCCTCACCCGCTCCGTGTCCGTGCCCGATGGCGTCAACGTCGAAGCCATCGCCGCGAAACTCGAAGACGGCATCCTCACCGTGACGCTGCCCAAAGCCGAGCACCGCAAACCCCGCACCATCGCGCTCAATTAACTCATCACCGCCAAATCTTCACTCATCACACATCATGAATGCCACTTGTTCCCCCCGCACCTCCGCTTCCGCCACTTCCGGCGTCACCGAATCGCTGCGCAAGCCGCTCTACAACGTCAACGGCAACGCCGAGGCCTATGAAGTCCGCGTCGAAATGCCCGGCGTGCCAAAAAGCGGTGTGAAGCTCGACCTTGAGGACAACATCCTCACCGTCCGCGGCGAGCGCAACACCACCGTGCCGGAAGGCATGAAAGCCCTCCACCGCGAGCTTTCCCCTCTGAGTTATCTCCTCCGCCTGCGCCTCAACACGCCGGTGGAAGAAGACAAGATGACCGCGAAGCTCGAAGACGGCGTGCTCACCCTGCGCCTGCCGCTCAAGGAAGTGGCAAAACCGCGCCAGATTCCCGTGCTGTAAACCAGCGCTTCTCAAAACAACTCCAGCGCCGTCCGCATCGCCAAAACAGGGGATGCGGGCGGCTTCTTTTTTACCTTCCCGCCCGGCACGATCTCGGCTAGTAGCGAGTCATGCCTGACAAATCCTCCTCGCAACCGGCCCTCGCTCAGACCATCGGCGGCTGGCAGATCATGTTTTACGGCCTCGGCTCCATGCTCGGCGCCGGCATTTATGCGTTGATCGGCAAAGCGGCCGCCGGGCTCGGCAACGCGGTATGGCTCGCCTTCCTCATGGCGATGATCGGCGCGATGCTCACCGGCCTCTCATATGCCTGCGTCGGCGGACGCTACGCGAAAGCAGGCGGCGCGGCCTATGTCACGCAGCGCGGGCTGCGCAAACCTCTACTCAGCTACGTCATCGGCATCGCCGTGATGATGAGCGGTCTCACGAGCATGGCCACCGGCTCGCAAGCCATCGTCGGCCAGGTCAAAGAACTCTTCGCCTGGAGTCTGGACCCCACCAGCATCAAGCTCATGTCCATCGGCGTCGTGTTTCTCGTCGGCTGCGTCATCTATCGCGGCATTCGCGAGAGCATGTGGCTGAACATCCTCTGCACCGTCATTGAGGCGGCGGGGCTCCTTTTCATCATCGCCGTCGGCGTGCGCTACTGGGGCAGCGTGGACTACTTTCAATCACCCGGCGACACAGCAGCAGGCGGCGTCGGCTCCGGCATCACCTTTGCGCTGATCATGCAGGGCGCGGTGCTCACCTTTTACTCCTTCATCGGCTTCGAGGACATTCTCAACGTGAGCGAGGAAGTCAAAAATCCCGCCAAAAACGTCCCCTTCGGCCTCATCAGCGCGATGATCCTCGCCACCTGCATCTACATGGCCGTGGCGATCACCGCCGTGTCCGTCGTGCCCTGGCAGGAGCTGGCGAAAAGCGACGCGCCGCTCATGGAAGTGGCCCGTCGTGCCGCGCCGTGGTTCACCGGCATCAAACCGGTCTATGGAGCCATCACCATCTTCGCCATCGGCAACACCGCGCTGCTGAATTACCTCATGGGCTCGCGCCTGCTCTACGGCATGAGCCGCCAGGGCCTGCTGCCCGCCGTGCTTGGCACCGTGCATCCCGTGCGCAAAAGCCCGCACATCGCCGTCTTCGTGCTCTTTGGCATCGTCTCGCTGCTCATCCTCAGCGGCAGCGTGAAACAGCTCGCGGAGTCCACCGTGCTGTTGCTGCTCATCGTGTTCACGGCGGTGAACATCTCCCTCGTCGTCCTCAAACTCCGTCCCGGCGAGCCACGCGGCGGATTCGAGCCGCCGCTCCTCGTTCCCATCTTCGGCGCGCTCGTCTGCGCCATGCTGATCATCGTCCGCGTGCAGAGCGCCATCACCAGCGCCGACCACGCCCAACGCCCCGCCCCGCTCATCGCCGGTGCCATCATTTTGATCAGCGTGGTGCTCTATTTTGCGCTCAAGCCGAAGAACCCGGTGGTGGTGGAATAAGTCGTCCATTGAAACCTCGGTGACGTCATCTGGCTCGACGTCCAAGACGAAAGCTGCAGCTACTTCCAAACCGAACTCTGCCGCCGCTTAGCGAGTAGAAGTCAGTTCAGGAGGTTTACATCGACAAAACTTCGATCAAGTAACGAAGCTCTTCGCCGATCTCAGTAGCGTCGGGCACGGTCTCGGCGATTTCGGTTTCCACGGCGGAGCGGAACGTTTTGCGCAGGCGGTGAATCATCACTTTCACTGCGCCGGTAGTGATGCCGAGCCGGGCAGCGGCATCCACTTGGGACAAATTGTCGGTGTCGCCCACGAGCCAGGGTTTCAGCACCTCGAAGTGAGCGGCCTTGCCTGCTTGTTCAAAGTCCTCCTGCACGGCCTTCAAACTGCGATCCATCACGGCAAAGGCCCACTCGCGGTCGAAGTGCCTGTCGCTAATCGCGGTGCTGGCATCGGCGATTTGCAATCCGGGTGCCGTGTCGTGCGTGGTGGCATCAAGCGATTCCACCACGGCACCTCCACCGCGCTTTTCCCGGCCTTCATTGCGGCGGCGTTCGGCGAGGAAGTGCTTCAGCGCCCCGAGCAGGTAGGAGCGAAAGCGCCCCTTCGCCGGATCGGCACCGTCGAAACCGCCGCGTGCGAGCAGGCGAGCGAAGAACTCCTGCGCCAGCTCGCGGCTGTCGTCGTCGCTGCGGCCTTCGCTGCGCAGAAAACGAAACACCGGAGCCCAATACACCTCGCACAGCTCGCTGAGCGCGGTGCGTGCCTCGGGCGCATTGCCACGCGATCGCAGCACGAGCGTCCAGCGCGTGCTGTGAAAGGCGGAATCGGCGGAAGCGAGGCTCATGTCAGGTTCAGGGCTGTTTCTTGGTGTGGGAAGTCTCGATGTAAAGCGTCTCCCGCTTTCTGCCCATCCAGTCATGCCGCGTGGCCAGTTCAAAACGCTGATCACCGGTCGATTCAGTTCCTTCTTCAACACGGCTGACCTCCCAGATGTCGTCGAGGTAAACGGAGCGCGAATACTTGTCCCCATGAAGACCTGGCAAGACCGCGGTGAGCTTCTGGCGGTCACTTTTTTTCCATCGGTCAGTCAAGCCGACCTCCAGAGTGGTATGCAGGTGTTGGTCATCCGGCGCACTGAGCGAGCTTTGCAGTTCGAGAGGCGTTTCCTTGCCCTCCGCATCCACGCGAATGACCTTGAAGTGGAGCGTGGTCCCGGCACCGATGGTCATCTTCACATTCAACCCGGCACTATTCTCTTTCTGGTAGTCCTCCCAGGCCAGATTCCTTTGCTTGCCGTAATGATGCAAACAGGTCAGCGCGATCAAGGCCGCGAAAACGAATCGCCACACGTGTCCGGAAATCTTCGCTGAGCGTGCTTCCTTCAACCAGCGGGAAATCTGAGCGTTCATCACAATGCCCAGCACAGTGCTCGCGATGAGCAACAGGGCCACCGGAAGCTTCCACTTCATGCCGAGGACGTTAACGTCAAACAGCGTGAATAGGCCCGCGCCGAACATGAACACGATTAACAGCCAAGGCCACATGAGGGCGGCAAACTTGGCCCTCTTGGTGCCTGGCGGTCTTCCTCCCGATTCGCGGATCTGGCGCATCGACCGCGTCGCAAACCCGATTCCAAGCCCGGCCAGGATCACGAGCGGCAACCACAAGATAACGATCAGAGGAGGGGCATTCACTTTTTGGCTGTGCATCAGCACGAAGCCGACAAGAAAGGCCGGGATCAGGCTGAGCGTGGCGCATATGGCCGCCACAGTCGCAAAACGCGCCGTATTTCCAGAGCGAATGACCGGGCTCTCAGCAGGCGAGTCCTGAGCCGGACGCGTTCCCGGCTCAGAAGCTGCCGCGACCTGTGTTTTCACCTCATCCACCGTCTGGAAGCGCCGCTCGCGCTCTCGCTCGAGAGTGCGCATGACGATCTCATCAATGCGTGCGTCCACAGCGGACTTCTTCGATGGCGGTGCGAAGCGGCCCAGCGGCAGCTCGCCGGTGAGCAGCTCATAGAGCACCACGCCGAGCGAGTAGATGTCCGCACGCTGATCCACGTCTCCGGGCGACTCCAACTGCTCCGGCGCCATGTAATGCGGGCTGCCGAGCACGAAGCCGCGCTGCGTGAGGGTGAGCTGATCCTTGCCGTCCTCGCCGGTGAGCTTCGCGATGCCGAAGTCCGCGATCTTCACCTGACCGCGCGAGTCGATGAGGATGTTCTCCGGCTTGATGTCGCGATGCAGGATGCCCTGCTCATGCGCGAACTTCAGCGCCGCGCAGATGTCCTGCACCAGCGCCAGCGCCTCCGGCGGCGTGAAGCGGCCCGCACGCATCGCCTGACGCAGGTTCACGCCATCCACGAATTCCATCAGCAGATACGCAAAAGGCCCCGCAAGACCGCTATCGAACACGGTGACGATGTTCGCATGATGCAACCGCGCCAGCAGGCGTGCCTCGCGATCAAATCGTTCCGCGAACGCCGGATCGTCGGCGAGATCATTCGAAAGGACTTTCAGTGCCACCAGCCGGTCCAGCTTGGGCTGCCGAGCCTTGTAAACCGCACCCATGCCACCGGCTCCGATCAGTTCTAGCACCTCGAGCTCTGGAAAATGCACGGCCAGCTCCGCCACAGAGGGGTGAGCCGTTTTTTTCGACGGAGGAGCCGCTGATTGAGTGGCCATCATCACGTCCAGCAGGACACACTTCGGGCAAAGGCCTTGCGGTGCGCCCTCCGGGATGGCGGTTCCACATTTCGGACAGGATGATGAGTGCGGATTTGTCATGGTGCCGGGTTCCTGAGCCGTTTTGGAACCCCGGTTACTGCCAACCCGGAAATTATCCAAACTTTTTCTCGGAGCTATGCACCGCCGCGCTGCGCTCGAGCACGCCTACGCCAAAACAGCCTTCACCACCGCATCCCATGCAGCTTCATCAGCAAATCACCGCGCTGCCGTGGTTTTGTTTGTGAAGCCATTCTATCTCTGGGCTATCCCAAGGAGCGGCACTTGCCAAGTGCCGCAGGAGCCGGAGGGACTTGGCAAGTCCCTCTCCTTGTTGCACAGAAAGACTCCACACATGAGCCAGACCGCCAATCTCCACATCGCCTCGAACATCGCGCTGCCATCGCCGCGCTCCATGGTGGCTGAAATCGCTCCCACGGAGGCGCAAACGGCTTTCATCGCTGAATCACGCCGCGAAATCCGCGACATACTCTTCGGCAAAGACGCGCGATTCCTCGTCGTGCTCGGTCCGTGCTCGATTCATGACCCGGAGGCCGGTTTGGAGTATGCGAGGAAGCTTGCCGCATTGGCGCAGGATTTGAAAGACCGGCTTTGCATCGTCATGCGGGTTTATTTCGAGAAACCGCGCACCACCGTCGGCTGGAAGGGGCTCATCATGGACCCGGACCTCGACGGCACCTGCAACATCCCGGACGGCCTGCGCCTCGCGCGGAAAATTCTGCGCGACATGCTCGATCTCGGTCTCCCAACAGCCACGGAGCTGCTGGATCCCATCACCCCGCAGTACATCGCCGATTTGATCAGTTGGAGCGCCATCGGGGCACGCACCACGGAGTCGCAGACACATCGCCAGATGGCTTCTGGTTTGTCGATGCCGCTCGGCTTCAAGAACGGCACGTTTGGGCACATCACGCCCGCCATCAACGCGATTAAAGCCGCGATGCAGCCGCAGACCTTCCTCGGCGTGAGTGAGGACGGTGTGGCCTCAGCCGTGACCACCAGCGGCAATCCCGACTGCCACATCATCCTGCGTGGCGGTGAAAGCGGACCGAACTACGGCGCGGACAATGTCATGGAAACCATCGACGGCCTCGAAGCCGCGAAACTCAAGCCCGCGATCATGATCGACGCCAGCCACGGCAACTGCGCCAAGGACCACCGCCGCATGCCGGATGTCTTCCGCGAAATCGTGCGCCAGCGTGCCGCAGGGCAGAAAGCCATCATCGGCGCGATGCTGGAAAGCAACCTCGTCGGTGGCAGCCAGAAATTCCCGCAGCCGCTCGATCAACTCTTGCGCGGCCAGTCCATCACGGATGCATGCATCGACTGGGACACAACAGCAGCGCTATTGCGCGAAGCGCATGAGGCGCTGAAGCCATGAACGACCTCGCCGAACGCATGCGGGCAGATCTCGAAGAGATCGGGCGAACGTTCATGCCCTTCGGCAAATACGGACCGCAGCATTTTCCGCCGAATGGCGTGCCCATCTACGACATCCCGGCGGAATACCTCGGCTGGTTCGCGAACAAAGCTGGTTTTCCGAAAGGCCGGCTCGGCGAGCTGCTGCGCATGGTTCACCAAATGAAGGCGGACGGCTCTGACATTGTGTTTGATGTCTTTCGCAAGCGTCATGGCCGCACTGACCTCAAGCCAGCAAAACGGAAGTCGTGGAAGTTTGAGGAGTGACCTCGTTTAACCGCGAATCGGCGGGCCATACCAGACGTAGCACATCAAATAAACGATGATGCCGGTGACGGAGACGTAGAGCCAGATGGGCACGGTCCACTTCGCCATGCGCTTGTGCTTGTCGAAGCGATGCCTCACCGCCGGTACGACCGTCATGATGATCATCGGCAGGTTAAGAATGGCCAGCGGGATGTGCGTGAAGAGTATCGTGAAGTAAATCGGACGCGTGATGCCAGTGCCGGCGAATTTCACATGGCCCGCATGGTAGTGGTAATAGAGATAGCAGCCGAGAAATGCCGTCGAAAACAGCAAGGCGATCACCATGCTGACGATGTGCGGCTTCTTCTGGCCGATCTTGATCATCACCAAGCCGAGGATGATGTGCAGCAACGCGGCAGCGTTGAAGAGCGTGTAGAGCTTCGGAAGTTCGAGGACTGTCATGGCTTATTTCGCGTCAGCAGGCTTGTAGGGGGTCTTTTTCTGCTCGTTGAGCAGGTAGCGCAGGTCTTTGCGCAGCTTTTCATCCCAGAACTTCGCGAACTCGGGATCGGGATTCAAAATGTCAGCCAGACTGCGCACATGACCGACGTGGTCGATGACGGCGACGCGGAGATCATGGATGTACTTGTCATCGGGCGAGAGGCGGTCCTTCTCCGGCATGTCCTGCACCGGGCGGAACTGCGCCTGCCTGGTCATGAATTTGCGCACGGCGTCTTTTTCGCCGTTGAGGAACCACCAATTGGCGTCATCCGCGATGCCAAGGCCGCTGGCGAACTTCTTCATCATCTCGGGCGTGTCATCGGCATCCAGCGTGAAGCTGAGGAAGTGCAGACCCGGCTCGCTGCCGAACTCCTCGTGCAACTTCTTCAATTTAGCTATCACCGCAGCGCAGCCACGCGGACAGCGGGTGAAGACCCAGGAGATGACGAGCACCTTACCCTTCAAATCCGCCAGATGGACCTTCTTGCCGCTGCGCTCGGTGAGTTCGAGATCTTTTTCGAGACGACCGAGGATCGGCGGACGGCTCACGTCATTGTCGATGCGTGAGCGGTAGATGAGGTAGTTGTAAAAAACGACGATGCCGAGCACGGCGATGATGACGGGTGCCCAGATGGTCCAGGGGCTGAGTTTGGGCTTGGTGGGAGATTCGTTCATGTCAGGGGCGTGTTACGCGCGCTTCCAGGCGAGGATGGATACGAGCAGAATGGCCGGGAGGTACATCAGCGTACAGAAGAAAAGTTTACGAGCAGTGAGGCGCTCCGGCTGGCGGTTAAACCGCAACGCCAGCACACACAGCCAGCCGCTGAGCAGCAGCGCCGGCGGTAAAAACCACCAAGCGTGCGCCGCTCCGGCATACACCGGGTAAAACATCAGCAGCACCGTGCTGATGGCATAGGCCAGTGCATGTTGCGAGGTGCGTGCGCCGAGTTCATCGTCGTTCGCCAACATCACGAAGCCACCTTTGCGGTATTCATCGCGATACATCCAGTTGATGGCCAGGAAGTGCGGGAGCTGCCAGAGGAACAGCAGCAGAAAGAGATAGATCGCGCCCGGTTCGAGCATCAAATCCCAGCGAAAATGCGGTGCCGAGCCCGCAGGTAGAGGCCCGGCGGCACCCGCCCAGCCGATCAGCGGCGGCAAAGCCCCCGAAACAGCGCCTACGAGTGTGTTGGTGGCACTTTGACGCTTCAGCGGCGTGTAGATGAACAGATAAACGGCCAGCGTGAGCGCCGTGAGTGCCGCAGCCTCCATGTTCACGCGAATCGTCAGATGAATGAGCGCCCAGGCGCTCAGCAACCAGCCGATGCCAAACGCGGCAGAAGGACTCACACGGCCTGAGGGCAGCGGCCGGTCCGCCGTGCGCTGCATGCGCGAGTCGGGCTCGATCTCCATGAGTTGGTTGAACACCGCTGCCCCAAACGCCGCCAGCGTGCTGCCGATGATCGTGTGAAACAGCAGCCAAAAGTCGAAGCCGTGCGGCGCTCGCAGCCAGAAGCCCACAAATGTCGTGACAATAACGAGCGCGCTCAGGCGGAATTTCGTCAGGGTCAGCAGGTCGCGGGTGGTCATGGAGAGCGGACAATGCGAAAGACTTGGCCTCATCGCAAGCCGCATGTCCTCTCGACCTCAATTTGAACCCTGAATCATGCATGGCAGGCGCGAAATCGCGCCGCATCATCGCACCAGCTTCAAATACGCGATCAAATCTGCCAGCGACTGCGGCGTCATCGCGGCTTCCAGGCCTTCGGGCATGAGCGAAATGCCCGCGCTCTTCAAAGATGCCACATCGCTCCGCAGCACGGACTTCGTCACGTTTCCAGCCATCTTTAGCGTCAGGCTCGCGCTCGTCTCCGTCGCGATCACGCCATAAAGCTGCTCGCCGCTCTTCAGCGTGCAGTGATACGCCATGAAACCGGGCTCGATGATCGCGCTGGGGTCCAAAATGGAGTTGAGAAGCTTTTCGGCATCGTGCTGCGCTACGCTGCGCAGGTCCGGGCCGAGTTCGAGGCCCATGCCGTCGAGTTTGTGGCAACTGATGCACACACTCGCGAACACGGTCTTTCCGCGTGCCGCATCGCCCCGGAGCTTGAGCGCGGGTTTGAACTTCTCCACCACCGCGGCGCGTGTGGCGCTGGTGGCATCCGCGAAGACCTTCTCCGCGAGCTTGGCGATGTTTTTCTTCGGATGCTTCATCAACCGCGCCCGCGTCGCCGCATCACAAGCCTTCGCCTCCGGCCGTTTCAGCAGCGCCAGAGCCCAATCGTCATTCGAGAGCAGCGTTTCGAGAATCTGCGTGCGCAGCGCCGGTGTGCGCTGGTCCCAGCCTTCGAGCAAAAACTGCTCGCCACCCTTCGGTTGCAGCTTCGCGACGAGCCGCAGCACCTCCGCGCCGCCCGTTTTGGCCCAAAGCTCCGGCAGCAGGCCTTTCACCGTCTCGCGATGCCCGCGATCCGTCGCCAGCAAAGCCAGCGATTCCATCGTCGGAGCCGTTTTGAGCGATTCCGCCGCCTGTTGCAGCTTCGCCGCCATTTGATCGACCGCCGCCCGCGCCTTTGCGTCCGTGACCTGCTTCGCGAAATCCGTCAGCGAGAGGTTTTTCTCGTCCAGGACGGCCAGAAGCTCCTCGAAATGAATTTTGGCCTCTATTTGTGAGAGTAATGCAGAAATGGCTTTTTCGTTCTTGGTCGCCAAAGCGCAGCGGAAGAGCATTCCAATCGCTTTGTTGTTCTCTGGTTCGCCACCTTCAGGAAACAATGCACAAACTCGCTCCAAGTGCGGCAGCACCGAACTCATGGAAGCGCCTTGAAGCGGTGAACCTGCCGGAGCTGCATCCAGCAACTCCACCAGCAAATCGCCTACCCACTCAAATTTCAGTTCACCCAGCGTGCAGGCCAGTTGCAGCCGCACTTTGGCATCCTTGTCCTCAAGACGTGCTTCAAGCGCCATTTGTAGCAGACGTATGTCGTCCCCCTTCCAATCAATCTTCTCTGCCATCTGGAGAGCTTGTTCACGAACACGTGATTGTTCTCCATAATCATCGTTCAGCAGCACAAGGCAGTCCGAGGCACTGAGTTTGCCGAGAGAAAGTGCAGCCCACGCGCTTTGCATCGTGCCAACTCCGGAAGCGACTGGGTCAAAAGTCGGAGACTTTCTGCTCCACAACGCCTTCATCTGCGCCTTGTCCCTGCACCAACCATTCGCGCTTGCAAAAGTAGCTTCGGCTTTAGCCGAATCATTCGCTCCGGATCGAGCTGAAGCTCGAACAACTTTCCAAATTCGCCCCTTGTCATCCCCTTCGCGGTAGTGCGGCAGGAGCTCCTCTTTGCCGTTCTGCGGCAACCACTGCGGATGCTCGATCATGTAGCGATACATGTCGGCAACCCACAAAGCGCCGTCGGGGCCGGTGCGGACCATGACGGGGCGGCACCAGCGGTCTTCGCTGGCGAGGAAGTCCATCTTCGACTCGGCGGGATCACGCACGGCTTTGAAGGTGACGCCGTCGTCTTCGAGGATGTGATGCTGCACGACGTTGTGGAAGGGCTCGCAGGTGAAGGCGTGCGTTTTGCTGTCGTTGAAGAGCACCTGATCGCGATACACCTCGATGCCGCAGGCGCTGGTGAAGCGTCCGGCCTGGTCGAAGCTGTGGAAGCGCTTCTCCATGCTGCTGGCGGGATACACGGGCGGATTCCGCGGGAAGAGCTGATGGATCGGGTCCGGCGGGATGACGTGCGGATTGCGGCGCAGGTAGTGATCCTGCAGGACGTAGTGCCAGAGCGGAAAACTGTTCTGCACGCCGAACCAGTGGCCCCAGTCATCGCGAGCGCGACCGAACTGCGAGGGGCCGCTCTGCGGGTCGAACTCGCCCGTGTCCGGCTTGAAGCGGAAATCGCGGCTGCCGAGGTCGATCTTCTCGCCGGTGAGCTTGCACTCGATTTGCGTGCCTTTGTTGTAGCCGCCGTGATGCGCACCGGCGGCGCAATACACCCAGCCATCCATGCCCCAGCGCAGGCCGTTCACGCGGAGTTGTTGGTTGCCGGTGCTGAAGCCGGTGTAGAGCACTTTCTTCGTCCCATCGGGCGAAATGAAAAAGATGTCCGGCGCGGCAGTGACGATGACGCCTTCACGCCAGGTGAGGATGCCGGTGGGATAGCTCAAGTCGCTGACGATGACGTGGCGCTTGTCGTAGCGGCCATCGCGATCCGTGTCCTCCAGCCGAACGACGCGTCCGCCAGCCTTGCCATTGCCATCCATGCCGAGCGGGTAGTCCGCCATCTCGATGACCCACAGGCGGCCCTGCTCATCCCAATCAAACGCGACCGGATCGAGCACCACCGGCTCCGCCGCGACGAGTTCGATGCGGTAACCGTCGCGCACATGCCACTTCTTCGCGGATTCTTCGGGGGAGAGCGGCTGCGAGGCCAGTTCGATCTTCGGCGCGGGCGCAGGTGCCGCGGGTTTTTCCAAACCGGCGACCTCGACCTTCTCAAACTCGCCTTCCAGCGGCGCGAAGTCATCGCAGCGTCTGCCGAAGAACAATTCCTTCGCGCCCGGCGCGGTGACGGGCAGTTCGGCGTCGATTTCCACCTTGCCATTGAGCGTGACCTTCACGCGTGAGCCGAGTCGCTCGAGCTTCACGTCATTCCACGTGCCCGGTTCGATGACGGTCGTGCCGCGCACGATTTGTGAGGCCGCGTTACCATTGAAGACGAACAACCGGCCCGGCGACGAGTCCTTGTAGTTCCCGCCGATGCCGAGGTGATCGCCCGGCGCCTGATGATCGCCCTTCGGTCCGCGTGAGATGAGGTAGGCGGTCACGGCGCTGACGTTGTTGGCCTTCGTGTTCTTGAAGCGCATCGACGCGGACCAGTTCTCATGCGCCTTCAGCAAGGCCGAGCTCTGCACCTGCGCCCGCTTCTTCCGCTCCGCCCGCGAAACCGCCCGCTTGGCATTTTCCTCGCCCACTTTCGAGACGTTCCAAAGCTTCGCGATGAGTGATGGCTCGATGACGCGATCCCAGATCGTGATCTCGTCGAGCCGACCTTCGAGGCCTTGGCCAAAAAGCACCTCGTTGGCCGCTTTGCCGGCCTTTCCGGTCAAAACGGGCTTTTCGGAGCCATCGAGATGCACGCGCACGTTTTCGCCATCGCGGATCAGCACGGCGAAATGCCAGTCGTCGGCGAAACAAGGAGCCGGACTTGCCAAGTCCGCGCTTGAGGGGGGACTTGGCAAGTCCCTCTCCTTGGTCCACTCGAGCCTCACCGTGTGATCCGGGAACTGATGCGCCTTCAAGCTGACACCCAGCGCGTTGATCAACTCGCCCGTGCGATCACTCGCGCCGCTTTCGTGACCGAGCCAGAACCAGAGGGCGATGGAGGACTGAGTTCCAAGTTTCAGGTTTGAAGTTTCAAGATGTCCGCCAGCGAGGTGGATGGCGCGGTTGATCTTGTCGCGAGGGACCTGGACTTCTTGAGGCTTGAGGGCGGATTCGTCGCCGTAACCTAGTCCAGCATTGAAACCCGGCAGCCAAAGCGCATGCGTCCCTTTGACGATAGTTTTTGCGCCGGTGTGTCGAGCCCCCAAATCATACAATCCATCCTGAAAATCGAGATATAGCTCCATATCCGACTCGATAACTTTCATCGTGTATGGCGGAGCATCTTCACTGAGCCCGCGTCCTGGAGCCAGATCGAGTTCGTGAAGCATGATTCGCAACGCGTCGCGAATACTCGCTTCTGCGCCCACTTCCAATCCTGCCGTTCTAGCGGGCCAAGTTGTGTAGCCACCAAGTTCATGTTGTGCAGATGGTGGAATGTAGCCTTCTGCACCATTGGCCAACTCAATGTTGAAGTGATTCTGGAATGGGGACGACCACTTGAGCATCAGTCCTGTGACAGCATAAACTTCATTCGGTAGTGTAGCGATGCTCAGTTCGCCAATGCCGGGTTCTCCAATCCGTATCGCCTGGAGCTTCACGCTGGTCTTTTGCCGCTCATGCAAAATCAGCGCCTCTCTCGCATAGACTTCCTCTTTGTTCTTCGGCACGTCGTTCTCGATCTTCGCGGCGATGAGGCGGGCCCAGGCGAGGCGTTTTTCGTCGGGGACGCGATACTTGAGCTCCAGGGTCTTCTCGATCATGCCGAGCGGGGCGTGATCGACATACGTCACGGTTTGCAGGGCTTTGATCGCGCTGTCGGCGACCTCGGAGGCGTAGGTGTCGATGGTGATCGTCTTTTTCTCCGCGCCGTAGTCCATCCACATCTGGTCGCCGCTGGTGCCCTGGCTCATGGCGCAGACGAAGGGGCCGTTGCCATCGCCCTGCTGGCCCAGTTTGGCGGCGAGGTGTTTGCAGAAGAGGCCGAAGTAGTCGGCAGAGACCGGTGCGGTGCCAAAGTAGTGCTGCGAGTAGTTTGCGAGCACGCCGAGCGGTTTGCCATCGAGCGTTTGCAGCGCGATGACGCTGAGCTGCGGGTCCACCGGGCCGCTGGGGCCGACGACGTCCTTGCTGAGGTAGCCGGGATGCATGTTTGCGCGGCCCGTGGGCTGGCCGAAGGGATCGACGACCTCTTTGCCAGGCAGGCGAATCCAGCGGCGATTATGCGTGTGCTCCCAGTCGTCGAACGAGCCCCAGCCGATGCGGGCCGGTTGCAGCGCCGCATTCGCCGCCACGATGGCCTCGGCGATCTTTGGCGTGAGGAATTTCGCATACACCGTGTCCTTCCGCGTGCCGAGGCAGCCCATCGCCGCCGGCGCGGAGTGCGTGTGCGTGGCGCTGACCATCATGCGGTCCACCGGGATGCCGCACTGTTTCGCAGCGATGCCTTTGGCCTCATCGATGAGCGACTGCTCCATCATGCATGTGTCCACGATGGCGAACGCGATCTTCATCTTCCCATCATCGAGCACAAAACTGCGCACGAAGAGCTTGTCCGCGAGCCTTTCGCCCCGTCCTTCGAGAAACCCGCCCGCGATGATGCGCGGGAACTCCGTCGGCGAGATGTCCACTGTGGCCACTCCGGCGCGGAAGACGGGTTGCGCGTGTGCAGTGAGGGCGACGAATCCGAGGAGAAAAAGAAGCGACTTCATGAGGTTGGCTCAAACCAACGCTCATGCGGCACGCATGTTTGCCCCTCGATTAGGCGATCAATGGACCGATCACAGGTTCCAGAAGCAATTTCTGCACTTCATCGACAAGATTGGCCGCAGGCAAGGATGACTGAGAGCGTGCGACAAGGTTCTTCACGATGACCTCGGGATATTCAGCGCCGAAGACGATGGCGAAGCGGGCTTTGCGGTCTTCGGCGGCTTGGAATTGTTTGCCGACTTTTTGCGAGCCGAAGGGGTAGTCGATGCGCATACCAGCAGCGCGCAGCTGCTGGATGGCGGCGAGGGCGTGTGGGCGTTGGGCTTCATCGGCGATGACGACGAAGGCGTCGATGCTGCTGGCGGCGAGGAGGGCGCTGGTGAGCTTCATCTGCGCACCGGGCGTGCGCTTGAGCAGGATGCCGAGCACGACATCGCCCATGGCGAAGCCTGCGGCGGGCATATCGACGTTTCCATCGCTGATGAGGGCGCACAGTTTGTCGTAAGTGCCGCCGCCGGCGAGGGCGCGGAGGCCGTGCTTGAGATCGAAGACCTCAAACACGACGCCGGTGTAGTAGGCGAGGCCGCGCACGATGGTGGCGTCGATCTTGATGTGTTGCCAGAGGCCGCGGGCGCTGAGGTTGGCCTTCAATTCGGCGAAGGCGGGGTGATTTTCATCCGTGGAGGCCATGAAGGCGCGGACCTCGGCGGTGGTGAGGCCGATCTCGCCGAGTTTTTTCTCAGTCTCGTCCGGCTTCGCACGCTCGATCTTGTCGATGATGCTGAGGAAGGCGGTGGCGTGCTCGGCGGCGATGTTTTTCTCGGCGAGGAAGCCGTTCCAGATCTCGCGGTTGCTGAGGCGGATGATGAAGTCGTCGGCGCTCACGCCAAACTCGCGCATGGTGTCGATGGCCAGCGAGATGAGCTCCGCGGCAGTGGCAGGGCCGCTGTCGCCGAGGATGTCGGCATTGAACTGGATGAACTCGCGTCCGCGGCCCTCCTGCGGCTCCTCATAGCGGAAGCAGGGCCCGATTTGGAACCACTTGATGGGCTTCTTGAAGTCGCGCTGACGTGCGGTGGCCATGCGGGCGAGCGACGGCGTCACCTCCGGGCGCAGCGTGATCTCGCGGTCGGCCTTGTCGCGGAAGCAGAAGAGCTGTGCGGTGATCTCGTTGCCGCTTTTTTTGCGAAACAGGTCAGTGCTCTCGACGACGGGCGCCTCATACTCGACGAAGCCATAACGACGCGCGACGACGCGCCAGGTATCGGAGATGAAGTTACGCAATGCGCATTCCTCGGGGAAGAAGTCGCGAAAGCCTTTGACGGTGCGGAAGGTGGCCATAAGAAGGGTGCGATTCATCCTCGCACGCACCGGGAACGCAACCGGGAATTGCGCCGCGCGGCCCACCTATGCTCTCCGACCTGTTTGTGCGCGATTTCCGCTGCTTCGCCGAGGCGAAGGTGGAACTGCATCCCGATGTGACGCTGCTCGTGGGTCGTAATGCGCAGGGGAAGACGTCTTTGATTGAAGCCGCGTGCGTCTTGCTGAGGCTGCAATCGCCGCGCACAGCGAACCGGGCCGAGTTGGTGCGCTTTGGTGCTGCGACATGCCTGGTGGAGGCTGAATGGCATGGAAAGCGCCTGCGCCACGCGCAATCACTCACGACGCGTCGTCTCGCGCTGGATGGAACGACGTGTGGAAAATCGGCGGATTATCTGGCCGCATCAGGTGTCGTGGTTTGGATGGATCATCGCGACATGAATCTGCTGCGCGGTGGAGCGGAGCATCGGCGGCGTTTTTTGGATTTCGCGGCGAGCCAGATGTTTCCTGACTACCTGCATGCGCTGCGTGGTTATGAACGGGCACTGCGTGGGCGAAACTATGTTCTGAAACGTGACGCGGTGATCGCGTGGAAGCAGGCGGATGCGTTTGCGCGAGTGATGGATGGTTTTGCGCAAGTGCTGTGGCAGAGACGCGCGGAATTGTGCGCGGCTTTGCAACCCGAGGTGGCCGCAGCGCATGCAAAATTGAGTGATGGTGCTGAAAAGGTTCGAATTGATTTCAAGCGCACGAGTGATGAGGATCTGAGTTTGTTCGAGGCATTGCTTGCGATGCGCGATGAAGAAGCACGCCTGCGCTCGACGGCTTTTGGGCCGCATCGTGATGACATCGCGATGCGGTTGAATGATCTCGACGCGACGACGTTCGCTTCGGAAGGGCAGCAGCGGTCGTTTGCGTTGTCGATGAAACTGGCACAGGCCCATGTGCTGAAAAAATCGAGCGGCGAGGCTCCCTTGATGCTGATTGACGATGTTTTTGGTGAGCTGGACACGCACCGGCGGCGGGCTTTGCTGGCCTGTCTGCCGCCAGGAACGCAGAAAATCATCACGACAACCCATCTCGACTGGGCGGACACGGAAATGACGAGCGGGGCCATTTATCGAGTCGAGCAGGGGGCGCTGATGCGCGGTTTGGGGTGAAAAGGCCGGTTTTCATCCGAAAAGGGCCTGAAAACCTCAATTTTAAGCTCTTAGAAACTTCTCTTGACGCTTTTTCAGGTGGTTTTAGTTTTATATGGGTTAGAATTTACTGCGCCGCGTTGCTTTTCGTGATTCTCAAAAAAGCTAGAATTCTCCGCGGTGCATTTGGCCTTTCAACCCTGTTCTATTTTTAACATTTTCCCTTCTCATTCTCAATGTTCGGCAAACTTTTTGGATTCGTCGCCCAAGACATCGGCATCGATCTCGGTACGGCAAACACCCTCGTTTATGTAAAAGATCACGGCATCGTCCTCAGAGAACCCTCGGTGGTGGCGGTTAAAACCGGCACCAATGAAGTGGTGGCTGTGGGTGATGATGCCAAGCGCATGCTCGGACGAACTCCAGGTGGCATTACGGCCATTCGTCCGCTCAAGGACGGCGTGATCGCCGATTTCCGTGTGACGGAGGCGATGCTGCGCCACTTCATCCGCAAGGTGCAGGGCGGACGCCGCCAGATGCGCGGACCGCGTGTGGTGATCGCGGTGCCTTCCGGCATCACTGAAGTGGAAAAGCGCGCGGTGAAGGAAAGCGCGGAGCAGGCGGGGGCGCGTGAAGTTTATCTGATCGAGGAACCGATGGCTGCCGCGATCGGCGTGGGCCTGCCAGTGCAGGAAGCGGCCGGCAACATGATCGTCGATATCGGCGGTGGCACGACGGAGGTGGCGATCATCTCTCTCTCCGGCATCGTTTACAGCCGCAGCGTGCGGGTGGCGGGCGATGAGCTGGACGAGGCGATCATCAATTACATGAAGCGCGCGTACAATCTCATGATCGGCGAGCGCACGGCGGAAGAAATCAAGCTGCGCATTGGTTCGGCTTTCCCACTGGGCAAGGAGACGACGATGGAAGTCAAAGGCCGCGACATGGTGGCCGGTCTGCCGAAGACGATCACCATCACGAGCCAGGAAGTGCGCGAGGCGATGCTGGAGCCGCTCAACGCGATCATCGACGCGGTACGCACGACTCTGGAACGCTGCCCGCCGGAGCTTTCCGCCGACTTGGTGGACCGTGGCATCATGCTGGCTGGCGGTGGCGCGCTGCTGCGCGGGCTGGACAAGCTGCTGCAGGAAGAAACCGCGCTGCCGGTGCATGTGGCGGAAGATCCGCTCAGCGCCGTCGGTGAAGGAGCCGGACGTGTGCTGAACGAACTCGAGTTCCTGCGCAAGGTGAGCACCACTGAAGTTTGACACCCGTTCCTGGCTGCAGACGCGCTGCTGAAGATGTCATGGCAAAGCGTGTGGTGGCCCGGGGGAAAGGATCAGCATGAAAAAGTTCAACATCCTAGCGCTGCTCATCTTTGTGGCAGGACTGGTCTCCGTGTTCATGTTCGACACGGAGACTACGCGACAGATTCAGTCACGCGTGCTGAGCCTGCTCTCACCGTTCATTCATTCCAGCGCGGCAATGCAAACTGCGGCTGAGTCCGTGACAACCCCGCAGGTCAATGCGGCGGAGGTGAAGCGTGAAAACGACGACCTGCGCGTGCAGGTGGAACGTGGGCGCATCGTCCAACAGAAATACAATCAGATCATCGAGGAGAACGCCAAGCTGCGGCAGATCGTCGGATTTCAGCAGGCGGCGCCGTTCAAAATGACGGCGGCCAAGGTGATCCGCCGTAGCACGAGCACCTGGTGGAACAACCTGATCATCGACAAAGGGTCGCTTGATGGAATCGGCACAGACAGCCCGGTGATCACCTCCGTGGGCCTGGTGGGAAAAACTTCCACACTGGCGCCACACATGACGAAGGTGATTCTTTTGACGGACGAGATGTGCCGTGTCTCCGCAAAGGTGGAGGGAACACTGGAGCAGGGCATTCTGGCGGGCGAGCGCGCCGCGCTGGAGGTGCGGCCAGAGCTGCACCTGCGCTTTTTGAGCCGCAATGCCAACATCAATGCTGGAGCAGCCGTGTACTCCTCAGGTGAGGGCGGCGTCTTCCCGCCAGACCTGCTGCTGGGGCGCGTGAAGCGTTTTGAAAACCGGGAAATTTCTGGAGAGGCCATCGTCGAGCCCGCCGTTGACTTCTCCACCTTGGATCATGTCTTTGTGATCGAGATGCAGGCCGTTGCGCCCGCGCCGCCGGCCAATGCCAAGCCCTGATCGCCATGCTGTTTCACCCGATCTCCATCATCCTGCTGCTCCTCACCTTCATGGTGCAGGAGTTCATTCCAGGGCTGGAGATCGCGCAGTACGCCACGCTGTTCCTGCCGGCGGTCTTTTTCTTCTGCGCCTCGGTGGCCGCGCCTTTTTCCATGATGCTGGTGCTGGCGTTCATCACCGGATTCATCTGGGACGCAAGACATCTGCAAGGAGTGACCGAGAGCCTGGCGGGCATGGAGGACTTGTTCGGCACAGGCGCGGACTCGGAGCTGAGCGCGGGCAGTCATTCCCTGCCCTTCGGGCTCTCGATCGTGCTGTTCGGGATGTTGGGCACCTTGATGCAAGGCATCCGCCCTCTGTTCAAACGCGGACGTCTGGAACTGCCTGTGCTGATGGTCGGAGTGGCGACGTTTGTGTGGCTGCTTTCGCAATTTCTCATCATGACCTTTCTGCGCGGCTCTCTGCAGTTTCCAGGCGGTGTGTGGTCGAAGATGATCACTGACACGCTGCTGGCGATGCTGGCCTCACCGCTGATTTTTCTGCTGCTTTATTCGCTGGCCCGCCTGTCGAGCTACGAGATCAAATACGATGGCCTGAGGTACCGTTTCGATGGTCGTTAAATATCATTTCAGACTCTACCTGCTGACCCTCGCCATCCTGGCCGGGTTCGGGCTGCTTGTATTCCGGCTGTGGTCGCTGCAAATCGACCGCCGGGAGGAGTTTGTGAAGATGATCCCAGGCGCGAAAAAGGAACGTGCGCGCATTCCCGGCCCGCGTGGCGAAATCAAAGACCGCAACGGCGTGGTGCTGGCCTCGAACAAGGCCAGCTTCGAGGTGCGCGTCAATTTGGCGGAAGTCGTCACGGAGTACAAGCGCGTCGCCAAGCTAAAGAAAACCCCCTTGCCTGAGGTCACGTTTGAAGTCGTTGAAAGAGGCATCCGCCGACAAAAGCCGGAGCTCGACATCTACGCCATCTTTGAGGAGACCATCGCGGCGCGCATGCGTGAGATGGGGGTGGACAAAGGCTACTCCACCGACTCCCTGCGAGTACATTACCGCAGCTTCGGTGGCGCGGTGCCGTGGGTGTATCGTGACGACCTGACCTTCGCGGAGTTCAGCCGCATCGCCGAGCACAATCTCGGCCTGCCCGGCGTCACGGTGGCCGAGCGCGCCTCGCGTGTTTATCCGCTCAAGGCTCTGGCCTGCCACATCATCGGCTATGTGCGGCTACCGGATGATCAGCGAGCCTCCACCGAGGACCGCAAAGGCTGGGACTATTATGTGCCGGATGATTTCGGCGGCGCGGGCGTGGAGAAAAGCTTCGACGCTCACCTGCGCGGCAAACCCGGCGTGCGTGTCATGCAGCGCGACCAGCGCGGACGGCCTGTTGGCGAGGTGCATGAGGAATATGAGGAGCCACGCAAAGGCAACGATGTTTACCTCACGCTCGATGCGCGGATGCAGATCATCGCCGACAAGGCGCTGCGTGACGGAGGAATCGGCCGCGGCGCGGTGACGGTGATCGACCCGGCCACCGGAGAGGTGCTGGCCATGGCCTCCGTGCCTTCCTACGATCAAAACCAGTTCATTCCCAGCATCCAGGAATCCGACTGGGTGGCTCTGAATGAAAGCAAAACCGTTCCTCTGCTCAACCGTGCGGTGCAGGGCTTCGCGCCGGGTTCCACCTTCAAGATTCCGATCTCCTTCGCCGGCTGTCTTGCTGGCATCCAAAAAAGCCGTTTCAACTGCAGCGGCAGTGTCACTTACGGGAACACTTCCATGCAGTGCTGGATTCAGCGCCAGAACGGAGGCTCGCACGGCACCATTGGCCTCAGTGATGCCATCATGAAGTCCTGCAACTGCTTCTTCTATCGCTATGGCAATGCTGCGGGCATCGCCAACATCACCAAGGTCGGCAAGATCCTCGGCGTGGGTGAGCGCACCGGCATCGAACTGGAGGATGAAAAAGCCGGCATCCTTCCCAACCCGGACTGGTTGCGCGCCAACCGTCCCACCGAGCGCTGGAGCGACGGTTACACCGCGAACACATCCATCGGACAGGGCATGGTCCTCGCCTCACCACTGCAAATGGCGTCTGTCACCGCCACCGTCGCCAATGGCGGCAAAGCTTGGAACCCTCACCTGCTCAAGCGTGTCATGGACAACGACAAAGTGGTGATCGACAATCCGCCGAGCCTGCGTGGCGACTTGTCCGCGAATGTCACCGCCGAGGAGATCGAGCTCATCCGCAAAGGCATGTGGAAGGTCGTCAATGATCCAGGCGGCACCGGCAAATCCGCCCGCATCACCGGCATCGAGGTCGCGGGCAAAACCGGCACCGCGCAGAACTGGCGGCGCAACGAGCGCGGTGTGAAGGTGGATGACAACCACACTTGGTTCATCAGCTTTGCCCCCTATCTGAATCCAAAATTCGCCGTGTGCGTGCTGGTGCAGAATGGGAAGTCCGGCGGTGGCTGTGCCGCACCCGTCGCCCGCCGCGTACTGGAGCAGTGCCTGGCCTTGGAGAACGGCTATGTGGTTCCCATCGCCGCGATGGAGCCCGCCACCGGCCATTTCAATCATGTTTCACAGGTCCAATATGCCGACGCTGGGGTGCCACTGGTGCCCGACACGGATGAGGATGGCGACGTGGGCGCGGGTGCGCCCTCCGCAGAACCGGTGGATGATGCGACGCCGCGTGTGAACGCGACGCCCAACATCCGCCGCAAGGCCGATTCAGCGGGATCGGCCGGAAGCAGCTCCGGGCAGAATGTACCCCAGGCCGTGCCAGTGCGCCGTCCCGGTATCTTCAACCGAGGTGGCTCCCAGGAACCTAAACCATCCGAACCCGCCCCAGCCGGCGGATTTTTCCGCAAGCTCTTCCGCTGAAGAGCCGCACCATTTCAGGGAGACACATCACCATGGCATTGACCTTCGTTCAAAGAATCAAAGAACTGCTCACCGGCAAACGCGACATCAAAAGCGGCGTGCGCCTCGTCATCAACTGCGAGAAGCTGGAGAACCGCGTCGCCCTTCTCGACAAGGGCGTCGTCGAGGAATACAACATCGAGCGCGTCGGCACCCAGAGCCTCATCGGCAGCGTCTTCAAAGGCCGCATCCGCAACATCGAGCAGGGCCTCAAGGCCATGTTCATTGACATCGGCTTCGACAAAAACGCCTTCCTGCACTTCTGGGACGCCATCCCCGCCGCGCTCGACGCCGGTCTGGAGGAGATCAATCGCGGCGGCAGCAAAAAGAAGAAACGCATCGAGGCCAAGGACATCCCCACGCTCTACCCCGTCGGCTCCGAGATCATGGTGCAAGTCACCAAAGGCCCCGTCGGCAACAAAGGCCCGCGTGTCACCACCAACATCTCCCTGGCAGGTCGTTTGCTCGTCTTGATGCCGCTCAACGACACCTGCGGCATCTCCCGCAAGATCGAAGACCCGAAAGAGCGCTCACGCCTCCGCAAGATCATCGAAAAAATCAGCCTGCCCGAGGGCATGGGCATCATTCTGCGCACCGAGGCCTCCGGCAAACGTGCGCGTCACATCGTGCGCGATTTGAACATCCTGCTCGACGAGTGGGACCAGATCGTCGCCAAACGCGACGGTCAAAACGCCCCCGTTTGCTGCTTCCAGGAGCCTGATCTCGTCGAGCGCACCGTGCGCGACTTCCTCACGGAAGACATCGACGAGGTCGCCTGCGACGACCAGCCCACCGTCGAGCGCATGCAGCGCATGGCCGCGCATATCTCCGGCCGCGCGAAGCGCCGCATCAACTTCTACCAGGGCCAGAACGCCATCTTCGAGCACTACGGCATCCAGAAGCAGATCGACAACGCCTTCTACCGCCAGGTGTGGATGCCCTGCGGCGGCTACATCGTCATCGACCAGACCGAGGCTCTCGTCTCCATCGACGTCAACACGGGCCGCAACAAGGGCCACAAGGACGTTGATAAGCTCCTGCTCGAAACCAACCTCGAAGCCGCCGCCGAAGTCGCCCGCCAGCTCCGCCTGCGCAACATGGGCGGCCTCATCGTCGTCGATTTCATCGACATGAAGCACCGCCGCGACCAGCAGGCCGTGTACAAGCTCATGCTCGACCATTTGAAGCGTGACAAGGCCAAGACCCAGGTGCTGCCCATCTCCCAGTTCGGCCTCATGGAGATGACCCGCCAGCGCCTCAATGAAAGCCTCGGCACCACGCTTTACGAACCCTGCCCGTACTGCAAAGGAAATGGCCAGGTCAAAACCCCGCTCACCATGAGCGTCGAGCTCCAGCGTCGTCTCATCGCAGTGCTCGGCCGCTCCAAAGAGGATCAAAAGAGCATCATCGTCGTCGTCCATCCGGAAGTCCTCGCCCGCCTCAAGACCGAGGATGGCGAGCTCCTCGTCGATCTCGAGCGCAAGTATCACGCGCGCCTCACCTTCCGCAGCGACCCTGCCTACCACCGCGAGCAGATCACGCTCGCGAACGCGACGACGGGCGAGGAAATCCGCTGACAGCAGACGCAACTTGCGGAAACAACGATCCCAAACTTACGGGGCCACCGGGGCATCCAGCGCCTCGTAAGTTTGCCAGTCGGCATCGTCAAAGTGCCACCACTCGGAGTCATAGATCGCGAAGCCATGCTTCGTCATCACCCGCTGCAACGTTTCGCGATTTTTGAAGACCGCCGGCGGCACGAGCTTGAAATGCGCACCTGCTTTCTCGGAAAAGTCATCGTGTGCCGTCGGCATCGGCAGTTCTTTGCCAGAAGCATCGACGAGCGTCACATCCACCGCCGCGCCCCGGTTGTGGCGGCCGCCTTTGGCCGGATCAGCCACATAACGGGCATCTGGCAGCGTCTTCCACATCGCCCGCTGGACAGAAAGCGGCCGGTAGGCGTCCCAAACTTTCAGACCGAGGCCCAGTGCCTTCAATTCGGCCTGCACCTTCGCCAGTTTGGCTGCGGTGGCCGGGCGCAGCATCGTCCGTGCGTTTTTCGGGTAGAACGCGGTCTTGAAAAATTCGCCTTCGTCGTTTAGGGCAGCTCAATGACGATGCCGTTGGCCTTCCCGCCGATTTCGACCAGGGTTTGCGCGGCAAGGCTAGCCGCAGAAAACGCGCTGAGAAATAGAACGCGGATAAGAATCATCCCTCAACTCAACGCTGGGAAACTTTCGCCCCCTGCAGGAGCTTTTCGAGATTGGCGTCCGGTTTCACCCCTTTTTTGAGCGCCTCGTCGTACTCGACACGCGCCTTGTCCCACTGCGGCGGGTCCCAGGTGATGTAAAGCACGGCCAGATTAAAGTGTGCCTCACCATAGGCCGGGTCGATGGCCAGCGCGGTCTTGAACTCACGCTCGGCTCGCTCCATCAGGCTCAGCTTGGTGGCGATGATGCCGAGGTAATGCCTGCCACTGGCGTTGCTCGGACGCTTGGACAGGCTCTTCTCGAAGTAGGTCATCGCGTCCTTCCAGCGCTCCTGCTTGAAGTAGGTGACTCCGAGCGCGAACGCGGCAGGCTCGTTCACCGGGTCGTAGGCCAGCGCTTTTTGCAGCGCCACCTCGGCTTCGGCGTGCTTGTCCTCACGCTGGCGAGTCATACCCAGGCCAATGAGAGCGCCGACGTTTTTCGGCTCGGCGCGCAGCGCGTCCTGGTAGAGTTTCGCGGAGTTTTCGAACTCCTTGTTCATGTAGGCCTCGTTGGCCTGCGTGATGAGCGTTTCGGCGGTTCCGGGAGCCGGTGGCGCGGCTTTTTTGTCGCTGTCCGACGAGGCGTTGGCGATGAGCGTGGCCTGCACACCTTTCGGCCCAAGCAGCTCACGCACCACCGGATCGGAGAAGAGTTTTTCTTCATCGGGCGTCAGCGTCATGCGCGCGTTTTTCATCTCCTCAACCTGCTGCACGAGATCATTCGAGGCGTTCTCCATTTTCTGTAGCTCGGCGATCATGAGATCCTTCGCGGCCTGCTGGCGATGCTGGGCGCGGAGTTGACGCATGATGATGGAGCGGAGCATCTCGTTCTCCTGCGTGAGCTCGGGCGTGGCTGCCATCTTGGCGTCCATGGCAGCGGGCATTTCCTTCAACTGCTTCGTCAGCTCGGCCACCTGGGTCTGGTAGGCGGCGCTTTCCTGGCGCAGCGTGGCAAGCTGGCCCTGCAAACCGGTGAGCTGGCCGCGCAGCGCGAGGATCTCCTGGTCTTTCCGCGTCGCATCAGCCTTCAAGGTCACGACCTGCTGCTGCACCTCGCCGAGTTCCTTCTTCAAACGCTCGTTTTCGGCGACGAGGCGCTTCATCTCGGCGCTGCCGGTCTTTTTCTTCAGATCGTCCACCTCTGCCTGGAGGCCGAGGCTGCGGGCGCTGGCAGCGTCCCGGTCTTTCACGGCCACGTCACGATCCTTGATGGCGGTATCGCGCTGTTTCACGGCGTCATCACGCTCTTTGAGAATCTTGTCGCGCTCCTGCTCGATGGCGGTGATGCGCATGGAAGAGGCGGCCAGTTTTTCAGAAGCGTCCTTCGCGGCGGCCTCGGCGGCGATGAGACGCTGGCCGTTTTTGCGAACTTCCAGTTCCACAGCCATTTTTTCCTCCATCAGCTTGTCAAGCTGGCCCTGGGCCGCACGGCCGGCCTCCACATCCTTGCTCATCGCGAGAATGCTCTGCTCCATGGCGGAGGCTTTTTTGCCCAGCGCGTCATTTTGAGAACGGGCGGTGGTGATCTCGCCGGAGGCCCACTGATACCACTGCTGCCACTTGCCGAGGTCGAGCTGGAACTGGTTGTTCTGCGTCTCCAACTCAAGAATGCGCTTTTTGTGCATCGCCTCCCACTGGCTGAGCATGTCGCTCAGGCTGGGCAGTGTGCCCGGTGTGGAAGGAGCCGACGGCGCTGTTTGGGCAAGAATGCCCGGGGCGGGCACACCGGTGGCCGCAGGCACATACCCGGGGGCAGCAGGCGTCACCACCTGAGGAGTCGGCGCCATTGCTGGCTGCGGGGCGGCCTGAGGCTGGGAAAGCCGCAACTGAATGCGTCCGAGCGCGTCCTGAATCTTCTGCTGGCGGCTGGCCCGCATCTCCGGCTGCCACGTCGGGTAATTGCGGGCGATGCTGTCCATGATCTCGCCCGCCTGCTTGAACTTGCTCTGCGCCTGGGAGAAATCCCCGGCGCTCTCCAGCTTCACCGCCTCATTGTTCAGCACGAAGCCGCGAAAATACTGGTCGGCCACCTCGCTGCTCGCATCAATGGACTGGGCATTCGACACAGGGGCGGCCAGGGCAAGCGCTGCCAGGAGTGTGAAAACGAAAAGAAGACGGTTCATGGTGGTTTTCGGGAAGGGGGCCGGAGTTTACCGCCTCTTGCTGTTTTTGGCAATGGGCATGGCGGCTTGTCTCGCCCCTCCCCCCTCAAGACTCCAAAATGCGCTTGGGTTCCTTGATCTGCTCCACGAGATCGTTCAGACCAACCGTGTGATGAAGCACGCCAACGACCGCACTATCCTCGATTGTCACCTCCTTGAGTATAGCACGCAGGATAAGATCTTTTCGATCCAAAGTGCGGTTTTTCGGGAAGTAAAGATGCAGCGAATCAGTCAGCGTGCCGTTTGCCGCTGGCACAATGCATAGCTTGATCCAGATGACGACGGCATCAATCTCCGGTGTTTTTTCGAGATAGTTGGTGACGAGCTGATGCTGCTCGGATGCTGTCAGCACGCCGCCGTGGTAGCAGGTGAGCGCGAGGACGTTGATCTCGTCTGCTCCACTCGGAGAGAAGGGAAAGGCGTCTTTCTCGCTGAAGAGATTCACCCGCTTGTTCATGCTCTTGCTCGTGACAGTGCCCTGGCGGTTCTTGACGCTCAGATTGATCGCTATCTGCCCGCCCATGATGGTAAAGCGCCAGTCCATTGTCGCGGGATAGGGTTTGGCAAGGTTCTTCGCATCGCGACGGAGCAAGTATTCACGCTGCACGGAACCTGCATCAACGCCATGCCAGCATGAAAGCCACCAGATTTCATTGAGCGTGTTGAGGTGTTGGTTGCGCTCACGCACCTCACGCAGAAGCCGCTTGTCGCTGAGCCAGAGATCAGGGATGAGCGTGTGGCCGATTTCTGAGATGCGACCGAGCCAGGTGAGGTTTTCGCGGCTCAACCCGGTGCCGTCAGCAGCCTGCGCATCTTTGGTTGTGACAAACGGGTCCGTGTGATTCTCAGTGCTGTATTGATCCTGGCCCCAGGAATATTCGACGAGTGGGATCATCATGCCAGTTCCGGGCGGAGTGATGATCTGCGTCGGTAAAATCTGAAAATCCTCCCATGCGATAGCGTCCAGATCTTGCTTGAGCCACTGAGCGCGCCGCAGAAGAATTTCCTGAGTCAGGATACCGCGCTCGAACATGGCTCCGGCGGCCTCGCGCAGCTTGTCGTAAAGAAACGGCACCGTAAGTGGTGGGGCGGCGGATTTCGTGGCGACCGGTCGCGGTGTGAAATGTGACAAGTAGCTGGCGAGATTTACCGACCAACGATCTCCCTGCATCACCACTTCTGCATCGCGAATGCGGGTGATCATGACCTGACGTGTGGCTTTGACCAGATGCGCGATTTTTTCCAGCCGACGGAAATCGCCTGACTCGGGATGCGCGGCGAGCTTGATCTCGATGACCTCGCGCTCCTGACCAGACTCAATCACAAGATCGCACTCCAGACCATCATTGGTGCGGAAATACCATGCCTCGAAGGTCTCGCCCGCCGCCTGTCGTGCGGCGAGAATCTGCTCGATGATCCAGCCCTCCCAGCTCGCACCCACCCATCCTTGGTCCGTGAGTGAGGTGGCACCGGTGACGCCCATCAAGGCATGCAGCAGACCGCTGTCACGCCAGTAAAGTTTGGGAGCCTTGGTCAGGCGCTTGGGGAAGTTGTTGGCAAAAAACGGGCGCAGTCTGCGAATGAGATAGGCTCCTTCCAAGTAGTCCAGATGACTTTGCACCGTGTGGTACGATATTCCCATCGACTGGCCGAGTTGCGAGTAATTGAGCGCTGATCCGTTCAGTGCGGCGGTGAGCCGCAGCAGACGCATCGTCTCACCCGGCTTCGACGGCAGACCCCAGGCAGGCAGATCACGCTGCGCCATCTGTTCCAGGTACGAATGCTGCCATACCGGGAAGGCAGTTACCTCCTGTTGCAACACACCACCATCTGGAAAGCCGCCGCAACGCCACAATGCATCAAGTGAGCTGTCTGGCAGTTCCGCCGCCCCGAGCGGTGACATTTCGACGATGGCGATGCGACCGGCCAATGACTCGCTGACTTCACGCATCAGGAGCGGCGATACCGATCCCAGAATCAGAAAACGTCCGTTCCGTTTCCTCTGCGCGTCAATGTCCCCACGCAATCTCGCAAACACCTCCGGCCAAGTCTGCGCCTCATCCAGAATGATCAGCTTTTCCTGCTGCATCAGCTCATTCCATCTCAGATCGAGGCGCACCCGGTCACGCTCCTGTTCAAGATCGAAATAAAGGTCGGAAAATGCCCTCGCCAACGTGGTCTTGCCCGCCTGACGCGGGCCAACCAATCCCACAGCAGGAAATTGTTGGAGGCGAGTCTCAATGAGACTGCGATGAAGCCTGGGAGTCATTGTTTTGCAAATTAGAAGTATATTTCTGATTTGCAAATCAATCATTCACCCCCGTCGCTGCCGCAGCACGGCCACCCAGCGGTCCACCGATTTGCCCGGCGCGTCTCTGAGGGCGCGGCTGGCTTTGTTGCGCTTGTTGCTCACCACCTCCATCCCCAGCGACTCCAAAGCACGCAGCGCAAGCTGGTGCTCGACATCGAAATAGCTCGTGATGACCAGCATGCCGTCAGGCCGCAGTTTGGCGATGCCCTGGTCAAAAATCTTCTTCCACAGCTCCTGCCCATGCCAGAAGTTCTGATGGCGGAGGAAGACCATGTTGAAGTCGTCCCCGATCGTCTTGTGCTGGTCGATCTTCGTGGCGTCCTCGATCAAAAACTCCGCCGGGAGGTGTCCGTGCGTCTCACGCGCCTGGCGGATTTCGCGAATGCGGATGTCCGCGCCGACCATTTCCACCGCGCCGCCCTTCGTGAGGTCGGAACCGACCTTGATCAAGGTCTCCGCCTCATCGCAGCGCCCGCAGGCCAGATTGAGGATGCGCATGCCCTCCTTCCCCGCCGGCAGATGCGGAGCGAGGGACTCCTGGAGAAGCGTTTGCAGCTTCGCCATGTCTTCCTGGATGGGTTGCGGGGCGCTGGGGAGGTCCATCTGGATCAACGTCGGAACGGTGAGGCAGGCATGCCTGCGCCGTTGAAAAGGGTCGCGGTGGGATTGTCCTTCCACGCATAGCGAACACTTTTCGGCTCCGCAACCGCCTTGGCACCAACGATGACGGTTTCGCCCTCGATTTTGGCCTCCGCAGGCTGCCACTGACCTTCGGCACCCGCGACTTCGAAGCCGCTGAGATCGCCTTTGGCCTGCAAACCCTTCGCATGCTTGAAGGTGAGCACGAATTCGCCGCCTTTGGCCGTCGCTTTGTCAATCAGCGGCCCGCAGATGGCGGGGACTTCTTTTTGATACACCGCGCCGAGCGCCCACTGCGCGAGTCGATAGCCGACGTCCTGCTTGTTCTTCGGGTGAATGTCCTTCGAGTCGCCAATGTCGAGCGTGACGGCCATGCCGCTATTGGGAATCGTGCTCAATGCATTCAGCATCTGCTCGCGCACCAGCGGCCAGCCTTCGCCAGCACGCGTGAAATTCGGAAGCTGCACCCAGGCGAAGGCAAACTCCTCGTTCCAGCGTGTGCGCCAGTCTTTGGCGAGCAGCGTGAGCTGATGCTGATAAAACGGTGCTTTCGCATCCTGGCTGTTTGCCTCGCCCTGATACCAGATCGCGCCACGAATCGCATATGGGATGAGCGGCGCGATCTTGCCGTTGAACAGGCCGCCGACATCGCCTTTGCGTTGACGGGTAGCAACAGGGTCGCGCGGTTTGCGCGGCAGCGGCTTGCCCTCGGCCTTCGCTTTCTTCACGTCCTCGTTCCATTTCGCGACCTGCTTCTCATACAACGCCTTGGCTTTGCCCTCGTCGAACTTCGCATCCTCCTGCTTCATCGTTGCAAAGAAGGGTTTGAGCTCCTCGCTGGCCTTCTGCGCCTCGGGACTGATCCAGGACTCGATGGGCGTGCCTCCGACGGAGGAGTTGATGAGACCCACGGGTGTTTTGAGCGCCGCGTGAATCGTGCGGCCAAAGAAAAACGCGGTGGCGGAGAAGCGGCCCACGGTTTCAGCCGAACAAACCACCCAAGTACCCTTCCCTTGCGTCTGAGCCGTCGCATTGGCACCGCTGCCCTCAGCGAACATGCGAATCTGCGGCAGATTCGCGGCGGCCTTCGTGCCCTCGAAGTCATTCGCGCTCTGCACGGCCATCGCCATGTTCGACTGACCGGAGCCGAGCCATACTTCGCCCACGAGCACGTCGTTGATCGTCTTGTCGCCAATCGTGAGCGTCTGCGCTTCGGTGGAAGCGGTGAGCGAATCGAGTTTGAGCGACCATCGGCCATCCGCACCGGCTTTGGCGGTCTTTTTCTGGCCAGCGATGGAAACCACGATCTCCGCATTCGCATCAGCCGTGCCCCATACCGGCACCGGCTTGCCGCTTTGCAGCACGAGGTGATCGGAGAACACGGCGGGCAGCGTCAGCGCGGCGGAGGCGGGAACGGCGAGAAGCAGGAGGCTGAGGAGTGATTTCATGGCGGGTGGCTTGAGAAGCGGCTTGTCAACGTCGTCACCCCTCGGTTTGCTTCATGAATGTCAGCCGCACTTTTTGCCGCCGGTCTGGGGGACGTGATTCGTTCCTGCTATCTGAACGCCGCCTACCGCGTGCTCAGCGAGGCCACGCAGCCGACGCCGGTCATCATGGCCTCGCACAATCCCTTCACGGTCGAGATTTTTCGGCATCATCGCAACGCGAAGAACTTCATCCTCTACGATCTGGCGCACAAGTTTGAGGAGTTCTTCAACGCCGGGTTGCGCGGCGTTGACATCAACCGCGCGCTTTGCGGTTTCGCGGGAGTGGATCATGCGAAATTGATCCGTGGCAACGCGGACGGTCACATCCCCACGTTCGACGCGCCAGACGATGTCGAATCGCGGGGACATATCGTGTTCCAGCCCTTCGCGGGAAACGCCTCCTACCGCTCGCTGCCGCCGGAGTTGATCGAGAAAACCACCGAAGTGCTGCGCAAGCTGCCGTGCCAGGTGTTTGTCGTCACACGCAGTTATTTCCGTCCCGGCGCGAAGGGGAAAACGATCCATGCCGTGGAAGACGCCCGCACCTTGGAAGGTGGCAACATCACCGTGCTCGACAGCCTCACCGTCCCAGCGACGCTGAACCTCATCAAAACCTGCCGCGCCTATGTGGGAAGCTGGAGCAGCCTGCAGCAGGCGGCATGGCTCGAAAACAAGCCGGTGGCGGTGTTTTATCCGGTCAAATACATCGACGTGCAAAAGCACACCGCCTACGCCTTCGGCATGGGGCGCGACAACACGCTCGGTTGCGAATATCCGCAGGTGGATGCGACGGCGCTGGAGGCGTTTCTGCGGCGCTGGTGATTTAGCGCGGAAGAAACCGACGCAGCACCTCGAAGTGGCCGATGGCAGAGCTGATGTCCGCGTTCAGATCCTCCATGCGGATCTTGTAAGGCGAATCGACGGGCGTGATGAACGGCACGCGGCTGACGCGGGCGAAGATCATGCCGTGATAACGGCCCGTGAGGACGAACCGCGAACGGGCGATGATTTCAAACGCCGCCTGCGGACCGGGTCGGGCGATGATCTGCGATTGTGGAAAGCGTTCTGCGACCTCAGCGAGCAGTTTGTCATCATCCACAGGCGCGCCCATGCCCAGCCAGCGAGTCGGTGTGCCGCTGGCGGCAAAGTGACGTATATAGTGATTGATAAGCGTGTTCCGTGCATTGACGAGACCTGCGGGAACGAGTGTGACGGCGCGCTGGTCCGCTTCAACCTTCGGTTGATACAAATAGGCCGCGTCAGGAAAAAACTGCGCATCATCACGCCCGCTGATCTCCTGCGCGATGCGCACGCAGTTCGGCGAGCGCAACGTGATGAAAGCCGCTTGTTTCAAGTAAGGCACCCACGGCCTAAGCGCGGTGGCATACTCGGCCTCGCGGTTGATTTGAAATTGGAAGCCGCAGGACAAGATGCCCCACGGGATGCCACGCGCGATGGCGGCATCCATGTAGAACTTCATGGCGCGAAAGTGCGGCGATTCCGCGTCCACCGCCCCGTCCTTCGGGTTGTTGTAAAGAATGCCGCCGCCGCCGAGCACCAGCAGCCCGAGATCGTCCGGCAGGGCGGCAGGTAGGTCAGAGTTGTAGATCACCAACTCGTGCTCCGGCAACTGCTGCGCGAAGACGAGCGGATAAGTATCGTCACCGACGTTGCCGTAGCCGGACGCGCCGACGAAGGCGATCTTCATGCGTGCTGCGGTCGTTTCGCGGATTTTTTGCCGACGACGGGAGCCAGGACGGCGTGGAACTGCGCCGCGATGTTGCGCCAGTCGAAGTCAGCGCGACGCACATGCTCAATCCCCTGCGCGGAGAGTTTCGTGCGGAGCACTTTGTCGGTGTAAAGCGACTGCAAGGCCGCCACGAACGGCGCGTGATCGACGAGAGCACCCGTGGTGTTGATCTCGGGGTTCATGAGCAGCCTGGAGCACGGGATTTTCACCGCAGGCACGGCCCATTCGGCCAAGGCGGAGGAGTCCGGCACGATCTGCGGGATGCCGCAGGCCATGCCTTCCATGGTGGTGAGGCCCCAGCCCTCGCCAAGCGTGGTGGAAATCTGCACGTCGAGGCTGCCGTAGATGCGCTGGAGATGCTGCGAGCTTTGCAGGCCGCGAATGTCATCGCAGCCAGTGAGCAGCAGACGATCAGCGATGCCGTGGAAGGCGGCGACGCGGCGCAGATCCCAGCCGGTGTCTTTTTGAGCACAATGCAGGAGCAGGAAGGCGTTGGTGACGCGGTGCTGTTTGATCCAGTCGGCGAAGATGTGAATGGAGAGGTCCAAACGCTTGCGCGGCTGGTTGCGGTTGAGATTGCCGACGATGAAAGCGTTGCGCGGCACGTTCAGATCGAGCAGGCGACGTGCTTCCGAACGATTCATCGGCTGGAACAACGCGGTGTCGATGCCATGCGGAATGACATGCCGTTTGCCTTTGAATCCAGCTTTCACAGCCTCACGGTGGCCGAAGTTCGTGTACCACACGGCGGCATTCAGTTTATTCAGCTCCTGCATGGCCGCCGGATCAAGGTGGCCACCGTCCACAGGCATGTAACCGATGATGGGAACGCCCTTCGGTGCGATCTTAGCGAACTGGGCCACGTTCCACCAGTCGTTGTTGATGATGACAGCGGCGGGATCGAACTCAGCATAGAGATGCGCAAAACGGTTCATGCCCCACATGTCTCCGCCCTGGCAGGCGGGCATGACTTGATAAGGCAGTTCGTGTTCGGAACCATCATAGTTGATGCCGGAGACGACGACATCCCAGTCATGCTGAAGATGATTCAACACAGCGTGCGTCACGGTGGCGAAGCCGGTGGGCACGAGTGCGTCGCCGATCCAGAGCAGACGTGGCTTCTGACGCGTGACGCCGAAGAACCGCCGGAACCACCCCTTCTTGGTAGGTTCTTTTTCAACCGTGGTGGTGCCGATGGCAAACTCCCCGCTGGCCATCACCGTGAGTGAGCCGGCGCTCGTTTTCCGCGTCGAAGCAGACGCCTTCGACACCGGGTGCTTCAAAGCGTCGCTTTCTTTGATGACTGCAGAACTTGATTTCGCCCTTTTGCGGATCGTCTTCTTGGAAGATACGCTGGCCGCCTTGCTGCTTTGGGACTGCTTTTTCATGGGATGTGCGTGGGTTGAGGTGAATTCTTGGGTCAGTTTTCGTGAATATCACAGTCCGGTAGCAAGAGGCGCAACTCCTCCACAACCGCATGATCCACGGGGAGTCCTGAGTCGCCCACGCGCAGCAGTTTCAACTGCTTGCAGGATGAGAGATAGGGCAGGGCTTCACGAGTGATCACCGGACTTGCGGTGAGATCGAGGTTGCTGAGGTTGCTGAGACTGGAAAGGTGGTTCAGTGCTTTTACAGGCACTTGCAGACCACGCAGATTGAGGTTGGTGACCGTGCCTGCCGCTTTGAGCAGAGCGACGAGTTCCTTCAGGTCGATTTCATTGGAGATCGGCAGACCAGAGACGGCAAAACAGACCCGCCAGACAGTGAAAGGGTCATTCCTCAATCGATCCATCTGCCAGACGTCGGCATTCCCGCCCATGTCCTTCTCCGCTGTGGCAGGAGTGATGACATTGAGAAATCCTTCGTGTGCGAAGACCCACTCGGCCAGCCTCACTTGCTCTGGAGCTGCATGAGCCTGCTCTACGACCGACACGGAGGGTGAAACGAGCCCCGAGGCTGTGGCAGGCCGCACCGCACGCCAACCAAAGGCGGTCAGTGCACTGAGCAGGAGCAAGGCCGCCGCCTTAGCAGGCCACGATGCCAGAGGCTTGCGGGTTTGGATCTGGATTGTGTCAGCGTCGGTGGGAATCCGGCCCAGTTTCTCAGCGGGAGCGGCGACCACACTCTTGGGAAAGCGGCGGAAATTTTTCCAGTTGTCGCTGTTCCTGAGCAACTTCTCCAGCACCTGCGTCATGTCACTGACGTGCTGGTAGCGCTTCTCCGGGTTGCTCTGCATCGCCTTGCTGACGACGACGTCGATGCCCTTGTCAGCACCGGAGCGGACGGAGGGCGGCTCCCATGCGCCCTTGGGCAGGTGCCCGGTGAAGATCTCATAAATCATCACGCCGAGGGAGTAAATGTCCGCTCGGTGGTCGATCTTCCCGTCGTGGTCGAGCGCCTCGGGCGCGATGTAGTCCGGCGTGCCGAGCGTCGTGCCGGTGGCGGTATAATCCGCCGACTGCGGGCCGACGACTTTCGCCAAGCCGAAGTCCGCCACTTTCACATTCCCACGCTCGTCGATGAGGATGTTCGCCGGTTTAACATCGCGATGCACGATGCCGCGCTCGTGCGCGAACTGCAGCGCCTCACAGACCTGGGTGATGATTTTGAGAATCTGCCGTGGCTCGGGCGAGTCGCGCTTCAGCAGGTGCTGCAAGTCCATGCCGGAGACGAACTCCATGGTGTAATACATCTGGCCGTCGGCGGTCTCACCAAAGTCATGCACGGCGACGATGTGCGGATGATTGAGCCGGGCGAGCGCCTCGGCCTCGCGCCGGAAGCGCTCGGCGAAGGTGGCCTTGTTCCGATGCACCTGCGGCAGCAGCTTCACGGCCACGGTGCGGTTGAGGCTTTTCTGCACCGCCTTGTACACCGCCCCCATGCCGCCACTGTCGATGAATTCGAGGAACTGGTAGCCGGGGATAAGGACATCCAGCTCCGCCGTCGAGGGCGACGCGAAGGGTTCGAACTTGATGGCGTCACCGCCTTGGTTCTGCGCCGATTGCATGGGAGGCTTTAAGTGCAAGTGGCCCGCTTAGCAAGACCGCCCGCCCGACAATCCCAAAATAAACCTTACAACCTCAGGAGATTTCCCTTTTTGGATCCTTCGCGCTTCAAGCGGCCTGATACGCTGCCAGGAGTTGCTCCACGCTGCGTTCCCAGTTCAGTTCCTGGGTCAAACGCGCATGACCGGCTGCGGCGAGGGTTTGGCGGCGGGATTCGTCGTCGAGTAAGGCGAGGATGGCATCTCCGAGCTGTTCGGCGCTGTTTTCCATGACATAAACCGCGCCATCTCCGGCTGAGAAACGACCCTCGACGGTGCCGAACATGACGATCGGTTTCGCGAAGGCCATGTATTCGAGCACCTTGTTCATGGTGCAGTGGTCGTTGTAAGCGTTGATGGGATCGCAGGCGACGCCGAGGTCGATGGTGCGCAGGGCGCGGCATAAAAACTCATCACTGACACGCCCAGGCATGCTGATGTAATCCTGGAGGCTGAGTTGGTCACGCAACTTGAGCAATTCGGCATGCTCGGGGCCTGACCCCATGAGGAGGAACTGCACATCGGTGCGTTGACGCGTTTTAACGATGTGATCGGCGGCGCGGACAAGGTAATCGACGCCATCGGCATTGCCCATGACGCCGATGTAGCCGACGAGGTGTTTTTTTCCTACCCGCAGTGATTCATCCGGTTCCGCCGTGGTTTTCATGCGGTTCGGAGCGGTGCGGACGACGAAGGCGCGGTCATCACTCAATTTTCCGCGTTCCTTCACGGCGCGGAGCACGCTTTTGTTGGTGGCGATGACGACATTGGCGAGGGCAAGCGTACAGCGCTCGGCGATGCGCACGGCCCAGTACATGAGGCCGCGTTTGCCGAACTTCGCCTCAAACATCTCCGGCCACAGATCATGCACGTCAAAGATGACCTTCACGCCGCCGAAGAGTTTGAAGGGCAGGGCGACGAAGAAGAGCAGATCGGGCGGATTGCAGAGATGAATCACATCGAAGCCTCCGCGACGCCAAGCCTTGAGCGCACAGCGGAATTCACCCCACAAGGCAGAGGCATATTCTGAGACAAAGCCACCCACCGACTTCGCCTCGCCGCTGATCCAGTGGCGGTAGATTTGGATGCCTTCGAGGACCTCCTCTGGCTGCGTGTAACCGCGCATCTGCGGGCAGATCACCATGACCTGATGCCCGGCGTCACGCAGCGCACAGGCTTCCTGCCACACGCGCCGGTCGAAAGGCACCGGAAGGTTTTCGACGAGGATGAGGACGCGCATGGCGGGCGGAAATCAGGCACCTGGGGTGGCCTTGGCGGCGCGCTGCTCCTTGGATAGCCATTGGATCTTCAGTTCCTTGCCATCCTTGGCGCCGCCGCCGAAGAAATCGCCGGTGTCCTTGAGGGTGACGAAGATGATGAAGCCGAACAACATCAAGGCACAGGCGGTCTGCACGTATTCGAGGATGCGCCCCTGCGCCGGCTTGCGGCGGATGGCCTCGATCGCGGCCATGGTGATGTGACCACCGTCGAGCACGGGCAGCGGCATCATGTTGAGAATGGCGAGGTTGATGTTGAAGACGACGCTGAACCACAACACGAGACGCCAGCCATCGGGATGCTGGAAGAGCTTGTAATAGAGACGACCGACACCCACAGGACCGCTCATGTGCGCGGGGCTGAGGTCGGACTTAGGCGAGACCAGCTTGGAGACGAGGTTGCCCATGTGACGCACGGCGTCGCTGATCTGCTCCCAGGGAGTGAGGGTGATGGGTGTGCGCTTGCCCTCCACATCCCAGGCCACACCGATCATCGGGTATTCTTTTTTATCCTCAGTGAATTCCTTCAGATTGCTCTCATCTGGAATGCGCGGCAAAACGGGAATTTGAAGGGCTTTGCCATCGCGTTCGACATCAAGCATGATCGTCTTGCCGGGGTTGGCTCTGATGTAATCTCCCAGCTCTCCCATGCTGCGCAGAGGTTTGCCATCGGCCTTGACCACGAGATCGTTGGCCTTGAGTCCCGCTTCTTCTGCCGGGCTGTTTGGGGCGATGCTGCCGACCATGGGAGTCATCTGGCCTTCAAGACCGACGGAGCGCAGGTCAGGGCGCTTGAAAATGGCACTCCACCAGGAGGTGGGCGCGGCGGGCTGGTCGGACTTCGGCCAGGCCTTCGGATCCACGTCGAATTTCATCACGCCTTGACCGGGGCGCTCCACCTCGAAGGCGATCTTGTCTCCCTCGCTGGCCACGACGCTCCAGCGCACGCTGTCCACGAGTCCTTCGAAGCGTTTCACCGGCTGGCCGTCCACGTTGAGCACCTTGTCACCGGGAAGAATGCCAGCCTGCATGGCAGGGCTGCCTTGCTCTACACGACCGACGATGGTGGTGGTGTGCGCCTCGCTTTGAGGCTTGCCAACGAGCCAAACAGCCACGGCGAACACGCAGGCAAGCATAAAGCTGAACAACGGACCGGCGAAGGCGACGATGGCCTTGTCGAGCGGGGTGATTGGCGGAAGCGGTTCCGTGCTGGTCTCACCTTCGAGGCCACCCATGGGGGCCATCTGCGGCAGGGCCACGAATCCACCAGCGGGGATGCTGCCGAGTCCGTATTCCACGCCGTTGATGGTCTTTTTCCAGATCGGCTTGCCGAACCAGATGTAAAACTTGTCGATTTTCAGTCCACGCCAGCGGGCGGCAAGGAAATGACCCCATTCGTGGACCACGATCATGAGGTTGAAGACCAAGATGACCTCCAGGAGGAGGATGAGGAAGCTGAGAATCTCACCGAGAGTGCCGAAAGAGGAAAGCCAGGCCATGGAAAAAGGGGGAAATTACGGTCAGAACGGGGTTCTTCACCAGCAGGAGCGCCAGCAGAGGGGACGGAAAGCTAACATCCGGCGATGATTGGCGCAAATGATGCGCAGATGTTTGTGCCGGGCGGGTGGCAGCCGCCGCCACATGCCGATGAAGATGAAATATTTGCCATCCTGCGCCCTCAGACGTATTGAAGTGCCCTTATTTTCGATGCTAACCCGCACCACTCTTTGCCTGATCCTGCCCTGGATGCTGCTCTCCTGTAGTTCTGCGAAGAGCGTGGTGGCAGCCGTGGAGGTGAAGCCCTCCAGCTTTCTGCCCAATGCAGCGAAACTGACTGAAGACCGCAAGCGCTCGCCCTTCCTCGGCAACTGGTGGAACCCGGACCCGCGTGTGAAAAAAGCGGCAGAGAAGGTGAAAAAAATCTACATCGCCCCAGTGATCTCGGATCACCTGCGGCCGATGCGGCAGCATCTCACCAAACTGGAGTTCAGCCAGGAGCGGCGGACCCAGAAAGTGGCTCAGCTCGCCGACTACGCGCACGAGAAATTCACCCGCGCCTTCAAGTCTGCCAAAACACCGCGATTTACTCTTGTGGACGCTCCTGCCAAGGACGCCATGACCCTGAAGCTCTCCATCCTCGAATGGGAACCCAACACACTGACGGGGCTGGTCGTGCGTGAGGCCGTGGACCTGGTGACCCTGCCCATGGTGGGCGATTTGCTGGCAAAACCAGCCCGTGGGCAGATCGCCATCGAAGGCATGGTCATCGAACCCAAAACACGCAAGTCCTGGTTCGAGTTTGCCGACAAGGAGGAGGCAAAGACCCTCTTTATCTTCTTTCCACAGGAACTGTTTGCTTTGGGACAGGCCAAGTTTGCCATCCGGGAGTGGGCGCGTCAGTTTGTGAAGCTCATGAGCACGCCTTCGGATGTGAAGGTGCGGGACAGCCTGCCTTTCCAGATCATTGGTTTTTGATCAACGCAGCCGTCTGCGGCCATAATCTTCAAAGCCACTCAAGCGAGGCGCAATTTTACCTCGCCAGGAGGAGATTTTCCTGATTGCCAAGGCGGGTGCCGTTGTGCGCTACTGCTCGGCGTAAACATCCTCACACATATGAAAACTCCTTGGCTTCGGCTTTCTGTGATCCTGTCCGTTGGCGCGGTGTTGCTGCTGACTTCGTGCGAATACCCGTATTACCCCAACGGCGGCTACTATGGTGCCAGCAACTATCAACGCAGCGGCACGGTCCTGGGCGGTGTGAACCGCAGCCAGTTCTACACGGTGCGCAGCAGCCCGGCCTTCGCCAGCCGCCCCTACTATGGCAGGCCATACTACGCCTCGTCGCATTACCAGCGCCCTTATTACTTCAGCAGCTACCAGCGTCCGGCCTATCGTTACACGCCGTTGCTGACCGGCTACAACCACCATCCTTGGGGCGGTTATCACGGGCGCTGCGCTCCTTACAGCGGCTGGGGCACGAGCGGCCTGGGTTTTGGCTCGCGCTGGTTCTAAGCCACCGGTTTGATGCAACCCGCGACCGCATCTGCGGCGCGGGTTTTTCATGCTCACGCGTCGTGCAGCTCGAAGATGCCCTCGATCTCCACAGCGATGTTCCCAGGCAGCGAACCCATGCCCACCGCGCTGCGTGCGCCGATGCCATGCTCATCGCCCCAAACCTGACCGAACAGCTCGCTGCATCCGTTGATGACCTTCGGATGGTCAGGGAAATCGGGCGTGCTATTCACCATCCCGAGCAGCTTCACCACGCGCTTCACGCGGTCCAGGCTCCCGAGTTCGCTTTTCAGCGTGGCCAGGAGCGCGAGAGCGGTTTGTTTGGCGGCGGCCTTGCCTGCGTCGAGATCCAGATCCGCGCCGACCCGGCCGCAGATGTATTCGCCATCACCCAGGAAAGGGCCGTGGCCGGAGACGTAGGCCATGTTGCCCACGATGACGACGGGCTTGTAAACACCCCCGCGTGGCGGCGGTGGTGGCAGGGTCAGATTGAGGGAGGCGAGAGCTGTTTCGGCGTTCATGGAAAGCGGTGAGTCACGCATCGTCAAACAAGCGCCGGTTCTTCCAGAAATAGCTGAAACCGGACACCAATGTCAGCAGCGTGGTGAAATAAACGATGACGTAGGACACGAGGCGCTCGGTGTCCGGGTTGGCAATGAACGCGGGCCGTGTGAAGCCGAACAACGGCTCCGTCGAAGCTTGGCGCATCATGAAATAGAGCACGGTGAGGATCTGCCAGAGCATCTTGTGCTTCCCCAGTTTCTCTGCGGACAAAACCGCGCCCTGCCCCGCTGCCACCAGCCGGATGCCCGTCACGAAAAACTCCCGCGCCAGGATGATGATGGTGATCCATGCTGGCATCCGCAGCTCCTCCGGGATCGTCTTGTCCGCCGAAAGCATGATGAAGGCAGCGGCGATGAGGATTTTGTCCGCCAGTGGGTCAAACAGCTTGCCAAAATTCGTCACGATGCCCCGTGCCCGCGCGATTTGGCCGTCAAAATAATCCGTGGCCGAGGCGATGCCGAAAATGATCATCGCCACCGAGACCGCGTTCTCCCATGGCAGGTAAAAAACCGCCACAAACACGCCGGTGAGTACCAGGCGGGAGAGGGTGAGCTTGTTGGGCAGGTTCATGAGAGGGCGGCCTTCTGAGTAGCGATGGAATGCCCCCGCTGTCAATGCCGGGACTGGGACAAAAAAAGCCAAAACCTACTGAGCACTGCGCTCAAAAGCATCCGCCTGCCCCTCAATCAACGCGATGGCCTCTCCTGCCAGGTAAAGTGAACCTGCGATGAGCACAGGTTGTGCACCACCCGCCGCATGAAGCGCTTCCGCCACGTCGGCATGCATAGCCACAGGCCTTGGCTCAAGTCCCAACCCCTGCCAAACGCGACAAAGCTCCTCTGCGGGCAGCGCCCGAGGTGATCCAAAAGACGTGAAATGCCAGCCATCCACGATGGACGCGATCTCTCGCAACACTCCAGAAACATCCTTGCCCGCCACCGCGCCAAAAATGACCTGCGCCCGCTGCTGCGGGAACTGCTCAAGCCACGTCTGCACCAGCACACGGGCGGCATCCAGATTGTGCGCACCGTCAATGACAACGCCGGGACGGATCTTTTGGAAGCGGGCTGGCCATTCCACCTCGCGCAGGCCGCTTTCGATCACGCTTTCGGCAAAATCAAAGCCTGCGGCTTTCAATGCAGTGACGGCCATCGCTGCATTCCAGCGTTGATGCGGACCTGGCAGGCCCGTTTCGCGGCTCCACCCGGTTTCGAGCACCGTGAGCGGCGCACCACGTTGCTCGGCGGTTGTTTGGATGACCTCCAGCGCCTCCGTCTCCTGCGTCATCGTGATCACGGGCACTCCCGGCTTGATGATCCCGGCTTTTTCAGCGGCGATCTTCGCCAGCGTGTCCCCCAGCATGTCCATATGATCCCAGCCAATCGGCGTGATGACGCTCACGGCAGGCCGGAGGGCGTTCGTGGCGTCCAAACGTCCCCCCAGGCCCGTTTCGAGGATCACCCATGGATTTCCTCGCCGCGCGAACCATTCGAGCGCCAGGGCAAGCGTCAGTTCGAAGAATGTCGGATGCGGATTCCAGCCTGAGACACGTTCACGCAGGCGGTTGATGCCCGCAGAGATCTCATCCGAGGAAATCATGCGCTCCGCATCACGAATGCGCTCGCCGAAGTGAACCAGGTGTGGCGAGGTGAATAATCCGGCGTTGATACCCGCGTGCTTCAAAATCGAGTGCATGAAGGCGCAGGTGGAGCCTTTGCCGTTCGTCCCGGCGACGTGGATGAATTTCTGCCCGGCGGCAGGCAGCCCCAGCTCGCGCAGCAGTCGTTGCACATTATCGAGCCCCAGCTTGATGCCGAAGAGCTGCGTGCTGTAAAGCCAGTCGATTTCCTTTTGCGCCGTGTCGTGGGTCATTCGCGTGGCGCACGGTGCCTGCGCCGCAGCAGGGCGCAAGCGCCGAGCAGTAGCAGCAGGAAACGCGAGGGTTCCGGCACGACGCTGAAGTCGATGCCGAACGTCTGCATCTGGCCGAGATACTGCGGGATGAAATTGTCGATGGAATACGGAACGCTGCTGATCGTGCCAACGACCGAATGGGTGCCGACAAGCGCCAGACTTCCATGCCACGGGATGAAGGTTGGCCCGCTGGAGTCGCCACCTTCGACGATCGAATCGCCAGAAAGACTGCCGTTATGGCTGTAGCCGATGCCATAGCTGTCATCGCCTATTCCTCCGGGGAAATTGTAGGGCAGCAGGACATCGACGGTGTTGGCCCCGAGGCGCGGCCCGTTGGAACCATGGCCGTAAATGAGCGCTGGCAGCCCAAGGTAAGACGCCAGCGTGTTCAGCTCCAGAATGGGGTAGCTGGTGATGCCATGCGCGGCATTCAAAGACGTGGAAAGCATGCCAACGGCGAAATCGCTCGTCTGGCCGTTGAAGGTAAAGTTGTACGTCGTGCTGCTCACGCCATAGCTGACGACGGTGTCCAAGGTGGGACTGTAAAAGTTCAAGGTGGAGCCAGCTCCAGGCCCATAATGATTCGCATAGACAAAATGCTGGTCGCTGATCATCGCGAAGCTCTGCGCTGAGTTGGCCGCGTTCCAGCCGACGCCGGAGAGGTCGTAACCGTTGCCGAGGAAGGACGCCGAGGTGTTTTCAACAGGCGCGGTCGGGTAACCCGAGGCGAAACGGTCATTCGTGGCAGAGTCATAGCCCACAATCGTCAGTGCTTTGGCCGAAGTGGCGGCCAGAAGCGCGAAACAACCGATGACCTGGAACAAGTTCACGACTCTACCATGCTGCGATTTCGCAGACGGCCAAGAAACAAGTTCATCACGGAGGATTCTTGGTTTCGCAGCCGCTGGGTGCCGCTATCGTGCCGTCGCATGTCTTTGACTCCCGACCCTGATTCCCCGACCTGGCTCAAACGCTTCTGGTGGCTGCTGGCCGCCGTTTTCATCGCCCGCGTGGGCGTGATGCTGCTGTTTGTGAATGGCGCGGACCTGGCCGGTGACGAGGCCTATTACTGGGATTGGGGCCGCAGGCCGGACTGGGGCTACTTCAGCAAGCCGCCGATGATCGGCTGGATGATGGGCGTGATCGGCTGGCTGACTGGAAACGCCGAGTGGGGCATTCGTTTCGCCGCCCTGCTGCTCGGCACGGCCACGCTCATCGTCATGCACCGCATCGCGCTCGTGCTGTTTGATGCCAGGACCGCCTTCCTCACCGCCGTGCTCGTGCTGTTGACGATTGCAAACGCCGGGCTGAACCTGCTGCTCACCATCGACGCGCCGCTGCTCCTGTGCTGGACGCTGGGGCTGCTGCTGTTCTGGTTCGCGGTGCAAAAACCCTCCTGCAACACCCGCTGGCTCGCGCTGACGCTCGTCATCGGCCTCGGCACGCTCAGCAAGCAGATGATGCTGGCTTTTCCTTTGCTGATGCTCGCCTTCGCTGCCGTTTCACGCGAGGACCGCCCGCTGCTGCGCAATCCGCGCCTGTGGCTCACCATCCTGGCCGGCATGGCCTTCATCATTCCCGTGCTGAAGTGGAACCAGGAACACGCCTGGATCACCCTGGAGCACACGAAGCATCACTTCGACACGCAGAGCCTGGATTTTGGCCAATGGATCGGCCGCACGCTGGAAAATGTCGGCCTTCAGGCGCTCATCTACACGCCTGTGACCTTCTTGGCGCTCGTGGCTGCGATGCTGGCTGGGATCAAGCACCACTCCAAGCTCACGCGCCCTGCGTTATTCCTGCTGCTGGCTTCAGCGCCCGCCCTGGCCTGTTTCGCGCTGCTGGCGCTGCGGCAGCGCATCAATCCGAACTGGCCCGCCGCCTTCTTCGTGCCCGCCTTTGTGCTGGCGGCGGCGTGGATGCGCGGTTGCCTGCCCACGGTGGCAAATCCCGGCTGGCAGCGCTGGTCCCTGCGTGTCGGGGGCGTATTCGTCGTCATCGTTCATCTCGCGCTCGTCATTGTTTTCACCACCGACCTTAAAGGCATCAGCAAGCTCGCCAGCATCCGTGGCTGGCGTGAGGCGGGCATCGAGGCGCGGAAATTTCTCGATCAAGTGCCACGACCGGAAAAAACCTTCGTCATGGCGCTCAGCCATCGCTACCACGCGGCGCAGATGGCCTTCTATATGCCCTCGCATCCGCGTTTGTATCGCTGGGAGCCGAGTGGCACGCCGCAGTCTCAGTACGAGGTCTGGCCGGGGCCGGAAGAACGCCTCGGCTTCGACGCGCTCATTCTTGATCCCTCGCCGGGCCGAGAACTGCTGCAAAACCCGGTCTTCACCGCAGCCTTTGAAAAGCTCGAACATCGCGGAGACATCCGCATCGTGCTCGGGCAGCAGACACGCGAGTTCAGCGTGTATCTGGGCACGAACCTGAAATCTTGGAAACCCGTGCGCGCCCAATGACCGCCTGGGATCTCGGCCTGCTGCATCAGATCAACACCGCCGGGTCGCATCCGGCGCTCGACTGGCTCATGCCCGCGCTCTCCGCCATTGAGGCGTGGCTGCCGGCCATCATCCTCGCGGTGCTGCTCACCGCTTGGCGCGGCGGCAAGCAAGCGCGGCTCATGCTGTTCTGCCTCGCCATCGCCATCGCCATCGGCGACGCCGTGATCTCCAACACCCTGAAAAAAACCGTCGGCCGCGTGCGCCCTCGCGATGCGATGGAAGGCGTCATCGTTCGTGATCTCGGCAACGCCTCGCCCGCATTCATGCGATTGTTTGAAAAGCCAGTGATCAAAGCAAGCGAGCCGCGTGGCGAAACTCACGGCAAGTCCTTTCCTTCCAGCCACACGGTCAACATGTTCGCCGTCGCCACAGTCATCGCCTGTTTTTATCGCGGTGCCGGCCTGGCGATGTATCTGCTCGCCGCCGCCGTTGCTTATTCGCGCATCTACTGCGGCGCGCACTGGCCCTCTGACATCCCTCCCTCCATGGCGCTCGGTGTCTTGACCGGTCTGGGAGTCGTCAGCGCGACCAAACGATTCATGAGCCGGTGGAACGCACGGGTTTGACAAAAACCATCAGTGCCCCGCACACGAGCAGCCCACCTGCAGCGAATTGAAACAGCGTGCTGACGCTGATCTGCGCATCGCGCAAAACACCACCGATGTACACCGTGAGCCCGCCGACGATGCAGGAGAACATGTTCAGCACGCCATAACCCGTGGCGCGGTAGCGGCTGTCGGACACTTGGCAGAGGATGGGCATCAAGTTCGCGTCAGAAAACACACGCGTGAAGCCGTAGATCGACAGCCCGGCGATGGCCATCGCCAGAACACCCGTGTTAGCGACCAGCAACGTCGCAGGTGTGGCGATGAACAGGCCGATGGCGGGCACGAGGATACGCGCGCGATCATTTGTGCGGCTCCAGCGATCCGCCCACGCGCCGCCGACGAGCTTGCCGACAAACATCGCCACCGCCAGAAAGCTCGTGGCCGAGATGCCCGCCGCGCCTTGATCGAGCTTGAACTGCTCTTTGAAGAATGTGGGCATCCAGCCCATCACCGCCCAGCCCGCCAGCGCCAGCAGGCCCCAGAACGCGAGCAGCAAAAGAAACGAACGGCTGCTAAATAAGCTGACGAGCGCTTGGCCGAGTCGTGGCTGATCCGCACTCGATGTCACGACTCCACTCTGACGTGGCGGTTCACGCAGCACGAAAAGCAAACCCACGGCATACACGACACCGAAGATGCCAAACACATCGAACGCCGCCGACCATCCGTGCCTCTCCGCCACCCAGCCGCCGATGCCCGCCAGTCCTGTGCCCACGCTCAGCCCGGTCATGTGGATGCCCGTGGCAAGCGAGCGCGTGCTGCCTCGATGATAGTCGGCAATCAAAGCCAGCGCCGCAGGCAAATACGCCGCCTCGCTCAGGCCCATGAGTGCACGCACGACGATCAGTTCCTCAAAACTCCGCGCATGACCCGTGAGCCACGTCAGCAGCGACCACACGAGCAGGCTGAACACAATCAGTCGGCTGCGATTGAAGCGATCTGCGAGAAATCCGGCGAAGGGACTCAGGAGTCCATACACCCACAGGAAAACCGAGGTCAGCAGGCCGAACTGCGCATCCGTCATCGGCACCGCTTGCGTGAGCGAATCCCGCATCGTGGTGATCATGATGCGGTCCAGATAGTTCAGTGCCGCCACGACCCACAGCACACCGACGATGAGCCAAGCTCGCGGCAGACGATCCAGGTTCATCGCACTTCCTCCCAGTCAAACTCCAGCCGGATGATCTCCGGCACTTTCTGCGCGCCGCTTTTATAAGTGATGACATGGAAGCCCGTGTGCCCCTCATTCTCCGTCCAATACGGCTGCGCGTAGTAGCCATCTGCCACCGGCTTCTTCTCCGCATTGTCCAAGACGACATGCCGTGTGATCGCGAGCGTCTGCGGATCAAACTTGAACAGGGCGAGCTGCATCAAGCCCTTCTCGATCCAGTTCCGTCCCAGCAGGTAAAAGCCACCGTCTCGCTGAAACAAGCGCGGCCGGCCAATGTGCGAGGTGATGACTTCATTCTCGGCATTCAGATCGGTCTTCGCGATCAGTTTGAACTCCGCATCCGTGCGCAGCAGCCACCCGCGATTGTCATAACCCCGCGCCGTGACGATGAAGCCATCACCATGCGCCATGAACGCGCTTTCATTGATCGGCGCACCACCGAGTTCATTCGTGATGCTGCGGACGAAACGCCACGTCAGGCCGTTGTCATCGCTGCGGATCACATCCACGGAGCCTGGCTGACTCTTCGTCTTGTGAACGAGCTTGCCACCGGTGAGGTTCGCAAAGGTCATCACCAGCATCCACGTCGTTTGCCCGCGAGTGATCGAGTCAAACGCATAGCCATACTCCACGCCATCGATCACGCCCGCCCGCTGCACCGGCCCGAAGGTCTTGCCGCCGTTGTTGGACCTCACCACGGCCAATCCCGTCCGCAGCGATCCCTGCGCCGCCTGCGCGTCGATGTAGTTCGCCACGTCCCCGTTCCCAAACCGCACCCACTCGCCCATCTGCATGATCTCGCCCTTCACCTCTGCCAGAGTGCCCGTGGCGAGCACTTTGCCCGATGCCTTGCCCAGCCTCAGCAGTTCCTGCGTCGCTCCCGCGTCCGCCGCGTGCGCTTTCCCGCGCTTGAAGCTCACCAGCACCTCATCCCCCACTTCGATCACCGCCGGAAAGGCCAGATAGTCGTCACCCGAGGCCAGTGTGTGAATCTCCTGCGCAGGAAGGAGCGAGGCAAACAAAGCGAGAGCCGAGATGAAGAAACGTGACATGACCGGCCATCAAACGTCCCCTGCTCACCCGTCCATGCATCCACGCAGGAGATCAGCTCCAGAGGAGCGAAGTCGAACGAGGCCAAGGAACCTGATCAGCGATGCGCCGCAGCCGCTTGGATGACTCCGCTCCCCTCGGAGCCTATTAAAGCCGCGCCCAAACTTTCGCGATCTCGGCAAAATGCTTTGAACTGAGACGATCAACAGTCATGGACGATTCAGATTCATCCAAGCATGCACGAGCGAGAGACTTATTTGGTGGCATGTTATTCATGTGGGCGTATGCCATCTGCATCAAACATAGATGACGAGGTTTGCCGAGTTTCTCCGCCAGTGAGAGCACTGAAAGCGCAGGGCGAGTTTTTCCCAAACGTGCTTCGATCAGTCCTTTCGTGAGCCATGCCTCACTTTCAGAAGCATCTAAGCAGTGTCTTCGCAAATAGCGCGAGCTTTGACAGACATGGGAACGGAGCTCGTCGAGAAGGGACCATGTTCAACAAAACGCCCCGTAGTCTTGAACTGGCCCTGCGTGACAGGGCTTCTTCATTCATTCTGTAGTCCTCAAAAAATGGGCGCGCGACGCGGGCGAAGGCCCAAAGTGGTTCCCACGCATCTGGAAGCTTACTATTGCGTCCTGCGCACAGGCTCGCCATGGCGTGAGGTGCCATCCAAGTCCGGCGCGTAGTGCTCACGGCTGGCTCTACGAATCCCACCTCGGCACCGAGGGTCTCATCACCGAACGCGCCGTCTATGCCGATGTTCTCACCCGCGTCTGGGATCTCATGCAAAGCGGCAAAGACCCCGACACCGTGCGCGACATCCACGCGAAGCTGATGCTCTTCTTCAATCTCGGCCAGCATCTGCCCGGCGGCGACCTGCGGGGCTTCCAGCTTCATCTGTGGAAGAAGCGCGGCATCTTCAAAAACATGATCTCCCGCCAATACTGCCCCAAGCAGTCGATCCCCGACAAACCCATCTTCTCCGAGTTGAAACTGAGTGCGGAAGAGATCGCCGAGATCGATTTTCGCTTTGAGGCGCTGCGGCCCTATTTGAAGGCGGAGCGAAAGTAGCGTCAGCAAAGCGGCCATCTTGCTCCGCAAGATGAGCTGAGGGCTACCGCAGGCTCGGAGTGTTATCGAAGTGCGGTGACGAGTGGAGTCTGCGAAGTGCCAAGCTCCTCTCGACGGAGCGAGAGGGCTACTTTGCGTCGCCGATTCGCATCGGCTTCTCCGGCATTTTCACGGCATCGATATCGCTGAGCTTCACCTTGAGCACTTCGACGCTTTGTTTGCCACCTGCAAAGGCGATGAAGAGGCTGTCGCCGTGCTCGATGACGTGCGGATAGTCGATGTGACGGCCACCGACGAGGTAGAGCATCTTGGTGAAGGCGAGGCCGTCATCGCTGATCGAGAGCGTGAGCGGATCGCGCTTCTTAGGATTGGGATTCGAGACGAGGACGTAGCGACCATCGCGGAGGCGGAGGCCGCTGATTTTCGAGGTGGCGTCGGGGAAGTTCGTCTTCTGTGGCGTGCTCCAGGTGTGACCGTCGTCGGTGGAGAAGGCGCGGTAGAGGAAGCCGCTGCGGCGGTTGTCGCGGAAGACGGCGGCGAGGGTGTTATACGGCAAAATCCACCAATCCGGCTCCTCGGCCTTCAGTTCGGACGCGCTGCCGAGCACGGGAAAGGATTGCCAGTCGCCGATTGATTTAATGCCGCCGACGAGGAAGTGCACGCCGCTGGTTTTGTAGTCATGCTGGCGTCGTGACATCATCCAGTCGCCGGTGCGCAGTTTCATCGGCGGGAAGTTGTTGATCGTGTTGTCAAACACAAGCCCTGCATCGCGCCACTCGCCGGACGCTTTGTCGAAACGGAAGGCACGCAATTCGAGGCTGGGGCCGAAAAAGCCTGCCGCCTCGTCCACTGAGGCCAGCGCAAGCAATTCGCCATCTCGTTGCCAAAAGCCGCGCGAGATCCAGCGCATGCCTTTTTCCGTGCGAGTGCCGTAATGCGGCGAATCAGGCCCCGAGTTCGGCGGAATCGGCGTCAGGAACTTCGGCGTGCTCCATTTCAAGCCGTCGGAGCTCGTAGCGAACTTCACGCGCTGCCCCACGCGGTCCTCGATGCCTGGTCCATCGCTCCACATGGCCCAAAACTGGCCGTCGTGATGCGCGAGGTAGTTGTGCTGATTCACACCACCTTTCTTTTTGTCGAGCTGTGTCGGGTCGTTGCCCTTGGCGGTCACGTCGTTGATTACGACATGCTGACTCGGCACACGCGGAAGCGCGACGAAGTCGAGTTGATGCGAATCCTCCGGCACCCACGGGCCGGAGAGCATCACGGGCGAACTGGGACTCGGCGGCTCTGCCAGTGCAGAGGCTGCGAGAAGAGCGAGTAAGGCGGCTTTCATAATGGTAGATTCGATTGGTAATCGAATCGGCTAGGGGGTTCGGATTCGAGTGCCACTCAAATCTACGTCACTGCGGCCTCTGGCCGTTCAAGATGGGCTTCGTGGTGAGCTTGGCGGGATCGAGGACGACGTGTTTCACCTTCGCCCGCTTCCAGGTGTAGGTAATATGCACGAGGCCGTCCTTCGTCTGGATGATGGCTGGATAGCTGAACTCCTTCTTCGGTTCGTCTTCAAAAACCAGCGCGGCTTCCCAGGTCTTGCCGTCCTTGCTCACGGCGAGATTCAGCGGACTGCGTCCTTTGGCGGTGTGGTTATAGATGAGCAGGTGACGGCCATCGGCGAGGGTGACGGCGTCGGTGCCGGAGTTCGGATTTGGCAAATCGGTAAGTGAAATCTCACCCCAGGTCTTGCCGGCATCGTCGGAGGTGATCTGGAAGACTTTGCTCTGCTTCGTGCGACCGACGGCTTGAAGCTTGTCGCCGCCGAGGAAGAGAATGCTCGGCTGGATGGCTCCGATCTTCAAACCGTCGTGCAGCAACTCGGTGCGCGTCCATGTTTTGCCGAGATCAGACGTGCGTTCGAAGTAGATGGCCCACGCGCTGGGCTTCGTGTCGGTCTCGTTGCTCGTGGGGCAGAGGATGTCGCCGTTTGAGAGCTGCACAGGCTTGTTCTTGATCGGGCCGAAGATGCCCTTCGGCAGCTTTTGAGCCGCCGACCATGTTTTGCCGCCATCGGTGCTCGTTTTCAGCTCGCCCCACCAGGTGCTCGGCGACGGGCCGACTTTGTAGAAGAGCATCAGCGGCGCGTCCTTCGGCTGAAACAGCACCGGATTCCAAGTTGGGTGCCGCTTGCCGTCGGCTTGCTTGCCATTCGCCGTTTCGACGCCTTCGGTCCATTTGCCATCGGGAAGATGCCGCGAGACCCAGATGCACACGTCCGGGTTTTTCTCCGCCGTGCCACCAAACCAGGCCGTGACTAGGCCCGTGGGCGTTTCGGTGATCGTGGTAGCGTGGATCTGCGGGTAAGGGCCGGTGTCGTAGATGTATTCGGTTTTGAGAATGGCGGGATCGGCATGAGACAACCACGGAATACACAGAATACACGGAAGGATGAGATGATGAAGTTTCATAGCGGGTTGTTTGTTCGGTTGGTTTGGGTTCCGTGGTTGTGCTATCAGAGTACGATCCGCTCAATCTCAATGAGAGGGTTGTGGCCGAAATTGACCAAGAAGGCGGAGTTTGAAGCCGGTGGCTTTGAGGTAATTCTGAACCTGCGCTCGATGAGCATCCGTCAATTCCTTCACGGCTTTGAGTTCGATGATGATCTTGTCGAAGCAGATGAAGTCCGGGATGTATTCGCTTTTCAGAGGGGTTCCTTTGTAGTCGAGGTGGAGCCGAGGTTGAGAAATGCTAGGCACCCCGGCAAGTCGAAACTCAATTTCGAGGCACTCTTGGTAAACGGGCTCAAGAAAGCCAGAACCCTTGTTCTTATAGACTTCAAAGAGCGCACCGCGAATGGCGAAGCTTTCGTCTGGATAGATGAGTTTGGGGTTCATTGGGAGGAGATGGATTGACCACGGAATACACAGGACACACTGAAAACTGAACCAGAAAAACCTTTCCGTGTATTCAGTGTATTCCGTGGTTGTTCCTATCTGAGCAGTCCGAGGGTGACGAGTCTTTCACGAATGATTTCGCGTTCCGGTTCGCGGAAGCGGTGGAAAGGCTCGGCCATGTGGTCTTCGCAGATGCAGAGGAGACTGAGGCCGCATTTGATGCCTTTGATGATGGCGCTCTTGTGCTTGCCGACGGTGTAGATGGCTCCGGCGAGCTTCATCACCTGGGCGTGAAGCTCTCGCGTGCGCTGGAGGTCCTGCGCGGCGGCGGCTTGATACATCTCGACGTAGAGTTTCGGATGCAGATTGGCTCCGCCATTGATGCCGCCGTGGCCGCCGAGCAGCACGGCCTCGGCAGTGAGTTCCTCGGGTCCGACGAGTACGCTCCAATCGGCGCGTTGCTTGGCGATCTCGATGAGGCGGTGAAAATAGATCATGTCACACGAGCTGTCTTTGACGCCGCAGACGCCGGGCATGTCGAGCGCACGCCGCACGAGGTCGATCTCGAAGCTCACCTTCGTCAGACCGGGCATGTTGTAGAGAAACAACGGCAGCGGCATCTCGGCGACGAGGTCCTGCACATACTCGAGCATCTCCGGCGGTGCGGCGGGGAAGTAATAGGGTGGTGCGAGCACCACATGCGTGGCTCCGGCGTCGGCGGAGTATTTCGCGAGGTTCACACTCTCGGTGAACGACGTGTCCGTGATGCCGACGAGCACGGGAACGCGGCCGTTGGTGAGCTGACAGGTCTTTTCGATCAACTCACGACGCAAACGGTAGCTGAGGCTCGGGCCTTCACCCGTCGTGCCGAGAATGAACAGGCCGGACACACCGCCGCTGATGAGGTGCTCGACCAGACGCTCCAAGCCGGCGGAATCGAGCGCGTCGCGATCACGCAATGGGGTGACGAGAGGCGGGATGATGCCGCGAAGTGGTTGGGACATAAGCCGCAACCAAGTTCAACGCGCCAACAACGCAAACCGCGTGTTCTGACCATCCTTGGCAGCCGCTTGACGATTCTTGATGGCCCTGACATGCTCCAAGCCATGCCCGCCACCGACCAGGCCGACTACTTTTCGACGCAAGTCGTGCGCACCCGACGCTTTTTTCTGCCGGAGTGGGAGGAACGTCAGCGTGATGCGGGCACGCTCAGCCTCGTGGGCGGCGGCTGCGAGTGGTGTGCGCCGGATTTTGTCGTGGATCGGCGGGACTTTCCGTTTCTCGCTTTCGAGTTCGTCTCGCGCGGCCAGGGCAGCGTCACGCTGGCCGATCAAAAGCACTCGGTCGAGGCCGGGCATGCGTTCTTTTTTGATTCCACCACGCCGCACGTCATCCGCAGCTCGGCAGAGGAGCCGATGGTGAAGTATTTCTTTAATTTTACCGGCAAACGCGCCGCGCAGATGATGAGCGATCTTGATCTCTCCCCCGGCAGTGTTTTGCGCGTGGCGGATGCCTCACGCGTGGTCACGCTGCTGGAGGAGGTGATCGATCATGCGCTGCGTGGCGGTCGATTCGGGCTACGAGCGGCTTGTGCGGCGCTGGAGCACGCTTTGGTGCTCTGCGCGGACAGCCGCCAGCCTGCAACGACGAAGATCGACCCCGCCTACGCGACGTATCTGCGCTGTCGCGGTCATCTGCTGCGGAATTACCCGGTTCTAAGCAGCATTGAGCAAGCAGCGAAGGCCTGCCACGTCTCGGCGGCGTATTTCACGCGGTTGTTTCAGCGTTACGACACCGAAACTCCCCTCGCCTGCCTCACGCGCCTGAAACTCTCCCAAGCTGCGATCAAGCTGCGCCAGCCGGACGCCTTGGTGAAAAACGTGGCCGCCGAGCTCGGCTACAAGTCCGCCGCGCATTTTTCGCGTGCTTTCAAGGCGTGGAGCGGAAGATCGCCTCGTGGTGGTTGAAATGCGGCGGGGACTTCCCATCTTCGCGCACTCCCCATCCACACCGCATGCTTTCCTTCCTCAAAATCCGCAACCTGGCCCTCGTCGAAGATGTGACGTGGGAGCTGGCGGCGGGACTGGTGGGTGTGACGGGGGAGACGGGCGCGGGCAAGTCGATCATTGTGGGTGCTTTGAAGCTGATCCTCGGCGAGCGGGCGGACCGGTCGCTGATCCGCAATGGGCAGGATGCCTGCACGGTGGAGGCGAGTTTTCATCTGAAGGACACGCGGGCGATTGATGCGGTGCTCGAAGAAGCGGGGCTGGAGCCGTGCCAGGACGGGGAATTGCTGATCAAACGCACCATCAGCACCAGCGGGGCGAACAGGCAGTTTGTGAACTGCTCGCCGGTGACGATTCAGGTGCTCAAGAGCCTGGGCGAGTTTTTGGTGGATCTGCATGGGCCGCATGATCATCAGTCGCTGCACTCGCGTGAGCGGCAGCTTGAGATGCTGGACAAATTCACCGGCATCGAGGAGCTGCTGGGCAAGTATCAGGACGCCTGGAAGCAGTGGCGTGCGGTGGTCACGGAACTCGATGAACTGGAGAACTCTGAGCGGGCCTCCAGCCAGCAGATCGACATGCTGAAGTTTCAGGCGAACGAAATCGCGGTGGCCAATCTCAAGGCAGGCGAGGAAGAGGAGATCGAATCGCGTCATCGCATCGCCGCGAATGGTGCGAGACTTGCCGAGCTGTGCGGAGCGATCACGAGCCGCCTGAGCGAGGGCGAAGGCAGTGTGATTGATGGCTTGCGTGAGATCAGCCGCAGCCTGCATGAACTGGAGAAGATTGATCCCGGCACGGCGGCGATGTTTGAAGGCTTTAAGTCGGCGCAGATCGAGCTGACGGAGCTGGAGAGCAGTGTGGCGGATTACGCGGGCGATTTGGAGATAGATCCTGCTGAGTTGGACAAGCTCGAAGGGCGCATTCACACGATCCAAACGCTGAAGCGGAAGTATGGCCGCAGCATCGCGGAGATTTTGGAGTTCCTGGCCGAAACGGAGCGCAAACTCGCGAAGATGGAGAATCGCGGCGAGGAGATCGCTAAGCTGCAAAAGCTGGTGAAGGAGCGCGAGGTCGAGGTGATGAAGCTTGGGAAGCAGATTTCGAAGAAACGAGCCGATTCAGCCCCAAAACTGGCCAAAGAGGTGGCTTCTCATCTCATCGACCTTGGATTCAAGCGCAGCGTGTTCGAGGCGCAGCTTGCCAACCTGCCCTCGCCGGAGAAATGCGGCCTGGAGGAGGTGGATTTCCATTTTGCGCCGAATCCGGGCGAGCCATCAAAGCCGCTGCGGTTGACGGCGAGCAGCGGTGAGATGTCACGCGTGCTGCTGGCGGTGAAAAGCGCTCTGGCGAAGCAGGACGCGGTGCCGCTGCTGGTGTTTGACGAGATCGACGCGAACGTCGGCGGCAACATCGCCGAGGCGGTGGGCCGCAAGATGGCGGCACTGGGGGCGACGCACCAGGTGATCGCCATCACGCACTTCCCGCAGGTGGCGTCACTGGCTCGCAGTCACTTTGTCGTGACGAAGGAGATCACGGGGAACACGACGCGCTCGCAAATTCAGGAAGTGAGCGCAGACGAGCGCATTGAGGAACTGGCGCGAATGCTCGGCGGCAGCGCGGCAAGCGCCCGGGAGCATGCCAAGAGCCTGCTCAAGGGCGCGGCAAAGTGAGCCTCGCGAACTTTCTCACACCAACTGCATCGACATACGTGGCGGGCGGCCTTTGACACGTTTGAGCGTGGCCAGGCGGGCGAGGGCACCAAGCTGGGTCTGTGGATTCCAACCCTTGGGGGCCTTTTTGCCTTTGCCGCTCCATTGCATGCCGTCGGTGATCCATTTTTCGCGATAAGCATCGTAGCTGACGCCTTGGTCGTCATCGGTCACGCCAAACTGGAAGCCGCAGCAGGAGCAAATTTCCATGGAGGCTCCGCCAGTGCGATTTCGTGGCGGCTCGGCGAGGTGGTCGTAGCCACACACAGGACAGGTGTTTAACGAGTTTTTCATGACAGGTTGTTTGGGGGGCGGTTTTGCGGGAGTTTTTTCAGCGGGAGGAAAAGCGTAGGTCAGCAGGTTTCACCGGACGTCCGGGCTGGCGCTGCCAGTAGCCGGAGCTTTCCGGCTTGAAGAATGTTTTTGTGCGTCCTACGCCATTGTAGGCGGCGAAGATGCCTGTTTTAGTGTCAAAAACCCGCAGCGTGCCATCGGTCTCATCGAGTTTCATGGGCAGGCTGTCAGCGCGGGCGCGCTGGAGAAAGCGCCAGGCCTGCGCGGCATAGTCATCGGGCGATGTGCTGGAAAAGTCACGCCCATGTCGGTCGAAATGATCCTGCAACGTCGTGATATTGCCCCAGGTTTGGCGTGTGGGCGGAGTTCGCAAAGCTGCGACATCACTCGGCGGGGGCTTTTTTTCAGGCGAGAGAACATCGAGAACTCGTCGCACGATGGAAGAAGGTGCCGCAGTAACGGGCGTGGTGAAGGTGCCGGTGGCGAGCTTCGTACGGGCACTGCCGATGCTGTAATAATACGTCGTCCCGGGAGCCAGGCCCGGGAGCGAAACCTCATGTGCGCTGCTGACGCCACCTTCCGTCTTTTGATCCAGTTGAGCGGCATTGCGGCCGTAGCTTAGCCGGGTGCCGCACTCGACATCCGTTTTCCAGGAAATGGTGGCCGTGTTCGCCTCTGCTTTCACCTGCGGCTGGCCGACAAGCTCAACGGCATGCGACAGCGCGCCAGCAAAGGCGACGAGGATGACGATAAGCAGTGATGCGAGTCCTTTCATGAACTTGAAACGTGGCGGGTCACAGTGAGACAGCCCTAGGTGGCATCCGTTCAATCTGCATATCGCCCACCACGCGGGCCGCTCATCCACTTCCACGCGCTTTCGATGTGCTCGCGTGGATCGAGGTGCGCGGCCTTCCAGCCGATGACCTTCGCGGCGAGCGCCGGATCGGCGACGAGTTCGGACGGATCTCCGGCGCGGCGTTCGCCATACTTCACGGGGATCGTTTTGCCGGTGACGGACTCGGCAGTGGCGATGATTTCCTTCACGCTGAAACCACAGCCCGTGCCGAGATTGATGGCGATGGTATCGCCGCCTTCACGAAGATATTTCAGGGCCAAAGCATGGGCGCTGGCGAGGTCGCAAACGTGGATGTAATCGCGGATGCAGGTGCCATCCGGCGTGGGGTAATCGGTGCCGAAGACGGTGATGTGCTCACGCTGACCGGCGGCGGCCTGAAGCACGAGCGGGATAAGATGAGTCTCGGGATTGTGATCCTCGCCGATCTCGCCGCTGGGGTGGCCGCCGCTGGCATTGAAGTAGCGCAGGAAAACGGACTTCAGTCCCCACGCAGTGCCACAATCACGCAGCACACGCTCCAGCATCCACTTCGAAGCGCCGTAGGGATTCACCGGAGATTGCGGATGCGACTCGTCGATAGGGATGCGCACCGGATCACCATACGTCGCGCAGGTAGAGGAAAAGATGAAGCGTTTGCAGCCATGGCGCTGCATGGCCTCCAGCAGCGTGAGCGGCGAGGCGAGATTGTTGCGGTAGTATTTAAGCGGATCGGTGACGGACTCGCCCACATAGGCAAAAGCGGCGAAGTGCAGCACAGCCTCCGGCTTGTGCTCGGCGAAAAGACGCTCAATGAGCGCGGCGTCTGCCATTTCGCCCTCAATGAAAGTCACACGGTCCAGCGGCAGGGCACCGCGATGGCCGAAGACGAGATTGTCGAGCACGACGACGCGCTCATGCTGATCCAGCAGATGACGAACAGTGTGCGAGCCGATGTAGCCGGCACCGCCGGTGATGAGAAGGGTTCCTTGTGACATTTCGGAAGTACAGCAGGCGATGGATGCGTTGCCAAATGGAGATTCCTTTAGAGCCTCCCCACAATTGGGAGGCCTTTATCATGGCTTGGCTCCCGGCTGCGGCACCTGCACGGGATGCATGAGATAGGCGATGAGATCGCGCACCATGTCCGGTTGAAGGGCGAGGAGCAGGCCCTCGGGCATCATCGACATGGGGGACGTTTCCTGTTTGGTGATGTCGGCGCGGTCGAGGGTCAAGGTTTCGGTCACGGTGCGCAAGGTGAGCGTGCGGTCGTTCGATTCGGCGATGACGCCGCTGAGGACGCGGCCGTCTTTGTGCGTGAGGAGGCTCATGCGGAAGTCGGCGCTGACCACACCGCTGGGATCGGCGATGTTTTCGAGCAGGTAATCGAGGTTCGTACGGCCCGAGCCGGTCAAATCCGGGCCGATCTTGCCGCCTTGGCCGTACATGACGTGGCAGGCGCCGCAGACGGCGGTGAAGAGCATGCGGCCCTGGCTGAGGTTGGCTTTGGCAAGCGTGTCAGGCGTGAGCTGGGCTTTCACCTTCTCGATGAGCTGCTTTTTGTCGGCGGCAGACTCACGCAGCTCGCCCCAGGCATCCGTGAGCTGTTTCGTGAGCGCTTCGTCATTGAAGGAGCGAATCTGGCGGGCGTGGAAGGCGCTCAGGTCGGTGCGCGGGATTTTGCCGGCGGCCATCTCGGCGAGCATCGCTTTGGCGAAGGCGGGGCGCGAGACGAGCGTGTCGATGATGCCGGGCGCAAACTTGCGGTAGTTTTTCGCGAGCTGCTTGCCAATCTCTGGATCATCAAAGAGAGCCAGTCCGCGCGCGGCGGTGGTGTTGAGTGTGCGAACTTCGATGAGCTGTGCGCAAAGACTGCGCAGATCGTCCGGGCGCGCTTCGATCAGCGTTTTGAGCGCAGCTTCGCGGGAAGGGAGGTCGGCTTTGTCATCGAGGGCGATCTTCTTCACATCATCGAGCGCTCGGCCATCGCCGAAAAGGATGCTGAGATCGCGGATGAGCGGTGACTTCGAGGTGGCTACAATCCTGTCCCAATTCGCGGGCTTCGGAGCCTTGCGCAGGCCTTTGAAGGCTTCGGACATGCCTTCGAGCACTTCGTCGGATTGGTTGATGACGAGAAGCATGTTCAGCATCTCCGGCTGCGTGGCGAGGCTACGGGCGATCCAACGCGTCACTTTGGGCCATTGGCAATCCTTCGCCAGAGCGACGAGTCCGACGGGCTCATGCTTCGCAAGCGGCGAGATGCCGAACCAGACCATGTGGGACAAAAACGGGTCGTTCGCGTCTTCGGCGTGCGAAAGCAGCGCCTTGGCGAGAAGAGGCCGCTTTTCGACCGGAAGACGCTGAAGCACGGACGCGAGTTGAAGGCGCACGAAGGCGGATTTTTCGCTCAAGGCCATTTTGACGGGATCGAAGGCGAGTTCGGGATACTTCGCGTGCGGCAGCGGGCCGGGAATGGCATCGAGAGGCGAGAACTGCACGAGTTCGCGAATGGCGAGAGCACGTTGATGTTCGTCTCCATTCAAATCGGCCTTCGGCCACGCTTTACGCCAAGCGAAGGGCTTTCCGGGCTTCTTCGGCTCCCCGTAGCTGATGCGGAAGATGCGGCCGGAGGTGCGGTGGACACCGGTGGAGTCATGGCACTCGCCGGTGTCGCTCCAGTCGAGAATGAAGCCGCTGCCGTCGGGTCCAGTGCTGATTTCGATGCCGCGGAACCACGGATCGTCGCTGAGGAAAACATCGGGCTCGTGCTTGCCGACGTAGCCGCTGCCGTTGCGTTCCAGACGCTCCACGTTGGCGCGGCGGCCGTGCATGTTCAGCGTGAAGAGCTTGTTGCGATACTGCTCGGGCCATTGATCAGCCTGATAAATCATCATGCCGATGTGGGCGTGGCCGCCGCCGAGGCTGTTCGCCTTGCCGTCGCGAGAATCCGACCAACTTCCACTGCGGTCGTAGTGGTAGTGATCGGCGATGGTGTCGAGCTTTTCATACACGAGCGGGTTCAGCATGCTCGAATCCATGAGATGCGCACCGTGGATGAGATGCCACAGGTGGCCGGTGACGGTGTTGATGAAGAACATCTCGCCGTTCGCATCCCAATCGTGGCCCCACGGGTTCGTGGTGCCGTGCGTGAGCACTTCGACGATCTTCTTCTCGGGATGATAGCGCCAGATTCCGCCTTTCATCGGCACGCGTTGGTCTTCTGGCGTGCCGGGAACGCCGAGTTTGCCGGGACACGAGTGGCCGCAGCGGCCATAGAGCCAGCCATCGGGGCCAAAGCGCAGGCCGTTGGCGAAGTTGTGGTAGTTGTCCTTGGCCACCGTGAAGCCGTCGATCACCACCTGCGGCTCACCATCGGGGATGTCGTCGCCATTCGCATCAGGAATGAACAACACCTGCGGCGGGCACATGAGCCACACGCCGCCGCGACCGACCTCGACGCTGGTGAGCATCTGCACGTCCTGGGTGAACACTTTCCGCGTCTCCGCGACACCATCCCAGTCTTTGTCCTCCAAAATGATCACGCGATCCTTCAGCGAGAGGTCAAAGCGTTTCGCGCTCTCGGCGTACGTGTAGTTTTCCGCCACCCACATGCGGCCTTTCGCATCCCAAGCCATCGCGATGGGATTCTGCACGTCCGGCTCCGCGGTAAAGAGCGTGGCTTTGAAGCCCTCCGGCAGCTTGAGCGCCTTCAACGCCTCCTGCGGCGACATCGGCGAGGGATTGCCGGGCTCGCTGTTGTAGAGCGCGGGGAAGTCGGCGCTGTGGGCGCTTCCCAGTAGGCAAAGACTGAGGAGGATCGGTTTCATGGAAGGAGACGAGGCAGGTTGGTTTACCCTCGAATCAGCCACACGGCTGCGAAGGCCGTGAGCCAGAAGAGGACGTTTTCGAAGAGCTTCTGCGGCAGCTTTTTCAAGATCCACCAGCCGAGGAACACGCCAAGAATGACGCCGGGCATGAGCGTGAGGTTGGTCATGAGCGACTTCGGATTGATGATGCCGAGGTCAGCGCTGAACGGGACCTTGAAGAGGTTCACAAAGAGGAAGTAGCGGCTGAAGACGCCGAGGTGCTCCTTTTTCTCCAGGTGTTGGGCGAGGAGGTAAACGGTCATCACCGGACCGGCGGCGTTGGCGAGCATGGTGACGACGCCGGCGAGGAATCCCATCGTCCAGGTGAAGCCCTGGTGCTCGGTGAGCGCGAGGAAGTCCTGCCGCCGCTTGTTGAGCACCCAGTTGAAGATGAGCAGCGCAATGATGATCCAGCCGATGACGATGCGGGCCATGGCGTTGTCGAATTTGCCAAGCAGCACCCAACCCACGATCACACCGACGATGGCTGGAGGCAGGATCGGCAGGATGCGCCGCCAGGTGCCGCCTTTGCGATTCAGGAAGTAGCCCATGAAGTCCGCCGCGATGAGCATGGGCAGGATGACACCGACGGATTCCTTCGCGCCGAAGATTTTTGCCATCAGCACGACATTCAGCGTCGAGGTGCCTGACAGCCCCGCCTTCGACATGCCGATGCACATGGAGCCGAGCAAGGCCAGCACGAGCATCCAGGTATCAGCAGGCAGGAGGGTGTGTTCGGTGAGCCAAGTCATCAGAAAATGACGAATGGCGAATGGCGAATGATGAACAAGTGCTGATTCGATCCGCGCCGCTTTTTACAGCGCCATTAGCGGTGCCGGGACGAGAAAGGCGTGCTGCTCCAGCAGGCTCCAGGTTCCGTTCCAGGAGAGGTAGGGCGTGATGTAAACGACGATCACGTAAGCGAGTCCGACGGGAACGATGCCGAGACGCGCCGTCCAGCGCCAGAACCAGTGACGCGGCTGTTCGTGACGTGTGGCGCGGCTCATGGCCCAGCCGGTGAGAAGTCGGGCAGGGAAGATGAAGAGGACAAAGAGCAGACTCGGCAGCCAGGCGAGTTCACGCGGAGTGAGCTCAATCTTCAGCAGGTAGAGCGGCACGGCGAATAGCAGCGTGACGAGAAGCGACACCCAGAAGGCCAGAGGAGCACGATGGAAGAGCCGCCGCACCTCACGCAGCTCGAAGAGAGCGCTGAAGCGGTCGGTTTGCGCGAAGCGTGCTTGCAAGAACGGCAGATGAATGGCCACGAGCAGCAGCAGGATGCCGCCAATCAGCGAAACGAGAATGGAGAAGCCCAGCGGCAGCTTCGTGGCGATGAGCAGGATGCCCACGGGCACAATCAGCCACGCCAGCGCGCCGACGAAGCCACGCAGGCCAAGCCAGAAGTAAAACGGCAGCCGCAAAGCGACGACGTATTCCGTGACGATGCGCTGGAGATTGCCGAACTTCTCCGGCGTGCGCAGCCAGTGCATGAAACGCAGCGGTTGCGGCCACAGGAAGTGACGGATCTTGCCACCACGCACGCAGGCCCACACGATGTGCGCGATTACGACCACGATGACGGCGACGAGGCCCGCATGCCACGCTTTGGCCACGCTGCTGCCTGGGGCGATGAGCTCGGCGTCGCGCCACATGCCGGAGACGAGTCGGGCAGGCCACACGACGAGCCACGTGCCGGCGGCGATGCTGCCGATGACGGAGGCTTTCCTCACTCCGATGAATCCATCTCGAATGCGACCGGTGCGTGCGATGGTGCCGCTCACGTTGAGCAAGTAGCCGAGGCTGAGGAAATTAAGCACTGGAACCACCGAGCAGGCCGCTAGCAACGCGAGCAAGGCCACAAAGCCGAAGAGCCAATCGAGGATGGAGGCGAGGGCGCGGACAAAACCTTTCTTCCCGACCACGACAGGCTTCTCGCCTGAAGGCGGAGGCTGGGATGGGAGAGGCGGGGGTTCGGACATGATGTGCGGTATGAAAGTCCTGTGCCCGAGGATTGTTGCAAAGATCGCGAGGAAACCGATGCTCCAACCGTGTGTTAGAGACAGGCTCAATCGAAGCGCATTGTCATGAACTCCGCCCAAACGTCCTCAAGCTGGCTGCTCTGGCTGCGCAATGCCGTCATCCTCGGGGCGCTGGCTGCGGGCGCGGCGTGGGGCATCGCAGAGCTGCTGACGCCGCCCGTGATGCATGCCAGCAGTCATGTCGGCTTGTCCAAGGCCGCACTGGCGGACATCCAAACGACAGCCAAGGCGGTGGACGCGGATTTTGAAAAAGACTGGTCGCAGAAGCAGCTCCAGCCGGCTCCGCGTGCGGATGACCTCACGGTGGCGCGCCGTCTGTCGCTGGCACTGACGGGCAGCATCCCATCGTTGCAGGAGGTGCGCATGCTGAAGTCGCTGAAGGGAACCGATGCGGCGCAGTGGTGGCTTTCGCATCTGCTGCCTGACCGTCGCACGAGTGACTACCTCGCAGAGCGGCTCGTGCGCGTGTATGTCGGGATCGAGAACGGCCCCTTTCTCATCTATCGCCGCCGCCGCTTGGTGGACTGGCTGAGCGATTCGATCCAGCAGAACCGTCCGTATGATCAAGTCGCCCGCTCATTGATCAATGCGCAAGGCATCTGGACGACGAACCCGGAGGTGAACTTTGTCACGGTGACGAACCAGATGAACAACAAAGGTCCTGACGAGGCGAAGCTGGCCGCCCGCGTGAGCCGGGCCTTCCTCGGGGTGCAGATGGACTGCGTGCAGTGTCACGATGGCAAGCTCGGCAGCACCTGGAAGCAGTCGGATTTCCACACGCTGGCCGCTTACTTCGGGCAGGCGAAGTTCGAGCTGAATGGCCTGCGCGATGATCCGAAGCAGAAATACAAGACACGCTATCTCGGCAAGACCGACGAGGAAGTCGTTCCTGCCATGGTGCCGTGGAAGCCGGAGTTGCTCCCGCAAAAAGGCACGCCACGCGAGCGGCTTGCTCACTGGGTCACGGCAAAGGAGAACAAGCCCTTCGCACGCACGCTCGTGAACCGCCTGTGGGCGCTGCTTTTCAACCGTCCGCTCATCACGCCGGTGGATGACATTCCGCTCGAAGGGCCGTTCCCACCAGGCATGGAGGCGCTGGCAGATGATTTGACTGCGCACAACTTCGATCTGCATCGGCTCATTCGCGTCATCGTCGCGACGCGTGTCTTCCAGCAGTCCAGCCGCTCCGCTGACCCGGCGCATCCCGTGACCGAGGAAGCGGAGAAATGCTGGGCGGCTTTTCCAGTGACACGCCTGCGGCCGGAGCAGATGGCCGGCAGTGTCATCCAGGCCGCGTCGCTGAGCACCATCGACTCGGAAGCACATGTCGTTTTTCGCATTAAGCGCGATCTCGACGTGGCGAACTTCGTCAAACGCTACGGTGACTCCGGCGAGGACAACTTTGACGATGGCGGCGGCACCATCCCGCAGCGTCTGCTGCTCATGAACGGCAACATGGTAACCGACAACACTCGCGGCAATCCGCTGATCAATGCGGGCACCCGCATCGGCATGCTCGCGCCCAACGACGCCACAGCGGTGGAGGCCGCGTACCTTTCGATTTTCACGCGTCGTCCCACCGCGCCGGAGGCGGATCACTTCACCGGCCTCCTCGCCACCGCCAAAAGCACCAACTCACGCAGCAATGCGATGTCCGACCTCTACTGGACGCTCATGAACGCCACCGAGTTTTCCTGGAACCACTAGCGCTGCGCGGGAATGACGAATGAATGCCCCAAGCTCCAATCGCCATCTGATTTCCCGGTTCGTCATTCCTCATTCTGATTTCGTCATTTCATGAACACCTCTCCCTGCCAAAGCCGCTCCCACCACACGCGTCGCTCGCTTCTTCGCGGCACAGGCATTGCCGGTCTCTCCTGGCTCACGCCGATGGCGGATCTGCTGGCTGTGGAGACGGAAAAAGCGCCGAAGGGCAAGCCGGCGCGCTCCGTGATCCTGCTTTGGCTTGGCGGAGCCGCGAGCCAGCTCGACACGTTTGATCCGCATCCCACCACGAAGATCGGCGGAGGTGTCAAAACGATCCCCACGGCAATCAAGGGTGTCGAATTTGCCACGGGACTCGAACAAACCGCCAGTGTGATGCAGGACGTGTCGCTCATTCGCTCCATGGTAAGCAAGGAAGGCGACCACGAGCGTGCCTTCTACAACATCAAGACCGGCTACCGCCCCGATCCCACGCTCATTCATCCCAGCATCGGCGCCATCGTCTGCCATGAGCTGCCAGAGGCGAAGATCGAGATTCCGACGCATGTCTCCATCCTGCCGAACCAGTGGCCGGCACGCGGCGGCTTTTTCGGGGCAAAGTATGACGCCTTCCAAATGTACGACCCCAAATCTCCGGTGCCGGATGTGAAGGCCCGCGTTGAAGACAAGCGCATGGACCGCCGCCTGGAGAGCCTGTCCGTCGTGGAACAAGCCTTCGCACAAGGGCGTGCGCCGAATCTCGATCAGGACAAGACGCTGCATCAGGTTTCCATGCAGCGGGCACGCAGCATGATGACTTCGGATCAGTTGAAGGCCTTCAACGTGAGCGACGTGCCCGCAAAGGAACTCGCCGCGTATGGCGACACACCGTTTGGTCGCGGCTGCCTCGCGGCGGTGCGTTTGATTCAAGCCGGTGTGCGCTGCGTCGAGGTCACGCTCAACGGCTGGGACACGCACGCGAACAATTTCGAAGGGCAGGCAACACAGGTGAAAATTCTCGACGCGGCCTACGCCTCGTTGATCCGCGATTTGAAACGGCTGGGCCTGTTGGAGAGCACCGTTGTCGTCTGTGGTGGCGAGTTTGGCCGCACCCCGAAGATCAACAACGTTGGTGGCCGCGATCACTGGCCGCATGGCTTCAGCATGCTCGTGGCGGGCGGCGGTTTCGCGGGAGGGCGCGTCATGGGTTCCACCGATCCCGAAGGTGTGAAAAAGGAGCCGGAGAAGCCGGTCTTCGTCGAAGATTTGCACGCCACCGTGCAGGACCTGCTCGGAATCGACTCCAGCAAGGAAATCATGACGCCCATCGGTCGGCCCATAGCGCTGAGCAAAGGCGAGGTGGTGGGTGAATTGAAGGCGTGATCAACGTTCCGCCGTTTTCACCGCCTCAAACGGGCTGCCTTCGATGATCTGCTTGTCCTGCTGCTCCTTGGAGGCGCTGGGGTCGGGATTGAGCGTCATGATGTAGGCCACCACGTCGCGTAGCATCTGGTCGTCCTCGATGAAGAAGTTGGTGATCTGCACCATCTTCGCCCCGTTCACGTCACTTTTATGGGTGCCACGTTTGCCGGTTTTGAATTTTTTGAGTTGATCGGCCAGATACCAGCCCTGGCGGCCGAGCAGCGGCGGGCTGCCAAAGGCCATTTCGCCGCTGGCGTTGTAGCGGTGACACTCCATGCAGCGTTCTTGAAACAGTTGCATGCCCGCCTGGGCGCTGGCCTCGGCCATTTCACGATTTTGGCCCTGCGGCACGACCATGGCCATCTTTTCGACATGCTCGACCACCGCCTTGATCTGCTCCGGTTGCAGCGCCTTCGCAATCGTGGCCATCATGAAGGACTGCGGATCGGCGGCGTCATGACCGCGACGGCCTTCGCGAAAATTGGTGAACTGGGTGTTCACATACCACGAGGGCAGGCTGGCGATTGAGGGGGACTTCAACTCCGCCTTCCCTTCGCCATTGTTGCCGTGGCATTGGGCGCAGACGGTTTGGAAGATCGTTTTGCCATCCGTGGCCTTCGTCGGCACCACCACCGGCACAGCAGGGTCGGCGGCCTGCAAAACCGCTGCGCTGATGCTCAAAAGCACGAAGGCGAGATGGTGGCGCTTGATTTTCATGGTCGTGAAACGCGGTAAGTTGCACGCGGATTACAACAATGCCGCAAGGAACCTGCCGCAGGGCCTTCTTTGCCAAAATCCGCGCACTGCGGGACAAATCCGGCGCGTGCTTGCGCTTCGTTCCGGCCTGTGCGTTCCTGCCGCCATGTCCGCGCTGCCGAAAAACGTCGTCGAACTCACCCAGGCCCTCGTGCGCATCCCGTCGGTGAATCCTGACGGTGATCCCGGCACCGACGGCATCGGCGAGGAAAGGTGCGCGCGCTTCATCGCTGAGTTTCTCGAAGCCTCAGGTGCCGAGGCGTTTCTCGACGAGGTCGAGCCTGGCCGCCCCAACGTAATCGGCCGTTTTCCCACGAATCCGAGCCCAGATGGCGCACCAAAGCCACGCATCCTCTTCGCGCCGCACACAGACACGGTGAGCGTTGGCGGCATGACCATTGATCCGTTTGGCGGTGAACTCCGCGATGGCAAAGTCTGGGGGCGCGGTGCCTCGGACACCAAAGGCCCGATGGCCTCGTTCCTGTGGGCGCTGCACAAAATGCGCGATGAGATCCCGAATCTGCCGGTAGAGGTGCATTTCGCCGGTTTCATGTCCGAGGAAAGCGCCCAACTCGGCTCACAGCATTTCGCAAAGCATCACGGGCGCTACGACCTCGCCATCATTGGCGAACCGACGAGTTTGAAGACCGTGTTTCGCCACAAAGGCTGCCTGTGGGCCGATGTGCATACAAGCGGCGTCGCCGTGCATGGCGCGACGCCTGAACTCGGCGTGAACGCCATTGTGAAGATGGCGAAACTCGTCGCCGCGCTGGACTCTGACTTCCGCGAACTTTTGGCCGAAGCCAGTGGTGCTGACGAATGGCTCGGCGTCAGCACGATCAATCTCGGCATGATCCAAGGCGGCACGCGCAGCAACATCGTGGCCGATGCTTGCAAACTCCGCGTGGACATCCGCACCACGCCCGGCTTACAGCGGGCGGGAGGCGCGCTCGCATTGTTGACGGATTTTGTGCAACGCATCGACGCATCCGCTCGCGTCACCGTCGCCAGCGAGGCCTTCCACCTCGACACCGACCCCGCGAATCCCTTCGTGCAGAAACTGATCGCCGCTGGCGCCGAGTTGACCGGCGCACCGTGGTTCTGCGACGCCGCCTTCCTCGCCGCAGCGGGCACGCCCGCCATCGCCATCGGCCCCGGTTCGATCGCGCAAGCGCACACGAAGGACGAATTCATCGCCGTGAGCGATCTAGAGGCCGGGGTGGACTTTTTCAGGCGGTTTTTGAGCAGTCTGGCGGGCTAAAACGAGGCGTATTTATTTGGCAACAAATCCGGCCCTGAACCTGCTATTGCGATCAGGCTCAACCCAGCCAATCTCCATGCCCCATGCCGGTCGGTTGACGGCCCGCCTGGGGTTTGCCGCCATGAAATACCCCTTTTACGACCTGGACATCCCGAACGAAGGCAGCCTTCACCACATCGAGAACGAAAAAGACGCCTGCGGGGTCGGTTTTGTGGCGAACATCGAGGGAAAGCGCTCGCGGGCCATTTTGGACCTGGCAATCAACGGCGTCTGCAACGTACAGCATCGCGGCGCGGTGGATGCGGACCGGGTGACCGGGGATGGCGCGGGAGTGCTGACGCAGATCCCGCACAAGATTTTCCAGCCTTTTATCGACGAGATGCACTTCGAGCTGGATCACCCGATGGATCTCGCTGTCGGCGTGTTTTTCATGCCCACGGACCAGACGGAGCGGATGAAAATCCACCTGCTGGCCGAGGGGCTGCTGCGGAACCGCGACATCCAGGTCATCGGCTGGCGCGATGTGCCGGTGAATCCGAACGAGTTGGGCCACAAGGCACGCCTCACCATGCCTGTGATCCAGCAACTGCTCGTCGCCCGGCCGGAGGGCATGGATGACAATCCGTTCGAGCGTCAGCTTTATCTGATCCGTCGCGAGATGCGGCTCAAGGCGCGCATTCACAAGCTGGCGGACTTTTACATCGCCTCATTCTCGCATCGCACGATTGTCTATAAGGCGCTGCTGCTGCCATCCTCGTTGCAGAAGTTCTACACCGACCTCCAGAGCGACGATTACGAGACCGCGTTTGCGATTTTCCATCAGCGCTTCAGCACCAACACCTTCCCCACCTGGGCGCTGTCACATCCCTTCCGCACGCTGGCGCACAACGGTGAGATCAACACCGTGCGCGGCAATCGCAACTGGCTCAACAGCCGCGCGAGCGACTTTGAAAACGTCGTCTGGGAAGGCGAGGAGCAGCTTTTAAAGGAACTCATCACCAAGGGCCAAAGCGACAGCGCCAGTCTCGATGCGGCGCTGGATTTGCTGGTACAAAGCGGCCGCGATCCTGTGCATGCGCTGGCGATGCTGGTGCCAAGCGCGTATGGCATCGATCCGACGACCTCAGCCGAGTTGAAGGCGTTTTACGAGTATCACGAGTGCTTCAGCGAGCCGTGGGACGGCCCGGCGGCGCTGGTGTTCACGAACGGACTCAGTGTGGTCGCCAGTCTGGACCGAAATGGCCTGCGCCCGAGCCGCTGGAAGCTCACGAGCGACGGCATCTTCGCCCTCGGCTCCGAAGTCGGCATCGTGCCCATCGACGACGCCAAAGTGCTGCGCAAAGGCCGCCTCGCGCCCGGCGAGATGCTGGAGATCGACGTCATGCGCGGTCGTGTGCGTTTCAATGACGAAATCAAGGCCGATCTCGCCAGCCGCAAGCCTTACGGCGAATGGCTCAACAATCGCACCAGCCTCACCACGCTCGCGCCCGAACTGCCCGCAGGCGATCTCGACATCCTCACGCTGTCGCAAAAGCAGGCCGCTTTCGGCTACACAAAGGAGGAACTCGACATGTCCTTCACGCCCGTGCTCGCGAAGGGCGAGGAGGCCACTTACTCTATGGGCGATGACGCGGCGCTGAGCGTGCTGTCCACGCGGCCACGCCTGCTGACCTCGTATTTCCGTCAGCTTTTCGCACAGGTTACGAATCCGCCGATTGATCCGATCCGCGAACGCGCGGTGATGAGCCTCGATGTCGTACTCGGTTCGCAGCGCAACTGGCTCGGCGAGACTCCCGAGCACGCGAAGGTGGTGCATCTGAACTCGCCTTTCCTGTTTGAAAACGAGCTCACCTCGCTCAAAGCGCTGCCGGATTACCCGCACCGCATCCTCGACACGACATGGCCGATTGCCGAAGGCACGGACGGCATGCAGCACGCGCTGGATCGGCTCTGCCAGGAGGCTGAAAAGGCCGCGAAGGATCGTGTCCAGATCCTCATCCTCAGTGACCGGGCGCTCGATCATGAACGCGCCGCGATTCCCGCGCTGCTGGCCACCGGAGCGGTGCATCACCACCTGAACCGCCGCAAAATCCGCATGCGGCTCAGCTTGGTCATCGACACCGGCGAGGCACGCGACACGCATCAGATGGCCTGCTTGTTCGGCTTCGGCGCGAGCGCGGTCTGCCCGTATCTGGCCTTTGAAACGATCCGCGAGATCGTGGAGCAAGACAAAATGGCGAAAAAGCCGCAGCTCGATGGCATGGACTTCGCCAAGGCCGTGACGAACTACCGCAAAGGCCTCGAAAAAGGCGTGCTCAAGATCATGAGCAAGATGGGCATCTCCGTGCTCAGCAGCTACACCGGCGCGCAGATTTTTGAAGCCGTCGGCATCGGAGAGGAAGTGATGCAGGCTGCCTTCATCGGCACCGCCAGCCAGATCAGCGGCATCGGCTTCAAGGAGATCGCGGGAGAAGCCCTCGCACGCCATGCGGCAGGTTACGGCACCGCTTTGCCTGAAGGACAGACCAGCATCGACCTCGGTGATCCGGGTTATTACCGCCCACGTCAGAAAGGCGAGATGCACTCCGTCACCGGACCGGTGATCAAGAACTTCCACACCTTCGTCAAGAGCGGCAAACACGAGGACTACGAGACCTATGTGAAGGCCGCATTGGAAAACACGCCTACGGCCTTGAAGGACTTGTTTGAGTTCGTGCCCGGCGAGGAAGGCCCGATCTCCATCGACGAGGTGGAGCCGATTGAGGACATCCGCGTGCGTTTCACCACGGCGGCGATGTCCCTCGGTGCTATCTCACCCGAGGCGCACGAAGCACTCGCCATCGCGATGAACCGCATCGGCGGCAAGTCCGACAGCGGTGAAGGCGGCGAAGATCCGAAGCGCTTCAAGCCCTATGAAAATGGTGATTGGGCGAACTCGAAGATCAAGCAGGTCGCCAGCGGACGTTTCGGCGTCACGGCGGAATATCTCGCGAACGCGTGGGAACTGGAGATCAAAATGGCCCAGGGTGCAAAGCCCGGCGAAGGTGGTCAACTTCCGGCGATGAAGGTGAACCGCATGATCGCCCGGCTGCGCAACACCACGCCCGGCGTCATGCTCATCAGCCCGCCGCCGCATCACGACATCTATTCCATTGAGGATCTGGCGCAGTTGATTCACGACTTGAAGGAAGCGAACCCGCGTGCCCGCGTGTGCGTGAAGCTCGTCGCGGAAAACGGTGTCGGCACCATCGCCGCCGGAGTCGCAAAGGCGAACGCGGACATCATTCTCATCTCCGGCCACGAAGGCGGCACGGGCGCGAGTCCGTTGTCATCCATCAAACATGCCGGCTTGCCCTGGGAACTCGGTCTGGCCGAAGCGCAGCAGGTTTTGATGCTCAATGGTCTGCGTGAGCGCATCACACTGCGCACCGACGGTGGTTTGCGCAACGGACGTGACATCGCCATCGCCGCGATTCTCGGCGCGGAGGAGTTCAACTTCGGCACCATCGCACTCATCGCCCTCGGCTGCGTGTATGTGCGCCAGTGCCATTTGAACAACTGCCCTGTCGGCGTCGCCACGACCGATCCGAAGTTCCGCGCCAAATTCAAAGGCACGCCGGATCAGATCGTGAACTTCTTCAACGCCGTCGCGCAAGAAGTCCGCGAGATCATGGCCAGCCTCGGCGTGCGCACGATGGATGAGATGATTGGCAGGCCCGAGTTTTTGAAGCAACGCGAAGTCCCCGGCCATCCGAAGGCCAATCTGCTCAAGCTTGACCGCATCCTGCGCGATGTCGGCAGCGATCTCGGCCAGGACTCCTCCCGCATCTGCCAGATGAATCGTAATGACGGTCTCGACCAGCATCCGCTGGATGACCGCATCATTCAGGAGGCTCAGTTTGCCATCAGCGACGGCATGAAGGTGCGCCCGCTGCGCTACAAGGTGAAGAACACCTTCCGCAACATCGGCACGAAGCTCAGCGGCCAGATCGCCTTCAACCACGGCAATCACGGCCTCGCGCCTGGCACGGTGGATGTCACGCTCGAAGGCAGCGCTGGTCAGAGTTTCGCCGCCTTCACCTGCGGCGGCCTCAAACTCACGCTCATCGGCGAGGCGAACGATTACGTCGGCAAAGGCCTGTGCGGGGCCGAACTCATCCTCAAACCCGGCCCGCGCATCAGCGCTGAGTACAAGACCTGGGAAAACAGCATCATGGGCAACACCGTGATGTATGGAGCCACCAGCGGCAGTCTTTACGCCGCAGGTCGCGCCGGTGAGCGCTTTTGCGTCCGCAACTCCGGTGCCACCGCCATCGTTGAAGGCATCGGCGACCACGGCTGCGAATACATGACCGGCGGCACCGTCGTGGTGCTCGGCAGCTTCGGCAAAAACTTCGGCGCTGGCATGAGCGGCGGAGTCGCCTACCTGCTCGATGAAACCGACAGCTTCGCCAAGCTTCACAACGCCGAGATGATCAAGGGCGACAAGCTCAGTGATCCCGAGGACATCAACCAGCTCAAGAAACTCATCTTCGACCACCTCGAAAAGACCGACAGCGCTCGCGCCAAGGACATCCTGGAGAACTGGGCCGCTTATGAACCCAAATTCATCCGCGTCACCAGCAAGGCAGTGCCCGTGGCCTTTCCCGTGGAAGAATCGGAGCCAGCAGCGGCAGCAGTTCCTGCTGCGGCTTGAAACAAGGACGATCAGTAACCCTCTGTCGCGTCGCTGAATTTCCAGGGGGCTTGATAGGCTCCGGTGCGTTCTTTTTCGAGCTGGCGCACGAGGTCGTTGAGCAAGGCGGAGGCACCGAAGCGGTAGCGGCGGTTGCTCAGCCATTCGTCGCCGAGCGTTTCCTTCACCGCGATGAGAAAATGCAGCGCTTGCTTGGCGGTGCGAATGCCGCCAGCGGGTTTCATGGCGATGGGGACGCCGGTGGCGAGAAAATGATCGCGAATGGCCTCCAGCATGACCTGATTGTTGCCGAGCGTGGCGTTCGATGAAGTTTTTCCGGTGCTGGTTTTGATAAAGTCGTTCGGGCGAATCACGCGCATGGCCAGGAAGCTGGCGGCGCGGATGTTGTCGTAGGTTTCGAGTTCGCTGACTTCAAGAATGACCTTGAGCGTCGCTTTACCACAGGCCTCGACCACGGCGGCGATTTCATCCTGCATGCGGCCGAATTCACCCGCGAGAAAAGCACCGCGGTTGATCACCATGTCGATTTCATCGGCTCCGTCGTTCACGGCGGCATGAACCTCGGCGAGACGCGTCTTGAGCGGAGCCTGACCGCTCGGGAAGGATGTGGCGACGGAGGCGATCTTCACCTGGGTGCCGCCGACGTGCTTCTTCGCGTGCTTTACCATCGCCGGATAGACGCAGACAGCAGCGGTGGAGGGAATGTCACCGACATCATGCGGTGTGAGCGCTTTTTGGCAGAGCGAAGCGACCTTGCCGGGCGTGTCTTTGCCCTCAAGCGTGGTTAAATCGACCATCGTGACAGCAAGGCGCAGGCCGAAGACCTTCGACTTATTTTTGATGCTACGAGTCGTGTATTTCGCCACGCGTTCCTCGATGCCGACATAATCGACCGTGCCGATCTCATCGAAAAGTCGGCGGAGGCTTGCGGGGGCTTTGGCAGCGGGCATGAAGTGATGTTGTTCGGACGCAGGCAGCGCTGTCAAGATACCAATTTTAGCGTGTGGCAAAAATCCAGCCAGCGGCGTAATTCAGCACACCATGAGCAACATGATTCCCCAAGTCTATGACACGCCCGTTTTCCGCATGGCCTGCCAGCAGTTTGATCTGGTGGCCGACTTTCTGGAGATTCCCGAAAACGCACGCGACCGCCTGAAGATGCCCAAACGCTCCGTGAGCGTGGCCATGCCGGTGCGGCGTGATGATGGCACCACCACGGTTTTCATGGGCTATCGCGTGCAGCATCACCTGACACTCGGACCCACGAAAGGTGGCGTGCGTTTTCACCATGACGTGACGCTCGGCGAAGTGGCGGCTCTTGCGATGTGGATGAGTTGGAAATGTGCGCTCACCGGTCTGCCCTATGGCGGAGCCAAGGGCGGCGTGGCCTGCAATCCGCGTGAGCTTTCGGTCGGTGAACTGGAACGCGTGACACGTCGCTACACGCAGGAGCTAATCCCTTTCATCGGCCCGCAGATCGACATCCCCGCGCCGGACATGGGCACGAACGAGCAGACAATGGCGTGGATGATGGACACCTACTCGCTGCAAACCGGCCATTGCGTGCCTGCGGTCGTCACCGGCAAGCCTGTGAGCATCGGCGGTTCGCTCGGACGTCGTGAATCGACGGGACGCGGCGTGGCGTATCTCATTTCTCGCGCGATGGACACGCTCGGCATTGCCGCCAGTGGAGCCACTGCGGTGGTACAAGGTTACGGTAACGTCGGCGCGGTCGCTGCGGCATCGCTGTCACGCATGGGCCTCAAGATCATCGCCGTGAGTGATGCGTTCGGCGGCTTGTTCAACGCCAACGGCATCGACCTGGGCAAACTCGACGAGCACGTCGCCAAAACACGCAGCATCGTCGGTTTTGACGGCGCGGAGCCGATCACCAACGAGCAACTGCTCGTCACGCCCTGCGACATCCTCGTTCCCGCCGCCCTCGAACGTCAAATCACCGCTGACAACGCCGCGAAGATCCAATGCCGCATCCTCGCCGAAGGCGCGAACGGCCCCACCACGCCCGAGGCGGATGCGATCATCTCGCAGCGACCGGAAATCTTCGTGATTCCCGACATCCTCTGCAACGCCGGCGGCGTGATCGTCTCCTACTTCGAATGGGTGCAGGACTTGCAGAGCTTCTTCTGGGACGAAGGCGAGGTGATGAGCAAACTCTACCGCATCCTCGAACAAGCCTTCGTGCAAACGCTCACCATGAGCCGCAAGCGCAACGTCAGCATGCGCTTCGCCGCGCTCAGCCTAGGCATCAAACGCGTGCATGACGCGAAGCAGATCCGCGGGCTGTTTCCGTGACATGAGGCAGGCTCGCCTGCCTCAGGCTCATTGCAAAATCTCCGTCGGGCACTCGGGCAACGATGACAGGAACGCGCGGCCATACGGCTTCGTCAGGATGCGGTTGTCGAGGATGGCGCAGATGCCTTTGTCGGTCGCGGTGCGGATGAGGCGGCCGACGCCCTGGCGGAGCTTAAGGATGGCCTCGGGGACGCTGTATTCGGTGAAGGCGTTGAGGCCTTGTTCTTCGAGGTGCTCAATGCGCGACGCGGTGAGCGGATGATCCGGCACGGCGAAGGGCAGACGCGTGATGATGACGTTGCTCAGGGATTCGCCGGGAACATCGACGCCGGTCCAGAAGCTGTCGGTGCCGCAGAGGACGCTGTGGGTGTCGTTCTTGAATTCGGCGAGCATTTGATGCCGTGGCATACCGCGGCCTTGCACGAGGAGCCGCCAGCCACGTTTTTCGCAGTGGGCTTCGAGTTTGTCGGCCAGGGAGGTCATCTGGCTGTAGCTGGTGAACAAAATGAAGGCGCGACCAATGCTGAGATCGATGAAATGCGTGATCCAGTGCTCAAGCTGGTCGAGATAACCAGGTTCGCTGGGCTGCGGCATCTTTTTGAGCAGGTAGAGCTTCATCTGCTTCTTGAAGTCGAAGGGGCTTTCGATCAAGGCGGCGCGGGCTTCTTCAGCGCCGACGCGATTGCGGAAGTAGCGGATCTTGGGGTCGTCGCCGATACTCAAAGTGGCGCTGGTGAAGACGCAGGCTTTGTGACTGGCGAAAAAGATCTGCCGAAGACGCGGCGCAACATCGACGGGCGCGGTGTGGAAGGAGACGATGCGGTTGTCGAGGCCACCCCGCTCGACCCAATGAACGTGATCCTCGTTTTCTTGATCGAGGAAGGTCTTCAAGCCGACGCGGATCGCGCCGAGACGTTTGGCAAGGTCGTGAAGTTCGAGCTTGGTGCCTTCTTTGTTGGCGGCATCGCCGGCTTTGATGGCTTTTTGGGCGAGGCGTTGCAGCGGGAGGCTGAGCGTGTCTTCCACGAGACCGGGCTCGCGCACGCGGAACTCGCGGCCCATGGCGTTGAATTTGCAACTGGCCTCGGCGGCACGGAAAAAGGTGTCCACGCTGTCCAGGGCCATCAAGACCTCGCGCACGCCGTCCTTGTCGCCGACGAGCTGGAAGAAGCCTTTGCGGCTCTTTGGATTGTGCAGACGGCCAAGCTCAAATTTGATATTCGACTCGCTGATGTGCAGGCCGAAGGCCTTCGCGGCGACATTCTCGATGGTGTGCGCCTCGTCGAGGATGACGAAGTCGCGCGGGAAGAGGAAATTGCAGTCTTCGGTCGTGTTTTCGTCGGCAGAGGCGAGGAGCGTAAAGAACAGCGTGTGATTGAGCACGATGACATCTGCCTGCTCCATGCGGCGGCGAGTGTCCTGATACCAGCACCGGCTGCCGGGCGGGCAACGACGCGGCGTGCAGGCATGCGGCTCGCTGCACACGAGCGACCAGACGCGCGCGCTGGGTGTGAAATCGAGATCGCTGAGCGTGCCGTCTTCGGTTTCGGCCACCCAGTCGAGCAGGAGCTTCAGTTCGGAGGCTTCAGAGGTGGAAAAGAGATCGCCAGATTCGTTGAGGGCGCGTTTGAGGCGTGTGGGGCAGATGTAGTTGCCACGGCCTTTGAGAATCTCGGCATGGAAGTCGCCGACGAGCTGTTTGACGATGGGAATGTCTTTGGAGATGAGCTGCTCCTGCAAATTGATCGTGTGCGTGCAGATGATGGCCTTGCGCTTCTGCTCCAGTGCAAACGTGACGGCGGGAACGAGGTAAGCGAGCGATTTACCAACGCCGGTGGCGGCTTCACAGACGAAGGCGTGATTGCCGTCTAACGCGGCCCCAACGAGTTCCGCCATGCGCTGCTGTTGCGGGCGATACTCGAACTGCGGTGACTCGGCCATCTTCCCGTCGTTGGAAAAGGCGAAACGCATGCGCGGAGCCAGCGGAGGACGCGAGATGCGGCCAGCGACTCCTTCTTCGTGATCTTCAGCGACGTGAAACATGCGAGGGCGGATAGCAGAGAGCTAAGGACGAAGGGCAAAGGTTTTTTGCACCTCATGCTATTTGCCACGCTCGAACCACACGACACGCAGGCCGAGTTTTTCGGCGATTTGGCGTCCTTGTTCGGGGCCAAGCACGAGCAGGGCGGTGGCGTAGCCGTCGGCTTGGGCGGCGGATGAATGAATGACGCTCACCGAGGCGAGTTCATGCTCAACAGGACGGCCAGTGCGTGGATCGAGGATATGAGAGCGCTGTTTGCCTTCGGCGGTGAAGTTTTGGCGATACACCCCGCTGGTGGCAAGAGACTGGTCTTTGAGCTGAAGAGCTTGAGCAGCTTCGCCGGGTGGAGCTGCGGGCGTTTGGATGCCGACCCTCCATTCACCACGCGCGAGCACTTCACCGCCGATTTCGAGGAGAAAATTTGTGATGCCTTTGGATTCGAGCTGCTTCGCGATCTTGTCCAAAGCCCAGCCTTCGGCGACAGCGCTGACGTTGATCTGGAGGTCAGGAATGGTTTTCCGCAGAGCGGGAGGATCGTGGCGTATTTGGAGATGCTGCCAGCCGCATTTGGCTTTGGCGGCCGTGATTTCGGATTCGGTGGGAGGTGAATCGCGTTTCCCCTGGGCTCCAAAGCCCCAGAGATCGACGATCGGGGCGATGGTGACATCGAGTGCATGATCGGTGTCGTGGCCGATTTGCTGCGCGAGTTCGACGACTTCGATGAGTTCGGCAGGAGCGGCGATCCAGTCGGTGCTTGTGGATGAATTGAAGCGCGAAAGGTCGGAATCAGGCCGCCAGTGGCTCAGAATGGCCTCCCAGGAGTCCAACTTCTGCTGGAGGTCGGTTTGATGAATCGATTGGGCGTAAGCATCAGCCCGCAGAGCCCATGCTGTGCCCATGGTGCGCCCGCCAAGGGTGATGCGCCGCTCTTCGCGTGAGCAGCCGCAGAGCAGCAGGATCAAAAGAGCATGAAGGGCGCGACGCATGGCCCCGGCCGGTCATTTGTAGCCGGTGACCATGGCGCAGGGCACTTCTTTGCGCTTGCCTTGTTCCGTCTGGTGAATGGCGATCATGTACATGCCGGTCTTCTTCGGCTTGTAGAAAAGCACAAAACCCCAGCCGTCGAGCACCGGGAGGATTTCGCCGGCAGGCTTGCCTTCGAGGTCGAGCACGGCGCCAGTGATGTGGACGCCGGATTTTTTCGGCACCGCGACGCAAAAGCAGTACTCATTGCCTTTGTAAAGCTGCATGCGCGAGGCCTTGCCGACCTTGGGCTCCAGGGTGCGCACCCAGGTTTCAGCGCGGATGTTGAACTCTTCTTTCTCCTGGTCATAGGCCAGGGCATGCGCGGCTTTTTCCGCGTCCTCCTGGTCATCTGCATGCAGCCATGCGGGAGCAAGAAGGAGCATCGAAACGGCAAACGTGACGAAAACGAGGCGGGGCAGGACGGCGGAGAGGCGCATGGCGAAGAATGAGAAGGATTTTAATCTCACACGCGAACATAGCCGTTGCATCAGGAAAATCCCAAGTTTCTGTTAAGCTGTTCGTGGTTGGTTCCTGATTTCGCGAACATTCACCCCCCATATTCGTATTCATGGCCTCGGTAGTCTTTTACATGGAGGACGGCAGCACGCTCGTCCACAAGCTGGAAAATGAAGTGACCACCATTGGCCGCCACCCGGATAGCCTGGTGGTGCTGACCTGCCCGTCATCATCTGGACGACACGCCGTCATCAAGCTGGCGGCGGACGGTGTTTATGTGCATGATCTCAACTCCAGCAACGGCACTCGCGTGAATGGAGCGGAGATTGAGGAGGCCAAGCTCAAGGATGGCGACCGCGTGGGCTTCGGGGATGTGCAGGCCGTTTTTTACGCGGGCAATCCGCCTGCGGTGCTGGAAGAAAAGCCCGTGGCACCGCCGCGTGCCTCCAAGGGACTGCCGCCGCCGGCCTCGGCGTCTTCAGCCGCCAATGATGCGCCGCCATCCCCATCAGCCGCACCGCCTGCGAAAGCCGGTGGCCGCCAGCTCAGCCCGGTGCGACGCGCCTATGGCAAAACCTCTGCCAACAGCTACCCTGACACGACAGAAAGCGGCTGCATGTCCGCCATCATTGTCACCGCCATGTTTGTGTTCGCCTTCGTCGTCGGTTTGGCCATGCGCCACTCAAAGGAGATGAACGGCAACCTGCTGAGCGACGTGATGGCGAAAGTCACCGGCAGCATGCCAAAGATCAAGATCGAGCGGAAAGACGAGTAGCAACGCTCACAGCGACCTCTTATAACCGTCGCAGCGATTGTGCCAGCCGGCCAGCCAGCGTTGCTCCTTGCGCTCCGGTGGTGCGTTCGCCACCCGGCGGCTGAGGACGCGTTTCGCGGCTTCGGCGAACTGGACATTCCATGCGATGTAGCTGCTCGGCGATTCTCCGACCTCTTGAAGCACCTGCAAAAGGCCCCAGCCCTGGCCCTGATAGCGTTCCTTGGGGCTGGTTCCTTCCCCCTTGAAGTTCACATAGTCGATCAAACAGAACACACCTTCGGGGGTAGCCTTCAGGGAACCGAAGGCCAGACTTACCCAGGCACGCTTTCCAGCCGGGGCAGCCGCCAGCATCTTCGGCAGCGCACGCTCCATTCGTTCCATAATGAATTCCGTCTGCTCCCGCACCGTCCGGCCCAGCAACGCGCGGAGTTCCTGCTGCCGCGCACCGTTCTTGTCCGCCTCGAAAGCCGGCTTCGTCGGCCATGGGCAGGAGCCACGCATCCAGCCCGGCACCCCATGACCTCGCGCGGCCAGAAAGGCCGCCAGCGGCGGAAAACTCTCCTCAAACGGCCCGCTCTGCCCCTGCGGATACCAGATGAAGTGCCCGATGCCGAGCGAGGCGAAGTCCTCTCCCACGTTCCAGCTCGTCAGCCCTGCCACGGTGCCACCGCACTCGTTTTGCCAGATACGCCGACCTACACGGTCGATTTGGACCGCAGAAAGCCGTGCGTTGCTTGTCGCCACAGGGGGCGGCGTCTCGGCACAACTGGCCAGGCAGCTCAAAAACAGGGTTAGAACGCCAAGTTTGGTGGAGACAAGGTGCGGGTTCATATTTTAGAAATCTTAAATGATGCTGTTCTATCGAAGTGGTTTTTGAAACAATAAGACATTCCTCCATCTTCCTGCCCCTGCGATTTCATTAAGTTTGATTCACTGATTTTCCACCCTTATTCTGCTGGCTCTTTAGCCTTCCTGCGCGTCCGGCATGCCATATCTGGCCTTCAATCTTAATGATGGAAATGAGTTCGTCTTCGACATCCTCGAAGAACGGCTCTCCATCGGGCGTGAATCCAGCAATGACATTGTCATCGACAACACCTTCATCTCCTCCTTCCACGCGGAGTTCCTGCGCCAGGCGGACGGCGGTTACGAAATTGTCGATCTAAAGTCCTCCAACGGCACCTTCGTCAATGGCAAGCGCGTCGAGCGCGCCCGGGTGAAAGGTGGCGACCGCATCATGTTCGGCCAGCTTGAGAGCCGCTTCCGTGAACGTGCGCCGAAGGGGCTCGCCCCAGACAGCGGCTCCAAGACGGTCGCCCCGCCCAAAGGCCAGCCCACCCGCGAAGACGGTAAAAAAGGCGACACCGAGAGCATCCCGGCCCGCGACAAAGACGAACCGCCCAAGCCCACGCCTGAAACAGGCAAAATCGAGGTCACCAAGCCCGTCGTCCAGCGCACTCCGGCCGAATCGTCCAAGCCCCCAAGCTTCACACCGCCCGTCTCCTTTCTGCCGAAACCTGCGGCCTCCACCGCGCCGGCACCAGCGCCCGATCCCGCCGCCGGCCGTCAGGCCGCCGAACTGCGGGACGAGATCGAAAAACTCACGCGCCAGCGCGATGTCCTCCGTGCGGAGAACGACATCGAGCAGAAGCGGCGGGATGAGGTCCGTTCCCTGGAAACCACGATCGACGCCCGCAAAAAAGAGCTTGGCCAAACTCAAACGGAGATCGCCGGCTTCAAGACCGAGATCGAAAAGCTCCGCACCCAGGTGCAGAACTCACGCGCCGAGGTCGAAAACGCCAAAACCGAGGCGGAGAAGTTCGACGCCAAACGCCGCGATCTCGGCAACATCGAAAGCAAGCTCGAATCCACCCGCACCCTCGTCGCCAAGGCCGAGACCGATCTCGCCACCGCGCAAAAAGGCCTGCAAACCCTGCACGACGAGGCGGACAAGCAACGCAAAGACCGCGAGGCCACGATTGCGAAACTTGCGGCCGAGGAAACCTCCGCGCAGGCCAAAGTCGCCGTCATCAACCAACTCCTCGCCACCGCGCAGCAGTCCGAGGCGGAGCTGAAAACCCAGCGCAGCGCCGAATTGCAGACCTTAGAGGCCGAAGTCACCGCCAAACGCGCCTCACTTGAGCAAATCACCGCCTCGCTCGCTCAATCCAGCGAAGAGGCCAAGGCCAGTGAAGCCGCTGCCACAAAGGCAGCAGCCGAAGTTGCCGCCGCAGCCGAAAAACTCACCGCCCTCCAGGCCCACGCTGCCACCGAGGCCAGGCTCAAAGAAGTCACACAGCTTCAGGCCGACGCGCAGAAGTCCGAGGCCGAACTCAAATCAAAACGCAGCGGCGAACTGCAAAACCTCGACGCCCAGCTTGCCACGAAGACCGCCGAACTCGGCAAAACGCAGGCCGATTTGGCGAAAATTCAGAGCGAACTCGCCACACAGCAGGCCGCGCTCACCCAAACAAGCGACGAGGCCAAAGCGAAGGAAGCCGCTGCTGCGAAAGCTGCTGCCGATGTGACCGCCACGGGTGAAAAACTCACCGCACTGCAATCCCAGCTCGCGGCGGCCGAGGCTAGGCTCAAAGAAGTCACCCAGCTTCAAAGCGAGGCACAAAAATCCGAGGCCGAGCTCAAATCGAAGCGCAGTGGTGAGTTGCAGGCGCTCGACACGCAGCTTGCCACCAAAACCACCGAACTCAGCAAAACGCAGGCTGATTTGGCGAAAATGCAAAGCGAACTCGCCACGCAGCAGGCCGTGCTCACCAAGACGAGCGACGAGGTCAAAGCTCGTGAGATCGCCTTTGCCAAACTGAGCGCCGACGAGACCGCCACAGCCAAAAAACTGGCCGATTTGCAGAAGCAGGCCGCCGAAGCCGACGCGGAGGTCAAACGCCTCAACACGTTGCGCGACGACGCGCAGAAATCTGAGGCCGAGCAACGCGCGAAACGCAGCACCGAGCTGCAAGACCTCGACAAACAGCTCGACGCACGTCGCGCCGAACTCACCCAGCTCGACGCGCAACGCGGCACGAAGCAGGACGAGATCGAGGCCGTCAACGCCACGCTGACCAAGGCTCAGGAGCAGGTGCGCGACGCGCAATCACAGATCGCCCAGCTCGGTGGCGAGGAAAAGACCATCGCCGCCCGTGTCAATGAACTGCGTGGCAACGAGGACCGCCTCGCCGCTCTGACACAGACGCTCGGGCAGATGGAAAACCAGCGCGGTCTGCTCGACGCCGCCATTGGTGCCCTGCTCGGGAAACAACAGTCCCACGAGACCGAAGCGACCGCCGCCGAGCAACGTTTGACGGGACTGCGCACCCAGCTTGCCGAACTGGACCAGCAGCGTCTTGCCGCCGAAGAACAGGTCGCGAACCTGAACACACAGAAGGCGGACGCCGAGGCCGATTTTGCCAAACAGCAGCAGGAGGCTCAGGCCCGGCTGGCCGCCATCGACAAACAAGGCCGCGACGCCCGTTCAGCGGACGATCTAGCGCAGCAGGAGGCCGAAAAGCGTCGTGCGGATCTCGATTCTCAAATCGCCGAGCGAGGCACACGTCTCGCGGCTGTTCAGGCCGAGGTCAAAGCGCTGGAAGACAAGGTCGCCGACCTCAACAACAAACTAGACGACCTCGCATCGACCGACACCAAGCTCAATGACGCGTCTGAAGCGCTCAAAGCCGTCGAATCGCACAAGGCGGAGGTTGTCGCCGCAGTCGCCGCTCTGGTGAAGGACCGCGACGAGCGCACCCGCGAGCTGCTGGCCTCCACTGAGCACGGCCGTGCGCAAACCCTGCTCACCCAGACACTCACCCAGCGCCGCGAAGCGGTGGAAAAAGAGGTGCGTCTGATTGAAGAGCAGCAGACCGAGATGTCACAGGCCATGGGCAAGGTGCGTGAGCAGCTCCGTCTGGCCGAGAATGATCTCAAGGAACGTGAAACGCAGGTCGCCGCCGCCGAGCAGCGCACGAAAAACTTGGAGGAACTCGCCGCCAACGCCGCCCAGCAGTTCAAAACCGTGCAGGCCGAGCACAAGAAGCTCAGCGAGCTGGTGGCACAGGCCAAAACCGATCTGGAACAGGCCACCACCAGCGCCATCGAGAAAAAGAAGGAGGCAGCAGCCGCAGCCGCAGCCGCAGAGAAGAGCTCCCAGCAGCAGCTCACGCTGGCAGAGAAGATCAGCGGGCTGGAAGCCGTCATCGCCACGCTCACCACGACGCACGCCAGCACCCAGCAAAAGTTGTCCGCCGCCGAGTCCGATCATCAGAATCTGCAGGACCGGATCTCCGGCCGGCAGAAGGAAATCGCCACCGCCGAGGCGCGTGTGGCCGAACTGACGCAGCAGACCGCCGGTTTGGAAGACCGCGTCAAAGAACTGGCCGCCGCGAACAAGCAGCAGGCTGAGCTGACCGCCACCATCACCGCCTCCACACAAGAACGCGACAAGCTGACCGCTGAAACGCAGCGTCTCACCAAGGAACGTGCCGAGCTGGAGGCGCTGCTGCCGGATCTCCGCGCCAGCGTGACGCAGACCCGCGCCGAGGCGGACAATGTGAAGGCCGAGCTGGCCGGTTTGATCAAGGACCGCGATGCCGCCGCCGCCGCTTTGAAGGAATCCCTGGCCGAACGCCAGAAATCCGACGCCGCTGTCGAGGCGCTGCGCGTCGAATCGATCAATCTCGACAAGATTCTCGGCGACAAGCGCGCCAACCTCGAAGCGGAGACGAAAGCAAAGCTCGCCGAGGCCAGCGCTGCCGAGACACGGCTCAAAGGCGTGCAGGAACGCATCGCCGCCGCTGAAAAACGCCTCGCTGAGCTGGCGGATGTCGATGCGCGCATCGCCACCGCCGCCAAGACGCTCAAGGACACCGAGGCACAACGCCACAACGAGGACAAAGCACTGGCAGAACTGGCACGGAACCAGGAGAAGCTCAAAAAGGAGCTCGCCGTGCTCGAAGCGTCCCTCAAGACGGAAAATACGCGTCTTGCCGAACTCACCAAGAACGTCAAAACCGCCGAGGCGCGGGCCGCCGATGCCGAAAAACGCGCCGAGAAGGCCGTAGCCACCCAGGAAGCCGCCGACAAAAAACGCACCGAGGCCGAGGCCACACTGGAAGCCGCCCGAAGTGAGGAAAAGAGCCTGCGGAAGCAGATTCCGGCGCTCAACACCGAGCTGGCGGGCATTCAGGCCATGCTGGGCGGATTGAACAAGGAGCGTGACGAGGCCTCGCAGTTCGTCACGCGTCTCAATGTCAGCACGGACAACCAGAACAAGAAGCTGGCCGAGCTTCAGCAGCAGATCAGCCAGCTCGAAGCGGCGCATCAATTGCGCGAAGAGCGCGTGATGAAGGCGCAGCAGGACGTGGACAGGGAAACCGCCCGGCTCAAGGCCGCGCAGGAACAATCACGCGCCGCAGAGGTCCAGAAGGCCGAGCTCGAAAAAGAACTCAAGGAAACGAAGGTAAAGGCCGACGCCGCCAAGAAAGACGCCGCAGCCCTCGAAGGCGAGCTGCGCCAGCGGCTTGACCGCGTGCAAAACCTCAAGGCTGACGAGGAACGCCTCGCCAAGACGATCGACACGCAGAAACAAGACATCCAAGGCGCGGACATGGCGCTGAAGGAGTTGCAGACGAAGATCGAGGCCCGGCAAAACGAGCTGGGAGACTATCTCAAGGTCGGCGGTCAGATTCTCGGTCTCGGCCAGGCGCTGGCGGGCCTGGAGTCACGCCAGACGGAGATCAACAAATCCCTGCGCAAGGCCGCCGAGGAGGATCTGGCCATCCAGGTGAAACTCAACGCCGCCCAGGAAGCGCTGAACCGCGAGTCCGCCAAGGCCGAGCAGGCGCGCAAGGACCGCGAGGCGGCGGACGCGGAGTTCAAGAAGTTCAGCGCCGAGATCCAGAAACAGGCCGCGACTTTGCAAAACTACGAGGTGGAGCAGAAGAAGCGCATCGCGGAGCTGGAAAAACGCATCGCCGACCTCGGCACGATGCAGCAGCGCACCACCGGGCGTCTCGAAGAGACGCAGGCCGAGCTGGCGCGGCTGGAAGGCCGCAAACAGGAGTTTGCGCAGGCGGAGGCGCAGCTCAAGCACTGGCAGGACATTGAAAAACGTCTGCGCGGCCAGTTGGAGGAGCTGGAGGAGAAACACGAGATCATGCGCCGCGGCCTGCCCACCGAGGACAGCACCGTGGTCATCTTCGCCAACGACATCATCAAACGCATCGACCTCATCGACGCGCTGGTGGCGCGTTACGCGGGAGCCAACGGCAGCGACGTGCCCGGCCAGCTTCAGACGCTGCGGGCCTCGTTTGAGGACATTTTGCACCAGCACGGCGTGACCGAGTTCGACGTGCCTCCCGGCACCGAGGTGGACATTGAGCTGCGCAAGCGCATCGCCGTGGTGGACTCGCTGCCGGGCAAGTCGAAGCCGCGTGTGACGGAAAGCTGCCGTTCTGGTTTTATCTTCTCGCGTGGCGAGGGTCACGAGATTATCCTGCGCAAAGTGGAGGTGCGCACCTCCAGCCAGTGAGACCTCTCCCGGAGCGCGCTTTTTTACTCATCATCACTCTCGTCATATGGCTGAATACGTTGGAATCGACCTTGGCACCACCCTCTCCGGGCTGGCCTACCTGAAACCCGATGGCAATCCTGAAATCGTCCCGAACTCCGACGGCGAGCGACTGACGCACTCGGTGGTTTTCTTCGACTCGCATGAGGACGTGAAGCTCGTGGGCAGCGCCGCGCGCGATGGCGGCGAGCCGGACCGCACCGTCTTCCAGATCAAACGCCACATGGACGACCCGGAGCATCTGGTGGAGATCGACGGCAAAAAATGGACCCCGGCGGAAATTTCCGCACTGATTCTTTCCAAGCTGAAGCGCGACTGCTCGAAGATCTGCGGCGATATTACCGAGGTGGTCATCACCGTGCCGGCAAACTTCAACGAACTGGCCCGCAAGAGCACCATCGCAGCCGCAGAGATGGCCGGCATGAAGGTGAAGCGTCTGGTGAACGAGCCGACGGCGGCGGCGGTGTATTACGCCCACTCGCAAGGGGTGAAGGGACGCATCCTGGTGTTCGACCTCGGCGGCGGCACGCTGGACACGACCATCCTTGATGTCGAGGGAGACAACATCAAGATCCTGACCTCCGAAGGTGCCCGCCACCTTGGCGGCAGCAACTTTGACGATCTGCTGCTGGAAGCCTACGCCGAGCAGTACAAAAAACAGACCGGCGCGGCGCTCTACAACGACGAACGCCACCGCCGCCGCGTGCTCCAGGCCACCGAGGACGCGAAGAAGATGCTCTCCAAGCTCCAGCGTGTGAACGACACCGTGGCGAATGATCAGAACAGCGGTATCGCGCGCATCGACCTCACCCGTGAGGGCTTTGAAAAAATCATCCGCAACATGCTCACCCGCACGGTCTTCCTCGTGGAGCAGGCGCTGGATTCGGCAAAGCTAAAGCCCTCCGACATCGACCACGTCGTTCTGGTGGGCGGCTCCACGCGCATTCCGAAGGTGAAGACGATTCTGGAAAAGATGTTCGGCAAGACACCTAAGTCCTGCGGCAACGTCGATGAGTGTGTCGCGCTGGGCGCGGCATTGTTTGCGAAGAAGTCCGCGAAGATCCAGGAAGTCTGCAATGCGAGCTACGGCACCCTGGCCATGGTCTATAACGCAAAGACGAAGGAGGAGAAGCTCATGAACTCCATCGTCATCCCCAAGAACACGCCGATCCCCTGCTCCCGCTCCCAGGTTTACCAAACCTCCGAGGACAACGAGCGCGTCATCGAGGTAGACATCACCCAGGGCGAGGACGAGGACGCGAAATTCATCGACGTCATCGGCCGCATCACACTCGAAGTGCCGCCAAACCGTCCGAAGGGCTGCGAGATCGCCGTGACTTTCAGCTACGATGAAAACCAGCGCGTGCGCGCGTTGGTGGTCGATAAGCAGTCCGGTCGCAGCAAGGAAGTCGCCGTGAGCTACAAAGGCGCAGGTGTGCTTTCTGACGAGGAATTGAAACGTCGCAGCGCGCACCTCCGCGCCATGCGCATCGAGTAACCCGCACGCTCTCAAAGGAACCACGCCATGTTCAAAATCCTCAAGTCCCTCTCGAAATCCCTCGGTGGTGGTAAATCCGCCGAACCCAAGCCGCAGGCCGCGCCCAAGGCGGGCGGCACGCTGTTGGACAAGGTCAACAAAGGCGCGCCCGCCGCCACGAAGGCCGAACCGCCCAAAACCGCCGAGGAGCTGTGCGGCATCACCTCAAAGATGCCCAAGGACGAAGTCCGGGCGCAGTTGAAAATCCTCTTCCGTCGCTACAACCGCAGCGCCTCCAGCCTCGACGCCAAAACCCGCGCCGAAGCCGACAAAATGCTCGATGCCATCGTTGAGGTGCGCGAAAAGCACTTCGGAGAGATTTGATCCAGCCTGTGCGGTGGTTGCGGCATGAAACTGGACCGTCTCATTGCCGCCCATGAATCCATGGGCCGTCAGGCAGCGCATCGGGCCATCGCGGAAAAACGTGTGAGGGTCAACGACGTCGTCGTGACGGACGGGCATCATCCGGTGGACCGCTTCATGCGGGTGGAACTCGATGAGACAGTAATCCAGACGCCAGAACGGGCGCTATACCTGATGCTGCACAAACCGGTGGGCATTCTGAGCGCCACGAAGGACGACCAGCATCCTACCGTCATCGATTTGATCGACGATCCTGACAAACACTCGCTCCACATCGCCGGACGGCTAGACCGGGGCACCTCCGGACTGGTACTGCTGACCAATGACGGCCGCTGGTCGAAGCTTCTGATGGCGGCGGAGCACAAGGTGCCGAAGGTGTACCTTGTCGAAACCGCCGAACCCATCGCCCCAGAGGCCGTGGCCGAGTTTACCCGTGGGTTTTACTTCCACACGGAGGACATCACCACCCTGCCCGCCGAACTCGTCATTCTGGGCGAACGCCACGCCCGGCTGACGTTGCATGAGGGCCGTTACCATCAGGTGAAGCGCATGTTCCACCGCGTGAACAACCGGGTGACGCGGCTGCACCGCGAAAGCATCGGCCCCATTGGACTGCCGGAAGATCTGGAACCGGGGCAGTGGCGTCCGCTGGACCCGCAAGCCGCCTGGAAGACGGCCCTCTCTGGCGATTCTTCGATTTTCAGAAATTCCAGCTTTCGCGAGTGAATTTCACCCGTTAATCTCCTCTCCTTGTGATCCCCCCACGCATGTATCTTAGCATTTGGTTTGGCATCATGTTGGCGGCCAACACCGGCTGCACAACCCAGCAAAAAGCTCCCAAACCGGAGAAGCTTGCCATCGAGGCGCGGAAAGCGCTGCCAGCCGAAGAGGTCGAAAACCCGCTGGTGAAACGGCTGAACAACCCGTCTTCCATGCCCGTCGTGCCGCCCGCAGGCGCCCGCACCTCGTATTCCTCCGTCAAAATCACGCAGAAGACACTCGCGATGACCTTTGACGACGGCCCGCATCCGAGCCTGACCCCGAAACTGCTCGATCTCCTCAAGGAGCGGAATATCAAATGCACCTTCTTCCTCATCGGCAACTTGGTGAAGACTTATCCCGACATCGTGCGCCGCATCATCGCGGAAGGCCACGAGATCGGCAATCACACCTGGACGCATTGCAGCCTGACCAGCCGCTCGGACGAGCAGATCCGCAACGAGCTCAAGAAATCCGAAGACGCCGTCTATGAGGTGGCCGGCGTGCGCCCGCACCTGATGCGCCCGCCTTACGGCGCGATCAACACCCGCATCAAAGACCTCATGTTCTCCGAGTTCGGCTATTCCACGATCATGTGGTCCGTCGATCCGCAGGACTGGCGCCGCCCTGGCGTGGCCGCTGTCACCAGCCGCCTCGTCAATGGCGCGCATCCGGGAGCGATCATGCTCTCTCATGACATTCATCCGCCCACCATCACCGCCATGCCGGCCATGTTCGACCAGCTTCTGGCGAAGGGTTATCAATTCGTCACCGTCAGCCAGCTTTTGAACATGGAAAAGGCCTCCATGCCCGTAGGCGTGATCATCCGCCCCGCTGCTGGCGTGGGTGACAAAGATCCCCAGCCGTTGCCGCAGACCAAGCCGAAGGCTTGAGTTCTTTTTCATGGAGAGCCGACGAATCGTCGCCGCTCCAAAATAGAGAAAGCGCCCCGGGCGGAGCCGGGACGCTTTCAAACCCGCCTGTGCCGTCCGAATACAAAGGGCTCACGTATCCCATGAGACCAGGTGGGAACCCGCGTGATGAAGCTCTGTCTTCCAGTGAAGGCATGACATGTCACTTCAGCGCGTAGCCCCCGCAGTTGATGAATCGGGCCGGGCCGCAAAGCTCGAAAACGAACACCGCAGGAAGTTAAAAGGCCGCGCGAGGCGGCGGAAATTTCAAAGAGCCGGTCCGCAGCATTGACGCTAACGGGCCACGCCGATGATGTTAGGCCGTGATACGCCGCAGATCAACCTTCATGGCGGCATCCCCTTGTTATCATACCACGATGATCCGTCGTTCATTGTGGCAAAGCCCGCCCATAAACACGTTTGATAGCCCCACACCATGAGATTCTTCATCATCGCCGCCCTCATTGCCGCCAGCAGCGTCTTCGCCCAGGACAAGGCTCTGCTCGACCTCGCGCTGGAGCCGCCGGTCATCAATACCGCGCCCGGACCCGAATACGACGCGGAGAAGCGACCCGGCAACATGATCATCGGCATCGACCGCACGCCGAAAGGCCGCCTTTGGGCCGCATGGGTGGGCAATGGCGACTCGCCGAACGGCTTCTTCATGCTGGCGACGAGTGATGACGATGGGAAGTCATGGTCGAAACCGCGCGTCGTGATCGATCCGCAGGATGGGGAGATGAATGGCGTGCGCTATGAGCGACGGGCGCTGGTCGGCAACCTGTGGACCGACCCGCTGGGCCGCTTGTGGTGCTTCTTTGATCAAAGCATCGGCTACTTCGATGGACGCTGCGGCGATTGGTACATCCGCTGCGATGAGCCCGATGCAGCGGAGCCGAAATGGACCGCGCCGGTGCGCTTTGCCGATGGCTGCACGCTGAACAAACCCACGGTGCTCAGCAATGGTGACTGGCTGCTGCCAGTCGCGCTCTGGACGCGCGACCGCATGCACGGCCCAGGCGTGGATAAGGAAGCGCACAAGGATCTCGACGTGATCCGCATGGCGAATGTCTTCGCCAGCACCGATCAGGGCAAAACGTGGAAGCGTCGCGGCGGCGTGGCCTTCCCGCGCACCGATTTCGACGAGCACATGATCGTGGAGCGCAAGGACGGCAGCCTGTGGATGCTCGCGCGGACGAAGGATGGCATCAGTGAGAGTGTTTCGACCGACAAAGGCGCGACGTGGAGCGAGCCGCAACCGTCGTCGATTCAAAATCCCAGCGCGCGCTTTTTCATCCGCCGTCTCGCCAGCGGAAAACTCATCCTCGTCAAAAACGGCCCCATCAACGCACGTCTGCCGCGCCGCTCCAATTTGAAAGCTTTCCTTTCCGACGATGACGGCAAGTCATGGGGCAAAGGCTTCCTGATCGATGATCGCGCCGAAGTTTCCTATCCAGACGGATTCCAAGCGCCGAACGGTGACATCCACATCCTCTATGACTGGAACCGCCACACCGATGCTGAGATCCTGCATGTGAAATTCACGGAGGACGACATCGTAAAGCAAGCGCTGGGCGGCAAGCTGTTGGTGGAGCCGAATGGAATCGTTAAGCAGATCAGTGTTGGGAAGACGGTGGTGAACAAAGCGCTCGCGCCTCATTTGCCGAAGGCGATCACGCCTGATCCCAAGTGGACCGCGCAGGGCATTGAAGACGCGAAGCAGGACTTCAAGAGCATCCCGTATGATGGCGTGACGCCTAACAAGGAAGTGTGCGACACGACCCTGCGCGAACTGCCGGATGGCTCATGGATCTTGTTCATGCTCGCCGGTGGTGACATCGAGCCCAGTCCGCTGAACTACACCGGAGTCACGCGCAGCATGGACAAGGGCAGGACGTGGAGCCCGCTGGAACGCTTCGATGTGGGCTTCCCACGCGAAGGCTCCACCATTGGCCAGGGACCGACCGAGGTCATGATCGTCGGCCAGCGCAGCACCTTGTTCTTCAGCACGCACGCCAAGCATTGGAACACGGGGTGGCGCTCATGGTATCTCACCAGCGACGACTCCTTCAAAACTTGGAGCAAGCCCATCGAAGTCCCCGGTCGCCTCAAAGAGCGCACCTTCATCCGCAAGCACATCGTCTGCAAAGACGGTCGCATCATGATTCCGTTCCAGCACTACATCGGCCCCGATGACGAGCAGGACAAAGCCCCGCTTGATCGCGCCTTCACCAATCCGCGCAACGGCGTGCTCATCAGCAGCGACAACGGCAAAACCTGGAGCGAGCACGGCAACATCCGTCTCACGCCAAACAGCCGCTACTTCGGCTGGGCGGAGAACGACCTCTTCGAGCATCCCGATGGCCGCATCACCATGGTCATCCGTGGCGACGGCCTCGGTGGCATGCTTTACAAGGCGGAATCGAAGGACGGTGGTCTCACCTGGCCCGAATTCGCCAGCACCACTCAAATCCCCAATCCCGGCAGCAAAACCACGCTCTACAATCTCGGTGGCGACACCGTGGCCATCTTGCACAACCCCAACAGCAAGCACCGCAGCCCGATGGCGCTGTGGATCAGCTTCGACGGCATGAAGACCTGGCCCTACCAGCGCGTGCTGCAGCAGGAATCCGTCGATGGCCCCAAAGGCCGCATGAACTACCCCGACGGCTTCGTCAGCAAAGACGGCCAGTGGCTTCACTTCGCCTTCGATGACAACCGGCATCGCGCCGTGCATTACAGCGCGAAGCTGCCGCCGCTGAAGTAGTTCGCAACCCTTCAAGCTGGAAGAGCCAAGGGGTGCCACTCCGCCACCCTTGGAGCACCTGATGAATTCTGTTTCGCAGAACGAACGGTGAGTGGGATTGTGCGTCTGACAAACCCGCTTATTCTCCCCCAGCAGAACATGAACATCTCCGCCCTCATCCGAACGGTTTCCCTGACGTTGCCCGCGCTTCTGATCAGTTGCGCTCCGCCCGCCTACAAGGAGCAGGGCTACGCCTCCTACATCGCGGATCAATACGCGGGCCGCATGACCAGTTCTGGCCAGCCCTATTACCCGCAAGGCTGGACGGCAGCGCACAACACCCTGCCCTTCGGCACCGAGGTGAAGGTCAAAAACAGTTACAATGGACGTTCCGTGAAGGTTGTCGTCAACGACCGCTTCCCGCATTATCCTGGCCGTGTCATCAACCTCTCCCGGGCGGCAGCGGAATACATCCAAATCCCCTACAATCAGCTCTCCAATGTGACGGTGACAGCGAAGACCATCCCAGGAGGCCAGGCCCCTGCCGCGAGTTATGGCGCACCACCTCCGACGAACTACGGCGCTCCGCCACCCGCCAGTTACGGCGCTCCACCGGCGAATTATGGAGCGCCTCCCGCCGGCTACGGCACCACAGCCCAGCCTTCTGGACTGCCACCGCCGCCGGCAGGTTATCGTTGATGATTTGATCAATCCTCTTTCTTCACCGTGCGCTCGATCCAGTCGTAAAGCATCGGCAGCAGGAGCAGCGTGAGCAGCGTGGAGCTGATGATGCCGCCAATGACAACGGTGGCCAAGGGGCGCTGCACCTCGGCACCGGGACCGTGGGCGAGGGCCATGGGCACAAAGCCGAGCGCGGCGACGAGGGCGGTCATCATGACGGGCCGCAGTCGTGTGGCGACGCCATTGAGCACCGCATCCCGCACGCTCATGCCTTCCTCTCGCAATTCGTTGAAGTAATTCACGAGCACGAGGCCGTTGAGCACGGCCACACCGCTCAGGGCGATGAAGCCGACGGCGGCGGTGATGCTGAAGGGCATGCCGCGCAGGCCGAGGGCGATGATGCCGCCGGTCAACGCGAGCGGGATGCCGGTGGCGACGAGCAGGGTCTGCCGCACGCTGCCAAAGGCAAAGAAGATGAGCATCAAAATGAGCACCAGGGCTGTCGGCACGACGATGGCGAGGCGGGCGCGGGCTTCTTGCAGGTTCTCAAAGGTGCCGCCGAACTCGAAGTCGTAACCTTCGGGGAATTTGACCTCTTTTTTGATGCGGGCGGTGGCCTCGTTGACAAAACCTTCCATGTCGCGGCCTTTGACACCGACGAGCAAAGCGGCACGTCGCTGCGTGCGGCTGTGACGGATAGGATCGACGGTTTTTTCAGTGCGGATGTCCACCGCATCGCCAAGCGCGATCATGCCGAAGTCGCCGACACGAAGCGGGAGAGATTTCATCATATCCTCCTTGGAGCGATCTTCTTCAGGAAGACGCACGACGATGTCGCGCTTGCGATTGCCCTCGACAACCTGACCGGCAATCTCGCCGCCGAGTCCGGAGGAAACGGCACGGTTCAGCTCGGCGAGTGGGACGTTGTATTTGGTGAGCACCTCACGTTTCACCTGCATCACGACGCTGCTGGGCCGACCGTCGGTTTCCAGTTCGGCCTCGCCGCCGGGCGTGTCGTTGATGATGTCCTTGATCTGGTTGGCGAGTTTTTCGAGCACGTCGAAGTCGATGCCGTAGATGCGCACAGCGAGCTCCGCCTTGGTGCCTTCCATCATCTCGTTGAAGCGCGTCTCGATCGGCTGGCCGAACTCGATGGTCTGGCCTTCGTGCTCACGCAGCGCTTCTTCTTCGATGGCGGTGCAGAGTTCTTCCTTCGTCGTCGGCATGCCGGGGCCTTTGGGCCATTCGTTGAGCGGTTTGTAGAAGACGTAGAAGTCGGTCTCGTTCGGCGGCATAGGGTCAGTGGCCACCTCGCTGGTGCCGCTGCGGGTGAAGAAGCGGGTGACCATGGGGAACTTCTCGCGCACCATCTTACCGAGCTCGAGATCCTCGTGGACTGACTCTTTGAGGTTCATGCCGACTTTGCGGTAAATCATGGCCGCAATGCTGCCTTCATCGAGTTTCGGGACGAACTCCGCGCCCAGTGTGGTGAAGCGCCAGCCGCAGAAACCGAAAAAGCCGATGGCGATGAGGGTGACGACCCAGCGGGCTTTGATGGCGAGGCGCAACAGCGGCTGGAAGATGCGGTTGAGTCCGGCGATGATCCAATTCTCCTTCTCATTGATGTCGCCGCCGAGGAAATAGGAACACATCGCGGGCATGAGTGTGAGAGCGAGCAGCAAGGCACCAATGAGGGCGAAAATGACTGTCACGGCCATCGGGCGGAACATTTTCCCCTCAATGCCGGTGAGTGTCAAAATGGGCAGATAGACGATGGTGATGATCAGAACGCCGAAAAACATCGGCGAGGCCATCTGCTTGCTAGCGGCGAGCACTTCGCGGCTGCGCTCCTCCCGCGTCAAAATGCGACCGAAGTGGTGCTGCTTGATTCCGAGCCTGCGAACGATGTTTTCGACCATCACGACGGCACCGTCGATGATGAGGCCGAAATCGACCGCGCCGAGGCTCATGAGATTGCCCGACCATCCGCCCTGAACCATGCCGCAAATAGCGAAGAGGAAGGAAAGTGGGATGGCGAGCGCCACGATGATCGCCGCACGCCAGTTTCCGAGCAGAACGAGCAGAACGACGACCACGAGCACGGCGCCTTCGACGAGATTTTTCTCCACGGTGCCGACGGTGGCTTCGACGAGATCGCTACGCTCATAAACGATGGTCACGTCCATGCCTGGAGGCAGTTTTTCGCGCACCTCTTCGAGTCGCGGAGCCACACGATGGCAGACGACGCGGGCGTTTTGGCCCATGAGCATCATCACGGTGCCGAGCACGACTTCCTCGCCGTCCATGGTCGCTGCGCCACCGCGAAAGCCGGACCCCCACTGCACTTTGGCCACGTCCTCGACTTTCATCGGCTGCACGGCGGCTCCGAACTTGATCGGCAGCTTCGCGATCTCCTCCGCCGTGCTCACACGGCCGACGCTGCGGATGGTGAGCTGCTCGCCATCGCGATTGATGACCCCACCGCCGGCGTTTTCGACGTTGCCACGAATGATGTCGGCCAATTCACCCACGGTCATGTTTGCGGCTTTCAGTTTGTCGAGCATGGGCTCGACGGTGACCTGACGCTGATGACCGCCGTTGCTGTTGATCTCGGCGACGCCCTGCACGGTGCGCAGCATGGGTTTGACGATGTACTCGTGTGTTTCCCAAAGACGCATCAATCCTTCGCGTTCATCGGCGGGTTTCTCCTTGGCGTCCTTCTTCCAATGCAGCGTGTAGTAGAAGATTTCGCCGAGGCCGGTGCTGATCGGCGCGAGGCTGAGCGAACTGCCAGGCGGCAGGTCCTGCATGATCGCCGTGAGACGTTCGGTGACGAGCTGGCGGGCGCGGAAAATGTCCGTGCCGTCTTCAAACTCGATCGTGACCTGGCTGAGGCCGAATTTGGTGATGGAACGCGAATCGAGCACGCCGGGCATGCCCGCGAGCGCCATTTCGATGGGCCGCGTGACGGCGCGTTCAGATTCCTCCGGCGCGAGGGCCGGCACGGCGACATTCACCTGCACCTGCGGGCCAGTAAGATCCGGCACCGCATCAATGGGCAGATGCATGAGTGAATACACACCTGCTCCGAACAGGCAAAAGGCACCGAGCAGCACGAGGGCGCGCTGCCGGACGGAAAACTCCAACAGGAAATTGAGCATGGCCGTGGGTGAAAAGGTTACTGGGCCAGTTTGGTGCCGGTGAGCTGCTCTAGCTGAAGGCGTGCATCGACCGCGCCAAGCTGAGAAGTGAGCACGGCGGTGACAGAACCGATGTATTGACGCTGAAGCTCCGTGTAGGTGGAAAGTGGCAGGGCGCCGAGACGATAGTGCTCATCCGCTTCGGCTGCGGCTTTGCGGAAGCCATCGAGTGTGTCCGAGGGCCATTTAACGAGTTCCTCGACATGGAGGCGATAATGGCTGGACTGCGAGGCCACATCACGCTCGAGCTGGCGCAACTGCGCGGTGAGCATGACCTCGGCCTGGACTTCCTTGGCCTTGGCGGAGTCGATGGCGCCTTTGTTTCGGTTCCAAAGAGGCAACGGGATGGAAATGCCGATGCCGACCTGGGTTTCGCGGGTCTGATTGCTCTGACGCTGCACATACGGAACCACGGTGATCGAAGGCCAGCGTTCGTTTTGTGCGAGCTTCACCGCATAGCCCTGCTGCTCGACATCCAGAATGCGGGCGCGGAGGTCGAAGTTCTTCCGGCGGGCATCCGCGAGCAATGCCTCAAGTGCCGGAGGCGGATTGAGTGTGAGATTTTCCATGCGCAGTTCCAGCGGGTGCTCGGCCTTCTCACCCAGAAGCTGGTTGAGCTCGAACCGGGCGGCTTCGAGCTCGTTTCGAGCAAGCGTGGCCTCAGAACCGAGTGTGAGGGCGCTGGCCTGGATGATGCGCGCTTCAAGGCGTGGCGCTGCACCTGCGGGATCGCGCTGAAGCAGCACATCCGCGAGGGATTTGAAGCGTTTGGCGACTTCCTCGGTCGCACGGGTTTTTTCCTGCGCGGCGAGCATCTTCCATGAGATGGTACGCACGCGCGCGGCGAGCGCGGCGCGGAACTGCTCGATGCCGAGCTGGGCGAGTTCGATGTCTTTTTGCGCGATGGCCTTGCGCAGGGAGAGACGACCGGGCCACTCAAAGGTCTGAGTGAGCTGCACGGCCCAGGTGGGGCCGTCACTGACGGTATTGGTGGCGAGATCGCGCACGCGCCAGTTTCCGACGCCGGTCATGAGGTCAGGGTTTTTGATCTCGCCCGCCTTGGTTTTGCCGCCTTGGGCCACATCAATCTGCGCTTCGTAGTAGCGAAGCTCTGGATGCGTGGCGAGGGCTCTTTGAACAAGTGAGTGAACGGTGACGGGCTCGGCGGAGGCGGTGACGGACAATAAGAGGCTGAAGAATAAGGATGTGGATGTTTTCATAGCGCGTGTTTTTCGAAAAAGGTGGAGGTTGGGCTGCCTTCACGCCATGCGTGGACGTGAACGGCGTGCGATCCGCAGCGGCGGATCACGGTTGATTTCAACCACAAAACCTCAGCAGAGCATGAGCGTCATGCCGACCTTTAATTCCAGGCCGGGCGACCATGTCGGAGCCTCAGTGTGACGGACAACCTGTGTCCGCACTGCCAACAAAGGCGTCTTCAACCATGTCCAGGCAAATGGAGCGGCAAGACAGGTCGTCTCCAGATCCAACGAAAACCGCCGCAGCATGCGCGAGGCATCTTCAACGTCTTTGAAGGACAACACATGGTCAGGTTTGTCCATGTTGGTTGTCTGGGCAAAGACTGCGATGAGAACATTGAGGACATCGTGCTGGTGAACCTCTGCTGGACTCGCCGACTCCTCATGGGTGAGCACGACTGTCACCGCCCCCTCCGATGAAGCCCCGACTTTGACCGCATGCCCGCCATCCAGCCAGGCTGCTGTCAGGGCAAGCGCAGGAGCAAGCCCCTGCGACGACAGAAGCCACCCCAGCAGCAGCAGCAAATGCACCGCCCGTGCGAGCGGGGATGTGCCTTGCTGATGACGGAGGGAGTTCATTCTACTTGATCTTAAGGATAGTTTGCCTGCGACGATGCGCCAGCCTCAAAAACGACTTCAGAAAGAATTCATTGCTGGTTTTTGAGCGCTGCGTGGCTGTAAGCCTCGCCAATCACCTCGCCATTTTGCAGCACCTGAACTGAGTATCCATGATAACGATGGCCGGTTTCGTCCACCTTTTTGAACTGCACACGCCTGCCGCTGCCGGTGCGCTCCGAGTGCTGAGGAGTCCAGTTAAAGACCACCTTGGCCGTGCTGACATCCGTAAACCGGCCCGAGGGCTCGACATTGAAGGTTTGTTCACCCGCTTTCTCCAAAATAATCTCGTCGGTTCCACGCTGAAGACTATCGGCGTAAAGCGCCCATTTTAGAGTGAGCCCCTCCATCGGCAGAGGGGTGGGGTTGGTGACGCGAACGATGAGGTTGTAGGCACGGCTCTGGTCAGGAGAGCCGCGCTCCTTGTCCTGGCGCTCGCCATGGATTTGAACTTGGATGGAAACCTTGGGTGTGCCGGCGTTGGCTTGGATCGCCAGAGTGAAGAGACTGCAAATTAATAGGAAGGATTTCATAAGAGGGTATGGGAATAAAATGACACGGATCTCCCTTGGAATGAGAGGGGGGGCACGATCCCGCGACAAGGGAGGTCCGAACAAACCGGCGACCGTGCGAAGCTGAGGCTGTGTCTATCTCAGCAAAGCTCCCTGCAGAGCCTGCGATGCAGGCGCACTCCGACACTGGATTGCAGAGGCGCTGCCACATCCAGGCGAGTTCCCGCCGATGGAACGAGCAGTGTGCTCAGCAGGGCCGGGAAATCAGCCCAGTCAGCGTCCATCACATGAGGATCAAGCGCTTGGGCAAATGACGCCTGGTCATCACCATCTGACACCAAGGCATGTGGCTGATCTTTTTCACTGACTGCCCCTGGCACAGAGCACGCCTCCAAGCCGACTGGCAGGGCCAGCAGCAAGGCGAGGATGCAGAGCATCCAGTTGGCGGAACGCATTTTCACTCCCCGTAAAACGCGACAACCAACCCTGTCTATCACTTCATGGTTGCGCTTAACCAGCACAATTTTGTCATGCGCTTTGCGCCAGCTTGCGCTTCAGCTTGCGCAACAGCTCGGCATTCCCTTCGAGCTCCTCCATGAGCAAGGTCAGCACATCCAAGGTCTGGCGGCTGATGTGGTGCTCCATCCCCTCCACATCCTCGTGGACAGTCTGAGGGTCCAGACCGAAGCCCGCCAGCAAACGCGTGAGCACCTCATGCCGTCGGGCGATCTCCGCGCCCACTTTGCTGCCTTCCTCGGTCAAAACCACGCCGCGATAACGCTCGTAAATGACAAAGCCCTCCGCATCGAGCTTTTGGATCATGTTGGTCACACTGGCCTGGGAGATGCCCAGGTTTTGTGCGATGTCCACCACGCGGGCGTAGCCCTTCGAAGCGATAAGATTGTGAATCTGCTCAAGGTAATCTTCGATGGCTGGAGAGCCTAGGTGGCTCGTGTGTTCCTGACGTTTGGGTGGCATGGGCGCAGAAGTAGCCAGAAGCGGGCTGCGGCAAAGAGGAAACTCCCGGTGATGGAAATGAAAGTTAGACCAGGCTAAAATTTCTACTTGCCCATCAGTCTGACTTGATGTTTTTAGCCCAAGCTAACTTTATCATGCGAGCCAATCTTTTCAAAGCCAGTCTTCTGCTCACCTGCCAGGCCGTCTTCGGCATCGAACCGGTGCGCCCCATGAGCACCGACCGCCCGGACACCACCGAGTCTGGTTACACCGTGCCCGCCGGGATGTTCCAGGTGGAGATGAGCTTATTCGATTACGCCCGCGATACCGACCGCGGAAAGGTGGCGGACCAGTGGATCTACGCCCAGACCAATCTCAAAGCCGGCCTGACGCAAAGCACCGACCTCCAGGTGATCCTCAACAGCCACGCTGTGGCGGGCGAGTCCGAGCGCGGTGACGCCACCCGCACCTCCGGCTTTGGCGACATCACAGTCCGCTTGAAGCAAAACCTCTGGGGCAACGACAGCGGCACGACAGCGCTCGCCCTCATGCCCTATATGACCATTCCAACCCATACCAAGGTCAGCGACGAAGCCTGGGCAGGCGGCCTCATCATGCCGCTCTCGGTCACTCTGACGGACCGGATGGCCCTCGGTCTGATGATCGAGGGAGACATCGTTCACGACACGGACACCAATGGCTACGATCTCGAATGGCTCCACTCCGCCACGCTCGGCTTCGCGCTGACGGAAACACTGGGAATGTATGTGGAAATCGTCGGCATCACCGGCCAGGATGCCAACTACCAGGGAATTTTCGACGCGGGCCTGACTTTTGCTGTGAGTGACTCCCTCATCTTTGACGCGGGCGTGCGTATTGGCATGAACCGCCCCGCACCCGACCTCGGTGTCTTCAGCGGCGTGAGCTTTCGCTTTTGATCTTCCATGAAACAACTCCCCTTCCTCCTCATTCTCTGCGCCTCCCTGGTTTCCTGCGGCCCGTCTGCTGAAAAACAAAAAACAGGCCCGAAGCGCATCCTGACCACGTTCACCATCCTCCAAGACATCGCGCAGAATGTCGCGGGCACGGCGGCCATCGTGGAATCCATCACCAAGCCGGGCGCGGAGATTCACGACTACGAGCCGACGCCGCTGGATCTCGTGAAGGCGCAGGACGCTGATCTCGTGCTGTGGAACGGCCTGGGGCTGGAGCGCTGGTTTGAAAAGTTCCTGCAGCAGGTGAAGGACGTGCCCAGCGTGGTGCTCACCGAAGGCATCGAACCGATGGGCATCGGCGAAGGACCTTACAATGGCAAACCAAACCCGCATTCCTGGATGTCGCCCGCGAACGCGATCATTTATGTGGAAAACATCCGCAAGGCACTGGTGAAGCTCGATCCCGCGAATGAGGCCACCTACACGAAAAACGCCGCCGCCTACACCGCCGAACTCCGCGCCGTGGATGAGCCGGTGCGCAAGAAGCTGGAGGCCATTCCTGCGGACCAGCGCTGGCTCGTGAGCTGCGAAGGTGCCTTTTCCTACCTGACGCGCAACTACGCCATGAAGGAGCTTTATCTCTGGCCCATCAACGCGGACCAGGAGGGCACGCCGCAGCAGGTGCAAAAGGTTGTGGACACCGTGCGGGCAAACAAAATCCCGGTCGTGTTCTCGGAAAGCACCATCAGCGACAAGGCCATGCTGCAGGTGGCGAAGGAAACCGGTGCGCGCTACGGTGGCGTGCTGTATGTGGACTCGCTCACCAGCGACGACGGCCCCGCACCGACGTATCTGAAGCTCCTGCAATACAACGCTGACACAATCGTGAAGGCGTTCGCCCATCCCTGACAATGCACGATACCACCCCGCCGCTCTCCATTGAAGTCGCCGATGTCACCGTGGCGTACACCAACGGTCACGTCGCGCTGCGGGACGCCTCGTTCACGCTCGGAGCTGGCACCATATGCGCCCTGGTCGGCGTGAACGGCAGCGGTAAGAGCACGTTGTTTAAAGCCATCATGGGTTTCCTGCGTCCGGCGAAAGGCAGCGTGCAGATCGCGGGGCTCACCGTCGAAGCATCCAGAAAGCGCAAGCTCGTCGCCTATGTGCCGCAGAGTGAGGAGGTGGACTGGACTTTCCCGGTCAGCGTCTGGGACGTGGTGATGATGGGCCGCTACGGCCACATGAACTTCATGCGCATCCCGCGTGCCGAGGACAAACGCATCGCGCAGGAATGCCTGGAGCGCGTGGGCATGAGCGACTTCACAGACCGCCAGATCGGCGAACTCTCCGGAGGACAAAAGAAGCGCGTCTTTCTAGCCCGTGCCCTGGCGCAACGCGGCCGCATCATGCTGCTGGACGAGCCTTTCACCGGCGTGGATGTGCAGACGGAGTCCGCCATCATCGAACTGCTGCGCGACTTGCGTGAAGAAGGCCACATCATCCTCGTTTCCACCCACAACCTCGGCAGCGTGCCTGAGTTCTGCGATCAAGTCGTGCTCGTGAACCGCACCGTGCTCGCCTTCGGTCCCACTGAAAAGGTGTTCACGGAAGACAACCTCACGCGTGCCTTCGGCGGCGTCCTGCGGCAGTTCCGTTTCGAGCAATCGACGATCCAAGAGCACGATGGCAGAACCGTGAAGTTGCTCACTGACGACGAACGTCCGCTGGTCTTCGGCAAGGACGGCCATTTGGAGTACACGGATCGACTCGGCAGGGAGAAACTGGTGAAGGAGCGGGAGAAGGAGGTGGGCGAGTGAATCTTTTCGTTCGTAGTCCCGCCTTCAGGCGGTCTGCAAAGAACCGGCTAAAGCCGGAACTACAGTGCCATGACTGACCTTCTCACCCCCTTCCATTACGATTACATGGTGAAAGCCATCCTCGTGAGCGGCCTCATCGGCGGTGTGTGCGCGTTTTTGTCCTGTTTCATCACACTGAAGGGGTGGTCGCTGATGGGCGATGCGTTATCTCATGCGGTGGTACCGGGCGTGTCGCTGGCCTGGCTGCTGGGACTGCCGTTTTCTGTCGGAGCGTTCGTCGCGGGCATCCTGGCGGCGCTGAGCATGGGCTGGGTGAAGAATCACTCACGTCTGCGCGAGGATGCGGTGATCGGCGTGGTTTTCACCAGCTTTTTTGCCCTCGGCCTGCTGCTGCTCTCGCTGTTTCCGAGCAATCTCAACCTGCGCACGATCATCTTTGGCAACATCCTCGCCATCTCCGATCCCGACATCCTTCAGGTGCTCATCATCTCCGCCGTTTCCATCCTCGTGCTCGGGCTGAAATGGCGCGATCTGCTGCTCTACTGCTTCGATGAGAGCCATGCCCGCAGTCTGGGGCTGAACACGCGATTTCTGCACTTCCTGCTGCTCGCGCTGCTCTCCGCCACAGCCGTCGCGGCCTTGCAGACCGTGGGCGCATGCCTGGTCGTGGCCATGCTCGTCACACCGGGGGCCACGGCCTATCTATTGACCGATCGCTTTGGCAAAATGCTCATCATCGCCACGATCACCGGAGTGACATGCGGTGTGGTGGGCGCGTATGCCAGCTACTTCCTGAACGGCTCCACCGGCGGCTGCATCGTGGTTTTACAAACACTCGTCTTTCTCGTCGCACTCGTGCTCGCACCCAAGCACGGCCTCCTCGCCGCACGCACTCAGCGCCGCGCCGCCGCCATGTCATGAACCTGCTCACCCCCTTCCAATACAGCTTCATGATCGAGGCGCTGCTCGTCGGCGCTCTCGTCGGGGCCGTGTGCGCGGTGCTCTCATGCTACCTAGTGCTCAAAGGCTGGTCACTCATGGGCGACGCCATCTCCCACGCCGTGCTGCCCGGCGTGGTCGGTGCCTACATGCTCGGTCTGCCGCTGCCCGTGGGTGCGTTTGCCTCCGGCCTGTTGTGCGCCACGGCCATTGGCTGGATCAAATCCAACACCCGCATCAAAGAAGACACCGTCATGGGCATCGTCTTCACCGGATTATTTGCCTTCGGCCTCGTGCTGTTTACCAAAGTCGAAACAGAAGCGCATCTGAACCACATCCTGTTCGGCAACATCCTCGGCATCGAACGCGATGACATGATCCAGACCATCACGGCCTCGGTGCTGACGCTGCTGGTCATCCTGTTCATGCGCAAAGACCTGCTGCTGTTCTGCTTCGACGCCGCCCATGCCCGCGCCATCGGCCTGAACACCAACCTGCTCCACTATGTGCTCCTGGGCCTGCTGGCGGCTACCATCGTCGCCTCGCTCCAGGCCGTCGGCATCATCCTCGTCGTGGCCATGCTCATCACCCCCGGCTGCACCGCCCGGCTGCTTACCGATCGCTTCGACCACATGCTGCTCATCGCCGCCGGCTCCTCCGTGCTAGCAAGCTGCCTCGGTGTCTATGTCAGTTTCTTTATCAATGGGGCCACCGGTGCCTGCATCGTGCTCGCGCAAGCAGCTTTGTTCGCCTTGGCCTTTGTTTTTGGCCCCAAGCACGGCCTGATCGCCGCGCGCAAACGGCTGGCTTGACGACTCCGGCACGCGCCGCCATATCAGCGGCCTTATGCGCATCCTTTCCGGACTTCAACCCAGCGGCAGACTTCACATCGGCAATTACTTCGGCATGATGAAGCCTGCGCTCAAGCTGCAGCATGAAGGCGACGCCTACTACTTCATCGCCGACTACCATTCCCTCACCTCCGTGCAGGATGGCAAGGCCCTGCGCGGCTATGTGCGCGAACTCGCCGTCGATTTCCTCGCCTGCGGCCTCGACCCGACGAAATGCGTCTTCTTCCGCCAGAGCGACGTGCCGGAGCACTGCGAACTGGCCTGGATCCTCAGCACCGTCACACCGATGGGCCTGCTGGAGCGCTGCCACAGCTACAAGGACAAGATCGCCCGTGGCCTTCATGCCTCGCACGGTCTCTTTGCCTATCCCGTGCTCATGGCGGCGGATATTTTGATGTACGACAGCGATGTCGTCCCCGTGGGCAAAGATCAGAAGCAGCACGTCGAGGTCACCCGCGACATCGCCATCAAGATGAACGAAACCTTCGGCGAAGGCCTCTTCAAACTGCCGCAGCCACGCATCCAGGAGGCCACCGCCGTCGTCCCCGGCCTCGACGGCCAGAAGATGAGCAAGAGCTACGACAACACCATCCCGTTGTTTGAGGAGCCCGGACCTCTCAAAAAGAAAATCATGGGCATCAAGACCGACTCCACGCCCGTCGAGGCCCCCAAGCCCGTCGAAGGCAGCAGCATCCTCGCCCTCTACAAACTCGTCGCCTCCGAGGCCGATTACGACACGATGGTGAACGACCACCTCAACGGCGGCGTCGGCTACGGCGACTTCAAAAAGCGCCTGCTGCAAGGCGTCACCGACTACTTCGCCCCCTACCGCGCCCGCCGCGATGAAATCCTCGCTGACAAGGGCTATGTGGACAAAGTCTTATCCGAAGGAGCCGAGAAAGCCCGCGCCGTCGCACGCAAGACGCTCAGCCGCGTGCGTGATGCGGTGGGTTTGGGGTGAGGCGAAGCAAAGTAGCCATCATCGCTCCGCGTGATGAGCATGGCGCTCACGCCCTCACGCGGCGCTTTCGAGATTCGGAATCGTTTTATTTCTGCGCCAGCTCTCCGCTCATCTCGCGGAGCGAGATGGCTACTTTCGCCGCTTCTGCGCGCGCTTGTGCCCGTGACCGGGTTTGCGCGGAGCCGCTGTTTGGCGGGGTTCACGATCAGGCGGGCCTCGGCGTTCCTGCCGCTCGGAACGATCCTGGCGCGTCGGCCTGTCGCGTGAGGGAACAAGCATGAAATCCACCTGCTTCTTGAAGCTGTCCACCTTGTAGATCTGCACGACGAGGTTGTCGCCGAGACGAATCACGCGGCGCGTGTGACGGCCCGTGAGCTGACGGGTGGCGGGATCGAAGATGAAGAAGTCATCGGGAATGGCCGAAAGCGGCACGACGCCGCTGAGGCCGAGATCCGGCACATCAACGAAGAAGCCAAAGTTTCGCACATCGGTGACGAGCGCGGCATAAGGCTGCGGCTTTTTCGAGGCGATCTGGGCCTTGAGGTAGGCGTAGAGCTTCACCTCCTTGCTGTCTCGCTCAGCATCGGAGGAGTTCTTTTCCGTGGTGCTGATGTGATCGGCGATCTGCTTCGCAATGCCGACTTGAAGCTCCACCTTGTCGAACAACGAGCGATGCACGACGAGATCGGCGTAGCGGCGGATCGGCGAGGTGAAATGCGTGTACTTCGTCTTCGCGAGGCCGTAATGCCCGAGCGGCTCCACGGCGTAACGTGCGCGCATGAGCGAGCGCAGGAAGCCGATCTTCAACGCGGGGCCAATCGGCAGCGTGCCGAGCTTGCTGAGCAGTTTCTGCACCTCAGGACGATGCGTGAGGTTTCCGCACGGCACGCGATGGCTGAGCACGTCCTCACGATAATCATTGAGCCGCTTTTCCTTGGGCGACTCGTGAATGCGATATACGGAAGGACGGTTCAAGCCCATGAGACGGCCAGCGACAGCCTCGTTGGCCAGCAGCATGTATTCCTCGATCAACTGATGCGAGACATCGTTCTCGATGCGCTCGATGCGCAGCACCTTGCCCTGCTCATCGAGCCGGATCTTGTTCTCCGGGAAGTCGAGATCGAGCGAGCCGTTCTTGAAGCGATGATGACGTATCTTCTGCGCCATGGCGTGCGCATCATGCAGCATCTGCTCAGTCTCATTTGCTGGCGGCACCTGAATGGCCGCAAACGCCTCCTTATAAGTAAAGCGACGCTTCGAGCGGATCACGGCGGCGTAAAACTTCGAGCTGACGACACTTCCATCCTTCGACAGCACGAACTCCACGCACTTCGTCAAACGGTCCACGTTCGGCTTCAGCGAGCACAGTTCGTTGCTCAGCGCCTCCGGCAGCATCGGAATCACGCGATCCACGAGGTAGGTCGAATTGCCGCGCTTCCTGGCCTCGACATCCAAAGCACTGCCCGGCAGCACATAATGGGACACATCGGCGATGTGAACCCACAACTGCCACTGATCGCCATGTTTTTGAATGCAGATTGCATCATCAAAATCTTTCGCGTCATCAGGATCGATCGTGATGACGTTATGCGGTCGGCAATCAACTCGGTGGGCGCATTCCTGCGCACTCGGCTGGTTGTCCGGTCGCGACTTGGCAATCGTCTGCGCCTCATGCAGCACGTTCTTCGGAAAATGCAGCGGCAGGTCGTAATGACGAAGCACGGAGAGCATATCGACACCCTCCTCATCCGGCGGACCGAGCACTTCGATGATCTCGCCCTCCGGCGCGGTCTGCTTGGACTCCCACTGCGTGATTTCCACGACCACCTTGTCCCCCACGTTCGGCTTGCGGCCCACGTCGCGGGGTTCGGACACATAGATCGCCCCAGGCAGGCGCGGATCATCCGGCGTGACGTGCAGGAACTGCTTCGAGCGCTGCAAGGTGCCGACAAACTGCGTGCGCTTGCGCTCCAGCACACGCACCACGCTGCCGCTGTTGTCCGTCTGTCCCGGCTTCACATCCAGACGCACCAGCACACGATCGCCATGCATCGCCGTGCCCGTGTCCCTGTCCGAGATGCTGATCTCGGTGATGCCCGCCTCGTCCGGCTGCACAAAACCACGCCCGCCGCGGGTGATCTGAATCACACCGGGGACCAAGTCCGCCTCCTTCGCCACGATGTAGCGATTGCCCTTCGTGCGGACGATTTTTCCCTGTTTCTCCAGGGTTTTGAGCAGGCTTTGCAGCACCTGCTGTTGATTGGGCTTCATGCCCAGTTGGGAAAGCAGCTCCGGCACATTCGAGGGCACATAGTCCTCACTGCCAAGCAGCTTCAATAATTTCAGTTCCATCCGCCAGCATGGCACTAAAGCGCAAAAAGACGAATCATTCGTCAGCCAGCCAGCGGAGGCGGCCGGAACTCGCGGTTGATGACCCGCCGCAGCTTGCGCATCGCGTTGTCCAAAGCCTCGCGCGCCACCGCCAGCTCCGGTTCCAGCGCAGCGTCCACCGGTGTGCTCATCACACGCTCGAAGCGGTCCAGCAGTGCCTGGCCGTCCTCCCGCAGTCCGTTTTGCTCGATCAGATCACGCACCAGCGCTGCCTGTGCGCGTGTTTCGAGGATCAACTTCATCGCCTCGGGCTCAGTCGTCTCGCCCGTCTCCATCAGCCGGAGCTGCTGGCAATGAAACAGCCGACAGCGCGTTGGTCGCTTCTCATAAACCGTGCATCTCAGCTCCTTCAGCGCCGCGCACGGCTGCTCCATGTGAAACTCACCGTTACGGCTGCGGATCTTCAACCCCAGCTTCCCGAGCTCCGCCGCACAATCACCCGGCTGCATGCGCACGATTTGAAACATCGTCCCGTCACAGCACATCCCGCACGCCGTGCAGAGGCGCGAGGCGGCTTCGGTGAAGTTTTCCGCACTCATGGTCAGTCACGAATTTGGGCGGCGCGTTCGAGCACTTGAAGGGTCTGCCTCACATTGGCTTCCAAATCGAGCGGCTGGTGTGTTTTCACCGGACCCACATTGCCTCGCGCCCGCCAGTGATTCACGCACATGCCCAGCGCGGAAAAATCACGCGGATCGTCGAGGACGTGGCCGTTGACGCCGGGTTCGATCAATTCGGACGCACCGTTGAAACTGGTGGTAATGACGGGAATGCCCGTGGCGAGCGCTTCGCTCACCACATTCGAACAAGGCTCGTAAATCGGCAGAAACGTGAGCAGATCGGCCGCCGCGTAGACCGTTTCGACATCTGAAAGCGGCCCGGCGAGGATGACGTTCGGCGGCACCCTGCCACGCATGCGGTCCCGCGTGACGACCAGGAGTTTGAGCCGGGGATCGTCACTGCGCCCAGCCATGAACTTGAGCAGCCAGGGCAGTCCCTTGCGCTCCCAGCCGGAGCCGACGAAGACGAGTACGAAATCATCTTCTGCGAGGCCGAAACGCTGCCTTGCAGCAGCACGATCCACATTCTGGAATCGCCGAACCTCCACACCGTTGCGGACGAGATGCACACGCTCCTGCGGGAAGGCGGGAAAGTGTCGGGCGATCTCGCCGCGCACCATCTCGGAGTTCACGATGACGTGCCTCGTGTTCACCGGGTCAAACGTTTGCGCTTCGAGCTCCAGCATGTTGCGATGAAAGGCTCCCAGGCCGATGAGCGGTCGTTTCCACCACGGCGCAAACTGTTTGCGGCGCTCCAGCCACACACGATGCAGGCCGTCTCCAGCACGATACACGTCCTGCTTCAGCGTGCGCTCCAGGCTGAAGACGCAGTCGAACTTTTCCTGCTGCAAAGCGGCGTTCACGCCCTCGGCGAAACGCAGCGGTCGTTCGGCGCGTGAGGCATTGACGTTGATGGTGTGGAACTGCACGCCCGTGGCCTGCCCCTGCCATTTTTCGGCAAACAGGTGCGTCTCATGGCCTGCGGACACAAGCGCGGCCAGCAAACGCTGCACATACAGCTCCGCACCACCGGTGGCGGAAAACTGGCGGCGGATGAGGGCGAGTTTCATGCGCTAGGACTGCTTCTGCCGCCATTCCTCGAAACTCGCCTTCGGCGTGCGATAGACCGAGCCACAGCGCGGACAGGTGATCTGGGCGATGCCGTCCTCGAAAATGTGGTCCAGATCGTCCTGCGGCAGGCGCATGATGATGGGCATGAGCCGCTCCACCGAGCAGCCGCAGTCAAACATGTAGCCGCGCGTCTCCAGCAGGGTGAGATGCTCGGTCGTTTCGAGTTCTAGCACGTTTTCCAGCGCCAGCTCAGAGAGCCAGATCTCGTCGCAGTCAGGCTCGGCGGAGATTTGCACAAACTCCTCGTCTTCGAGCCGGAAGAAGCGCGTGAGACGCTGCTCGCTGGTGGTGTAGAACGCCTCAACGGCCTTCAGCATGTCGTCGCCGTGGAATTCGATCATGCTCTGACGCGGCTGATGATCCGGGCGCGTGGTTTGCGCGATGAACATCGCCTCGCCCTCCTGGCGCACGTCCTCGGTGAAAACGCGACCAGTCACACGGCCGGGCCGTGTGCTGCCGGTGACGAAGACATTCGCCCGCTGCGGCTCCTTCACATGGATCGTCCACGCGCAGCTCTCGTCCTGCGGTCGCGAGCACAGATGCAGCGCGAGGGCTGCAAGAGTGTCCTTCAGCATCTGGTCCAGGGATTCGGCATGCTGGATGCCGTGCTGCATCAGATGCAGGTAATAATCAAGGTACAGCGGGCTGAAACGGCCGCGCACCAGCAGCGCATTGCGCTTCCGCACGAAATAGGAGCGGAGTTCCACCACGGACAGGTCCGGTTCAAGCATCTGACTCATGCCCCTGCTATCTCACCGGAAAAAGCGGCACGCAAGCCTGCGCTACTGCCCGGCCACGCCGCGGAACTTCTGCCGGTAGGCGCTGGGCGTGGTGCCCATGACCTCGCGGAAGCGGCGGTTGAAGTTCGCCAGGTTGCGGTAGCCGCAGTCCATGGCGATGTCGGTGATGTTTCCCGCATCCTCGCCCAGCATGCGGCAGGCGCGACCGATGCGCACCTCGTTCACATATTCCGGCACCGTTTTGCCCGTGCGTGAATGGAAAAAGCGGCTGAAGGCCCCCAGGCTGAGGTGCGCCAGCTTCGCCAGCCGCTCGCGGTCGATCTCATCGGTCAGATGCGAGTGGATGAAATCCACCACGCGCTCCATGCGGTCCTGGTCGGCGGATTCGAGCTTCGGCTCGTAGCTGGCGCTGGCGAGCGTCTTCAGCTCATCCGAATTCGCCAGTGTGTCCAGGATGGCCAGCAGCTCGATCACACGGGCGAGTCCATCGCTCTGAGCGAGGCGTTTCATGTGCTCCGTCACAGCGGTGCGCGTGGCCCCGCGCACCGCCAGACCGCGAGCGGCGCGTTGCAAGAGTCGTCTGACCGGCTCCACCTCCGGCAGCGAGAAGAAATCGCGCCCCAAAAAGGTGTCGTCGAAGCGCACGATGATCGCATGCACCTGCCGCGCCTTGCCGCCGGTGTCCTGATGCCAGACGTGCGGCAGATTGGAGCCGAGCAACACGATGTCGCCATCCGTCAGCGTGCCGATGTTGTCCCCCACCACACGGTGCCCGCTGCTCTCAATGGCCAGCGTGAGCTGATACTCAGGGTGAAAATGCCAGCGCGTCCCATAGTCCGGCCCACGCACCACCTCGCAGTGGAACGACTCCCACTGGCGCTTGGGCACTTTTTCGAAGACAGGCTTCATGGGTAGGTTTGCAATGGTTGGCCGTTGTTGGCAGTGGTTTGCGATTGTTCAACCATTGCCAACGATAGCAAACAACTGCCAACCACCGCAAACTTCTTCTACACGTCATCATCCTTGTCATTGTCACCGGCCTTCCGGCCGCGCAGCTTGGCTTCCATGAAGGCGTCGAGGTCGCCGTCCATCACGGCCTGGACGCTGCTGGTTTTTTCACCGGTGCGGTGGTCTTTGACCATCTGGTAGGGCTGGAAGACGTAGCTGCGGATCTGGCTGCCCCAGCCGATGTCGCTTTTCTCGCCATACTGGCGGTCGATTTCGGCCTGACGCTTGTCTTCCTCGATCTGGAAGAGCTTCGCCTTCAACATCGCCATGGCTTTGGCGCGGTTCTTGGGCTGGCTGCGCTCGATCTGGCAGGCAACGATGACACCGCTGGGAATGTGTGTCAGTCGCACGGCGGTTTCGACCTTGTTCACGTTCTGGCCGCCCTTGCCGCCGGCACGGTAAGTATCGACGCGGAGGTCTTCATCGCGCACGACGATGTCGATCTCTTCTTCGGAATCCGGCGTGACATCAATCGAGGCAAAGGAAGTGTGGCGCTTCTTCGCCGCGTCAAAGGGCGAGATGCGCACAAGGCGATGCACGCCGCGCTCGGTTTGCAGGAAGCCGAAGGCATTTTCGCCGATGATTTCGAGCGTGGCGGAGCGTGTGCCCACGTCATCGCCAGCTTCGTGATCGATGAGTTCGACCTTGTAGCCGCGGCGCTGGCACCAGCGCTGATACATGCGCATGAGCATGTCCGCCCAGTCACAGGCCTCCGTACCACCGGCACCGGAGTGGATGGTGATGAAGGCATTGCCGCGATCAAACGGCCCGCTGAGGAGCTGGCTGAGCTCAAAGGCGCTCACGTCGTTTTCGAGCTTCGTGTGCTCCTGATCGACCTCGCGCCAGGTGTCCACGTCGCCCGCCTCTTTGGCGAGGTCGATGAGTCCGTCAAAATCTCCAGCCCGCTGCTCCAGATCCTGGAGCGGTCCGATTTTCTTTTTGATGACATTCGTGCGGTCGATCGTCTTCCGCGCCGCGTTCGCGTCATCCCAGAAGCCGGGGGCGCCCATGCGGTCCTCCAGCATTGCCAGCTCGTCTTTTAATTTCGGTACGTCAAAGATACCTCCGGAGCTCGCCCAACCTTGCCTTGAGTGCGGTGGTGTCGAGGGCTTGGAGGTCGGTGAGGATGGTCTTGCTGGTCTTTTCCATGCGGCGTAGATAATGGCTTGGGCGCGCGAGTTCAACGCCTTTGTCATCATGGAAAAAACCGAGGCCATCCTCATCGGACGCACGCGTTATGCGGAGACGAGTCTCATCGTGCAGTGGTGCTCGCCTGAGATCGGACTCTTCCGAACGATGGCGAAAGGTGCGCTGCGGCCCAAATCACCGCTCAATGGCGTGCTGGACCTCTTCGTCTCCGCCGAACTCCGCTTCGTGCGCAGCAAATCCGGCGACCTGCACACGCTGGCCGAGGCGCGTTGGACCAATCCACGTCTCGGCCTGCGTGAAAGCTACGGGCGCGTGCTCGCCGCGACTTACGTCGTCAAATTGATCACCCTCGTCGCCGAAACCGGCTCACCGATCCCCGAGATTCACGAACTGCTCGTCAAAGCGCTCGACTACCTCGCCGCGAAAGACCCCGTGCCAGCCCTGATCACACGCTTCGAACAACGCCTCGGTGAAATGCTCGGCATCATCCCCGAAGGCGAAACTGGCATGGCCGCCGCGGCGATTGAAGACAGCTTTCACCGCAAACTGCCCGTGCAGCGACGGCAGTTGGTGGATTGGATGGCGAAGCATTGATGGAACAGAGGCGCGAGAAGGGCCGGCTGGATTATTCCAGGAAAGCTGAATTTTTTGCGGGCAGGGCCGGAAAGTCCGGCTTAAATCCGGGCTGACCCCTCATTCATGGCATCCAGCACCAAGCACATTCATTTCATCGGCATCTGCGGCACCGCGATGGGCTCGACTGCGGTCGCACTCCGGGCACTGGGCCACCCAGTCAGCGGTTCGGACGAAAAAGTGTATCCTCCGATGAGTGATGTGCTGCGGGACGCGGGCATCCGTGTGACTGAAGGCTACCTGCCGGAAAACCTGCCGCTGAACGCCGATGTCTATGTCGTGGGCAACGCCATCTCACGCGGCAATCCCGAGCTCGAGGCGCTGCTGGAAAAGAAGCTGCCATATGTGTCGATGGCGGAGATGCTGAAGCGCGAGGTGATCCAGGGGAAGCGCAGCTTTGTGGTCACCGGCACGCATGGCAAAACGACGACGACAACGATGCTGGCGTGGATTTACGAGCATGCGGGCAAGAATCCGGGCTTCATGATCGGCGGAGTGCCGGAGAACTTCGAATCGGGCGCACGCTTCACGCATTCGGACCTGTTTGTCATCGAGGGGGACGAGTACGACACGGCCTACTTCGACAAGCGCAGCAAATTCCTGCACTACCTGCCGGAGTGCGCGATCGTGAACAACATCGAGTTCGATCACGCGGACATCTTTGAGAATCTGGACGCAATCCTTCTCTCGTTTCAGCGCTTCTTAAACACCGTGCCGCGCAACGGGCTGGTGCTGATCAATGGCGATGATGCAAACTGCCTCTCGCTGCGCGCCAAGTGCCCGGCACCGCTGAAAACGGTCGGTATGGGGCCGACCTGTGACTTCCGCATCAAGATCACGGCAGTGACGCCGGAGAGCACGGCTTTTGAGATCAACGGCGACGCTTTTGAAGTGCCCATGGTGGGCGAGTTCAACGCGCGCAACGCGGCGATGTGCGTGTGCGCGGCGCGTTTCGCCGGATTGAGCGATGATGAGATTCGAGCCGGCCTCATGAGCTTCCGTGGCATCCGCCGCCGCCAGCAGGAGCGCGGCACGGCGCATGGCATCACGGTGATTGATGATTTTGGTCATCATCCGACGGCAATCCGCGAAACGCTGCGCGGCCTGCGCCAGCGCTACAACGGCCGCCGCCTGTGGGCCTTGTTTGAGCCGCGCTCGAACACCAGTCGCCGCAACGTGCTGCAAAACGAATTGATCGAGGCGCTGGCCGAGGCGGATGCCTCCGTCATCGCCGCCGTGGCGAATCCCGAAAAAGTCGCCGCCGATCAGCGCCTGGACACCGTGAAGGTGGCCGCCGCCGTGACGGCGCGTGGCAAGCCGTGCTGGTTTGAGGTGAACACCGACGCCATTGTGAACCGCTTGAAGAGTGAAAGTCGGGATGGCGATGTGATCGTCGTTTTCAGCAACGGCGGCTTCGACGGCATCCACGACAAGCTCTTGAAGACGCTTTAGTGGACGATCTCCACCTCGTCGCCCACGGCGAGTTGTTGGAAGAACTCCCTGGCCTTCTCATAAGGCAGACGGATGCAGCCATGGGAGGCCGGACGTCCGGTGACGTAGCCGCTGTGCAGGCCGATGGCGCCGCAGTTCAGGCGCATGAACCATGGCATGGCCACATGATACAGCGTGGAGGTGTGCGAGCGGTGCTTGTCGGTGATGACATAGCGTCCGGCGGGTGTGTTGTAACCTTCGCGTCCAGTGGAGACGCTGGTGCTGTTGACGATGCGCCCCTGCTTCATGACCCAGGCGCGTTGGTTGGAAAGATCCACGGTGACCAGCGTGTCCGGCTCGGACTCAGGATCGCGCCCAAGAAGCACACGCATGAGAAAGAGGTAGCCCTGCGTGGCGGCGAAGTTGATCGGGTAACGATGATAGCGCGTGGTGCAGACACCGGGCTTTGCGCCCGCCTGTAGCAAGGTGACGGCTCCTTCGACATCACCGCGCGCGGCGCAGCAGATGAGAGGCGTGATGCCACGGTCGCTCTCCAGCGCGTTGCGCAGATCCTTGATCACACAGCGGTCAACGACTTGCTTCAGCACCGGCGTTTTGAATCGCGTGTTGGGATCGACGCCTGAATCGAGCAGGGCTTCGAGCACCGGCGCGTTGCGGCGCAGGGAGGCGAGGGCAATGGGCGGCTGTTGTTCGTGCGAAGGCTGGTTCAAGTCCACGCCAGCGAGCGCCAGTACTCGCACACACTCAGCGCGGCCCATGCGCACGGCGGCACAGAGCGGCGTGTCACCTCCCAGGGTTTTTTCATGCGGCGAGAAACCCTGCGCGATGATTCGGGCGAGATGAGCGGGGTCATCATTGAGCACCGCCTGATAAACCTGGGGTAGCGCGTCGGTACGCGGCATCAAGGTGGTCCAAAAATCAGTGATTGGGTCCACCAGTGGTCGCCAGACACGAGGTATGAAGGGATGCGGGGCGGCCTTTTTAACTGCTGCGATCCCAGGCTCGGCCCTGGAGGAAGGAGCGGGTGTGGATTTGGCTTTCGGCTGTGTCACTGCGCGTTGCAGCGCGGCCTTTTCCTCGCTGTCAGGGATTCGATGCGGCACGATGTCGGTCGCGCCATTGAGCCGCAGCGTGGCGCGGATTTCGGCCGAACTTTCAGACAACCGCGCCTGCCGAATTTGGCTTGTCTTGGCGGTGGGAAGTCTGGCCGCCTCCATGCGAAACAGATCATGGTTCTTGAGCAGATGGATGAGGCTGCCACAAACTCCAACGCCGACGATGGGCGGGAGCACGCAGGCGCTGAGCATGTTGAGCCACCGGCTTTTCATTTTTGAGTCACAAGGCTGCCACCGATAACAAAAATGACCGGTGTGTCGAGCGACGTTTTCCCAATGCAAACACCATGCCATGCGGGAGAAGCCTTTTTCATGAGGCATCAGCAGGTAGTTATGGAAATTCAAACGTGTGATGAGATCGTACTAGCATGTTGTCGCGCCATAAGACCTCTCCTCTCTCCCGCATGCGGGGCATGGCGGCGGTGTGGGTGTTGTCATGGATGGGCGCTGCTCCATGCCAGGCCATTTTGTTTTACGACACGGGAGATGCCAATCACAATACCACCGCGCCCACCGGCCTCTTCGCGGACTCCGGCTGGCAGTTTGAGGGCAAGTATGGCTCTTATCTCGGCACCATCATCGCGCCGCAGCACTTCATCACCGCGCAGCATTACGGCACGCAGGGCGGCACGTTCGTCCACAGCGGCATCTTCAACGGCGGTTCGGATGTGGTTTACAACATCGACCTCGCTGCCAACAGCGGCACGGGCTACTGGGACATCGCGGGAACCGATCTGCGCATCTTCAGGGTGCAGGAATACTTTCCTGATTACGCCCCGCTGTACACCGGCGTTCTCGAAGTCGGCATGACCCTGGTAACCCACGGCATGGGTGGTGTGCGTGGTGCCGAGGTTCTCGTGGGTGCTGACCTGCACGGCTGGGAGCACACGGGAGCCGACGGCGTGGCGCGCTGGGGCACCAATACCGTGGGCAGCATCTACTCCACCGCGCTCGGCGATCTGCTCACCGCCAGCTTCAGCGCCAGCGGCACCCTGCATGAGGCCTCGCTCTCCGGCGGCGACTCCGGCGGAGGTGTTTTCGTCAATGACGGCGGCGTGTGGAAGCTCGCGGGCGTGAACTACAGCATTGACGGCCGCTTCGATACGAACAACACCACGGGGGACGGCTCGGATTTTGACGCGGCTTTGTTTGATCGCGGCGGGTTGTACCAAGGTTCCGATGCGTTCGGTTGGTCATACAACCCCAATCTGCCGCTCGACAATCCCTCCAACCTCTACGCCTCGCGCATTTCGACCAATGCGGCGACCATCATGTCCATCGCGGTGGTTCCTGAGCCGCAATCCGCCCTGTTGGTGATGCTCTCCGTATTGTGCGGCGTCTTTCAGCGCCGCCGTATCACGCCGCAGCCTTGATCTCGGCAAAAATCAGCCTGCCCGCGCTCGTTGGCAGCGTGCCGGAGACCACCACATCCACGGTCTGGCCGATTTGCGGCGCAGCGTTGTTCACCACAATCATCGTGCCGTCTGGCAGGTAGCCGACGGCTTGATGCTTGTCCTTGCCCGGCTTGCTCAGCGGCAGGCGCAGCTCATCGCCCACGCTCAGTTCGGGGTGCAGTGCCCCCGCCAGCTCATGGAAGCTCAGCACTGTGATACCGCGCAGACGGGCCACCTTGACGAGGTTGTCGTCGTTGGTGAGCAGGCGGGCGTTCAGCTCCCGCGCCAATGTCACCAGACGCGTGTCCACCGGCGTGTCGGGATTGCCGCCGGCGTCCTCGTGAATCGAAACGCTCATGCTTGGTATCAAGCGCAGCTTTTCCATCATCTCCAGGCCGCGCTTGCCGCGCATCGCTTTCGTCGGCTCGGCGGAGTCGGACAGACGCTGCAGCTCATCGAGCACAAAGCGCGGCACCACCAGCGCCCCGCTGAGAAAGCCGGTGGCAAAAACACCTGGCAGCCGGCCGTCGATGATCACATTCGTGTCCAGCAGCATCGGCTCGCCTTCCGAGCCATCACGACGAAAGCGCACATAGGGAATCAGAAAGGCAAACTGATCACGGTCGCTGCGCAGCGCGAAGGTGACGCCGAAAAACGCCAGCGTGCCGTAGATGCAGATCTCCACGATGTTCTGGATCATGACGCCATCGGCATGATTTTGGAAGTAGGCGAGCTGGAACACGCCAATGCGTGTGATCAGCCATGCGCAGAACAACCCCACCGCCAGCCCCAGTGTCGCGTGTGAGAAATCACGCAGCGTGAAATGCGCGAAGATCGAGTCCAGCAACAGCAGCAAACCCATGAATGCCGCTCCGCTCACCGCCCCGGTCCAGGCTTCCTGCTGCAGGCCCACCGCGATCGCCATGCCGATGAACACGGAGAAGGCAAAAAACAGCGCGCGCACAAGGCGGATGGACCAGGAGGTTTTCATCAGTTGAGGCAGGGATTAAAAGCGAAACATCCGCCGGGCAAAAGGAATCTCCCCGGATTTCATCACGGCTTGAACACCGCGCCACCCCGCCGCGTGAACTGCAGCCCGATACCGGCTCCTTCAAAGGCGAGTCCCAGCTCACGTTCCAAATCCTCGACGCTCCGCCCTGCCAGGATGAACTCGCTCACCGCCTGCTTTAGAGGCATCCCTTTCTCCAGTGCCCGCAGGAAAGCCGTCAAGCCTGCCGCGTCGCCTGAGCGGTCGAGTTGTTGAAGATAATAGGTCAGCAGCAGCGCCGAGGCCTCGTTCTCATTGGCGGCGGGAGTCTTCTGGCCGGCAGCCCAGGCTTTTTCGTCCATGGCCAGCAGTTCGGCCAGCTTCAGCATGCCGAAACGAACGGAGTCTCCCATCTGCCGCGCTCCGCGATCGCGAAGTTCCGCCTTCAGCCGGTCCGCAGAGCCGGGTGCGTCGGTCGCCAGCCATACGGGCAAAACATCGGCTGCTGATGCAGCGCCGTCTGGCTGCGACTCCACCTTCTCCAGCACAGGCTCCTTCTGGACCGCGTACGCGGTTAGTTCGGCTGGCTTCGCCGTCTCCAGCAGCAGTTTGAGGCTGCGTGCTTCGACCAGCGGTGATTCGCGGACGGCGTAGGCTGGCTCTGGGTTCGGAATCTCACGTTTCAGCAAGAACACGCCTGCTGTGACGCTCATCACTGCCACCATGATCACGCTCACTCGCGCCGCCGTCTTTAGACGTGGCTTCCCACGCCGATGCCGTTTGCGAACGACTTCAGTTGGGGACTCAGCCGCGCCAGGAGGGCGCATGGCAGCGTGGGCATGCATGACACACGGAACTGACCAGGTAAAAGCGCAAGTCGTCAAGCTCTCTTAACCAAAGCGTGCCTCATTGCATCATCGCCTGCGCCTTCTCCGCCACCACCGGCTCATCACGAAACACCGCCAGCGCCGGACGTTGCAGATGCGGATCTTCATCCAGCGTCTTCTCGGCAAGCTGACGCGCCAAGCGCACCAAACGCGTGTCCGCCAGCAGCTCGCCAAACAGCAGCGGCGCCTGCCCGCTCTGCGCATGGCCCAAAACATCGCCTGGTCCACGACGCCGCAGGTCTTCTTCGGCAATTTGGAATCCGTCGCTCGTCTCCTCCATGATCGCGAGGCGCTGGCGGTTCTCCTCGTCCTTGTCCTCCACAAACAGCACACAATAGCTCGTGTGCGCCCCGCGCCCAATGCGCCCGCGAAGCTGATGAAGCTGCGCCAGCCCAAACCGGCCCGCGTCGTGAATGAACATGACCGTTGCGTTTGGCACGTCGATGCCCACCTCGATCACCGTCGTCGAAACCAGCGCGTCCAGCTTGCCCGCGCGGAAGCGTTTCATCACATCCTCCTTCTCCTCCGCGCTCATCCGACCGTGCAGCAGCCCGACTTCGCAAGGTGCGAGCAGTTTGGACCATTCCTCATGCCCTTTTGTCGCCGCACCGGCCTCCAGCTTCTCGGATTCATCAATCAGCGCATACACGATGTAGCCCTGGCGGCCTTCCTCGATCTGCTCGCGCAAAAAATTCGCCGCATCCTTCAGTTTCGTCTTCGGTCGCACCTTCGTGATGATCTTCACGCCATCACGCGGCTTTTGGTCGATCGTCGAGACCTCCAGATCGCCGTAGATCGTCAGCGTCAGCGTGCGCGGGATCGGCGTGGCCGTCATCACCAGCACATCCGGCGTGTCACCCTTGCGAATCAGCTTCGCCCGCTGCGCCACGCCAAACTTGTGCTGCTCGTCGATGATCACGATCCCCGTGTTGTGCATCAGCTCCGCATCATGCAGCAGCGCGTGCGTGCCGATGACGATCGATGGAGCGCACGCGTCCCGCGTGCCGTGCTCCGCGTCTCGCGGAGCACCGTCCCCTGACGGCCAGAGCCATGCATACTCTTCCTCCGGTCCCACCAGCCCCGCCTCCTGCGGATTCCCCACAATATACTCAAATTTCTCCCGCAAGTCCGCCTCCGAACGGATCAGCCGGTCAAACGACTCCTTCTCCCACACCCGCTGATCCTGCCATCCTGCCTTCACAATCTCATGCGCCGTGAAGGATTTGAGCGAATGCAGAATGTCCGCCAGCTTATGAAACACCGGTGCATCGGCTCCAGGCTCACGTTCGCTAATCGCAGGCTCAATGAGCATGTGGACGTGATCTGGCATCACGCATGCCGCATAGAGGTGGTAGCGATTCCCGTGAAAGTGGCGGATCGCATCCAGTACGATCTGCCTGGCGTTTTCCGGCAGCTTGCGTCTCGCCGCCGTGCTGAACGTGACGAAGTACTTCGCCCAGGGCCGCTCGAAGTGCGGCAATCGTCTGCGGGAGTAGCGGGTTTCTTGCGAGGACGCCGGGTGAGTTTCCCGCGAGACGCGGGAACCAGCACGCGGGACGCGTGCGCTCCTCTCCATCAATTCCAAGCCATCACCGTCTTCGCGCTTGGATCCCGTCCGCAACGCCACGCGCAGGCCCAGCGGCTCCAGCCACTTTCGCGCATTGATCGCATGCTGTTCGGCCAGAATCTGCGTGGGAGCCATCAGCACGGCCTGACGACCGGATTCAACCGCCCTCAGCATCGCCGCGAAGGCCACCACCGTTTTGCCGCTGCCCACATCGCCGTGCAGCAGGCGGTTCATCGGCGCGCCGGAGGCCATGTCGCGATGAATCTCCTCCAGGCAGCGCTGCTGCGCCGTCGTGAGCTGGAAAGGCAGTTCGTTGAAAAAATCGCGCAGCAACTCGCCCGTGCCGATTTGTTTGCGCCCGCCCGATTCGATCACGCGCCGCTTGCGCCGCGCCACGCGGAGCTGGTAGCCGTAGAACTCCTCCAGCGCCAGATAGCGCCGCGCCTGCTCCAGTTTCTCCATGCTTGCAGGAAAATGCCCCTCCCGCAGCGCCAGTGAGCGCGTCAGGCCTGCGAACTCGCCTTCCGCACTCGGCGTCGGCAGCAGATCCTCGCAAAACGCCCCCGGCAGCGCCTGACACACATGCCACGCTGCCACCCGCAGCGCCTTTTGCGTCATCGCTCCCTTCAAACGGTAGATCGGCGTGATGCGCCCGGTGTGAATCTGCTCCGCATCGTCATCCGCCCCGCCTTTGACGATCTCATACTCCGGGTGCGACATGCTCAGCCGGCCTTTCGAGTCCTTGATCACTCCATAGACGATCAATTCCTGCCCTTCGGCCAAAACCCGGCTCATGAACGGCATGTTCCACCACTTCAGCGTGAGCTGCTGGCCCAGCAGCCCCGTCGCATGCCGCACCACCGCCTCAAACACCCCGGAACGGCCGCCAAAGAACTTGTTCCCCGTCTTCGTCACCAAAACATGATGGCACGACGGCAGCAGCCCCGCCTGAAACGCCAGCGCCTGCATCTGCCGCCGATCCTCATGCCGAAATGGCAGATGCCACACCACATCCGCCACCGTTTTGATCCCCTCCCTCGCCAAAAGCCGCGCCGCATGCGCAGGCAGGCTGGGAACTTCGGCGAGAGACAGGTCGAGTGGAATCACCGCGTGAGATGGAATGCGTGAGTGGCAGTGTCAACAGGAGCGCACGCGTCCCGCGTGCTGTTTCCCGCGTCCTCGCGGGAAACCGTCCGAGGATCAGCGACTCCTGATTCGACGTTCTAGGATGCTACCATGTCTTGCAATGTCCTTCAGCGGGGACGCTGAAGTCTGCACGCGGGACGCGTGCGCTCCCTCCCAGACAAATGCGCTGCATGTGCGAACATTCGAAGGACATTCACAAAGAACAGGTCGGGTGGAACCACTACACTAGATCGAATCCCCCCCCCGAACGGAACCCTCATTTCGCCGGCATGGCTTTACCATCCTCACTCAAAAACACTTTGGAACTGAGATTGAATTCTGTATTAGACCCGTCGGTAAAGTAAGCGGCTGAGCCAAAATCAGAAGCATAGAGAAAACGGACTGTGTCCTTTCTGGACTCAAGTCGCCCACCGCGATAATAAAGAGTTCCGTATTGAAGTTTGGCGGCCATTTCATCAGGATCTCTACCAAGCTGTTCGATCATGCTCCAAAAGTCTTCTGCGGGCACAAAGTTGGAGTCGGTTGCCGTTCGATTCAAAAGGGCATGATTTAAATTCGATATCGCTGGTATCACGATGTGGGCATGCATTTCAGGACCCGGATCACTGACGCAGTGGAACATATAGGCCAGCAAAAGCGCCCCCCCTACAAGCAGAAAAATTCCTCTCCATTGTTGCTTCATAAATAGCCTCCAATCTCCTTCTCCATCACATAGTCATCCATGACAAAGCCACTGCCGATGTCACTGCATACGTCTTCGGTGAAGTGGAAGCCGTGGCGGAGGTAGGCGCGGATGGCGGGAGCGTTGCGTTTGTTCACGCGCAGGCGCACGAGTTTGCAGCGCAAGTCGCGGGCGCGGTCCTCGGCCCAGCGCAGGGTGAGGCCACCGAGGCCGTGGCCATGCACCTCGGGCAGGAGGTAGAGTTTGTTGATGAAGAGCACAGGCTCCAAGGCGAGCTTTTCAAACGAGATGTAGCCGACCGCCCCGCGCTCCTCGACCTCGACCAGCGCATACCACACGTCACGCGCCTGCATCTCGTGCGCCATGTTGCCGGGCTGATACCAGACGGAGAGCATGTAGCGAATTTGCTCGACGCTGATGATGCCAGGATAATACGCAAGCCAGATGGCATGCCCGAGCTGCTGCACCATGGGCAGTTCCTCCGGCCCGATGCGGCGGATGCGCGAGTGGAGCGGCTGTTTCACGCCCTGGATCGACTCCAGCGTGCGCTGCCAGAATTCGAGATCGTTGGCGGGTGAGAGTCTCTGCAAATGATCGGCGATTTGCTCGTGCGTCGGCTCCACAATCTGCTCCTCGCGGATTTGTTTTTGGTCGGATGGGAAATCTGCCTCCGGCAGCACGGTTTTGGCAAGATACCAGCAGGCCCAGGCACGCCAGGTGCGCAGCTCCTTGTTCGGCTCGACCATGCGCGTGGCCAGATGCTGCCAGTGGCGGCGCGGATTGCCGATAAACTGGCCTTCCACACGGCTCTGCATGACCCACACGAGCGCCGCATACGGCAGCGGCCATTTCGCCAGAATGGGTTCGCTCGCCTTCAACGGCAACGAGAGCGCCCGGTTGATGAGCAGGATGCTTTTGGCCGGAAAACCCTCGCGCCACAGGCTCTGCGCGTAATGCAGTGCCGTTTCATAGAATAACGGCCCACGCTCGCTGCCCAGCTCCTCAATGTCCGTGTGATCGTAATGACGATTCTCCTCCGGCAGCAACGGACAGGGCGGATTGATCCACGCGTTATGTCGCATGGTCAGTCAATGCTTAAGCTGCGTGGCATCTTCGGGCAGAGCAGTGATGCGGCGGCCTTTTCTGGCTCGTCTTTGAGGAAGAACAGCAGCCGTCCACGACGGTCGTACACCCAGACTTCCTTGGCACCCGCTTCGAAGTAGAGGCGGCGCTTTTCCTCGATCTCGCCACGCTTGTTGCCAGGAGAAACAACCTCGACGCAAATCTCCGGCGCACCCTTGAGCGCCACGCGGCCACCCACCTGCACAAGCCGCTTCTTCGAGAGCCACACCACATCTGCGACCTTGATGCCCTCACTTGTGGAGATGGGGCACTCGACAGTCACTTTGCCGGCAGGCGCATGCATCTCGATGAGCTTGGCGAGGTCGTATTGTTTGCCGCCATGAGAGAATTCGGTGTAGCACATCATAATCGTGTTTCCGTAGCGGTCAGTTTCCACCCTGCCCGGCCAGTTGCGGACCATTGGATCGCGCCCGATCTTCTCCCAGCGGTCGATGTTGAAGACCGTCTGGTTTTTGACCTTCGGGATGGAAAGCAGGGCGTTCATGGCGGGAGTCTGGCACATCATCCTTCCTGCTTCAACTCCCACGCCTTCGCGCGGCCAAGCGCACGATTCCAACCCGCCGTGATTTTGGCGCGGGCGGCAGCTTTCATGGCCGGTTTGAATTTGCGATCCATCTGCCAGTGCTTCGCGATGTCGGCCACGTTCTTCCAGAAGCCGACGGCAAGTCCGGCGAGACAGGCGGCACCGAGCGCGGTGGTTTCATTCACTTTCGGACGCACGACGGGCACGCCGAGCAGGTCGCACTGCATTTGCATGAGCAGGTTGTTCACGCACGCGCCGCCATCGACGCGGAGTTCCTTCAGCTTGATGCCCGCATCGGCCTCCATGGCCTTCAAGATGTCCATGACCTGCAAGGCGATGCCTTCCAGCGCCGCACGCGCGATGTGCGCCGCCGTGGTGCCGCGCGTCATGCCCACGAGCGTGCCACGCGCATACGCATCCCAATGCGGAGCGCCGAGACCGGCAAACGCGGGCACGAGATAGACGCCACCCGTGTCCGGCACGCTCGCGGCGAGCGCTTCGACATCGGTGGATTTTTTGATGATGCCCAAACCATCGCGCAGCCACTGAATCGCCGCCCCGGCGATGAACACGCTGCCTTCCAGTGCGTATTCGGTGCGCCCGCCGATGCGCCAAGCGACGGTGGTGAGCAGTTTGTTCTTCGAGGCGATGGGCTTGGTGCCGGTGTTCATCAGCATGAAGCAACCGGTGCCATAGGTGTTCTTCACCATGCCCGGTTTCGTGCAGACCTGACCGAACAACGCCGACTGCTGATCCCCCGCAATGCCCGCGACAAGAATGCTGCCGCCGAGCAGCGAGGTCGAGCCAAACACGCCGCTCGAATCCTTCACCTCCGGCAGCATGGAGCGCGGCACGCCGAAGATCTTCAGCAGTTCATCGTCCCAATCGCCCTTGCGAATGTCGTAGAGCATCGTGCGTGAGGCGTTGCTGACATCGGTGGCATGCACCTTGCCGCCGGTGAGGTTCCACAGCAGCCAGGTGTCGATGGTGCCAAAGGCGAGTTCGCCCTTCGCAGCGCGGGCTTTCAATCCTTTCACATTTTGCAGCATCCACTGCACCTTCGTGGCGGAGAAGTAGGCATCGACGACGAGGCCAGTCTTGCGCTGGATGAGCTTGTCGAGCTTCTGCGCACGCAGCTTGTCGCAGATCGAGGCCGTGCGGCGGTCCTGCCAGACGATGGCGTTGCAAACCGGCTTCCCGGTCTTGCGATCCCACACCACGGTCGTCTCGCGCTGATTCGTGATCCCGATGGCGGCCACATCCGCCGCCTTGGCGCGCGCGGTTTGCAACACTTCCGCCGCAACCCCGGCCTGCGTGGCCCAGATTTCCTGCGCGTCATGCTCCACCCAGCCCGGTTTGGGGAAAATCTGCCGAAACTCCTTCTGTGCCGTCGCCACGATGCCGCCCTCGTGGTTGAACAAAATGGCGCGTGAGCTGGTGGTGCCTTGGTCGAGTGCGAGGATGTATTTCATGGCGCGATTTTTCACATCCGCGCCCGGAAGGCCAGTCAGAAGATGAATTCTGCGCGGTTAAGCCATCTCGGTCCATGTCCCGCGCGTCACGCCGAGCTGGCTCTGGGCCTTCAGATCGCGCCAGATCTCGTCGCCATCGCGCTGACCGGCCAAAAGCTCCTGGTAGGTGCGCAGGACGATCATCGCCTCGTCGGCGTCTTCTTCGAGCAGTTCGACGCGGAAGCAGCTCAGACCAAAATCACGCAGCTCGGAGAAGAATTGCGCCCCAGTTTGCGCCACGGCATTGAAGAGCGTGTTGCGGCATCCGACATCGGCTTTGAGCGGATGGTTCATGCCTACTCGGTCGCGCAGATGCACGCGATGGCGGTCACAAGGACGCCCGCAGTTCGTGAAATCGGTTCCCTTGCTCAAAAACGCCGCGAAAGCGCAGTGCTCCATGTGAAACATCGGCATGTGCTGGTGCAGCGTGAGCTCAAACCACGACGGCGGCGCGGCGGCGAGCAAATCGACGACCTGCTCGATGTTGAGATCATAGCTGATGGTCAGCCGCTCCAGCCCGGCCTTTTTCAAAATCTCCGCCGTGAGCGGATTCGCCACGTTGAGCGAGAAATCGCCCGTCATTGGGATGCCCGCATCCTGGAAGAACGACATGGCTCCGAGATTACGAATGAGCACGCCATGCGGCTCCGCGCGCTGGATGAGCTTGAAGAAGCCCGCCTCGCCGGATTTTTGAATGCGTGGCGTCGCAAGCCAGACCTGCGCCGTGTCGCTGGCGGCTTTGATGTGCTTCACCGCGTCCGCGTAGCGACGGATGTCCTCGAAGTCGAGGTAGAGACGCGGGATGCCCAGCACGAGTGCCGCCTCCACATGCTCCTGCGTGCGGCACAAGGCATGGATATGGAGTGGCGACGATTCGTCGCCTTTCCCACGAGCGGGCATGAGGCTTTCGAGTGTCACCAGGCTTCGTTCAGGTTTTTTTGGCGACGAGTCGTCGCCGCTCCAAAGCGTCACCAACTCACGTCGCATGCGGTTCAGCTCGCTGATCGGCAGCATCACTTCGCCCTCGACCTGGAAATCCACGCTGCCGAGTTCAAACTCCGTGCCGCCGAGGCGGCTGAACTGCTCGATGAATGCGGACGGTGTCAGTGGGCGCTTCATCGCGGCCTGCAAGGGCATGGCGGAGGCGATTTGATGAGCGCCGCTGCGCACGACGAGAGGCTCGCCAGCCTTGCCAGTGACGTGGAGATCAAGCTGATGCTGCTTGCGAATGGGCAGATCACCTTCAAACGACTGCCGTAGCGAGCGATTGAGCGCGGGATCGCTGGTTTTGAAGACGCGCATGCCGATTTTGACATCCTCCATGCGGAAATGACCATGGCGGAAGCTCAAGGCGTTGCCGCGCATCTCATAAACACTGCCGCCTTGTTCGTAATTGGTGTCGGCAAGGTTCTCCAAGACCACACCGTCGCCCGGCTTCATGGCGATGTGCAATTCATCAAGCTCCAGCGTGTCCGCACCGAGAATGCGTGTGACCTGGCCGACATACGGGCCGCGTTTCTTACCGTAATAGGCTCCGACGAGTTCCTGGTGATTCACGCCATGCATCCAGCCGGGATAAAGGCCGCGTGAAAAGGTCATTTCGAGCGCGTAGCGGTCGTCTTCCGTCGCGGGCGCCGGTTTTCCGGCCAGCGCACGATCAATCGCCGCGCGATACACCTGCGTGACACCGGCGACGTATTCCGGCGTCTTGAGGCGACCTTCGATTTTGAAACTGCGAATGCCCAGCTCGATCAAGCGCGGGATTTCATCCACAGCGGCGAGGTCTTGAGGCGAAAGCAAGTAGCGCTTGTCGCCGAGGTCGCGCTGTTCGCCATCAACGATCATTTCATACGGCATGCGGCAGGCCTGCGCGCATTCGCCGCGGTTCGCACTGCGGCGGCCGAGCGACTCGCTCGTGAGGCACTGACCCGAGTAAGCCACGCATAACGCGCCATGCACAAACACTTCCAGCGGCACATGCGCGTCCTTGAAACGCTCCAGTTCGCGCAGCGAAAGCTCACGAGCCAGCACCGCTTGGTCGATGTTGAGTTGCTTGGCGAATTCGAGGCCTTCAGGCGAGGTGATCGTCATCTGCGTGCTCGCATGCAGCCGCAGGCCGGGCGTGAGCGCCTTCACCATGCGTGCGAGGCCGAGGTCCTGCACGATTACCGCATCCACACCGCTGCTTTCGAGCAAACGAAGCTGCGTTTCGGCATCCGGCAGCTCTTTGGTGAAGATCAGCGTGTTGAAGGCCACATAACCCTTCACCCCATGCGCATGGAGGAACTTCATCAGCTCCGGCAGGTCTTCCTCCGTGAAGTTATCCGCCCGCAGGCGCGCATTGAAGCGCGGCATGCCAAAGTAAATCGCATCCGCCCCGTTCGCGACCGCCGCGCGGGCGCAATCCCAGTTTCCGGCGGGAGAGAGGAGTTCGGGACGTGGCGAAGTGGAAGGTAGCATGCAGCCTATGGTTACAGGCGCACGGCCCCACACTCAACCGACGATGATGCCCTTCGCCTTGCGCTCTTTCTCGCGCTCCAGCAGCGGGATTTTCTCGGATATTTCGAGCACTTGAACGCCTTGGTCACCAATCTTGGAGAAAGTGAGGTTGCTGAGCGCGGGAACTTCGGCGGCGAGGCGTTTGAAGACGTCTTCGATGGTATGGATGCCATTCGAGCCACCGAGGGCGACGATGAGGTCGCGGAGGATTTCCCAGGTGTCGCGGGCGTTGCCAGGGGCTTTGACGGCCTTGTTGAGGCGCTGGAGTCGGCCGGTGACGTTGATCATGCTGCCGCGCTTTTCGGCATAGGCGGTGCCGGGCAGGACAACGTTGCTGAGTTCGGCGCTGGCGTTGGCCAGAAGGTGCAAAGTGGCGATGAAGGGCACTTTTTCGAGATCACGCTGGGCGAAGCCGACTTTGAGCAGGTTTTCACCGAGGGCGAGAACGGCGCGGAGGCGGCCACGGCTCATCATTTCGGTGATTTCGGCGATTTTAGCGCCGGGTTCGATGCCAAGGATGAGTTTGGCGCCGTTGGTGTTCGGATTGAGGTCGTCGGCACGGAGGTAATTATCCGAACCGCCGGTGCGTGGGATGACATCGACATTGGTGGTACCGAGCTGGGCGGCGAGATGCTTCACGAAGAACAATTCCTCGTTCGTCATGCGGGCGCTGGCGATGATGGCGATCTCCTCGCCCTTCTTGCCGGCCAAAGCGGTGGCGATGTTGCTCAGCGCGGCCTTCCATGTGGCAATGTTGTGCTTGCCGCCAGTTTTGATCATCGGGTCGGTGAGGCGGAACTCGCTGTTCACGAAGTGGAAGTCGAGACGGCCGCTGTCGCACATCCAAGTGGAGTTGACGTCATTGTTATCGCGCGGTGTCTGGCGGTAAATCGTGTCGCCACGGGCGCCGATTTCCATGTTGCAGCCACGACCGCAACCGGTGCAGATGCTGTTCGTCTCGGTGAGGAACCACACGCGCTGCTGGAAGCGGAAATCATTGCTGGTGAGAGCGCCGACGGGGCAGATGTCCACCGTGTTGAGCGAGTAGTTGTTTTCGAGGCGCTTGCCGGGATGCACGGCGAGCGTGGTGTGGCTGCCGCGCTCGGTGAAGCCGAGCACAGGATCGTCGGCGATCTCAGCGGTAAAGCGGATGCAGCGGCTGCACATGATGCAGCGCTCGTCATCCAGGCGCACTCGGGGGCCGATATCGACATTCTTCGGCTTCTTGACCTTGTCTTCGCGGAAGCGGCTCTCGCCTTTGCCGTGCTCGACGCTGAACTCCTGGAGGCGGCACTCGCCAGCCTGGTCGCATATGGGGCAGTCGAGCGGGTGATTGATGAGGAGGAATTCCATCACGCCCTTGCGGCATTCTTGCGTGAGGACGCTTTCGGTGCGGATGCCCATGCCTTCGGCGACGGTGTTCGCGCAGGCGATGACCGGACGCGGCATCCAGCCGATTTTCGGCATGCCGTGCTCGTCTTTCTCCGGCTCGGTGCCGGGCGCGGGACGCGGCGGCATGCCCATCTCGACGAGGCACATGCGGCAGTTGCCGGGGGACGAGAGCTTCGGGTGGTAGCAGTAGTGCGGGACTTCTGACTTGGCCTGCTTGCACGCCTCGATCATGCGCGTGCCTTTGGGGAACTTGTGCCAGACGCCGTCGATCTGCACATTCACGAGATCGACCGGAGGGGGGGCGGCGACGGGGGCGGGAGCTTCGGCGGGGGCAGGCATGAGCGAAGGGGAAAAGGGGGCGTTCGGGCGATTATCGGAGCGGGGAGGGGTGCGGCAACCCGATTTTGTGAAAAGTTTCACAAGCTCACGGCCTTGTTGCTTTGCCAAGCGGTCTCCGCGTGCCATTCATGCGCCCCCGCCATGCCCATTCCGGTCATTTTAAACCCCGCCGCCCGCAGCACGAAAGCCGCCGCGCTCGAACATGCCCTGCGCAGGCTTTCCCCAGAGCCGGAGCTGCATCTGACGACCGGGCCTGGCGACGCAGCCCTCATTGCTGAAAAACTGGCCGCAGCAGGCCACGAACTCGTCGTCTCCGCCGGTGGCGACGGCACGATGAACGAGGTGCTGCAAGGCCTCTGCCGCGCGAATGCCCTCCGCCAACCCGGAGAAAAGCACACGACGCTCGGGGTTTTGCCACTCGGCACGATGAATGTGTTTTCCGTGGAGCTGAAGCTGCCGGGCCGGGACATCGAAGGCTGCTGGCGCGAAATCACCTCCGGCCAGCGCCGTGAGGTCGATCTGTGGATGGCGAATGACATGTACTTCGCCCAGCTCGCCGGGGTGGGGCTCGACGCCCAGATCGTGCAGGAGACCTCGTGGGAGGCGAAGAAGAGATTTGGCCCGCTGAGTTATGTGATGAGTGCCGTGAACGTGCTGATGCGCCCGCCGCCCACGCTCAGCGTGCAGATTGATGGCAAAGCGCCGCTGCTCGGCACCGTGGTGCTGATCGGCAATGGCAAGCACTACGGTGGGCCGTTCCCGCTGTTCCGCGACGCGTCGAACACGGATGGGAAGCTCGATTTGATCATCTTCCGCGGCCTCGGCGGGCTGGAGTTCCTGCAACTGTTGCGCGGCATGCTGCTGGACGGCTACCAGGAGTGCGAATACCTCGACTACCTCCAGGCCTGCGAGTTCACCGTGACCTCGGACGCGGGCGAGACGCCGGTGGAACTGGATGGAGAGCTAGCGGAGCTGAACGCGCCCGTGGTGTTCCGCCCCGCGCCGTTTCGCCTGAGTGTCGCGGTTTGAGGCTCAGGACTGGAGGTAAAGCCTCGGCACGCGGGCGTTGATGTTCGTCAGCACTTCATACGGGATCGTGCCCGCCCAGTCGGCCACGTCCTGCGCGGTGATGGAGTCGCCGATGATCGTCACTGCGTCGCCGTTGTAGGCCGTGCCCCATTCGAGATTCACCATGAACTGGTCCATACACACACGGCCCACAATAGGATGCCGCTCGCCGCGAATGATGACCTGCCCGCGATTGGACAGAGCGCGGAAATACCCGTCGCCATAGCCCACGGGCACGGTGACGACGCGCACCGGATGATCGCTGGCCCAGGTGCCTCCATAACTCACCGCGTTGCCTGGCTGCACGACCTTGAAATACACCACTTGTGATTTCCAGCCCAGCGCTGGCTTGAGCGCGACCGTTTGCGCCGTTTCACGCGACGGATACACGCCGTAGAGCATGATCCCTGGTCGCACGAGGTCGAGATGGCTCTCGGGAAGCTGCAAAATGCCGCCGGAGTTTGCGATGTGCCGCTGTGGCGGCTTCAGGCCACGTTTGGGATAAAATTCGAGCACTTCGAGGAATCGAGTGAGCTGCGTCCGCGCCGCCGAGAGGTCTTCCGCGTCCGAGCTGGCGAAGTGCGAATAAATTCCGGCCACCTCGACGTTGGCGAAGCCCAGGCTGGCCTCCAGCAGCTTTTCCGCGCTGTACCAATGCACGCCAATGCGCTCCATGCCGGTGTCGATCTTCAAATGCACGCGTGCTTTCGTCCTGGCCGCTGCGGCCGCCTCGTCAATCTGTCGCAGCTTGTCGATGGACGACGCCGACATCATCAGATCATGCGCGATGAACTGCGGGATCTGTCGTGTCGCGACGCCGCCAAACACCAGAATCGGCACCGTGATGCTTGCCTGCCGCAGGGCGACGGCTTCCTCAAGCAAGGCCACGCCGAAACACCCTGCCCCATGCGCCGCCAGATGCCGCGCCACCTCGACGAGGCCGTGTCCATACGCGTTCGCCTTGACCACCGGCATCACCTCCGCCGTGCCGACATGCGCCCGGATCGCGTCAAAATTCTGCGCGATAGAGCCGAGGTTCACCTCGACGTGGGTGGGGCGGATGGCGTCCGGTTCACGATTCATGAGCCGTGACGATAGGCGGGCTTTCAAATTTTCGCTCCCGAATTTCAAAGCAGAGTCGCGAACACCTCTTCTCCAGCCTGTCGGGAATCAGGGCTTGCGGGCCTGACTGCTGTCGCAAGGAAAGCGACAGGTCACCCTCACGCCACGGCGTGGCTTGGCGGCAATTTTAAGGCTGCCACCAATGAGATTTGCCCGGTAGTCCATGACTTGCATGCCGATCCCATGGCCGGCCTTGCGGCTGGCTTTGCTGATGCCGGAACCATCGTCCTCAATGGTCAGAACGCATTCCCTGTCCGAGTGACGTTTGAGAGAAATGGAGATTTTGGCGGGTTTGCCGTGCCTGATGGCGTTGTTGGCGGCCTCCTGGGCGATGCGGTAAATGTGGGTCTCCATCTCCGAGTCACGAATGTGAACACTTGAATCGACTTCACAGACGCATTGGGTGCGGTGATTGATGCGGATGGTTTCGGCGAGCAACTGCAGCACGCCGCCCAGACCACGATTCTTCACCGCGGCTGGAGACATGCTGTGGGACATTCGGCGGACTTCCTGGATCGCCTGTTGAATGAGCTGTCGGATGCGCTCGGCACTGTCTCGCTGCCGGCCTTCCAGCTCGCTTTCCAGCGCCTCAATGAGGGTCGCGACACCGGTCATCGTTTGTCCGACGCCATCATGAAGATTGTGCCCGATGCGCGCCTGCTCCTGCTCGGAAATTTTGAGAATCTCCCGCTGCATGCGGTTGCGCTCGGTGAGGTCGGTTCCGGTCACGATGATGCGGTCAACCGTGCCGTCTGGCGCGTTGGTGGCGACGCTCGAAAGGGAGAACACATGAGGCTTACCATCCTTGGCTTTGAGGATGGTTTCTCGCGGTGGATTGGAGCCACCACCTTTGAGTAGGACTTGGAGCCGCTCCATTGCTCGCAGTTTTTCCTCGGGGTCCATAATGCCGACAGCCCATGGCGTACGTCCAAGCAATTCCTTCCGGCTGTAGCCGAGGATGTCCACCGTGGCCTGATTCACGTGTTCCATGCGTCCTTGGCGATCCAACAATACAATGATCACGGAAGTGTGATCGACGAGCGTCTCGTTGAACTTGAGTTCACGTAAATACTTTGCCTCAGCAAGCTTGCGATCGGTGATGTGTTCGACCACGGCAATGTGGTGGCTCGGTGCCTCACCAGGCTTCCACAGCGGCGAGACGGTGAGGCTGACCCATACCACCGGGCCTTTGGCACGCAGGTAGCGCTTCTCCATGGTGAAATGGCTGATCTTGCCATCTCTGAGATTCTGCATCTGCTCCAAGTCAATTTGCAGATCATCGGGATGCACGAAGTCCATGAAACTCCGCTCCAGGATTTTCTTTCGGGGCAATCCGATGATCTCGCAATACCGGTCGTTAATGTTCAGGAATTTGCCGGTGAAGCTGTCGCGTATCGCAACACCCACGGCGGCCTGATCAAAGATGGCACGGAATTTCTCCTCGCTTTCTCGCAAGGCTATATCCGCCTCTTTTTTATCGGAGATGTCTTGGAACGTGCCGATCAATTTGATGATTTGATGACCTTCGAAAACGGGGGCGCCTTGGGATCGCGCCCAAAAGGGGCGCCCCTTGGCGCTGATCACGCGTAATTCCAAATCATAAGGCGTGCCTTTCTCAATCGCGGAATTCACGGCCGCCCGAATGATTGGCCGCGCTTCCGGAGCATAATAGTTAATCGCTCCTTCAAGGGAAGGTGCCTCTGGAACATCGACTTCAAAAAGGCGGCAAGTCTCCAGTGACCAGACAAGCTTTGAGGTTTTCAAATCCAGCTCCCAACCACCAATTTTCGCGATTTCACCCGTGCGCAGCAGTAAATTGGCGACATGGGCCAACTCGATTTCAGTTTGCTTTCGATCCGTGATGTCATGCGACCAGACGAGCAGACGCCAAACTTTGCCATCAGGTCCAGTAAGTGGTTTGCAGTTTGTTTCACACCAGATCCAGGAACCATCTTTGCAGCTCGTGCGATGCTCGATCCGGGTGGCCTTGCCTGCCAGGTTTTGGAGGCGTGCTCGTTCGACGGTTTCGATATCGTCTGGATGAATGCGGGAGCGCCAATCACTGCTTTGCAGGTCTTCTGGTGTCCAACCCGTCTTGCGATAATAAGACGGGCTGATGTAGAGCCGGTTCCCTTTCGTGTCGTTGAGACCCACAATGTCGTCGCAGTGATCGGCCAGCAGGCGGTAACGTGCCTCGCTTTCACGCATCGCCGTCTCCGCCTCTCTGCGCGCACTGATGTCCGTGAGCAGCGCCATCGCGCCCACATAGACGCCGTTGGCATCTGTGATGGGATTGGTGGAGACAAAGGCCCACAGCTCGGAGCCGTCCTTGCGCAGGTATTTGAACTCAAACTGCTCGGCAATGCCTCCTTTGCGGCGTTTGATCAGCCGGGCCAGCATGGCGCGCCCTTCGTCGTCCAAAAAATCGTCGATCGGCCGCCCGATCATCTCCTCCGCCTTGTAGCCCATCATCTGAGCCATCTTTGGATTGACGTAGTCGGTCAGTGACGCGGCATTGATCGTCCAGACGCCCTCTTCCGCAGTTTGCACGATGCGCCGGTAGCGCTCCTCGCTTTCTCGAAGCGCCAGTTCTGTTTGCGCAAGCCTTGTCACTGCGGGCGCTGGACGCGAAAGCGCGGCTTTCCGGCCGCCTTTGATCTGGCTCTTTTTCGTCTTGGAGGATGGTTTCATGTCGGCTGCCAGACCGTCACCACAACGGACCGCCGGAAACAGACTTGCAGAACGCGACAATACAACCACCCGTTTGCGCGGTGGTCAGAGGTAAGCGGAGGTCATGCCTCCGCTCTGTTGGGCCGCTTGAAGACCAGGACAAACTACATCCGGCAGATGAGCAGCTCGCGCTCGTAGATCAGCTCTTTGGGCAGATGCGTCTTCAGATCGAGGAACAGCTCCTCATGCGAGAGGATTTCCTGCCGCCAGGCGGCGCGGTCGAAGTGCTGCAGCTCCTCGAACTTCTCCTTCGAGAAATCGAGGCCCTTCCAGTCGATATCCGAGTAATGCGGCACCCAGCCAATGGGCGTTTCCTTGGATTTGCCGTGGCCGTTGGAGCGATCGACGATCCACTTGAGCACGCGCATGTTTTCGCTGAAGCCGGGCCAGAGGAACTTGCCGTCGGCGTCCTTGCGGAACCAGTTCACATTAAAGACGCGCGGTGTTTCGCTCAGGTTGCGCTGCATGCTGATCCAGTGGCGGAAGTAGTCGCCCATGTTGTAGCCACAGAAGGGCAGCATGGCCATCGGGTCGCGGCGCACCTTGCCGATGGTTCCCGCGGCGGCGGCGGTCATTTCGCTGCCCATCGTCGCGCCGGTGTACACACCGCCGCTCCAGTTGAAGGCCTGATACACGAGCGGCATCGTGGTGGCACGGCGACCGCCGAAAATGATCGCGCTGATCGGCACGCCTTCGGGTTTTTCCCAATCGGGATCAATCGTGGGGCACTGCGAGGCGGGCGCGGTGAAGCGTGAGTTCGGATGCGCGGCCTTGACACCTTTCTCCTTGGCGATTTCTGGCGTCCATTGATTGCCCTGCCAGTCGGTGCATTTGGCGGGCGGCGTGTCAGTCATGCCTTCCCACCACACGCCACCATCAGGCGTGAGCGCCACGTTGGTGAAGATGGTGTTCTTCCGCAGCGAGGCCATGGCATTTGGGTTCGTCTTGTCGCTCGTTCCAGGAGCCACACCGAAGAATCCAGCCTCAGGATTGATCGCATGGAGCCGCCCATCCGCGCCGGGTTTGATCCACGCGATGTCATCGCCCACGGTCCAGATCTTCCAACCCTTGTCCGCAAAGTACTTCGGCGGAATCAGCATGGCGAAGTTGGTTTTGCCGCAGGCGCTGGGAAAGGCGGCGGCCACATACGTCTTTTTTCCCTTCGGATCTTCGACGCCAAGGATGAGCATGTGCTCGGCCATCCAGCCTTCATCACGAGCCATCGCGGAGGCAATGCGCAGCGCGAAGCACTTCTTGCCGAGCAAGGCGTTGCCGCCGTAACCGCTGCCGTAGCTCCAGATCTCGCGTGATTCGGGGAAATGTACGATGTACTTCTCCTTGTTGCACGGCCAGGCCACGTCCTTCTGGCCTTTTTTCAGCGGTGCGCCGACGGTGTGCATGCACGGCACGACGCGTTTCTTCGACTTGTCGATCTTCTCGAAGACCTTCTTCCCGATGCGCGCCATGATGCGCATGTTCACCACCACATACGGTGAATCCGTGAGCTGCACACCGATCTGCGCCATCGGCGAATCCACCGGCCCCATGCTGAAGGCCAGCACATACATCGTGCGGCCCCGCATGCAGCCGTTGAAGAGCTTGCGGAGCTTCTCCTTCATCTCAAAGGGGTTCATCCAGTTGTTCGTCGGCCCCGCGCCTTCTTTGGCGTTGCTGCAAATGAACGTGCGCTCTTCCACGCGCGCCACATCGCTCGGATCGGACTTGGCGTAGAAGCAGCCGGGCCATTGCTTCTGGTTCAGGCGTGTGAAGGTGCCTGCATCGACCATTTCATCGCAGAGGCGGTCGTACTCGGCCTTGGAGCCGTCCACCCAGTGAATCTTGTCCGGTTTGCACAGAGCGGCCATTTTGGTGACCCAGCGCTGAAGGTGAATGTTTTTGCTGAGGGGTTTCGAGGAGGAAAGTTTGGTCATTGTCGGAACGCGCGGTTGGCGCGTCTCATACACGCGGCTTTCATGCCAAATGTCCACCGCAGAAGCCTCGCGTATATTGGCGAAACTGCCGCCGGACCTACCTCCTGCGGCGCAAAACGAGCGCCATCAGGCCGATCATGGTGAAGCACGTCCGTGTTGGCTCTGGAACGACGGCGAGGCCCCCCCGTGCTGCTGAACAAAGCGTGCCTCTATTGATGTCTGTGCCGCCCAGGTACGAGTTGGTGCCTTCAAGCTATAGCGTTCCCGTGCCGGTCTTGGTGATTTTTCCGGCTCCTGTCACGACCGCCTCGTCATTGATCCTGAGCAGCGAGTTTGAGGAGGTGGCGAATACATTGTCTGCCGCCAAATGGATGGTCAGCACACCGTTATTGCCACGAAACACGACGCTGGTGTCCGCGTTTTGCAGCGTGATGCCGCCGTGCAGGGTGAGAACGCGGTCGGTTGTTCCGGAGAAATTGGTGTCCACATTGAGTGTCGTTGCCAGTTTCGAGTTGATGTTGTCAAAGGTGATGGTGCCCAGTGTCCGTGCGGCGCTGATAGACAGCGTGGAGATGGTGCCCGTGCCATTGCGATTATCGATGACCACATGCGAGTTGCTGGCATTCGGCGGTATGACATCGCCAGCCCAATTGGCAGAGACACCCCAGGAAGATCCCGCGCCAGTGTCGCTGCCATCCCAGTAAGTCGTGGTTTGTGCCCAAGCAGCCTGGCAAAAGGCAAGTGTGATGACGAGGGCGACGGCAAATTCGCGCCAATGACCGCGCTGTGGCGCCAGCAAAGCAAGCGCGTTTGTTTTGAGTGAGGGGTCCATGCACATTGAGGGGTGTGCATTGATTTAGCAGTCGCGGTGCCATGGCTTGAGGCGGCACCTCACCAAAATGGGTGAGGACGTTGCTGGCGCGATCTACTGCGCGGGAGTCAGGCTCGCTTGCACCCGCTGGCATTCCTTTGACTTCGGCTCGCCGGACAGGCTGATGCCAAGATGCTTGGGGAAGTATTCTCGCAGGGTGCTCACCAGCGCCTTTGCAAAGCGCAGCCGGTTCTCTGCCGTGTCTCGCAGGCGCGGGCGATTCGCCTCGATTTGCAGGCCGGTGATGTTTTTGTCAGCCTTGCAATGCCGCGCGATGGTGTAACCGCCACGAAAGAACGGCTCAGTGGGCACCCGCATGCGCGGACTTGGCGTGGCGGGAAATCCTCGCGCCTCAAGCAGCGCGCCGAGGCTCAGCGGGCCGCGCAGGAGGTCAACGTGGCTTAAATCGCTGCGTTCAACGATCCAACGCAGGCTGCTGGCGTTTACATAGGTCGATTCATTCAACGCCTCGTCGCAATCTGCCAGATCAAGCGCGTTGTGCAGATAACCCAGCTCCACGCGCGGATCAGCATGCCCGTGGCCGTGCAGGTCGATCAAAAATGCCACGCTAAACTGCCTCACCGCTGCTTCACAGGCAGTTTCGATGAACGCGTGATGCTCCTGCCACGCCTGCTCCGCCAGCGCGTTGCCTTGCGCGGCCTCGGCGAGGTCGCGATTCGCGTCCAGTTTGCTGCGGTGCAGGCGGCACACCACGAGATGGATGTGGCGGCCCGTTTCGGCATGAATCACCGCCGCAATCGTTCGTGCCAGCTCCTGCGTGTTCGCATCAATGTCCGTCACGCCGCTGGTGCGGTTTGGAATTTCCGCAGGCGTCAACCGGCCGCCATGCGGCGCGGCGATAACGAGCGGCAGCTCGCCGGGGACGTATTCGATGAAGTTGCGCTGCCCGAAGACGCTGTTTCCCGGCACCAGATCTTCCGCATGACTGCTGAAGACCATGCCAAAGACAACAATGGCGCACAGGAGCTTCATGAATGCTAGGAGTCCTCCGGGATGATGCGCAGCACATGGCTGGCCTGGGTGAAATACCAACTTGTCCGCTTGAAGGGGCGAAGCTGGAGGCCATCCGGGATGGTTTCGCCGTTCGAGTCCGTTGCTCCGCTACCGGTGCTGTCGAGGATGAGCGGCAACCCTTCAGGCGAGTTGCCGATCTTGCCGACCCAGAGCACGACATGCGAAACGTTGCCCTTGTTGCTCTTCACGAAGAGCAAATCGCCGGTGAGCAACGCATTGGAAAAATCCTCGTGGCTTTTCGGCAGCTCAACGCGCCTCACCGGCACGCTGCGGCCCGCGCCTGGGCCGGCGGCCTCGGTCATTTCCGACTGTGTTTTGATCCCGGTGGAGGGAAGGATGCCAAGCGCGAGATTGTACACGAAGCCGGTGAAGTTGCTGCAATCCACGCCTTTCCCCACCGGTGTCTTTTGCTCGGGATCACACGGCCAGTCGGCGGGCGGGTCCCAGTCCGGCACATGATGGTGCTGGTAGCTGTAGCCGATGAAACGCATGCCCGTGGCGATCACGCGCTCGCGCGACCACTGCGGCGATTTTTTCGCCAAACCGGCTGGTGGATCGAAATGCCGCATCGCCGGACCCCAGTAACCCCAGCGCGTTTGATTCGACGGGTTGTACCAATCACGAAAAGGCACGCTGGCATGATCTTTCCAATCCGAACGCGGCCCTTTGAGCAGATCACCGATGAGTTCCTCCTCCGGGAAGGAAAATTTCACGCTGTAGGGCGACTTGTAGGCGTTCTGCGCCTGCGCAACACCGAGCAGCGCGAAGATGAAGACCAAGGCGCGCAGGATCATGGCAGCACGGCTTCTTTCTTGTCCCCTGCGGCCCAGAAGACACCGCGTGGGATGAGATTCTCCAGGCCGGGTGTGCCTTCGGGATGCGGACTGGAGACGAACACACGTCCTTTGCCAAACGTGCCGATGGCCTGGGCTGCTGAATTAACCTGCACGCCAGCGGGTGTGTCATTTTTTGCCACCTCGGTGCGAAACAGCGCCAACGGCGTGTAGGCGGGTAGATCGGTGCGGGTCCACGGTTTCAGGATCGGTCCGTTGTTGTAGCGCACCTTGAAAACGCCTGGTACATCACCCAGCAGTGGCTTGCCTGCCTCCGTCATCTCCAGGTCGAGGATCGCCTGCCCGCGCCGCCATTTGCTGGAAACCGTGCCCGCGTTCAGAATGCCGAGTCCCCACGAAAAATTCGAGCACGCCAGGTAAGCCCCCGCGCAGATGCCCACATAGCCGCCGCCGTTGCCCACAAACTCGCGCACGTTTTTCAATCCGGCCTCGCCAATGCCCTTCGACTGGCCGGAGCCACTGCCACCAGGAAAAACGAGCACGTCATACGCGCTGAGGTTCAGCGTGCCGATCTCCTCACCGCTGAGGATGACCGTCGTGGCCTCGGTGAAAGGCTTCATCACCTTCACCACCGCATCCACGCTGCTCTGTGGCGCTCCAGGTCCGCTGTAAACGCCCACTTTGATCGGCCGCCGGGTCTCCGGCAGCGCGATGACCGTCTTGTTGCCGTTCACATCTGGCGGCACGACAAATTTCGTCGTCTTTGGCTTCTCCTCGTCCTGAGCCAAGGCCGGTGCGCAGACGCCGATGATGGTGAAAAAGAGCAGGTGCTTGAGCAGGGTCTTCATGAGTGTGGGTGCCGGATGTGGACAGCGCAGATCGTGCGCCATGGGGCGTTTCCGTCATCTCACCAAAATAGGTGAGGCAGGAGCTGGAAATGACGAATGGCGAATTCCGAATGACGAATGAATATCGAAGCCCGAATGACGAGACTGCGGTCCAGCACCCACAACCTGCCACGCGCCCTCGCGCGGCTTGTTTCGTCATTCGTCATTGATTCGCTTTGCTCTCCCCTTCGGGGCAGCCGTTGGCTGTCTGTCTCGCTTTGCTCGGCTCTGATTTCGTCGTTCTCCCCCGCCCAGGGCGCGGACTCGCGCTGGGTGGACCGGCTCGCCTTCTGGTCATGGTCAGAGCTGGAAACACTCAGCGCCGGCATCCACGAGCGTGAGCAGCAGCTCGCCAGGCTGCCCGAACTCATGCTGATCAACAGTTGCCTCCGCATCGGCCTCAAGACCGGCTACACCACCGAGGAGGACGTGCGCTGGTTCGAGCTCACGCTCAAAGAGGCCGCGTCGGTGGACAGCATCGTGCTTGTGCCGCCGCTGGCGAAGGGCGCGAACGCCGTTGTGGCCGGCTACGGTTTCCCTGTGCGCTTCAAGCTGGAGGTCTTCGATGAGCAAAATCAGCCGCACGTCATCCTGGATCAGACCGCATCAGATTTTCGCAATCCCGGCTGCTTTCCAGTCGTCGCGCGATTTGAGCCTCGTCGCATCAAACGCGCGCGCTTCACCGCTACCGACCCGTGGTCGGTCGATGGCCCGGAAATTCTCGCCATGGCCGAGATGCTCGTGCTTTCTGGGGATCGCAATCTCGCGCTCGACGCCACCGTTACCAGTTCCAGCTCCCGCAACGCGCCGCGAGCCTGGACGCGGCTAAATCTCATCGACATGACCACGCCGCTCGGCCTGCCCGTGGCTCCGCAAAGCGGCGGCACACTCGGCTTTCACAGCGCCGTCTCCGACAAGGCCGACGACGAAAAAACGCTCACGCTCACGCTGCCGGAAGTCACACCGCTCGATGAGATCCGCCTCGTGCCCGTGCGTCGCAAAGACGTGCCGCTATGGTTCGATTACGGCTTCCCCGTCACCTTCAAGGTCGAGGCCGCCACAAAAGAAGACTTCAGCGATGCCGTGCTGCTGCATGAGGTCACGGACAAATTTCAGCCAGCGCCCGGCATGAACCTCGTCTGCATTCCAGCACGGCGCACATCTGCCAGATTCATCCGCATCACGACCAAACAGCTTTGGTATCGCAAGGGTGACCACGTCTTTGCCCTCGCCGAGTTTCAGGCCTTCAGCGACGGTCAAAACATTGCCCAACGTGGCCAGTTCACCGCCAGCGATGTGCTCACGGGCGACGATGCCGCAAACTGGAGCCTCGCCGCCCTCAACGACGGCCTCACCGAAGGCGGACGCCTCATCTCGTTGCCCGAATGGTTCACTCAGCTCGAAACGCGGCAGAAACTCGAGCGTGAGCGCGATGAACTGAGATCGAAACGAGACGCCCTCGTCGAGCGCTCGCAGCGCCAGCTCGTTTATGGCAGCGTCGGCAGCGTGGGCGGGATCACTTTGCTCTTTGGCCTCCTGTTCTGGCGGCAGCACCTACACCGCCGCCGCGATGCGCAGCGCCTGCATGATAAGCTCGCGCGTGATCTGCATGACGAGATCGGCTCCAACCTCGGCAGCATCACTCTCATCTGCTCTTTCGCCGCGCAAGCCGATGCCACTCCCGATTCGATGCGCGCCGACATCGCCGAGATCGAGCGCGTCGCTGCTGAAACCGCCGACTCCATGCGTGACATGGTCGATCTCATCAGCACCCGCCGATCCGAGGCCGAAAATGACTGGCTCGACGTCCTCCACCGCCTCACCGAGCGCCTCCTCCGTCATCACACGCTCGATTGCGCCCTGCCCGCCGCTCCCCTGACGTTGGAGCCGGACATCGAGACGCGCCGCGAGTTGTACCTGTTCTGCAAAGAAGTCCTCCACAACATCGCCAAGCACGCGCAGGCCACGAACGTGCGCTTCCACCTCGCACCCACCACCGACGGTCTCCGCGTCGAGATCACCGACAACGGCCTCGGCTTCGACACCGACCAATCCTCCAGCGGCCACGGCCTCGGCAACCTGCGCGAACGCGCCGCTGTGATGAAAGCGAATCTGCAAATTCTCTCAAAGCCCGGCGGAGGCACCACCATCACCCTCGACGTGCCGCGCGGGCCACGCTGGCTCAAACCTGAAACATGAAACCTGAAACTCTGATTCAGACCTGGATCGTCGAGGACCACGACACCTTCCGCCGCTCCTTGCAGCGTCTCTGCGCGCCTGAGCGCGGCCTCGCCGCAGCGCCCGCCTTTGCCAACGCCGAAACCATGCTCGCCGCGTTGAAAAGTGCCCCTGCCGATCAAAAGCCCGACGTGCTACTCCTTGATGTCGGCCTGCCCGGCCGAAGCGGCCTCGAAATCATCAGCGACGTCCACAAACTCGCCCCCGACTGCCGCATCGTCATCCTCACCGTCTTCGAGGACGAGGAAAAAATCAGCCGCGCCATCAGCGCCGGCGCCAGCGGCTACCTGTTGAAGACCTCACGCGCCGAAACCGTCGTCGAGGCCATCATCGAAGCCTCGCAAGGCGGCTCGCCCATGTCACCCAAGGTGGCGACCAGCGTCGTCAAAATGCTCGCCAAGCTCACCAAGCCCGCCGCGCAGCCCGTTTCGCTCTCGCCACGCGAGCACGACCTGCTCAAACTTCTCGTCGAAGGCCTCACCGCCAAAGAAATCGCCGATCGCCTCCAGGTCAGCATCCACACCACCAGCACGCACACACGCAACCTCTTCACCAAACTCGGCGTCCACAGCCGCGCCGCCGCCGTGGCTCGTGCGCTCAAGGACCGGTTGGTGTGAGGTGAATTACTTCAACGCCGCCTCAATCGACTTCGCCACTTGCTGGCCCATGAGTTCATAGCCTTTGGCATTGAAATGCACATCCTTCGGATTGGCGATGCCTTCGAGCTGTGGGGCAAGGAAGGCGTGCAGGTCGTTGATGATGACGCCGTGCTTCTGCATCACTCGCCGAGCGATTTCGTTCTTCTCGGCGATTTGAGTGACAATTTCAGGTCCGTCCTTCGTGTCGGGCGGCACAGGTGTTGTGGTGGCGAAGATGAGCTTCGCGCCGGTTTGCTTCATGCGAGCGATGAGGGTTTCAAGGCGCTGCTCGTAGTCGGCGGCGGGCGTCTTGCGGTCGTGGATGCCGAAGTTGAAGTGAATAGCGTCCCATTTGCCGTCACCGAGCCAGATGTCGATCTTCTTCACGCCATTGGCCGTGGGACCGCAGTTTTCCGGCGCACGATGCACATTCACCTTGCCAGCCATGACCTTCCGCACGTCGAGCGTGTAGCCGCGTGAGATGGAGTCACCGATCAGCAGCACGCGCGGCAGCTTGGGATCATCCTGCACAAAATCCCAGGCGTTGGAGCGGCCTGCGATCTTATCCTTTTTGTGGAGAGGCAGATAGAAACCATTGCCCAGATTCTGCTCCAGCACGGTTTCCCAGGCCTGTTGGTCGGCAGGCAGTTTCGCTTTCCAGGCTTGGTATTTTTCATCGACTGCCTTGTCATCTGCCGCCTTCTTAGCGGCAGCTTCGGCGGCGTTCGTGGGCTCGTTTTGCGATTTGACCTGCGCGTTCGCGATTCCCGCGAATGCCAAAAGAAGAAGGAGTGATCGCATGCTCATTTCTTCGGCAGATGTTCAGTGATCACGGCGGAGACCTTCTCGGCGAGGTAGCGAGAACCTTCCGGCGAGTAATGCACGTTGGCAGGAAGTTGCGCCTCCGGTTTGGCGAGAGCATGAGCGCGCAGATCATCGGTGGGAATGCCGGCTGCTTTCATCACGCGGGCAGCGGCCTCGTTGTATTTCACCTCATCACCTTCAATGCGGCCATCAGAACCGGCGGGAACATGCGTGGTGTTGCACCAGATGAGCTTCGCACCAGTCGCCTGCATGATTTTCACGAGTTCGGAGAGGTTCTTCTCATAATCGGCCAGCGGCACCTGGAGATGCGATCCGGGAGCCTTCGGGTCGGCGCGTTTCGAGGGATCTTCGGCGATGTATTTCAGATCGTGCAGGCCCCAGTTGAAGTGAATCACGTCCCACTTCGACTCGCCGAGCCACGCCTGAATGTTTTTGAGGCCGTTCGTCGTCGGTCCGCCATTGGTGGGGATGCGATGCACGTTGGCCTTGCCCTTGAGCAATTCGCGCACGTCGAGCGTGTAGCCCATCGAGATCGAGTCGCCGATGAGCAGCACGCGTGGCAGACCAGCCACGTCCTCGACTTTCACGAGCGAGGGATTGGGTTTGCGCTCGCGTTTGACGGGTTTTTTGGGTGTTTCGGCGAGCGTGACGGCGGTGGCGAGCAGGACGAGAAGGAAGAGGTGTTTCATGCGCGCACATCAACGCGTTCCCAAAGCCCACATTTCGGCGAAGAAGGCCGTGCTTGACCACGGGCGGCGTTTTTCGCTAGCCTGCGGAAATGCCCACCATGATGCCGCGCCTCGTGTTCCGTCTTTTTCTCTGGCTACCGTTCGGGCTTCTGGCGCAGACGGAAACAGCCGCTTGGAAGACGAAATTCGACGATGCCGCCTTCCGCCAGCGTGTGGAGCACGCGGACGGCGTGGACGAGGCGCTGCGTGAACTGGCAGTGCCGGCGGCGGGGCAACCGGCGCTTTATGAATGGCTGCGGGAGCGCGCAAAACCGCCGCAGCAGCACAAGATCGAGTGCCTGCTGCTGGCACGCCTGGCCCGCGAGCTGAAACGGCCCGCCGAGGAGATCAGCGCGTCGGACGATCTGGTGCTGCAGGCTGCACCAAATCTCCCGCAGGGCTGGTTCGGCCGCGCGGAGCAGTATGACGCGTCTCCGCAGAAGGATGCCGCGGTGTGGGCGGTTGAGGCGTGTGTGCAGGGCATGCGGCGTGTGGACCTCGCCTCGCCGCACTGGGAGAAACAATTGCGGGCCTATCGCGGTGTGGACTGGTTGGAGCGCGCGGTGAAGGCGGATCATCTCATCGAATGGGTCAAGGCCGTGGCCGCCGCGCTGGAAAACGCGCCGAGGAACACGGCGCGGCCGGACGCCTGCCGACTCGTGCTGACCATCCTGCGCCACGATGCGGCGAGGAAGGAGCCGCTGCTCCTCCAAATCCTGCTGGAGGCGGTGCAAAACACGCAACCGCGCCTCGTGCTGGGTGATCCGGCGAATTTCGCGGTGGTGCTGCGTGATCTGCAAAACAGCGGCCAGCCCGCGCTGGCGCGGCAGATGGCACGACTGCTCGTTTTCGCGCCTGTTTCACGCGAAAACACAGATCAGGAGCTCGGGCGCGGCTTCAGCGAGCTGCTCGGCATGTGGGAGGACACCACGCCGCCGCACCAGCCGGCCACGCAAGCACGACAGATCCTGAGCACCGCGATGGCGGATGATCCCGCCTTCACGGAGGATTGCCTGCGCGTCGCGCTAGAGCAGCCGTGGAATGAAAATCTCGTCACGCATGCGCTGCTGGCGCGCGCGCTGGATGGCGGCGTGAGCGCGGAGCAAATGGAGCTGGCCTCAAACTTGAGCGCGGAGGCCCGTGCGCGTGTGGCACTGCGGCTCACGGCCTTCGCACCACCGGGCAGTCATCCGCAGAACGCATCGGGACCATGGCTGGAGGAACTGGCGCTCGGTTTGAGCACAAAATTAAAGGACAACACTGATCGCGCCTCGTTTGAGAGCCTGCTTGGCTGTCTGGAGGGCCTGGAGCGCGGTGGCGAGGGCGAACGGCTCGGCCATGTGCTCACCACGATGCAAAACGCCACGCCGCGCCTCGATGATCTGGATCATTGGGAGCGCTACGCGCAGATCGTGCTGCGACGGAAAAATCTGACGCAAACGCGGCAGCTCGCCACGGCCTGGGGCGGTGCGCTGGACCAGTCCTCGCAGCAGAAGGAGCATCTGCTGCCTCTCACACGCATCGCCGTGATCGCTGGAAAAAATGGTGGCGTGGAGTTTGCGATGATGGCGCTGGGCTTGTGGGAGCGGCACCACGCGGAGATGAGCAGCACCGCGCTGCCGCCGCCGGGCATCGCGGCGCGCGTGGGGGAGGCGCTGATGGCCTGCGATTATTTGGAAGGCTTCGAGCGCTTCGTCACAGGACTGGAAAAACTGCCCAAACACCGCGTCACATCCTTTTACACGTCGATGACGCGGGAACTCGCGGCCTTGCGCGACTTGATCACTGGACGCGGCGATCTCGTGCCTTCGGTCGAGGCGTGGATACGCCCGGCGGCGGGTGAAAACGAGGCCGTGACGGCGCAGTGGCAGCTTGTGCTGCCGGAACTCGGTTTCGCGCCGGATCGCGCCATGATCATCACGACCGGTGACCGCGACGCGCGCACGCCTGCGGACAAGCTGGCGGACGCGCGCTGGTGGCGTGCCGGGACCGCGCTTCCCGCGCTCGCCAGGCTCGGTGGGAAATTTTCACTCGAAGTGCTCGCCGGAGACGATCCGCAAAAGCTGCGCTCTCTGGCCACGATTCCGAACGCGGCGGCGAGCGGATCGCACACATTGATCACGCTGCCCGCCTCGGGCTGCCTGAAGATCATGCTGCGCTCCCAAATCAACGGCATGACCTCCTCAAGCGAGCCGCGATTTTTCTCCACGCGGCCGGTTTTGTTCGCCAACGGCCGCGAACCGGCCGCTGCAGAGGAGATCGCCTCCGTTCCATGCCCGGATCTCGCAAACGTCCCGCAGCCGGCATCCTGGCGGCCGGAGGACGCGCACCGCTGGGGCCGTGTGATCGCGCCGCCGGTCCAGATCGAGGACGGTGTGGAATATCTGCTCACCGAATGGCCCGAGCAGCCGCACAGCATCACGCGCATGATATTGCTCGATGCGGAACAGCGTCCGCTCGGCCCTGTGCCGGTCGCTTCGACCGGCTGGCAGGCGGGCAATCTCTCGCTGACGCATACGCCGCTGAACCGCAGCTCACGCGCGCGCATGCAGCGCTTCCGCCCGTCTGACTGGGCGGGGGATGGCGATCTCGTTTTTCCCTCGGACGGCCGCGCCGGGGAGCAGAAGCCGCGATTCATCGCCTTCGTCACGCGTGAATCTTTTCCAAAGACGCTGCCGCTGGTGCAACTGCGGCCTTATCAGGCCTCCATGCCTGCGGAACAGGGCCTCCGCTCGATTGCGCCGGACCTGCCGGAGCTCAATGACGAGTTCATCGGCCATCTCGGCTTCGCGGTGCATTCGTGGCACGTCACCTTCGCCTCGGATCGCGGCATCATCACGGGCAAGGGAGCGCTGGCGGGCTTTGACGTGATGCACATCCCATGGAAGCCGCTCATGCGCGCCGAGTCGCCGCTCATTGAGGGAAACGAGTGGCCGATGATCTTCACGCCGGAGCACTGCAACATCATCGAGCCGCCATGGAACAACACGCGCGACCTGGGGCTGCGCTTCACGCCCTTCGACACGCGTGGCGAGCGCTACGCCGGCTGCCGCCGCATTGATCTGCCGCTGCCGACTTACAGCAAGGGTGAGATCTCCGAATGGCTCGACGGCGCGGTGCTCATGGTGTCCTCTCAAATGGGCGAGAACCCCGAGCCGGTGTGCGCGTGGGTGGAGCCGGACGGGAAGACGCATGTGGTCAAACTGCCGCGTCCGCCGCTGAAAAACAAACCGGGCCTCGAAGTGGCCTGGTGGGGGCCGGGCGGGACGAAATTCACGCTGCATGAGGACGGGCTGCTCTTTCACATGGAGCATCGCGACGGCCTGCGTCTGCTCGGTGTCGAGCCCGGCTCGCCGGATGACATGCCGGAAGGCGGAACTCCGGGCCGCTCAAAGCGCAAACGCTCCTGGCGGCTGGAGCGTCCCGACGTGCTCGTGCAGATGGACAAGAAGACCAGCATGATCACGCGCCGCTTCCACCTCCCGAAGCCCTGTGAAGGCACGCCGATGGCCTTCGACAGCCGTGGCTACGTCATTCTTTTCACCACCGCTCATGAGATCATCCGCGTGAACCCGCCGGGGCGGATCGTGGTGGATGATTGAGGAAAAACGCGCTGGCGTCCCGCCTCAACGCGACTTTGATGGGCGCTCCGCCACTCCCCAACCACCATGCGCACGCTTCTCTGCTCCCTCGCCCTCGTCTCGTTCGTATCCGCCGCTGAGCCGGTTTATCTGACGCTCGCCGATTTCACTGACACCAAGGACGCCGCACCCTCCGGCGGCTGGACGGCCGAAGGTGATAACACGATCCATCTCACTGGCAAAGGCGGTGGCAGCCTGATCTCCAAGAACGAATACTCGAACTTCGAGCTCGAATGGGAATGGAAGCTCAATTCCAAGGGCAACAACGGCATCAAATACTGGGTCACCAAGATCGGCGGCAAGGAATGGCTGGGCATCGAATACCAGATGATCGACGACAGCGGCCATCCCGACGGCCTGCGCGGCGGCTCCCACACCACGGCATCGATCTACGACATCAAAGAACCCGCAAAGGACAAGCTGGTGAAAACCGCCGGCGAGTGGAACACGAGCAAGATCATCGTCCAGGACGGCAAGATCCAGCATTGGCTCAATGGTGCTCTTGCCTGCGAGGCGGACACCACGACGCCTGAGTGGAAGGAAATGGTCGGGAAGAGCAAGTTCAAGAACAAGGAAGGCTTCGCTCCCGGCAAAGGCAAAATCATGCTGACCGAACACGGCGACGAGACGTGGTTCCGCAACATTCGCCTCACGGCGAAATAAAGTAGTCCGGTTGCGCCGCAACAAGCCTACTTTTCCACTTCCGCGCGATCCTTCTCAAACAACTGCGTCAACTGAATGCGACGCTCGCGCACGATGCTCGCATAGGCATCGAAATCGTCCTGCACCGGAACGATGAGGTGCATTGTCTCATCGTCGTAGCGCCGCCACTTGCGCGCCGCTTCTTCCATCGCGGCGGCAGGTTTGCCGAGCGCTTGCAGTGCCCGCGTGGCCAGCACCAGCGCGCTGTGCATCTGCTCGTGCACCATGTCCTCCGCCTCGATGCCGAGCTTTAGCAGCTCAAAGCGGTGGTCGTAATCCTGCGCGCGCACCAGGATGCGCACGCTCGGATATTTCTCGCGCACCTCCGTCACCAGCCGCGCCACCTTGGACTGATCCGCCAGCGCGATGATCAGCATGCAGGCCTGCTCGATGCCCGCCGCATGCAGCAGATCGAGCCGCGTGGCACCACCATAAAACACCTTGAAGCCAAAGGCGCGCAGCATGTCCACATGGTCGGGATCGCTTTCCAGCACCGTCACCTTCACACCCTGCGACATCATGAAGCGGCCCAGGAAATTGCCGAAGCGGCCGAAGCCAGCCAGGATCACCGGCGCATGCTCGTCGATCGTGTCTGGAGCGCGCTCCTCCTTGCTCACCGCCGTGTAACGCGGCGCGATGACGCGCTCATAGAGGATGAACAGCAGCGGCGTAACCGCCATGGAGAGCGCCACGACGGCCACGAGCAGCTTCGCATTCTCCGCATCGAGAATTTGCTGCTGTGAGGCCATCGACAGCAGCGCAAAGGCAAACTCGCCGCCCTGCGCCAGCGCCAGGGCGAGCAACCAGCGGTGACTGCCGCGAATCTTCAGCACCGTGGCAATGACAAACATCACCACGGTCTTCAACACGATCAACGTCAGCACCAAAACGGCCACCAGCAGCGGTTTGGCCGCGATCACGCTGAAATCCAGCGAGGCACCGACCGCGAGGAAGAACAAGCCGAGCAGCAGGCCTTTGAACGGCTCCAGATTGCTCTCAAGTTCATGCCGGTAATGACTCCCCGCGAGCACCACGCCCGCCACGAACGCACCGAGCGCCGGTGAGAGGCCGACCTGTGTCATCAGCAGCGCCACACCGACGATCAAGAGCAGCGCCGCCGCCGTGAGCAGCTCGCGCAAGCCTGTTTTCGCCAGAATCGCAAACCCGCGCGGCACCACAAACTGACCTGCGATCACAATTGCCACCACCGCGCCCAGTGTGACGAGCGGCTGCGCCCAATGCGGCAGCTCTTGCAGCCAGCCATGATGCTCGGTCGTTGTTCCACTCGTTGCGAGCAGCGGAAACACCGCCAGCATCGGAATGACCGCAATGTCTTGAAACAGCAGTACCGCGAACGAATCCGCGCCGCCATCGGTGCGCATCAGCGCCTTCTCTTGCAGCGTCTGGATCACGATCGCCGTCGATGACAGCGCCAGAATCATGCCCGTGGCGATGGCAGGCTTGTATTCCAGCCCGCAAGCCAGCGCGATGCCCATCACCGCCAGCGCCGTGAACACCACCTGCATCCCGCCGAGGCCAAAAATTGGCCCGCGCATGCGCCACAGCCGCGATGGTTCCAGTTCGAGCCCGATCATGAACAGCATGATCACCACGCCAAACTCCGCGAAATGCAGCGCCTCCTCGCCTTGAGCGCCACCAACCCATCCCAGCACAAACGGTCCGATCAACGCCCCGCCGATCAAATAACCCAGCACGCTGCCCAATCCCAGCCGATGCGCCACCGGCACCAGAAGAACGGCTGCCGCGAGGTAAATGAAGGCGGAGAGAAAAAAGTTCGGATCGTGCATGCGCGTGGACGAATGTTGACGCCAAAATCACGGCGATGCCAAATCAGATTTGCCGTTCATCGCGCCCCTTTGAGCAGATCAAACACCGTCACCATGCCGAGCAGGCGGCGCTCGGCGTCCATCACCACGGCCTTGCTCACGCCGGTGCGCATGAGGGTTTGCACCAGCTCCGGCACCAGCACCTCGCCGCGCACGCAGAAGGGCGTGGTGAGCGGCAGATCCTTCAAGCCGTCGCGGCAGGTGAGGCCGTGGTTTTTGAGCCAGTCGTAGGCCACGGAGCGCCGCAGCAGTCCGATGACCTTGCCGTCCTCCGTGACGGGATAAGTGCTGTGCGGGTGACGCTGAAACTCCTCCACCGCGTCCTGCACGCACAGCGCGGCATCGAGCGAAGCGATGTTTTTTGTCATCACATCCGCCGCTGTGGCCGAACGTGTGGATTCGGAGATCGCGTCCACGGTCTTCTGAATTTCCTCCGGCAGGTGGTACTGCTGCGCGGTCGATTTGAAGAGGGATTCAAGCGAGCCGATGCTCTTTACCAGCGTCTTGAAGGTGCCGCCGTCGATGGCGACGAGTTCGCTCGATTCCTTCGCCGTCGCGTCAAAGCGCCAGATGCCGTCGCCCATGAGCGCCCGCTCGCCGAAGTGCTCGCCAGCGACGGCGGACTTCACGATCTGGCCCTGCGCGTCCGTGATCTCCACGCAGCCTTTTTTCACGGCATACAGCGACTGCGCCGGTTCGCCGCTGCGGAACAGTGAATCTCCCGCCTCCAGGTGCATTTCTCCCAGCGGGGAGGAGAAGCTCGGCGTGAGCAGATTGATGTCGCGTGGGAAGAACAGCTCGAAGGTCCACTCCATCATCACCCGCAGTTTGCGGTCGAGGCCCGGCAGCTTCATCAAATAAACACTGCGCCACATGAACCAGGCCAGCAGGCCGGAAAAGCGCAGCCCCATCACCATCGCCACGGCTTTGCGATGCCCGATGGTCGCCAACTCGCCAAGCCCGGTGAACTTGAAGGGCTTCAGTGGCAGCTTGCGCAGGCTGGCAAAGATGTTGTCGCCGATCAAGGCGCCCTGGCGCATGGCAAACTGCGCGGTCTCCGGGCAGCAACCCCCATCGGCCTTTGGAAAAACGGCGCAATCGCCAGCCGACCACACTTTTTCGAGTCCTTTGACCTGTCCCGTCGCCTCCACCACCAGCTTGCCGCGCTCCAGCGGCACCGCGCCGCTTTCTCCCAGCGCCTTGATCAGCGGATGAGGCGCATTGCCCACTGTGCAGACCACGAGATGCGAGGTGATCGTGGTCCCATCATTGAGCTGCACCGTGCGCGCCGTCACAGCCCGCACGCGTTTGTTGAAGACGATGTTCACGCCCATTTTTGCCAAGCAACTGCCGGTGTAGTCGCCCAATCGCTTGCCTAACATTCCCAGCAGCCGGTCGCCGCTGTGGATCAGCGTCACGCTCGCCTCGCCTTCCTCGATGTTGTCGTAATAGCGCCGCACGCCGACAATGAGATCCTGAATTTGTCCCGCCGTCTCCACACCCGAGTAACCGCCGCCCACGACCACGAAGGACAGCATTTCCTTCCGCTGCTGTGCCTTGTTGATCAGATTCGCCTCTTCCATGCGGCTGATGATCGCCGCACGCAGTTTCATCGCGTCACCGACGGTACGCATGAGATACGCATGCTCGGACATGCCCGGAATGCGGCTCAAATCCACGCCCGCTCCAGGGGCGAGCATCAAATGGTCAAAACTCACCTTCACCGCCGGGGTGAAGCGTCCGCCGTCCAGTGTCATCACCCGGTTTGTCAGGTCTAGGTCCGTCACCTGCGCTTTCAGCACGTCGGCACCATCACAGATCATGCGGATGGGATTCACCACATGCTGTGGCGAGAGCGACCCGCCCACCACCTCCGGCAGCATGGGCTGAAAGACCATGTGGTTCTCACTCGCGATCACGCCCACGCGCAACCGCTCCGCCCCCAGCCGCTTCAGCACCTGCTGCGCGCAATACACCCCCGCAAAACCTCCGCCGATGATGGCAACGTCGAAATGGCGGGATGGGGTCTCGTGCATGGGCGGCAGACCACGCGGCAGCGCACACGCCGGGCCAATGTGGCATGAACTTTCGGGCCCCAGGCCGGTCTTCAGACGAGGCCCGACTCAAAATTCGTCCTTTTCCTGAGCGCTCGCCGCTGTTTTCGTCGTAACTCAACGCACCATGAAAACCCTTCTGCTCTCCCTCCTCATGACCTCCCTTGTACTCGCCGCCGAAACCAACGTGAGTGACATCGCCGTCAAAGACATCGACGGCAAGGACACCACGCTCAAAGCCTACGCGGGCAAGGTGCTGCTCATCGTCAATGTCGCCTCCGAGTGCGGTTACACAGGTCAGTATGCCGGATTGCAGGCGCTGCACGAGAAGATGGCGGCCAAGGGCGTGGCCGTGTTCGGTTTCCCCTGCAACGATTTCGGCGGCCAGGAACCTGGCACCGAGGCGGTCATCAAGACCTTCTGCACCGAGAACTACAAGGTGACCTTTCCGATGTTCTCCAAAGTCGCGATCAAAGGCGATGCCAAGCACCCGCTCTACGCCGCCCTGCAATCCGCCGCCGGTGAAGTTGGCTGGAACTTCGAAAAGTTCCTCGTCGGCAAGGACGGCAAGGTCTTGAAGCGCTTTGGCTCCGATGTGGAGCCGGAATCGCCGGAGCTGCTCGCGGCGATTGAGGCGGCGCTGAAGTAAGCCGGGCTTGCGTCATGAAGCCCCAGGGTTCACAGAATCCTGGGTGACACCGTTCACTCCTGCCGATCATGCGTCAGCCACGAGCTTGCCGCAGGTTGTTCCATGGCAGTCCTATTTGCCAAACGAACCCATTTTCTCACCGCCTGTGGGAATAAGCCGGCCTTCCACCCCTCTTATGTCGAAATGGCCCGCATGCCCTCATGGAACTCACCCTCAATTTCGGCATTGAACTGCCCGCGTACCGCCCGATAGCACGCCGCGTGACCGACTCCCCGCCCAGCTTCGAGCAGATCGTGGACGCCCACTACCAGGGGCTCCACCGCTTTGCCCTGAGCATGTGCCGGAGTGATGCGACGGCGCAGGATCTCGTGCAACAGACCTTCCTGCAATGGGCGAGGAAGGGCCACACGCTGCGGGATGCCGCGAAAGTGAAGACCTGGCTCTTCACCACGATCTACCGCGAATGGCTCAGCATCGCCCGTCGGGAGAAAAAACACGAGCAGGTCGAGTTTGAGCCGGACCTGCATGGCGCGAGCCAGCCTCACGATGAAGGCGAAAATCCGCGCGTGGACAGCGCTACCCTGCAAACGGCCCTGGAGCAGCTCGATCCCAATTACCGCGCCCCGCTGGTGCTGTTTTACCTCAAAGAACTGTCCTATCGCGACATCGCCGAAACTTTGGGCCTGCCGATCGGCACGGTGATGTCACGCCTCTCCCGCGCCAAAGACCGTTTGCGATCCATTTTGCTCCGCCTCGAAGAATCCACCGCCGCCAACATCATCCCTGCCCCATTCACCTCGTGAACCGCGAAGAAGCCAGACTCGAACTCGACGCCACCACGCTCCGCCCCCAGGACGCGTCGCCAGAGGCCCGTGCGCAGGCGGAAAGCGATCCAGAGCTGGCCGCGTGGCTGGAGCAGCGCACCGCTTTCGATGCGAGTGTGGCCGATGCATTTCAAAACCTGCCCGTGGCACCTGGATTGCGCGATAGCATCCTCAGCTCCGCCTATGCCCGCCCCAAAAAGAGCACGCGCTGGGTGACGCCCACACTCATCGCCGCCGCTGCTTGCCTGGCCTTTGGCTGGGCCCTGTTCTGGCCTGGAAACTCCGCCATGGCCGCTTGGGAGTCCGAATCTCTCGCCGCCGTCGCCAAAGTCGAATACGGCGTGATGAAGCTCGATGAGCGGGAGGCGAGCCTGGAGGCGGTGAAGAAGCATCTGACACTGGCCGAATGCCCGTGTCCGAGCGCGCTGCCTCCCGCTCTCGCCGGCCTGCGGACCTATGGCTGCAAACGCGTCCAGATCGACGGCCATGCCGCCACGATCATCTGTTTCGAACTCCAAACCGGCAAGGAGGCCCATCTCGTCGTCCTCGATAACACGAACCTCGGCGACTGCCCCGCCGCCGACGCCCCCTGCTTCAAATCCGCGAAGAACTGGCGCTACGCCTCCTGGAGCCATGGCTCCCACGTCTTCATGCTCGCCACCACGGCGGACGAGGCGGCCTTGAAGAAGCTGTTCGGACTGGTTTGAGTGAAAATCGTCGCATGACAGGAATTGTCATGCACCCCGCGCCATTTGCGGCGCGTTCTGATCCGCGTTTGAAAGCCCGGACAGGCTCGGTATGTATCCGCCCCTCAAAAACCAACCGACCTTTTATGAACCTGACACGGACAGCCTACGGAACCTGGAGCGGCGGACGCTTCATGCATTATGGAGAGCAGCTCACGGAAGAGCATTACATGCAGTTGATGCGCGATGCTTTTAACAAGGGCGTGCGCACCTTTGTCACGGCGGATGTGTATGGCGTGGGGCGTGCCGATTCGCTCCTGGGTGAGGCTTTGAAGGGCATCCCGCGTGAGGAATACTGCCTCGCAGGCATCGTGGGCCACGACATTTACGAGGGCATCCGCCAGGGTTCACGCGGCTACCCGCGCTTCACCGATCCCACGCTGCGCGGGCCGGAGAAGTATTACGACTACCTCAAAATGGCGACGGAGAAGAGCCTGGAACGCTGCCAGACCTCGAAGTTTGACCTGCTGATGCTGCACAATCCCGATAGCATCGCCTACACGAGCGAAAAAGTGTGGGATGCCTTCACTGCGCTGAAGACCGAAGGTCTCACAGACCGTCTCGGCATCGCCCCCGGACCCGCGAACGGCTTCACACTCGACATGATCGAGTGCTTTGAGCGTTTTGGCGACCGCATGGACTGGGCGATGATCATCTTGAATCCCTTCGAGCCTTGGCCCGGCCAGCATGTGCTCGGCGCGGCGGAAAAGAACGGCGTCGATATTCTGGCCCGTGTGGTCGATTACGGCGGTCTGTTCCACGATGATGTGAAGCCCGGTCACAAGTTCCGCGATGGTGACCACCGCACGCATCGTCCGGGCGACTGGATCGAGCACGGCGTCGAAAAACTCGAAAAGGTGCGGCCCTATGCCGAAAAACACGGCCTGACCATGCTACAACTGGCCTGCCAGTGGACGCTGGGAAACAAAGGCGTGAAAAGCGTCGTCCCCACGCTGATTCAGGAGCACGGCGAAGGTGCGCGCACGATCGAGAGCAAGCTCGATGATCTCGCCGCCCTGCCAGAGCAGCGCCTGACTGCCGAGGAAGTCGAGGCGATCCGCCAGATCGGCGACAACACCGGCTGCATGGCTCTCAAGGGCGCCAGCCAGCGTCACGAGGGGCAGGAACCTCGTGCCGACGAATGGCCGATGCGCCCCGACCTGCTCGACCTTGCGACGCGCTGGAGTTTGGGCACGGCGTGGTAGCGCATTTGCATCTTGGCCGTTCCACGTTGATAGGCATCACCCATGATCGAGGCAGATTTTATCATCGTCGGAACCGGCGCGGGCGGCCTCGTGGCCGCCTTGCATGCTTCGGATCATGGCAGTGTGGTGATGGTCACCAAACGCGGCGCTTTGGACTCGAACTCAAACTGGGCGCAGGGCGGCATCGCCTGTGTCACGGCTGAGACGGATTCCATTGAGAAGCATGTGAGTGACACGCTCATCGCCGGCGCTGGTCTGTGCAAAGAACCGGCCGTACGCACCATTGTGAGCGAAGGGCCGGAGCGCATCGCCGATTTGGTAAAGTGGGGTGTGGATTTCGACCAGCGCGAGTCGGAAAGCGGCCATCTGGAGTTCGATCTGACCAAGGAAGGCGGCCATACCGCCCGCCGGGTGCTGCATGCCGCCGATGCCACAGGCCGTGAGATCACCGAGAAGCTGCTCGCCGCCGTGCGAGCGAAGCCAAACATCAAGATCTACGAGAATCATTACGCCATCGACATCATCACCACTGCCAAGCTCGGCCTCGTGTCTGAAGACCGTGTGCTGGGGCTGTATGTGCTCGATGAGACGAGCGGCGACGTTCACACCTTCCGCTCCGACCGTGTGATCCTGGCCACCGGCGGCTGCGGACGCGTGTATTTGTACACAACGAATCCACGCGTCGCGACGGGAGACGGTGTGGCGATGGCCTGGCGCGCCGGGGCGACGATTTCGAACATGGAATTCATCCAGTTCCACCCGACCTGCCTCTACCATCCTCAAAAACGCTCCTTCCTCATCACCGAGGCGATGCGCGGCGAAGGTGCGCGGTTGATCGGTAAGGACGGCCAGGAATTCATGCAGCGTTACGACAAACGCGGCTCCCTGGCCCCGCGTGACATCGTCTCACGCGCCATCGACCACGAGATCAAGCGCACCGGCGGCCCCTGCGTGTATCTCGATATCAGCCACAAGCCGGCGGACTTCATCGCGAGTCATTTCCCGAACATCCAGAAGGCCTGTCTCGAAGTCGGCATCGACATCACCAAGGAGCCGATCCCCGTGGTGCCCGCCGCGCATTACCAGTGCGGCGGCGTCCTCACAGATGTGAACGGCGCCACCAACATCCGGGGTCTTTGTGCTGTGGGCGAAGTCGGCTGCACCGGCCTTCATGGCGCTAACCGTCTCGCCAGCAATTCACTCCTCGAATGCTGCGTCACCGCGCAGCGGGCGGTGGCGCATCTGCTCAAAAAGATCCCGCAGGGCAAACAAGCCGAGCAGAGCTACGATCTGCGTCCCTGGCAGACCAGCGGTGACGTGGAGAATGACGAACTCGTCGTCATCTACCACAACTGGGACGAAATCCGCCGCCTGATGTGGGACTACGTCTCCATTGTGCGCACCAACAAGCGCCTCCAACGCGCCGCCGCCCGTCTGCGCAATCTCAAGCGTGAGGTGCAGGAGTTTTACTGGAGCAACCACGTCACCAGCGAGATCTTGGAACTGCGCAACCTCGTCGAAACCGCCTCCCTCATCGTCGAGTGCGCCATCCGTCGGCATGAAAGCCGGGGTCTGCATTACACGCTGGACTACCCGCAAACGGACGACACGCGACCGCCACAGGACAGCACGCTGCGGCGCTATTGAGATTATTGCCGGCTTCCTGCGTTGTGGCGGCAGCCTCGTGCCAAGTTCGTTTTTGAACGGCCCGCAGCGGTGCCTGTCCAGATTTCTGTGGGTTTGTTTCATCCATCGAAACCATTCACGCGTGCCTCACCGCACGAATTACAGATTGCAGTTCACCCCGTGAAGCTGCTAAAATTCACCTAAATCGCCTCAACCCCTATGCCTGCCGGACGTTCTTTCCCAATGATCGTCGCCGCGTTCTTCGCGACGGTGCTGGCGGCTTTTGGACAGAGCGCGTCATCCGTTTCCGCCACAGGTGCTGTGGCGGCTTTGAAGAAACGCGAATCCGCGACAGCGCTGCCGCAGAGCAAAGCCCCAAGCTTGGTGTCTTCCATGCCTGCATCGCTCCCCTCTCAAATGCCCCGCCTTGGCTATGCCCGCTACCCTTGGAAGCTCGACATCGTGGCCACCGTGTTCTGGGTGGGGGAGCAGCCAACGGAAAACAATCCCACGCCGAACGACAAAAGCTCCTGGGACACCAAGTGGATGGAAAACTTCGGCGGATACGACGACCCTGACCCCACCAAGCGTTCCGAGGCTTTCACCCCGATCGGGTTCATGCCCAAGCAGAACCCTTTTTACATCGCGCTGCCTTACAATGACGTGATCGACTACAACTCGCACAAGCCCGAGGCGTCCAAAGTCATCCCGTGGTTCCAGCAGCGCTTCAGCCGCTCAGGCAGGACGGTGCTGAAAGGCCAGTGGGTGGCCATCCGCCACGGCAACCGCGTTTGCTACGCCCAGTGGGAAGACTGCGGCCCCTTTGTCACAGACGATCACGATTATGTCTTCGGCAACGCCCGCCCAAAGAACGCCAGCAACAACGGCGCCGGGATCGACATCTCACCTGCCATCCGCGACTACCTCGGCCTGAAAAGCATGTCCCGCTGCGACTGGCGCTTCGTGGATGTCAGCGAGGTTCCCTCCGGTCCTTGGCGCAACATTGGCGACAACAACCATTTCGTCCGCCAGCAAAAGGTCGAAAAAGAACGCGAGCACACCGCCATCTCCTCACGTCTCGATGAACTCCGCCGCATGCGTGATGCGTACTTCAAGCAAGGTGCCAGCGTGGTTCGCTGATCACACCAGCCCGCGTCGAACCAGGGATTCCTCCATCGCCCGGTCGATGAGCAGCACAGCAAGCGTTTGCGTGGCTTCGTCGAGCAACTGAGTGGCAGATTTGAGGGCTTGGGCGTTGTGCTCGGCAGAGACGAGCAGACGGCGCACCTCGGCGGCATGCTGGAGCACGGTGGCGCTCTCCTCGGCGCTGATCGCATCGCCAAGTTGAGCAAGCGCGGCATCGACGGCGGGCAGCAATTCTTCCGCCTTGAGCCTCGCCTCGGTCCAGATGCGCTCGTTCATGTCCTCAAAGGCGAAATCAACGCTCTCGGCAATCATCTGCTCCACGCGTTCATCTTCGACGTCGACGGCGGTGCCGCGAATTTCGAGCGTGCGGTCGTGGTTCGTGGCCGTGTCACGCGCAAGCACCTTCAAGATGCCATCCGCGTCCAAACTGAACTGCACACCGACCCGGGCGCTGCCCTTCGGTCCCGCTGGAAACGGCACCTCAATGCGGCCTAGCTCCCAGTTGTCCTTGGCCAGCTCACGTTCACCTTGAAGGATGCGAATCAGCATGCTGTCCTGGTTGGCGACGGCGTTGGTGAACATCTCACCTGCCTTGGCAGGAATCGTTGTGTTGCGCGGGATGATGATGTTCATCAAACCGCCGAAGGTTTCGATGCCGAGCGAGAGCGGTGTGACATCGAGCAGCAACACCTGTCGCAGACTGCCGCCCAAAATGCCCGCCTGGATCGTGGCGCCGAGCGCGATGGCCTCGTCGGGGTTTTGCGAAGTGTTTGGCTCACGTCCGAAGAGTTCGCGCACATAATCGCGCACCAACGGCATGCGGGTGCTGCCGCCGACGAGGATGACTTCGTCGAGCTGATCGGGTTTGATCTTCGCATCGCTCAACGCGCGCAGGCAGTGCATGCGTGTCCGCTCAATCCATGGGCGGGCGATTTTTTCGAGATCGGCGCGGGTGATGTCCAGACCGTTGAAGGAGGCCGTTTCGTCGCTGGAGAGGCGTTTTTTGACTACTTCGGCCCCTTCGAGCACACGGATGTCATTGGCAGGCAAGTTGAGCCGCTCGGCGATAAATCCGGCAAGCAGGCGGTCAATGTCGTCGCCACCAAGCTGTGTGTCTCCGGCGGTGGAGAGCACCTGGAAGGTACCGTCGCGCATTTCGAGCACGGAGATGTCAAAGGTTCCGCCACCGAGGTCATAGACGGCCACTTTTTGATGCTCCCCGAGTTTGTCGAGGCCGTAGGCGAGTGCTGCGGCGGTCGGTTCGCTCAAAATGCGCAGGACTTCGAGTCCGGCGAGCTCTCCGGCTCGCTTCGTGGCGTTGCGCTGGGCGTCATTGAAATAGGCGGGCACGGTGATGACGGCCTGCGACACACTTTGCTCCAGCGCCCGCTCCGCGACGGCTTTCAAGTGCTTCAAGATCTCCGCCGAGACCTCGACGGGGGAGGTTTTCAAATCACCTAGAGCATAGGGCGGCACCCATCCGCCTTCACCGGGCCTGCGACCGATGAGGCGCTTCACCGAGGTGATCGTGCGCGTGGGATGCAGCGCCCTCTGGCGCAAAGCGACGGCTCCGACGGTGATCGCGCCATTCTCCGCGATGCAAACAGCGCTGGGCGTGCTGCGGCTGCCATGCTCATCGGCAAGCAGAATGGGGAAACCGCAATCGACCACGCCGACGAGGGAATTCGTCGTGCCGAGGTCGATGCCGAGGATCGGAGCCAAGTTCAAAGTTTCAGGTTTCAAGTTCGAGGGTTGCTAAACACGGGGCGGCATTCAAAATCAAATCATGGAATCGCTCACCCACCAGCTTCTCTCCAAAACGAACCTCACCGACGCCCAGATTGCCGAAGCAGCGGCGCATTTGGTCGATCCGGCCATTGAGTCGGCGGCGAAGGCGAATTTTCTGCGGGCGCTGGCAAAGAAGGGCGAGACGCCGGCGGAGATCGCGGCCTTTGTGAATGAATTCCTCAAGCTGGCGGTCGATCCGGGCCTGGACCGCACCAAACTGCCGGGACCGATGCTGGATGTGGTGGGCACGGGCGGTGACCAGTTGCATCTCTTCAATGTGTCGAGCACAGCGATGTTCATCCTGGCCGCTGGTGGCGTGTGTGTGACGAAGCATGGCAACCGGGGCATCACCTCGAAGGCGGGCGGCGCGGATGTGCTGGAGGCGCTGGGCATCAAGATCGACCTGCCGAAGGAGAAAGTCGTCGCGGGCATCGAAAGCATTGGTCTGGGCTTCTTTTTCGCGCCGCTGTATCATCCGGCCTTCAAGGCGGTGGCTGAAGCGCGGAAGATGCTCGCTGCCGAGGGCCAGCGCTCGATTTTCAACGTGCTGGGGCCGCTCTTGAATCCAAGCCGACCGGACTACCAGCTCATCGGCGTGTTTGATCCGAAACTGACGCGCGCCTTTGGCGAAATCCTCGTGCAGCTCGGCCGCAAAGGCGCGTGGGTGGTGCATGGCAGCACCGGAAGTGGCCTGGGCATGGATGAACTCTCCACGCTGGGCCTGAACGAAGTCTGCCAGCTCGAAAATGGCAGTCTCCGCGAGGCGAAGATCGATCCCAAGTCTCTCGGCTTCGGCAAAGCGAGGCTCGAAGAGCTTGTCGGCGGCGATGCGGCTGAGAATGCGGCGATCCTCGAAGGTGTGCTGGCCGGGACCATCAAAGGCGCGAAGCACGACATCGCCGTACTGAACGCGGCGGCGGGTTTTGTCATCACAGGCAAAGCCCCGGACCTGCCTGCGGGCAAAGCGCTGGCGGAGGAACTTCTCCAGCGCGGCGCGGCGCATGCGAAGCTGCGGGCCATGCAAGACCTGTGCTGAGGCCATTTTCCCGCGAGACAGCGCGGCGAGAGATGTTACGATCATTCCCATGCCCATGACCAGCGAAGTGCTCGAAACCGTCCAGAAGGTGCCCTCTAGCACCTGGGTGAACTGGGGCATCGTCGGTTTCTTGTTTTTCACCGCCGGTCTGGCCTTCGCCCGTGGTGCGGTGCGCCAGATTGTTGGCGTGGCGACGCTGGCGATCTCCGTGGGTGTCGCGTGGTATGTGTTCCGGCATCGTGTGCAGATTTTTGGCGCGACAGGCATGGGCATGAGCACCGACCGCCTGCTGATGCTTTCCGCCGCCGCCGGCCTGCTGACCTACTTTTTGTGCAAGCTCGGCATGTATCTCCTGGCCACTTTGGGCTTCCTGAAAATCCTCGGCGGCATGGCCGGCTGGAAAGGGGTGATGATGAGCTTCATCCCCTCCGGGGCGCTGCTGTGGATCGCCAGCATGGTGCTGCGGCTCGTCGGCAACATTTACGGCATGGAAAGCGCCTCCGAGGTGGTGAAAAAAGGCGGCGAACTGGAAAGCCAGGCGAAATCCTTCTGGCACAGCCTCAGCCAGCGCATGGACGGCAGCCCCTTCGGCAAGCTGGCCGAAAAACTCGATCCGTATGACATCAAGGCCACCGCGAACCTCGCCCGCCTGCTGATTCTGTGGCCGGAAGGCAGCATGTGGCAGCGCCTCGCCGCCCAAAGCCCCTCCACGGCCGCCGCGCTGAACCACCCGCGCATCGCCGAACTTGGCTACGACCCGGAGGTGCGCAAGGCCATCGAGAAACAGGACTTCGCCGGACTGATGCAGATGAAAAAGGTCGAAGAAGCCGCCCACCACCCGGACCTGGAGCCCGTGCTCAGCGGATTGGCGCTTGAACAAGCGATGGATTCCGTCGTTTATCAACGCCCGCAGCCGGTGACGCTGCGTTAAAACAAACGAATATTCACAGCTTGGACAAGTCGAGAGGTTCCGACGGTCCTTCTTTCATGGCCTCCTCAGCCCAGGCGGCAACACGCGCCGTCTTTTTGGGGTCGGAGAGCAGGCGCTCCCAAATCGCATCGCCGTCCTCCTCGGTCTCATCCTCCAAACGGACCTGCTGCTTGATGAACAGCACATAGTCGAGCACGGAGGACTGCTTGTCCGCCGGCAGCATGGCGGCTTCCTCGGCGATGAGGCTGGCGAGATCACGGGTGGCGACGGCGGGCATGGCTGAAGTCTAGTCTTAGCCCTTTGAAAATCCACGCCAAGTTCATTTCATCCCCTGGCTGTCAGTTCGCCAGATGCCCATCAAAAACCTTGCGGCATCTCTCGATTCCTTTTATCAAAGCCAATGCATTTGGATGAAAAATCTGCTCGTGCTTTCCGGCTCGATCTTCAGGCAGCGCGAGAAAATGCGATCAAGGACGCAGAAGCGTTCGAAGGGATTATCCATGCGATTGAACGTCTCGGAAGTTTCTTGCTGGGAAGAATCGAAGCACTGGGGCCATATCAGCCTCCCTTGAAGGATCTTGCAGAGCTATCTGCTTTGGCTTCGGATATTCCCAGCGAGTGGCGAGAACTGCACACGCCCTTCGATTTGCTCTACAACGAAGTCAAAAACGCACGAAACGACGCTTTGCACGTCGGTGCTTACGCTCGACATCTGACGATCCACGCGATTGAACTGGCCATAGTTTTGGAGGATGCGTTGAGAATCAAAGAAACCAATCTCAAGGAGGTCAAAAAAATGGAAACAACCGTCAGTGACTTCATGATTCGTAATCCTGTATTTGCCCATAGCTGGCAGCCCATCAGCATCGTCAGACAGATCATGCTGACGAATTCATTTTCGTATTTGCCCGTGGCGATGGGAGACGGCAAATGGCGATTGGTATCTGACTTGGCGGTTGCCAAGTATCTGCAAGGCTGTTCCAATGCAAAAAGGAAAAAGCGCCTCGCCACATCACTCGAAGAGGCAATGGAGGATAAAGATTCGTTTCCGAGTCTTGATGATGCAGTGTGCATCCATTCATCGGCGACGATTGCCCAAGCTTTGAATCAGAGCGGTGGCAAGCCCCTCCTAGTGACCTCTAAAAAGGCAGGTTCCGAGATCGTGGGTTTTCTGACGCCATTTGATCTTTTGTAAGCACTCTGAACTCATTCGAAACATTCATGAAAAATCCAGCCGCATTTCTCATCGTCTTGGTGTTTACAGGACTGGCGCTCAGCGCCGCGCTTTCACAAACAGTCAGTGTGCCGGGGTCCACCTCAGAACTGAAGACAAAGTATGATGAAAAAGTGAAACTCGATGTTTTGCGCCCGCATGAATTGGCGGTTGCGGATCTGAATACCAAGTTTGCCGCCGCGCTGGAACGATCTCAGGAAGCAGCCCAGAAGTCGGGAAAATTGGAGGAAGCCATTGCTATCAAGACGGAGAAGGAGGCTGTGCAGGCTGGCAACTACACTCCGGCAGCAGATGACGCCAAGACAGCCGCCGGTCTTAAAACTTTGAGAGCCACTTACCGCACAGCGCTGGCAAAATTGGAACTCGATAGGGATAAAAAATTGCGCCCACTCAAAGATGTCTTGGCCAAGTCGCTCGAAGTGGTGATCGATACCCTGACTAAAAATGGCAAGCTGGATGAGGCGATGGCCGCCAAGAAAATGCGCGAAGAACTGCTCGCACCTGCCTCCAGTGTTTCAGATTCAGAAAAAACTGTTTCATTGGCCCCTGGAGGCAAAATGTTCGTGAACAGCCTCGGGATGAAATTTCTTCCTGTGCAAGGAACCAACATTCTTATTTGCATTCATGAGACTCGAAAGGGGGATTATGCCGCATACTCCGCCGAGAACGTCGGAGTGCATGATGGCTGGAAAGCCGCCAGTCGAGACGGTGTTCCGGTCAGCACGGGAGAAGACCATCCGGTAACCAATGTAAACTGGGATGACGCGCAGACATTTTGTGCCTGGCTGAGCAAGAAGGAAAGGCTTTCCTATCGCTTACCAACAGACAAGGAATGGAGTTATGCGGTGGGCATCGGTAACAAGGAAAGGTGGTCGCGGGCGATGACTCCGGAAATGATGAGTCAAAAACTACAAAAGGAATACCCATGGGGCGGCCACTATCCGCCGCAATCGAGCGACTTGGCCGGGAACTACGGCGATTTAGCCTGGAATTCAAAATTCCCAACACAGCCATTTATCGTTGGCTACAACGATGGGATTGTCACAACCGCACCGGTAATGAGTTTCAAGCCCACTCAGCAAGGCATTTACGACCTGGGTGGTAATGTGTGGGAGTGGTGTGAAGACAAATACAGCGCGGCTGGGGATGAGCGTGTATTGCGTGGCGGCTCTTGGTTCAGCTGCGAAAGTAATGTCCTGCTATCATCGAACCGTGAGCATATTGCTCCTGAAGGTCGTTTCTACAACCGAGGATTCCGTTGCGTTCTCGAGTCTGCTCCATAGCACGCCAGCAGGACTAGGCGGTGTCTTTGCAAATCAAGCGAGGTGAGTTCTATCCAGGAGGGCGGCGAAAGTGATGAACCCCGCAAAGGATGAGGCGGTTTTGTCGGCACGCAAAGCGAGGCGTT
>NZ_JBIIKX010000040.1:0-53168 GCF_044232965.1 Prosthecobacter sp.
CAACAACGGCCAACCATCGTCATAAACCGTCAACCGCACACGAACATGGGCATCTACAACAACATCGTCGAAACCGTCGGCAAAACGCCGCTGGTGAAGCTCAACAAAGTCACCGCCGGCCTCAACGCCACGATTGCTTTGAAGTGTGAGTTCTTCAATCCGCTCGGCAGCGTGAAGGATCGTATCGGCATGGCCATGATCGAGGACGCGGAAAAGCGCGGCATTTTGAAGGCCGATACCGTCATCATCGAACCCACCAGCGGCAACACCGGCATCGCGCTCGCGTTTGTTGCTGCGGCGAAGGGCTACAAGCTCATCCTGACGATGCCTGAGACGATGTCTCTGGAACGACGCACGCTGCTCGCGCTGCTTGGTGCCGATCTCGTGCTCACTCCCGGCGCTCAAGGCATGAAAGGTGCCATCGCCAAGGCCACCGAACTCGTCGCCAGCACGCCGAACGCCTGGATGCCGCAGCAGTTTGAAAATCCCGCCAATCCTGCCATTCACTCGAAAACCACCGCTGAAGAACTGTGGAGCGACACCGATGGCAAGATCGACATCCTCGTCGCAGCCGTCGGCACCGGTGGCACGATCACCGGCGTCACGGAAGTGCTCAAACCGCGCAAACCGAGCTTCCAGGCCATCGCTGTCGAGCCCGAGGCCTCCCCGGTCATCAATCAGACCCTCGCTGGTCAGCCCGTGCAGCCCGGCCCGCATAAGATTCAGGGCACCGGCGCTGGCTTCGTTCCTGCCAACCTTCACTTGAAGGATTCTGCCGGTCATCCGCAGATCACCGAGTGCATCAAGATCAGCAACGATGACGCCTTCGCCATGGCACGTCGTCTTGCTAAGGAAGAAGGCATCCTCGTCGGCATCAGCACCGGTGCGAACGTCTGCGCCGCCATTGAGATCGCCAAGCGCCCTGAAAACGCCGGCAAACTCATCGTCACCATCGCCTGCTCCACCGGCGAGCGTTACCTCTCCACCGCGCTGGCCGACGAGGCCCGCGCCAAAGTGGGCGCGTAATCGCCCTTGGTTTTTCATTCACGTTTCAAACCCTCCCGCATGTCTCAACTCGACACGATCTCTCAGGAAGTCCCCGCCACCGGCATGGAAAAGTTCCTGGAGGACAACTTCCGCAAGCTCGTCTGGCTGTTCGCCTTTGTGGTGATCGCCATCATCGCCTATGGCTTCATCCGCCATCAAAGCACGCTCAAAAACAACGAGGCTGCCGAGGCGTTCACAAGCGCGAAGACCGTCGAGGATTGCGACCTTGTCATCTCGCGTTACGCAGGCACCAACGCCGCCGCCAATGCGCTGCTTCTGAAGGCCGACCTGCTTTGGGATCAAAACAAAAAAACCTCCGCCGTTGATGCGCTGAAGGAATTCACCAGCAAGTACAGCTCGCACCCCTTGTTCGTTCACACGCTGCTCGGCCTCGGCACCAAGCTCGACGCCATGGGCGACCGCAAGGAGGCGCGGGCCATCTTTGAGCGCATCGTGAACGAGTTTGCCTCCAACGAGGCCGCTCCGCTCGCCCAGGTTCGCCTTGGCGATCTGTTCTGGGCCGATGGCAAGCAGGACGAGGCCAAAAAAGCCTACGAAGACCTCGCTGTGAAGTTCCCCGACATGGCCGAATTCCAAAGCGTGAGCCAGGACCGCCTCGGATGGATCGCCGCCTCACTTCCGACCAAGGAAGTCGATCCGCCGCCAGCACCGAAGGTCGAACCGAAACCCGGTGACGTTCCGGCCATCCCCGGCATGCCGAAGCTCAATCTGACGCCTGGCGCAGGCGGCATCGGTGCCACCATCGCTCCTCCAGCCATGCTGACTCCAACGCCTGCGGCGGCCACCACACCAGCGGCCGTGACTGCACCATCTCCAGCAGTTCCTGCTCCGACGCCTGCTGTTCCGGCACCAGCCCCGGCTACCGCACCCACGGCACCGACAACGCCTGCTCCTGCGCCACCTGCTACCACTACTCCTCCGGCCACTCCGGCTCCGGCAACACCTGCTGCGGCTCCCGCTCCGACGCCGCCTCCTGCCGCACCGAAACCCTGATGTAAGTGCCGACGATTGTCGGTATTCCATTCATCGTTGAGCGATCACGATGGGCTTGGATTTCTGCGTGGCGTTGTTATCCGCAAAGGTCCGCGAACTCGGAACCACGGCGACATTCATGTCGCTGAGAACCGTGCAGCCCAGCAAGGACTCGTGCGTTATTGTCTTGTCATGCTGCGTGCGCAAGGAACTCAGCGGCACCATCCAGGTAATCGTTTTTTTCGGTTCCAGTTCAATGATGGGCTCGCTCCAAACCGAGGTGAGAAGCAGTCCAAGATACTTTGCATCGTAGGCTTTGTACGGCTTTCCGGCGGGACTGCTGATGATCAGAGTGGCGTGGAACTCCCTATCGTTGACCAAAACATTGAGTTTATGATCGGAGACATTGGTCAGCATCGCCACGAATCGTGCTTCCTTGTCTCCTTTGGCAGCTTCGAACACGAGGCTGTGGCTGAATAGATGAGAGTAACTCCCTCCCTTGGTGGGATCAGGGGGATTGTCAGCCAAAGCAAAGCTGCATCCGATGATCCAGAGGCAGCAGGTGGCGATGGCTTTCATGGCAGGAGCCTATCACAGCCACTCGCTGATAGCAGCGATCACTTCATTCCGCTGCGCTTCGGTGAGTTCACCGTAGATCGGGATGCTCAGCACCTCGCCCGCCACGCGATGCGAGACATCGCAGCCGCTGAGTGAGCTTGCTGGCAGATTCGCAAAGCACTTTTGCTGGTCGAGCGTGACGGGGTAGTAGATGTCGCAGCCGATTTTCTTGGCCACGAGGTGATCACGTAGCGCGTCGCGTTTACCGTCGAGCACGCGCAGCGTGAACTGGTTCCAGATGTGATCGTTGTGCGAGTAACCGACCGGGAGCACGATCTTGGCGTTCTGGGAGGTCAGCCAGGTGTCCTGCGTGCTCACGCACTTGCAGTGCGCCGGATCGGCCTGCACCACGCCGTTCAACTTGCTCAGTTCGGCAATGTAATGAGCCGCGTTGCACTGGCGATCCGCCGTGTACTGCGCGTAGCGCTTCACTTTCACGCTCAGCAGGGCGCATTGCAGGGTGTCCATGCGGAAATTCGCGCCGACGTAGTGATGATAGTACTTCGGCTTGCCGCCATGCACGCGCAGCACGCGGGCGTACTCGGCCAGAGCATCGTCATTCGTCACCAGCATGCCGCCGTCGCCGAATCCTCCGAGGTTTTTGCTCGGGAAGAAGCTATAGATGCCAAAATCGCCCATGGTGCCGCTGTCGCGGCCTTTGTACTTCGCGCCAATCGACTGCGCCGCGTCCTCGACCACCTTGAGGCCGTGTTCCTTCGCCAAAGCGAGAATTGGGTCCATGTCCGCGCACTGACCGAACAGATGCACCGGGATGATCGCCCTCGTTTTGGCGGTGATCTTCTTCCGCGCGTCATTCACATCCAGGTTGAAGCAGATCGGGCAGATGTCGGTGAAGACCGGCACGGCTCCCAGGCGCGAAACCGCGCCCGCCGTGGCGAAAAACGTGAAGGCGGGGCACAGCACCTCGTCGCCTGGTTTGATGTCCAGCGCCATGAGCGCCAGCAGCAGCGCGTCCGTGCCCGAGGAAACCGACAGCGCGTGCTTCACGCCGACCATGGCCGCGATTTCCGCCTCAAACGTCTCCAACTCCGGCCCCATGATAAATCGACCATGTTTCAGCACCTGGGTGAAGGCGGCCTGGAGTTCGGATTCGAGCGGGTGGTTCTGGGCGTTGACGTCGAGGAGAGGGACCATGGGGAAAGCCGAATGAATGAATGACGAATGACGAATGTGCCAGCGATTACTCGCATCGGGCGCTTCTCACGTGGCGGCGAAGGCCTGTGCAAGGCTTAGAGCCTCGGCGCAAGAATGACGCAATGAAGTTTCACGACATGGCGGCCCAAATGCTGTGTCTGCTGTCATGGCAAAGTTTTCATGGATCGGTTTCATCTTGCTGCTGACCGTTATTCCAGCAGGCGCGGATGAATGGTGGACCTGGGTCTGGCTGGAGGCTTGGCGGCAGGAGAAAACCAGCGCGGGGCTGTTTTTTGCCGGTCGTCAGGATGCTCACGATGGCTCGGTCGTTCAGCTTGCCAGTCCACGCATCAAACGTGAGCTGCTGCCGTGGCTGGATGGCGGCCTTGGGTTATCCTTGCTGCAAATCGAGGATGTCAAAAGCGGGCGGCGTTATCTTCAAGGCCGCCCCGAGTTGGAGTTGAATCCGCACTGCAATCTCACGCCAAATCTGCGCCTGGACTGGCGGAACCGGATGGAGTGGCGCTGGAATGAAGACGCCGCGCTCACCACGAGCCGCCTGCGGCATCGCTGGCAGCTCGGTTGGACGCTGCCAGAGGCCATCGGCCCGTTGACCCGCGTCTTTGCCAGCAACGAATGGCTCTTCGACCTGCATCGCAGCCAGTGGAGCGAAAACCGCCTCGTCCCCGTCGGTCTGAGCTTCAAAACCAGCAAACGCACCGACCTGGATCTCTTCTACATGATCGTTTCCACCCGCACACCCGCCGAATGGCGGCACGAGTCCGTCATCGGCACTTATCTGCGGGTGCGATTTTGAGACGGATCACATCCGCTCCGTCGTCTGGATGCCCAGCAGGCCAAGGCCGGTCTTCAAAACACGGCTGGTGGCCTCGCAGAGCGTGAGACGTGTGTTGCGCACGGCTCCTTCGGCACGCAGCACGTTGCAGGCTTCGTAGAAGCTGTGGTAGGTGTCGGCAAGCTCGTAGAGGTAGCTGGCAAGCAGGTTCGGGCGGAAGTCGAGCAGCACGTCGTGCGTGATTTCGGCGAGCTGGGCCAGTTTAAGGGCCAAGGCGCGTTCGGCAGGCTCCGTGATTGTCAATTCAGGCGTGAGCGTGACCTCGCCATCCAGCTTGCGGAAGATGCTCTTGGTGCGGACGTAGGCGTTGATGAGGTAGGGGGCGGTGTTGCCTTGCAGCGCCAGCATCTTGTCCCAACTGAACTTGTAGTCGGTCATGCGGTGCTGGCTCAGCTCGGCGTATTTCACGGCACCGGTGCCGATGACTTCGGCGATCTGGATTTTCTCCAAATCGGTAAGCCCTTCACGTTCGGCGACAACAGCGGCGGCGCGTTCGATGGCCTCGTCGAGCACTTCAAGCAGGCCCACGCTCTCGCCGGAGCGTGTTTTGAACATCTTTCCGTCCTGGCCGAGAATGCTGCCAAAGGCGACGTGCTGCATGCGCGTGGTCTGGCCGCGCTTTTTCGCGACTTGGAAGAGCTGGCGGAAGTGCAGTTCCTGCGGTGCACCGACGACGTACCAGATTTCATCCGCCTTCCACTCGTCGATGCGGTGATCAATCGTTGCGAGGTCGGTGGTGGCGTATAGGAAGCCGCCGTCGCTCTTGCGGATGAGGCAGGGCTTGTCAGCAAGTTCCGGCACGTCACGGAAGAACACGCAGGCGGCACCATCGCTAATCTCAGCTATACCGCTGGTGAGCAGATGCTCGACGAGTGGCGCGAGCTTGTCGTTGTAAGCGCTTTCGCCGAGGTAGTGGTCGAAGTGAATGTCGAGCTTGCCGTAGATCTGGCGCAACTGCTCCAGAGACAGCGCCACGCAGCGCGTCCAGATCTCCACGTTGTCAGGATCGCCCTGCTGGAGCTTCACCAGCTCGGTGCGGCAGGTGGTCAGCACGGCCTCGTCGGCCTTCGTCTGCGCGTTCACCGCCTTGTAAACACGCACGAGTTCCTGGATCGGGTCTTTGTCGAGCGCCTCATGATTGAGGATGGTCTTCCAGCCGTGCAGGATCATGCCAAACTGCGTGCCCCAGTCGCCGATGTGATTGTCAGTGATGACCTGGTGGCCGATGAAGCGAGCGATGCGTGCCAGCGAGTCGCCGATGAACGTGCTTCGAATGTGGCCGACATGCATCGGCTTGGCGATGTTCGGCGCGGAGAAGTCCACGACGATGCGCCGCGCCTGCTCGACCTGCGGCACGCCGACGTGGTCGTCTTTGACGATCACGGCAAGCCTTTGCGCGAGCGCCGCTGCGCTGAGCGTGAAATTGAGGAAGCCGGGGCCGTCCACTGTGATTTTCTCACACAGATCCTCCACCTGAAGCGCCGCCTTGATCTGCTCGGCAAGAGCGCGGGGATTCGTCTTGAGCTGCTTGGCCAGCGTCATGGCCGCGTTGCTCTGGTAGTCGCCGTAGCGCGTGTCGGAAGCGATGACGACGCTTGGCAGAAAACCTTCAGGCAGCTCGATGCCTGCCGCGGTGAAGGCGGCTTGAAGACGGGACGTGAGAATGGCGCGGAACATGGGGCGCGCATTTTGAATGACGAATGACGAATGTCGAGCCGAGAGAAGCGAGACAGACTGCCGTAGGCATCCCGAAGGGAAGCGAAGCGCATCAATGCGGAATTACACCCGGCGCACCTCGTCGGCGCTGGTCAGGGTGTGAGAACTGCCGTCGGCGAATTCGAGGATGAGGTGGCCTTCCTCATTCAAATCGAGCACGCGGCCAAAAACTTCGCCTTGAGGAGCTTGGGCGCGGATCTGGCGGCCGAGCAGCCAGCTTCGTGTGCGCACTTCGGCGATGGCGGCGCTGAAATCATCATCAATGCGTTGGAACTCGGCATGAAGTGACTCAAGGAGGCGGCTGGCGATAGAATTGCGGTCCAGTTCGCCGTGGGGCGTGGTTGGCAGTTCGTTGAGCAGCGAGGTGGCGACGATGCCGGGGGCGAATTCGCGTGAATTGACGTTCAAACCGATGCCGAGCACCAGAACCATGCCCGCGCGCGTTGAAACCGTCTCGGCGAGCAGGCCGCTGACTTTGCGGTCGCTCAGGTAGATGTCGTTGGGCCACTTGATGCGCGGCTGGAGCGGTAGCTCGGCCTCGATGGCCTTGCAGATCGCCAGTGCGGCCAGCGTGGTGACGCGCGGCCATTGTTCAAAAGGTGCTTCAGGACGAAGCAGCAGCGAAAACATCAAATCTTTGCCTCGCGGGGCGATCCAACGGTTCTCACGTCTGCCACGGCCTGCGGTTTGGCTTTCGGTGAAAACGACGCTGCCGACGGGCAGCTCTGCGGCGCGTTGTTTGAGCCAGTCGCTCGTGGAGCCGACTTCATCCAGCACCGTGACATGCCACGGCAGCGTGGGATCGTTCAGGGCGGTGGCATCAAGAGGGATCATGCGCGCTTGCTGTTCGGATCGCTGGCCTCGCCGTGCTGGTGCAGTTCATCGTGATCTCCCTGGCATTCGAGATGGGTGGTGATGAGCACGGGGCGGTCCACGCTGGCCTGCACGGCATGTTCGATCTCGGTGGCGGTGCGGTGGGCGTCGCGGAGCATGATGTCGTCGGCGAAGAGCAGGTGGACCTCGACGTAGTGCATCTCACCGGCATCGCGATGGCGCAGGGCGTGGAATTTGAGGCCGTGCTTTTCGGTTTCACGGCGCAGGGCGGCATCGAGCGCGGCATCGAGCTTGGGATCGGCGCTGTCCATCAGGCCGCCGACGCTTTGTCGCATCAGGCCGTAGCCAGTCCAGATGATGTTCGCGGCCATGAGGATGCCGAAGATGGGGTCCCAGCCATGCCAGCCGGTCAGGGCGACGAGTCCGAGGCCGACGAGGGTGCCGAGGCTGGTCCACACATCGGTGAGCACATGCTTGCCGTTCGATTCGAGAATCAGCGAGCCGCCGCGTTTGCCAGTGCGGATGAGGTAAGTGCCGAGCGCCGCATTGATGGCGATGGTCAGCGCGGTAAGGGCTAGGCCCTCATCCAAGTTGGCCGGTGGCAGATGCAGGAACCAGCGGCGTACGGACTCATAGATGATGAACAGCGCCGCCACGACGATGAGGCCGCCTTCAATGCCGGCGGAGAAGAAGGCGATCTTGCTGTGGCCGTAGGGATGATCGGAGTCGGCGGGTTTGTGCAGCAGGCCGAGGCTGAAGGTCGCAAACATCACTGCGGCGACATGCACGACGGATTCCGCCGCATCGCCGAGGATGGCCGCCGAGCCGGTGAGGACATACGCGCCCATCTTGAGCACGAGCATGACGAAGCCGATGGCCAGCGAGAGCCGCATTGCGCGGGTGGCATCAGAGGAAAGACTCATGGTGGATCAGCTTCGCAGTAGCAGTTCGACCATCGCAGGCACATCGGCAAAGGATTCCACAGTGCGCCAGGGATTCAGGGCGCGGAGTTCATCGGCGGAATACTGGCCGGTGGCGACGGCGAGGCATTTGGCACCGAAGGCCTCGGCGCAGCGGATGTCCTTGGGTGTGTCGCCGATGACGATGACGTCGGCGATGTCGTAACGCATGCCTGTGGCGTTTTGCATGCGTTGCAGCGCCACGGGGCCGAGCTGATTGCGGTCGTGGTGGTCGCTGCCGAAGCCGCCGTCGATGAAGCGGTCGAAAAGGCCGTGCCGCGTGAGCTTGATCTCGGCACCGCGTTTGACGTTTCCGGTCAGGAGGCCGAGGTGCGCCTCGGATTCGACGCTTATCGCATCGAGCAAGGCATTCACGCCGGGGAGCGTGAAGCCGCTGAAGTCGTCGGCATGCAGGCGACGTTGCAGATTGGCGAGATAGCGGTCGAGGAAGGCGAACACATCATCCCGCGTGTGCTCGCGCTTGATGAGATTGAAAATATCCATCGCGATCGCCGGGTCGGTGGCTCCGGCGAGCTGCAAGGGCGGCAGTTCATCGCGATGAATGCCGAAGTGTTCTTCAGCCGCGTCGAGAATCGCGGCCCCACCGGCACCGTTGCTGTCGATGAGCGTGCCGTCGATGTCGAAAAGGAGAAGGCGGGGCATGGTGGGCAGAGGTCAAGGCTTCGCAGTCCAGAGGAAGTCAAGAAGGTCAAGGGGGCGTGTTTGACCCGCTTGACGGCACTTGACCTGCCTTGACGGCATGGCTGGCTCCATCAATGCGGTTTGGCCGCCGCACCGGGCTTGGCACCACCGGTATTGGAAGGCGAGTATTTGGCGACCATCACGGCACCTGCAGCAGCCATGAGGCAGCCGAGGATGAAGGGCAGGGGCAGCGCTTTCAGGCCTCCCTCCGGCGGATGCAGGAGCATGGCTGTGATGGCGTTGATCACCGGTGCGCCACCGAAAACGATGGGCATCACCGCCGCGGCTGCGGCGGAGCCTTTGATGGGCGAGGCGGCGCCGAGCGCGAGAACGAGCGTGAAAGCACCCAAAGCACCCGCGACCCCGGCGATGAAGCTCCAGGTGATGCCGCTGCCGGTGAAGCTCCAGTTTGAGCCGCGCAGCTTGATGAGCACGGCGGCGGCGATGCCAATGACCGCATAGGCGATGCAGACGAAGAGGAAGGCTTTCAGGCTGGCATGCGGCGTTTCAGCGCCCATCGGCATCAGACCGCGGCCTTTGTGAAGAATGACGCCATACACGCCCCAGGAGAGCACGGTGAGCAGGGCAAAGATGATCCAGGTTTCCATTTTCTTGCTTTTGGGTTGGGAGTTCACGGTGGGTGGGAGTGGCAGGCGATGAATTGCCGAGGGAGAACGCCCGCGACAACGGCTTTGTTTATTTTTTGTCACGCCGGACTGATGCTTGTGCGGGCAAGAAAACTCGCCAGTGCCTGGAGCCGCTTGTGGGTCTCGAGCCTGAGCTGCGGGAGCATGATGGGGTGAAGCAGCCAGCGCAGGCAGCGTGGTTTTGCGGTGAACTGAAACTTGTAAACCGCCATGGAGCCGTGCTCGTTGTCCTGATGCCGGATGGAGGCGGCAAAATGATCGAAGAAGGGCGGGCGGTTGATCATTTCCACGGCGGCGACCTCGCCGGGCTTGAAGGTGACGTAACGCGTCTCCATGCCGATGAGACCCAACCACGGCTTGCCGACACAGAGCGACGTGGCTCCCAGTCCGGCTTGCTGATGTCCGCGTGTCAGCCTTGCCTCGCACAGCAGTGTGTCCCACTCCAGGCGGCGCGAGTAATCATGCAGAAGCGCGAAAACTTGCGCGGCAGCGACCGGCATTTGCTGTTTGATAGTTACTGAAGGCATGCTGGATGGATTTTCGGGCCGACTGAGCGCGGGTGACTATTCACCGATAAGTTCCACCGATGTGAGCCCGGTAGGCAATGAGATCTTCGCCGGACACTATGGAGCCGGTTGCTCGTGTTGGTGTCGCCGGGCTATCCGCCGATGAAGGAGCTGGAGGGAGTCAAAACCACCATTACACCGGCCATAACACCGGCTCCAGTTACGAAAACGACGCAGCCAAACGTGCCTTCGCCCCAGCACCAAAAACTCCTGAAACCCAAGCTGACGAGACTTCAAAAGCTTCCGAATCAACAATCTGGCTTCTCGTTGTGCTCTTGCTGGCACTGCGGAAGAGATGCGTCTGATGCTTTATCGCGATGAACATGCTCGGCTTCCTTGGAGGCTGATGACGGCCAGCAGGCGTTCGACATCCCCTTGCGCAGCGGCGGGAAAATCGACGCATGCCTCTGCCGCTGGGTGCACCAAACGAAAAGGCACCCGATCTTGCGACCGGGTGCCTTGAGAGTGAGGGGTGATGAAGGCTCGACCGATCAGGCAAAAATGTCGAGCAGCGGGGCACCCTTGTCGCCGACCGTGAACGGACGGTTGGAGGGGGACATGACCACTTCGTCCACCGGCAGGCCCATGGCGTGGCCGATGGTGGCCTGGAAATCCATGGGGGTGGCCTGTTTGTCGGCCACACGGCGGCCGTCTTTGTCGGTGGCACCATAAACGAAGCCACCTTTGACGCCTCCGCCTGCGAAGACTGTGGAGTAGGCCAGCGGGTAGTGGTCGCGACCGGAGTTTTGGTTGATATCGGGTGTGCGGCCAAACTCAGACCCCATGACCACCATGGTGGACTCCAGCAGGCCGTTGGCGGCGAGATCTTGAATCAGCGTGGCAAACACACTGTCCATCGTCTGACCCGTGCCACCGAGGGCTTGGTCGATGTTGTTGTGCATGTCCCAGCCGCCAAACTGCACTTCAACGAAGCGGACGCCCGATTGCACCAGTCGGCGGGCCAGAAGCGCGCCCTGGCCGAAGCTGCTGTTGCCGTATTTGGCCCGTGTGTCGGCTTTCTCAAGCGTAAGGTCAAAGACTTTGAGGTCTTCGCTCTTCATGAGCTTCATGGTCTCATCGTAGAATTCCGTGTAAGCCTTGACTTCCTCGGACTGATATTTTTTGCGGAAGGAATCGTCCAGCTCATTCATGAGCAAGACGCGCTTCTTGAAATGCAGCTCTGAACTAGTCTGCTGGATGTTTTGCAGGCCGGTCTGCGGATTCGCGATTGGAATCGGGCTGGTGGCGGGGGGAAAGAAGCCAGCTCCGGGGTAGGCGCTGCCGCTGTTGACGATCACGCTGTCAGGCAGGGTGACGCCTTTGATGCGACCCAGGAAGTGGGAAGCCCAGGCTCCCATGCAGGGGTGCACAATGGTGCCACGCGGCTCATAGCCGGTTTTCATGATGTAGGTGCCGGCATCATGCACGCCGGTCTTGGAGCTCATGGAACGCACGATGGTGATTTTATCTGAAACCTCCGCCATCTTGGTCATGGTGCCGCCGAGGTAGTCGATGCTGCCCTTGCCCTTGATGGGTGCTGTCGGGCCTTTGGTCTCACCGGTTTTGGGATCCCAAGTGTCGATGTGGGTCATACCGCCGTTCATCCAGAGGAAGATCACGTTCTTGGCCTTGCCGTAGCCAGGTCCGGGAGCTGCGGCTGCCGCGCGCAGGTTGAGGGCTGGCATGACGGTGACGCCAAGGGCGGTCTGGGCCGTGCGCATGATGAAATCGCGGCGGGCAAGCGGGCTGAGTTTGTTGAGTTCGGTTTTCATGAAGAGTGTCGGTCTGGATCAGTGAATGTGGTGGCTTGAGAAAGGCTGGATTATTGGATGAAAATGAATTCGCGGGTGTTGATGAGCGCCCAGACCATGTTGGCGTAGCCGTCATCTCCACCGCCGATGGCGCGCTGGGCGATCTGTTTTTCATTCATGGTCGGACGGCGGCTCAGGACGGTGAGATACATGGCCTCGACGCGCTCTGAAGGAGTGCGCACTTTGTCCATGGTGCGGAAAATCAGCGAGTCGCTGCTGGTGAGCATTTGCTGCGCCTGACCGTTCATCATGGACAGCACCTGCGGCACCGTGCCGATCTTGGAGCTGCCATCGATGATGTTTCGCGGCGACTGGCCGAAGTCGATGAGGAAATGGCCGTTTGGCGCGGGCTGCTCCAACTCGGAGGCGCGGCGCAGCACGAGTTTTCCGAAGCTCAATGAAGCGTTCTCCATCATCATGTCAGGCTCGGGCTCCTTGGATTTGGACTTGCCCTTTTTGGCATCCTCCATGGTGCCTGCCTCGGCCAGACCACCGCCCAGCAATGCCTCCTCTTTTTGCTGCATCTTCCTGAAGGCATCGTACTTCATCAAAACGGTTTGAGCATCCAGCTTGGGATTGTTCAGATCAAGGTCGATGGTGTTGCCATACAGGTCATCCAGCGGCTTCTCGTATTTGTCGGGCTCTCCGAGCACGAGGGTCATGTAAGAATCCCAGGTTTGTTCAGCGGTCATGCGGCGGAGCAGGGGCCCCTGGAAATAATAAGGCTCGCCCATGGCAACGAACTCGGTGGTCGATGCAGCTTGGTAGGCGCGCGTGTTGTAAATGATGCGCATGAAGGCCTTGAGGTCGAAGCTCACCCGCTTCATTTCCTCCGCCAGGAACTTAAGGAGTTCGGGATTGGTGGACTGGTCTGGATCATCAATGTTGGTCGTCGGTTCGGAGATGCCCAGGCCGAAGGCGCGCTTCCACATGCGGTTGGCAATCGCCATGGCGAAGCGCGGGTTGCTGGGGTGAGTGGCCCAGGCGGCAAACGCCCGGCGTGGGTTCTCAGCGGTGGCCTCACCCGCTATGTAGCATTCAAGATCGCCATCATCCTTGGTCCACTTGATGAGTTTGGGGGCGACCGGCGAGTTTGGTGCCGCGTCGGGGTACTTGTAGTCATGCGGCATCTTGGTGACGTTGCTGCCCGTGTCGTTGACCTCATAGCGGTTGGCATTGATGAACTGCTCAATGCCGTTGCGCAGCCGGGTCATGTCCATGCCGTTCTTCTCGACGATTTTTTCAATCTCCGGCATGATTTTCCCTTTCACATCAGCCATCTGCATTCCCTCGCCGCCTTTGCCGCGCTGAGGGCGGTAACGAGTCTCCGTGGTGCCAAAGAAAGAGGCCATTTCATAGAACTGGCGTTGGGTCCAGTCAGAAAACGGATGATCATGGCATTGGGCGCAGGCGACATCGGTGCCGAGAAACACGGCCAGCGTGTTGGCCAGGTTGTCGAGCGGCATGCCGGAGTCACGGAGGAGGTATCCTGCCGCGCCGTTGTGCCACATTTTGCCGGTGGCGGTCAGCATCTCGTACACCATTTTATCCCAGGTGACGTTGGCTGAAATCTGCTTCTGCAGCCAGTTGATGTAGGGAATGCCGCGGATGTTGTTGCCGCCGTCCATGCGGTCTTTCACGCGCAGCATTTCCGCCACAAAGTTGTACATGTGGCTGCTGTATCCGGGGCTGTCGAGCAGGAGATCAATCAGCTTAGCGCGCTTGTTAGGCTTGGAATCCTTGATGAATGCGGAGGCTTCAGCGTGGTTGGGGATCCGCCCGACAATGTCCAGATACACCCGCCGGACAAACTGCTCGTCACTTGCCAGCGCGTTGAACGTGGTCAGCGGATTTTTCCCGCTTTTGACGCGTTCCGGGTTGGCGCGCTGAATGCCAGAAAGCACCAGGCTGTCGATCGTCACCGGTCGCTCCGCCGGCTTCAGGGTTTTGGCCAGCGCCTGATCTTCCGCGGACAGCTTGGTTAGCGGGAAGGTGTGGGTGCTGCCATCGGCGACCTGTAGGACGATATTCTCACCCTCGAGCCCGATGAAAGTGGCGTTGACTTGACGGCCGGAGGTGTCCGTCCAGGTGCGAACTTCCGCCAGGGCGGAACCCGTGATTAGGAGGGTGACAATGAGACTGCTGAGCAGTTTCGTGGTTTTTTTCATGGTGATATGGAGTCGAAAATGCAGAGTTATCGGGGTGGGAACGCGGTGGGGGGGCATCAAATTGGACAAAAGTGCGTGTTTGTAGATTTAGTTTGGGGCGAGACCAAAGACAGCCCGGCTCTTTCCGCCCTCATCTTTCCCCTTTTCGACCGCCGCAAAGGCGCTACCATCCGCGCCCCATGATCAAAGTCGGCCTCGTCTCCCTCGGTTGCGCGAAAAACCTCATCGACTCGGAAATCATGATCGGCCACCTTCAGCAGGCGGGCATGGTCATGACTCCCGAAGCCGATCTGGCGGATGTGCTCATCGTCAACACCTGTTCCTTCATTGATATGGCCAAAAAGGAGAGCGTGGGGGCCGTGCATGATGCCGTGGACCAACGTGGTGCCTCCAAAAAGCGGGCGAAGCAGAAAATCATCGTCGCTGGCTGCCTCTCGCAGCGTTTTTCCCAGGAATTGCCCGGCTTGATGCCCGAAGTCGATGCCTTCATTGGCCTGGATCAGATCACGCAGGTGGCCCCGATCATTCAGAAGCTCATGGGCACCAAGGAGCACGAGCAGGAAAACCTCGTCACCCGCCAGCCGCAGTACATCCCGGACTATGACACGCCGCGCTTCCGCCTCACGCCGAAGCACATGGCCTACATCAAGATCGCCGAGGGTTGCAACCATCCCTGCTCCTTCTGCATCATTCCGCGCATCCGTGGCCGCCACCGCAGCCGCACGCAGGAGAGCATCATCAAGGAAGCACGTCAGCTCGTCGCCAGTGGCGTGAAGGAGATCAATCTCATCTCCCAGGACACCACCTACTTCGGCATGGACAAGTGGACCGAGGAGCGCCCCAAGCCCCGCAGCGGCGTTGATTCCACCAAGGGCGAGTCGCTTTCCTCCCTCATCCGTGAGTTGAACAAGATCGAGGGCGATTTCTGGATTCGCCTGCTCTACACGCATCCGGCGCATTGGAGCGATGACCTCATCCAAGCCATCGCCGAATCGCCCAAAGTGGCCCGTTACATCGACATGCCGCTGCAGCACATCAGCGACAACATGCTCAGCCTCATGAAGCGCGAGACTGACGGCGCTTACATCCGCGATCTTATCAAGCGCATCCGTGCCGGCATCCCCGGCATCGCCATCCGCACCACCTTTATCGTCGGCTTCCCGGGCGAGACCGAGGCCGACTTCAATGAGCTGCTCCAGTTCATCGAAGACACCAAGTTTGAGCGTGCCGGTGTCTTCAATTACTCCCGTGAGGAAGACACCCGTGCTGCCAAGATGGAGGATCAAATCCATCACATGACCCGCAAGGCCCGCTGGAACGAGGCCATGCGCGCCATCCAGCGCAGCATCGAAGGTTTCAATGTCAGCCAGGTCGGTCGCAAAATGCGCGTCCTGGTCGAAGAGCCCGGTGTCGCCCGTAGTGAAATGGACGCCCCGGACATCGACACCACTGTCTTCGTGAACAAGAAGCTTCCTGTCGGCAGCTTTGCTGATGTCACCGTCAAAGAGTGGCGCGGCTACGATCTCGTAGCCGCCTGATGGCGGATTTATGGCTGCCCGAGCCTGCGCACAGGAACGAGCTGCCACAGGCCGATCACATGCTCCCAGCGCCGGATTCCGGTGTCGATGAGGAAAGTCATGAGCAGCAGCACGAGCAGCGGCGGCCAGAGTTCTTCATGCTGGATGGCCTTCGTCGTCTCCAGATTGGGCACCCGGCCTGCATCGGCCAAAAAATCGCCTCCGGTGATTTTCACGGCTTCTTGGAGCAGCGCCTCATTCACCGTGCCGAGGCTGGCTTCGGACGATGGATTGTGAACGAGTCCCGCCGTGACCATTTCGGCTCCGGATTGGGCGCGGATGAGGTAAACGCCCGCCTGCGTCGGCTGGAAGCTGCTCTCATACGTTCCAGGGGCGCTTTGACGCAGCGTGAGCTTCTGCACCGGCTTCATCGCCGCGCCGAGGGCATCAGCGGCCACATGAAACACCTCGGCCTCGACGACCGCGTTGTTCGCACGCGTGCCCGCATCGGCCAGCAAATCGACGCTGACGCGGGCATCGTCACCTTCGAGCTGGGTTGACAAATCCATCAGCCGTCCCTGCGGTGCGCGGGCGGTTTCGCGCAAGACTTGCGACCAGAAGCGGCCATAACCATTCCAGCGTGCGATCCACAGCGAAGCCCAGCGGCTTTTCGCGTCGGAAGTGAACGCGGTGGCCTTGCCGAGGCCGAATCGCCAGTGCGCGAGCAGCGGATCACCCGTTTCAGTGACGAGTGGCACCTGCGCGGAGGTGCGGCGCGTTGTTTTCACATAACCGAGCAGTGGTGGCGAGTCCCACTTCTCAAATCCGGCCAGGATCGGCTGCTTTTCCTTCAGTTCCGGCGTGAACGGCTCCTCGCGGATCATGCGGCCGGTGTGCATGAGCGTGTCCTGCGTGAAGATGCGCGTGATGCCGCTGGCATCGAGTGTGTTGTAGCTCTGACCGCCGCCGCTGGAGGCGATGGCCTGCAGCAGCGCCACATGCGAGCCTTCACCGATCGCCACGGTGGAGATCGTCATCCCTTCGCCTCGGCACTGCGTGGCGAGCTGTTCGTAGCCCGCGCCTGCCGTTTGACCGTCGGTGAGGATGATCATGTGCTTCACGCGTGCTTTCGCCCGCAGCAATGCCTCGCGGCCAAGCTGGAACGCGGGCTGCAAGTTCGTGCCGCCACCGGAGGCGATGGCAGCGATCTGTCCCGACACGGCATTCGTTGAAGTGAGGCGCGTCATCGGCGCGACGACATGCGCTTCCGAATCAAAGGCCCACACACCGAGCGAATCGTTGTGCCCCAGCACTTCAGCCGTCGCAATCGCCGCGCTCTTGGCCATTTCGAGCTTCTCACCGGCCATGGAGCCGGAACGGTCCATCACGATGGCCACGGCTGCGCTCTGTTTTTCTTCTTCATCTGGCGCTTTGAGCCTCACTGGCAGCACTTCTTCAATCGGCGTGCGGTAATAGCCTCCCACACCGAACGAACCCGGTCCACCGAGCATCACGAGGCCGCCGCCGAGTTTATCGACGTAGTCGCGCAGCGCGTTCATGAGCGGATCGCCGAGCTGATGCGCGGGAACATCGGAGAGAATGACGCCATCGTAACCGCTGAGCTGGTCAAAGGTGATGGCGAGATTACCCGGTTGGCGCAGATCGAGCTCGATGCCCTCCTTTTCCATCGCCTGCATCAGGTAGCGCGCCTCGTTGGCATCGGACTCGATGTAAAGCATCCGCAAACGCCCGCGCACATCGACGATGGCGAGGGCGCTGTCGTTTCCAGGCAGTGTGTCGCCGCGCACGCCTTCAAGCACGGCGCGATATTGAAACGTGTTCCGCGTCGAGGGCGTGCGCGTGAAGGTGATCTCCTGCGTCGCGCCCGGTTTGAGCGTGACGGGCCGTTTCTCCACCTCGATGCCGTTCTCGTAGAGCTTCAGCGTGCCGCTGCCTTCGAGGGTGCTCTCAAACACTGCCTTCAGGCTCAAGCTCGCACCTTCAAACAAGCGTGTGCGGTTCGGCGTGAGCGCAATCATGCGCGCATCGGGCCTGCGCGGGCCGGAAACCGGCAGCGCGTGCAGTTGGATGCCGGAAACCGCGGCCTCGCGTGCCGCATGGAGCAAACTGCCGCGTGTTTCGTGTCCGTCGCCAATGATTAGGATGTTGCGGCTCACACCGGGAGGAAACATTGCCTCCGCATATTCGATGGCGGCGGCGTAATGGCTGTCGCCCCCGTTTTTCTTCTGCCACTCGGCCTGCATGGCCGGAGTGCTGCCTTCGGGCAGAAGTTCCGGCTGCGAACCGAGCTGCACGACGAACGAATCAATCCCGCTGCCGAGCGCCGAGCGCACACGAGCAGCTTCAGTGAGGGATTTCGTCAATCCTTCCGCGCCCATGCTCTGGCTGGCATCCACCACGATGCCGAGCGCCTTGCGGCCGGTCTGCGTCACCCGCGCCGGACCCGCCAGCGCGGCGAGCGCCAGCATCACGCCGATGGCACGCGTGACCAGCAGCAGCCGCTTCCGCAAACCGGACATCGGGTGCGATGAACGCGACTCGATCCACAGCAGCAGGGCGACTGCGGGCAGGATGAGCAGGAGGAGTTTTGGTGATTCCCAGTCCAAGAGATGCGTGAGGTTCGGTGGCGGGCGCTATTTAGAGCGCGCCGCGCAACGTTGCCAGCAGCTTCTCGATGTCCTCCGCGGTGGTGTAACCATGCACGGCGATGCGGATGCGGCCGACTTGGTGCATGACGTGGATGTTTTGCGCGAGCAGCGCTTCGTTGATGTGCGCCGTGTTTTTATGAAGGAAGGCGACGATGCCGCTGGAGCACTCGGGCTGCGCGGGAGCCAGCGGCGTGATGCCGAGTTCCTTCAGCCCCTCATGCACGCGGGCAACGAGCGGATCGGCATGGGCGATGATTTTGTCCATTCCGACGGCATCGAGATAACGCAGCGAAGCATTCAGCGCATACAGCGCGGCAAAGCTGGGCATGCCGACGGAAAAGCTGAGCGCGCCGGGCTTGATCCGGGCGCTTTCAAAGCGGTCGGCGTCGAAGGCGTTGGCGATGTGATACCAGCCACCGGCGCTGGTGGTGAGGCGTGCGGCGGATTTTTTCGGGATGCCGATGACGCCACCGCCGTGGATGCCGAGCGTCCACTTGTGCGTGCTGGAAATCATGATGTCCGCGTCCTGGCAGTCGAGTGCGACGCGGCCGAGCGCCTGGGTGACATCGACGGCGATGAGCGCCTGCGGTGCGAGCAGACGGATCATGTCGCGAAGGCGGGGAAACGCGATGCGGTGGCCGTTGTAAAAGCTCACGAGGCTCACTTGCACGAGCGCGGTGCGGTCATTGAGCAGCGAGGCGAGATCAACGAGGTTAAGGGAACCGCTGCTATTCTTCCACAGCCTGGTTACAGGTCGCGAAGCTTCCGGTGCGGTGAGCCAGGGCGTGGCACCGGCGGGGAAGTCGAGATCGGTGACGACGACTTCGTCCTTCGGCGTGAGTTGCAGGGCGTTGGCGAGCAGGTTGTAGGCTTCCGAGCTGCAGGAGCAGAAGGAGACTTCGTCTGTGGCGAGTCCTAGATGCTTCGCGGTGATCTCGCGGCAGTCTTCGACGCGTGGGAAGTGGAAATCGCGGCCACGCATGCCCAGCGACTTGTGGTACATGTATTCGGCCACGGCTTCATTCACGCAAACCGGCGGGATGCTCTCGGCGGCGGTGTTGAGATAGTGGATGCCTTTGAGGCTGGGGAAGTCGGCGGCGCGGGAGGTGTCGGTGAGCATGAGATGAGGAGTGGCGACGAATCGTCGCCAAAGCAAGACGGGAAAGGCGACGTATCGTCGCCACTCCATAAGCGCCCGGTGCTACTCGGCTTTCAACTCGGGCGCGTTCTCTGGAAGTTTCACCAGCGGTTCACCACCGAGATAGCCGAGGGAGATGAGAAACTCGTCCATCTTCTTCGCTGTGACTCGAATCCACGGCTCCCGATTGAAAAAGCCATGCGGCATGTCGGCAGCGGACCACATCTCGGCGCGCAGGCCGAGTTCGGTGGCTTTTTTCACATATTCATCGCCGCCGGCTTTGAGTTTGTCAGCCGTGCCGAAGAAGAGAATGGCAGGTGGCGTATCCTTCGCGACGAAGCTGTTCGGTGTGATGGCCTCGGCCATTTCGAGCGTGATCGGGCTGTCGCCGGTTTCGCGTTGCTTGAACAGCGTGGCGATGTTCATGGCCGGATTGAACAGCACCATGGCGTTCGGCTTGGCGGAGATGGATTTGTCGTCGGATTCGGCGTCGTAAGCGGAGACGAGGGCCGTGCAGGCGGCGAGATGACCGCCAGCGGAACCTCCGGCGGCGATGACTTTGCCGGGATCAATGCCCAGCTCGGTGGAATGGCCACGCACCCAGCGGATGGCGCTCTTGGCATCCTCCACGGCTTTGTCGGGCGTGGTTTTGTGGATGTTCGCGATGCGGTAATCGGCGCTGATGGCGGTGATGCCTCGGCTGGCGAGGTATTCGGCCTGCGGGACGAATTGCAGGTAGGAACCACTCTTCCAACCGCCACCGAAGAAGAACACCACGCACGGGCGCAATGCAGCGATCTGGACTTCGCCTGCGGGGGAGAAGACGTGCAGCTTCAACTCGCCCTGTGGCGTGGTTTTATAGACGATGTCCTTCGTGGTGACTGCTGCGTCGGTCAGTTTGATCGTGGGCTTGGTTTTACCGTTTTTTTGAGCGAAGGCGGGCAGTGTGAACGCGAGGAGGAGTGTCAGGAGGAGGCGCATGGTGCGGGTGAAACGACGGAGCGGCGCGGATGTTGCGGAGCGCGAGTATGGCGGAGCCTACTCGCCTGTTTTTGAGCGATACGTTGGAGCTGGGACTGACAAGTGGCGAGTAGGCTGAAGCCATACTCACGCTCCATCTGGCGGCGTTGTTTCGTTACTTGAGCGTCATGAGCCACGCGACGAGATCGGCGAGACCTTGCGGTCCAATCGCTGCTGCAAGTCCCGGAGGCATCAGCGAGTCCTTCAACTCGTCCTTCTTGACGATGCTGGACTTCTTGATCGCCATCGTCGCGCCGCCATTGATCCGCATCGTCAATTCATCGGCCGTTTCGCTGATGATGTAGCCCATGGCGGTTTGACCTTCTTTGGTGGTGATGCTGAGGCCGCCAAAGCTGTGCTCCACGGCGGCACTGGGATACAGCACGGCGGTGAAGAGGCCGTCCTGGCTGAGTTTGTTGCCGATCTGGCTGAGGTCGGGGCCGAAGTTGATGAACTGGCCTTTGACCTGATGGCAGGCCACGCAGCCGGCCTGCATGAACATCGCCTGACCTTTCGTGGCATCGCCTTTGAGTTTCATGAGATCGGCGAGCGGCGGGAACTTCTCCGCGCCGAGCGCGGCGGGCAGCGGGAGTTCGGTGGCGGCTTGATTGCGCAGGCCGGCATCGGTGCTGCGGCTGAGGGCCAGCGCGGCGGTGGTCTTGACGGTGTCGGGCAGTTTTTTCTCGCTTTGCCATTTCAGGAGGGCGCGTCCACCTTCACTGCTGAGAGCGAGGGCCTCGACGATGCTGCGGCGCACGTCGTCGCGCTTCTCGGGCCAGAAGGCCTGGTTCAAAACGGCCACGCTGGGCCGGTCGCTGACCTTGCCAAGCGCGGCGGCGAGTTTCTTCGCCGAAGCGGCATCCGCCTTCGTGAGGAAGGCCACGGTCTTGCCGGTGTTCGCGGCGAGAATGCGTGCGGCGTTGATGGATTCGCCCGCATCAGGATGCGCGGTGATGTAATCGACGAGTTCCTGCTCAAACCCGGTCAAATTAAGCCGCTGCACGAGGTCGATGAACTCCGGTTTGCCGATGACGGGCTTCAGCAGCGCATCGAGCCGTGCCTTGGCCTCGGGATTCGACGCAATAGCGTTGCGGTCGAGCAACGCGGTGGAGGCGAGGGCTGTTTCGGCATCGGCTTTGAGGAAGATAGTGAGCGCGGCTTTGGAGACTTCCTCGCGGTGGTTGAACTGTTGTAACTGCAACGCGCGAAGAAACATCAATGGTTGCAAGGGTATCTCGGCAAGCAGGCTGTTCAGGCCAATAGTGGGTGTCTTGGTTTGCTCACGAAATTCCTTTGCAATGAGCGAGTTATTTTCAGGAAACCACATGCTGATCACTTCAGAGATTTGTTCTGGAGCTCCACAGCGCCAAATGAGCCGGGCTTTCTGAACGACCAGATCTGCTTCATCGGCCCAACCTCCCAAATTGGATTTCCAGCGGGCCTCCTGATTTAAGTCGGTGGCAATGCCGGTTGCTTCTACGGACCAACGATCAAAAGGCCAAGCTACCAAACTGACAAGCTTCGAAGCTTCTGCCGAGCCATCAAACCGCAATGCAATCGACGCTTCGCGGCGAACCGCAGGCGAAGCATCCTTCACGACCTTGCCAATTACCTCACGCAGCATCTCAGGATGCGCTTGCTGCACCAGACGACGAACGACGCGGATGGCGGTGATGCGGATGTTGGGATCGGTGTCGGTGAGGGCTTTGGTGAGGCACTCGGGCAGAGCCAGGTCGTGCGGGTTGGGTTTGTCGGCACCGGGATTGAGGCGCTCCCATTCATGACTAGCGAGCAGCCACAAGGCACGGGCGCGATGCTGTGGGACGGATTGGGTGTCGTGGAAGAGCTTGTGAAGCTCGGGCTCGGCTTCGGAGCCGATTTCTTCGAGCTTCTTCCACGCGAGATAACGTGCTTCTTCATTCGGCGACTTCAAGGCAGCCACAGCACCTTCGACGGTGTCCAACTTGAAACTTGGAACCTGAAACTTCTCCGCCGCCTTCGTCGTCACGCGGAACAATCTGCCGCGCGTCACATCTCCCATGCCGTGGCCGCCGACGCCGGGGTCATACCAGTCGGCGACGATCAAAGAGCCATCGGGGGCGACGGCGACATCGCTGGGGCGGAACCAGCGGTTCTTGCTGCCTTCGAGGAGGTTGACGATTTCGGCTTTGTAGCCGGCGCCGTCGGGCTGGGTGATGTAGCCGCGGACGACGTTCGGCCCGGCGTCGCAGTGGATGGACTGGCCGTGGAAGATGCTGGGCAGCAGGTCACCTTCATAGACCTGCATGCCGGTGGGGCTGCCTGCGCCGGTCATGAGCATGTTTGGGACGACGCCGGGATCGTTTTGATGCCAGTGACGCTGCGGGATCTCGCTCTCCCAGCCGATGCGCGGAGTCTGCCAGCCTGCGCCGGTCATTTCGTCGGAGTAGCCGTAGTTGCCGAACTCCATGACGTAGTTGATGCGCACGCCTTTGTTGCCGTCGTCGTCGTTGTCGCTCTGCCACATCGTGCCGAAGCTATCGACGGCGACTTCCCAGTTGTTGCGGAAGTTCCAGGCGAGCACCTCGACGTTGCTGCCATCCAGCTCGCAGCGGAAGACCATGCCTTGCTGATACGGGCGGTTGTTTTGATTGGTACACTTCACGCCGTGGATGTCGGTGATGAGGTTGCCGTCTTTGTCGCAGAGCTGCTTGCCGGCGTTGCCGAAATTGAAGTAGAGGCGGCCATCGGGGCCGAAGTGGAAGGCGTGGATGCCGTGGTCGTGCTGCGCGCCGCCGATCTTGGTGAACATGAGTTCTTTGCGGTCGGCTTTGTCGTCGCCGTTGTCGTCGATGAGCCAGAAAACGTCGTCGCCGCAGGAGATGAGCGCTTTGTTGCCGAGCACGCAGATGCCGTGGGCGCTGTCCACATCGCGGCCCTGGTGGAAGACGGTGGATTTGTCCGCCTTCGCGTCGCCATCGGTGTCTTCGAGGATGAGGATGCGGTCGCCCTCGGCTCGTTCGCCGTTGTGCTTGCGGTAGTTCACGACCTCACACACCCAGACGCGGCCGCGATGGTCGATGTCGATGCTGGCGGGCGAAAGCATCATCGGCTCGCTGGCGAAGAGCTGCACGGTGAGTTCGGGATGCACGTCGAGCTGCTCGGTGGCGGATTCGGGCTCGTGCGCGGCCGTGTTGTTGTCGCTGGCCGTGATGGGACCGGGATTCTCGGTGTAAACGGCGAAGGTGACGCTGGTGCTGCCCTGCCTCGTGCCGCCTTCATCGAGAGCGCCGCGTGCTTTGAAGCGCTTCGTGCCCGCAGGCAGGTTGAAAGCGATGACGCTGTTCGCGTGCGTGCCGAGGCCGTATTCGATGGTCTTTCCGGCGCTGCGCAGGGTCTGACCTTCGCAGTTCGAGTTCACGCGCACATTGCCCCAGCCGGACAGCGCGGATTTCCACTCGACCTCGGTGAGTTTTTTCTCGCTGCCATCGCCGAGCACGAGCCGCGGCTCCGCCCAATCCGCCCAATCAGCAGTGAAGCCGTTTCCGCCATCGGTGACGACCAGAAAGAGCTCTTTCGCACCTTCGAGCGAGACGTCGATGTTCACGCTGTGGTTCGGCGTCTTCTGGTCGATGACCTTGGACTGGAAGAGCGGCTTGGGAGCTGCGAAGACAAGTGCCGGAGCGAGGAGGGCGAGCAGGATGGGTTTCATGCGAAGGTCGGAGAGTACGCAGACATGAAGAATGCGCTATCTCGGAGATGGACGGAACACCGTTGGCGTTCGGCCTAGGGAGAAAAGGAGCGCTGGGAGTAAACCCAAGGGAGCACTCGCCAAGGCTCGGCACCCTTGGGCTGCATGACGCAAGCCCGTTGGGCTTGGTGCGGGTGAGGCATTTGGAGGCGGCGGAGAGCTTCGCCATCGACTTGAGCCGGACACGGAGTGTGCGGACCGCTTTACTTCACATCCTCGCCGAGATGGATGGCGAGGTGCTTTCGCAGCTCGTTGCGGGCGCGGAAGAGGAGGCTCTTCACGGCGGGAAGAGACATCTTCAAAATGGTGCAAATTTCCTCATAGGGGAGGTCTTTGCGACCACGCAGGATGACGGCGAGGCGTTGCTTCTCGGGGAGCGCTTCGATGGCCTTGTCGAGGGCGTCGTGGAACTCGGCTTTGGCGAGGTTTTCATCCGCGCCGGGGACGCTGTGGTCGGCGAAGTGCTTGGGCGCGTCGTCTTCATTCTCCTGCTCGATGCTGACTTCCTTGCGGCGGGAGCGGCGGCGGGTTTCGTTGAAGACGAGGTTGCGGGTGATGGTGTAGAGCCAGGTGGTGAACTTGGCGGTGACCTCGTAACGCGGGGCGCTGCGCCAGACGCGGATGAAGACCTGCTGCGCGATGTCGTGCGCGTCGTCGATGTTGTTCAACATGCGGGCGCAGGTGCCGATGATGGCGCTTTGATGCAACTCGACGAGGCGCTCGAAGGCTTTCATGTCGCCCTCTTTGACGCGGAGCATGAGGCGGACGCTTTCCTGGTCGGATGACTCCTCCAAACCGTCGGCGGCGGCCTGCGGCGTGGAAGTGGGAGCGGTCCGTTCCGGTTCGGGCATGAGATAGGCTGGCAGTGTGAGCGCCATGCTAGCGAGGGTCATGAGCGCTGTAAACCACGGGAGGGGTGGATTGGTTGCGCACGAAAATTTGACGCTCCCAACGGCACCGCTAGTTTCGCGCACGATGAATAATCAAACCTGGGACACGACTTTCGCCGAACTCTTCGAACGCTGCGCCAAACTGCATCGCGGCGGCGACACAAGAGGTGCGAATTGGTTCACGGCGGCGGACAAGGCGTTTCTGGACGACATCGGCCACACGACACAGGAATTTTTCGACTTTGTGGACGATCACTGCCGCTATGGCGCGGAGGGGCCGTCGTTTGAAACCGCGTTGCTCGTCGCGGCGGTGCGGCGGGATTACTTTCGTGTGGTGCAAAACGGCCAACGCAGCGGCAAAATCGTGCCGCCGGGTGATCTGCCCCCCAAACCGGCGATGGTGGACGGGATTCCGTGGCTGCCGCGCTTGATCGTGAAGGCGCGGGCAAAGTTGAAGGGCGAGATGGACCCGGACACGATGTTTGGTTGCGGCGGGGACCGCGCGTTCTTTGAGCAGCACAAGCTTCATCCAGCGGACTTTCTGCGAGTGACGTGGGCGGCTGGGGACGATGATCGGAAGATCATCGAGTGGGTGAAGACGGGGAAGCTATAAAACAGAGTTTCAAGTTTCAGGTCTCAAGTTACCTGTTTCATGGCAGCACTTGGAACTTGGAACCTTGAACTTGAAACGCGAAGCCCTTACTTCTTCGGCTCCACACCGCCTTCTTTGGCGACCTCGTCTTTCTTGCTCTGCACGGCGTCGGAGGCGACTTCGAGGAGCTTGGGGGCTTCGCCGCCTTTGGGGACGAACTTCAGGGCGATGCCGTTGATGCAAAAGCGGCGGTCGGTGGGAGTCTTGAAGCCTTCGCCTTCGAAGACGTGGCCGAGGTGGGCGTCACAGCGTTTGCAGACAGTTTCGACGCGGCGCATGCCGTGGCTGTTGTCCACTTTTTCGAGCACGCCTTTGGCCTTGGACGAATCATAGAAGGAAGGCCAGCCGCAGCCAGAGTGGAATTTTTCCTTGGAGGTGAAGAGCTCGGCGCCGCAGCACACGCAGTAGTAGGTGCCCTCGCCCTGCTTCTCGAAGTCCTCATAAATCTTGCCGAACGGGCGCTCGGTGCCGCGTCCGCGCGTCACCTCATATTGTTCGAGCGTGAGGAGTTTCTTCCAGTCGTCTTCGGTTTTCACAACTTCGGGCTTGGGCATGGCTTTGGGGGCAGGTTTGGGTTTGTCCTCAGCCTGGGCGATGCAGACGGCGGCGAGGAGAACGGAAAAGAGGGCGGGGCGGAGTTTCATGGCGTTGGGAGTTGCTGATACGTGGGAGACGTGTTGAAGATTGCGTATTCCCGCAAAAGAGGCGTCTTCAATCCTCATCCGCACGTGCCATCTGGCCGATGTTCCAGAGCAGGAGACGGAATCCGGCGTCGGGATGGCGGTCTCCGGCGTTGGCCTGACGGCGGAAAGAGGCTAGCAGTTCCTGGCGCTCGGCGGTGGTGAATGATCCACCGCGCAGCACGCCTTGGTCTGGCATGTCCTTCCACGGGTCGGCCACCCATTCCCAGACGTTGCCGGAGAGATCGAAGAGCCCACGGCCATCCGCACGGAAGGAACCGACGGGCGCGGCACCGGCGACGCCGTCGATGTAACCGGCGATGGCCGTCTTACCGCTGCTGTCGGCGGTTTTGTCGAGGTAGTTGCCCGATTTGACCGGCGGCGGCCAGATGAAGCCCCAGGGGTAGATGCCTTCGATGCGCAGGCTGCGTTCGGAGGGTGTGGCACCGAGCTCACGCGAGAGATAGGCGGCCATGCTCCATTCATCGTCACTGGGCAGGCGGTATTCTTGATCGGGTTCGAGCAGGCCCTGGGCGCGTTCGCGGTCGGTGAGCCAGCGGCAGAACTGCTCGGCCTCGGAGCGGTTGACCATGGTGACGGGCAGTTCGGGATCGGTGTCGAGCACGCGGCCATCGATCGGTGGCTGGTTGGTGGCCTTGGCAAACTCGGCAAACTCTTTCCGGCGCGTCTCGGTGCTGGCGAGCATGGCCTTGCCGAGCGGCACAAACTTGATGCCGAGGCTGTTCTGCCACGATTTGCCGAAGACGACGGCTCCTGTGGCCTTGAGGCGGAGATTGAAGCTGATGCTTTGCTTTTCCTTGAGCTTGCCGCTGGCGATCTCGGGCTTGTAGCCGGGCAGGCGCACTTCGTAACTGAAAGCATCCGCGCGTACCTTCGGCAGCGCGAGTGGTGTTCGACCGACAAGGCGCTCGCCATCAAACACATCGGCCCCCACAGGCGTGCTGGCGATGTTCAGGCTGCCGAACTTCACACCCACGACTTCGCAGCGGATGGCGCTGTGGCCGGGCTTGGGAGCGGTGGTGCCGGCAGGGCGGGGGATGTTGGCCGTGCGCCAGACATACTCGTGCTCGGGGTCGAGCCGGTTGGTCTGGCGGTCTGTGGCGGTCATCCAGGCGCAAAAGGCGTCCGCTTCGCTGGAGGGAATGACCGCCGCGTAAAGCGTGGTCTTGTCTGGCAGCGTGAACGGGGCCACCTCGTATTCGGCGGCACGACCAGTGGCTTCGAGGAAGTTGCGGAAGAGCAGCGCATCAAGCGGCAGGTCGGCCACATGACGGTCCTGTTTGAACGTGAACCACTGCTTGAGCCGGTTCTGCCATGGCTTGCCCGGTGTGGGTGGCTGCGGGCGTGCGGGCAAGACGGGCTGCGGCTTCACCGGCAGCGGGATTTCGTAGGCCCACTCGCGCTGATGGCGGGCCATCACCAGACCGCTGGCGAGGAGAAACGACCCCAGCACCGTGAGGATGGCCGCGCGGCTGAAGCGGCGCGCGAAGCTTTCCGGGCGCTTGATGCCCACCTGCTGAAGCGATTCGGCGAAGTCCGATGCTGTGGCAAAGCGCCGCGTGAGATCGCATTCACAGGCCTGGCAGATGACGCGGTTCAGATCCAGCCAGAAGGGCCATTCCTCGTCGGAGAGATTGTCTGGCACCTCGGGGAACTCCATGCGGTCCTTCCCGCTGCTCATTTCATAGAGCACCTTGCCGAGGCTGTAGATGTCCGCCTGCGGTGTGCCGGGGCCTTCCGGTGGCACGAAGCCTTCCGTACCCACGAACGTGCGCTCTCCAAACGCCGCGACGAGGCCTATGTCGGCCAGTTTGCACACGCCACCGACGAAAATGATGTTCGAGGGCTTGATGTCACGGTGCGTGAGGCCGTGGTTGTGCATGTAGTGCAGTGCATCGGCCATGTACACGCCCGCATCGCGGCAGAAGAAGGGATCGAGCCGTCCGTGCCGCCGCATGTCCGTGGTGAGCGTGCGCGGAACGTAGGTCTGCGTGTTGATGATGTTTGCGCCATCCTCGGCGTCGTCCGCCAGTTCCATCACGCAGTAGTAAAAGCCGCGCGGTTCATTCCAGCCGACGTGCAGGATATGAACGAGGCAGGGATGGCCGCGTGAGATCGGCTCGAACTGCTGGATGCCCTGAAACTCGCGGTGGAAGGTGCGGGTGAGCTCAAAGTCCTCGCGCCAGACGATTTTCACCGCGCGCAGAGCCCCGGTGACGCTCTGGGCCAGCCATACTTCGCCATACGCGCCGGAGCCGATGCGCTTCATCAGCGTGTAGTCGGGAATGACGATGTCGTCGCGGTGCGAGGGCGGGCCGTCCTTGTCTCGGCGCTTCACTTTTTCACGCGCCGCCTCTGGATCGATCGGTGGCGAGGGCAGTTCCACACTGGAGTCACCCGCCTCTGACAAATCCGCCTCCGCGACCACCGGCACGCCCGCTTCATCGTCCATGGGCTTGGACGGGGGCGGAAGTGTGTTGGGATCACTCATGAGACAGTCGTGTCAGAATCAACGCGCAAGATCGGGGCGGCTGGTTTAAGCGCATGGAAGTCTCCCACCAAAGCGCGGTGTTCTCAAGCAGTCGGTTGGCTTCTTTGATGGCCGGGCCGGGCTAGAGCATGGTGTGCTCAAGCGCCTGCACCTCTTTCTTCACCAGCGCACCCACGCGGTGCTTGGCCAGATAGACCTGCGCCGCATTGATGCCGAGCGCCTCGGAGGTCTTCTTCACGCCCCAGCCTTTCATCACATAGCAGTCGAAAATCTGGAACTGACGGGGGGAAACCTTCGCCTTCACACGTTCGAGGGCGGCGGCGGTGATGTTGTCACGCCACTCACGGTCCCAAATCTTCTCCAGCAGGTTGTCCTTGTCCTGGGACAGGCGGTCCACGATCTGCGAGCTGGTGTCCTCCGTGTCGGCATTGCCCTGGTCGGCGAGCGAGGGCTGGCGCTTGCGGGCACGGAACACGTCCAGGATGCGCCAGCGCGTCATTTGCAGCAGCCAGGCCTTGAACGAGCCGGCGCGGGGGTCGTACTGCCCCTTTTGGACCTGCCGGGCGATGGCGATGATCGTTTCCTGAATCACGTCAAAGGCCTCCTCACGGGTTAGGCCGGCCTTGGTAGCCACGCTGAAGATCAGGCGCCAGTAGGTCTGGTAGAACTCATTCCACGTCTTCTGGTCCTCCCAGTTGTTGAGACGTTCGATGAGGCTTTTGCGGGTTTTCTCCCACAAGCCTTTGTCTTTCTTCACTTCCTCCGGGATTGGAAGGTCTGGTATCGGGTCGCTCATGAGCTGTTGATTCTCAGCGGATGGCCGACGCTGTCAAACCTTTGAAACCCTTCGTGGAGCACGAAAATCGCCGATAGAACAAATCGTGTCGCGGCGGGGTTGTGGGTTGGACTCCCATCAGCGCGGCTCATGACGGTGATGAAGTCATTTCATCCAACTCGGCGGCGTGGTCACGCATCGCGGGTTGCCATCAGGGGGCGGCGGGTTAGTCTGGCCGTCCTGCGCTGCAGTTGTGGCGTAATCCCTGCTTTAAAGCCATGCCCGAACAGGAAAATCCCTTCCAAGAAACCCTTCTGTCCCGCCACCGTGCGGAACCCTGCACCGTGGTCATTTTCGGTGCCACCGGAGATCTCACGCATCGCAAGCTGATCCCTGCCATTTACAACATCGCCGCCGCCGGTGACCTGCCGCCGCAGTTCAAGGTGGTCGGCTTTGCCCGGCGTGAAAAGACGGACGAGGGCTTCCGTGCCGAATTGGAGACCGGAAACCGCAAAAACAGCCGCCAGGGTCACAGCGACGAGCTGTGGGGCAGTTTCGCGCAGTGCATCCACTACCACCGCAGCGAATTTGAAGACCCCGCCGGTTATGTACAGCTCAAGCTGCTGCTCGATAAATTCGACCAGGAGCGTGGTGCGCCTGCCAACCGCCTGTTTTACCTCGCCTCGGCTCCTGAGGCCTTCAAACCCATCCTGGAGATGATCCGCGCTGCTGGACTCAACGAGGGCGTGGGCGGCAAGTGGGCGCGCGTCGTGTGCGAAAAGCCGTTCGGCAAAGATCTCGCCACCGCGCGTGGCTTGAATGCCGTCGTGGCCGAGACCTTCGAGGAAAAGGACACCTACCGCATCGACCACTACCTCGGCAAAGAGACGGCGCAGAACATCATGGTGCTGCGTTTCGCCAACTCCATCTTCGAGCCGAACTGGAACAGCCGCTACATCGACCACGTCCAGATCACCTGCGCCGAAAACCTCGGCATGGAGGGCGGACGCGGCGGCTACTACGACACCGCCGGGGCGCTGCGAGACATGGTCCAAAATCATCTCTTCCAGCTCCTCACCCTCGTCGCCATGGAGCCGCCCACCGATTTGAGCGCCGACAGCGTGCGCGATGAAAAAGTGAAGGTCATCCGCGCACTGCGTCCGCTCGTCGGCCCCGAGGCCGTTGGCAAAAACGTCATTCGCGCCCAGTACACCGCCGGCAGCGTCGATGGCGTGTCGCGCGTCGGTTATCGGCAGGAGGATCGCGTCAATCCTGAGTCCAAGACCGAGCCGTATGTCGCGTTGCGTATCATGATCGACACCTGGCGCTGGCAGGGCGTGCCGTTTTACATCCGCGTCGGCAAGCAATTGCCGAAAAAGGCCACTGAGATCAGCGTCCACTTCAAAAAACCGCCGCAGGTGCCCTTTGCCACCTCGGATCTGCTCAAGAACAGCGAGAACACCCTCGTCATCCGCATTCAGCCGGACGAGGGCATCGCCCTGCGCATCCTCTGCAAGCAACCCGGCCAGGCCATGAACGTGCAGCAGGTGAAAATGGATTTCCGTTACTCATCGAGCTTCGGCAAGGCCAGCCCCGAGGCCTACGAGCGCCTCCTGCTCGATGCGATGGCCGGCGATGCCACGCTCTTCGCCCGTCGCGATGAGGTGGAGAACGCCTGGAAGTTCATCGACGAAATCGAGCACGCCTGGCACAAGTCCGCCACACCGCCCCCGATGCACGAATACCCCGCCGGAAGCTGGGGGCCGAAGGAAGCCGACGATTTGCTGCGCGCCGATGGTCGCGAGTGGCGTCTGCTTTAACCAACGTGAGGAATCCAACCATGCCCTCCACGCTTCCCTCCGATTCCGACCTCGGCCGTCTCGGCCTCGAAACGCCCATTGCGCACATTGACCGGGCCTTGAAGGAGATTTGGAACGATGACGAGGCCAAAACCCGCGCCTCGCTCATCAATCTGGCCATCTACACCGAGGACAGCGCCATTCTCGCCGCGAACAACGATCTGCTCGCTCACGTCGCCGCCGAGCACGCCTGTCGCGCCCTGCTCATCCTCGCCCTGCCGGAGGCGCGGCCGCCGCGCGCCCGTGCGTGGATTCAGGCGCTGTGCCGCCCGTATCAGGGAAAGCAAATCGTGTGCAGCGAGCAGCTTAGCTTTGTGCTGGAGGGCGGTGATGCCGCGCAGGTGCAAAACATCGTCTTTGCCCACCTTGATTCCGATCTGCCGCTGGTCGTCTGGTGGCAGGCTGATCTCACCCAAAACTTCGAGGAGCGGTTCTATTCCCGCATCGACACTCTTATCATCGACTCCAGCCGCTGGGCCGACCCTGCCAGGCAGTTCGACGCCCTGCTAGCCGCCATGAATGCCGAAACCGCCGGCTTCGATGTGCGTGACCTCGCCTGGACGCGTTCGCACTTCATGCGCACCGCGCTCGCCAGTTGCTTCCAGGACGCCGCTGCGCTGCAAAACATCGGCAAGCTTCAAACCATCCGCATCACTCATCTCAAAGGCCAGCGCACCGCTGCGTTGCTGCTCGCTGTGTGGATCAACCAGCGCCTCAAAACCACACTGCGGCTTGAACTGATCGAAAAAGACAGCGGCCCCGCGCTCCAAAGCCTCGTCCTCGAAGGCGAGGGCGTGCGTGGCGAGGTGCGCCGTGACTGCGACTCCTCCTTCATCCATGTCTGCACCTCCTGCGGCCAACACGAGCACAAAGACCTCCTCCCCGCCGACGTGGACAGCGACGCCGAACTCGTCACCGAACAGCTCTCCCGCTTCCACGGCAGCACGCTCTATTCCACCATGCTTCCGCTCGTGCGCAGCATGCTGAAATGACCGTTCCACCCTTCCCGGTTCGCGGTTCTCTGTTGCAAACCGCGAACAGAGAACTGAGAACAGCGAACTGATGAAACCCTGGCTCCATCTCGCCCGCATCTCCAACCTGCCCACGGTCTGGACCAATGTCACCGCCGCCTGGCTCCTTGCTGGAGGCACATTCACGGATCCACGTCTCTACTGGCTCATCCTTGCCGGTTCATTGCTCTACACCGGCGGCATGATCCTCAATGACGCCGCTGATGTGAAGTTTGACCGCGAACATCGCAAAGGTCGTCCCATTCCCAGCGGCCAGGTCAGTCTGAACACCGCCTGGATCGTCAGCATAGCCATGCTGATCGTCGGCGCGACACTGGCTACCTGGTTCGGAGCCAATCCGCGCATCACCGCCATTCTCGTGGCCGCCATCGTGTTCTACGACCTCTATCACAAGCAGTGGTCCGGTTCCGTCATCATCATGGGCGCATGCCGCATGCTCCTTTATTTGATGGCCGCCAGCGCCGCGCCCGCCGCCGCCCTGCCCGCCGCCGTCGCTCTGGGCTGCTACGTTGTGGGCATCACCATCGCCGCGCGTCTGGAGCACAAAAACGGTGCGCTGCCCGCTGCATCATCCATGCTCGCCCTCGGGCTGCTCTACACCCCTGGCATCGTCTTTGTGATGCGTTTTGCCTCCCCAGGCGGCTATTCGATGCAAATCGTGATTCTGGCCGCCTTTGCCATCCTCATTGCTTATGCCACGCAAATGCTGCGCAAAGGCGGTGCAGCCATCGGTCAGGCGGTCGGCACGCTGCTGGCCGGCATCGCCATCGTCGATGCTCTCGCCGTTTCGACTGTGTCTGTCACTCTCGCGCTCGGCTTTGTCGCGCTTACTCCCGTTTTGCGCCTCTGGCAGCGTTGGGTGGCCGCGACGTGAGGGGAAAGAAGCCCCTCGCAAGATTCGTTTGGGCTTTCCCTTTGACCTCCAACCCATTGCAGGCAAAGAACCCGCCCCCAATGCTGGAGAAACCAATCAGGCTCGAACACACCCACCGCATCTTGTTCACGAGGGAGGTTTTTGCGCCCCGAAACAACACCATCTGTGAACTCCTGGCCCTCGACAAACCGCACAAGCTCCCCCGTGTGCTCGTCTTCGTCGATGAGGCCGTCGCCAACGCGAATCGCGATCTGCTCGATGACATCGTGGCCTACGGCGAGGCGCATGCGGAGTCCTTCACGCTGACGGACTCGCCCATCGTCATCCCCGGCGGCGAGGCCTGCAAAAACGACCTGCGCCTCGTCGAATGCTGCTGGGACGCCATCAACGAGGCCGCGTTGGACCGCCACAGCTACGTCTTCGTCGTTGGCGGCGGCGCCGTGCTCGATCTCGTCTGCTTCGCCGCCTCTACGGCGCATCGTGGCATCCGCCATGTGCGTTTTCCCACCACCACCTTGTCTCAAGGCGATGGCGGCGTCGGCGTGAAGAACGGCGTGAACTACTTCGGCAAAAAGAACTGGATCGGCAGCTTCGCCGTGCCCTTCGCCGTGGTGAACGACTTCGCCTTCCTCGAATCACTCCCGAAACGCGAGCGCCGCAACGGCATCATCGAGGCCATCAAGGTCTCGCTCATCCGTGACCGCGTGTTCTTCGAGCAGATCGAGGCCATGGCCGACGATCTCGCCGCGTTGAAGCAGGACGCGCTCGAAAAGGTCGTCCAGCGCAGCGCCGAGCTGCACGTCGAGCACATCGCCACCGGCGGCGATCCCTTTGAACTCGGCTCCGCACGCCCGCTCGACTTCGGCCACTGGGCCGCGCACAAGCTGGAGCAGATTTCCAAGTTCGCGGTCAGCCATGGCGAGGCCGTGGCCATCGGCATGGCCGTGGATCTCGTTTATTCGCGCATGCAGGGCATCCTGGATGAGCAGACCTGCGAGCGCGTGCTCCAGCTCATCGAGCGCATCGGCTTCGCCACCTACTCACCACATCTGCTCGACAACGGACGCAGCGGCGAGCCCGTCATTCTCGAAGGTCTGGAGGAATTCCGCGAGCATCTCGGCGGCGAGCTGACCGTCACACTTGTGCCGGAGATTGGCTCGAAGCTGGAAGTTCACGAAATGAACCGGGTGAAGATTCTGAACGCGCTGGTTGATTTGAAGCACCGCCAGACCGCCGAAAAGTAAACGCCACCAGCGACAGCGTGCAGAGCGAGCTCAGCGGCATCAAAATCGCCGCCGCCAGCGGACTCAAATGTCCCGCCAGTCCTGCGATGGCGGTGGCGATGTTGTAAGTCACCGAAAACGCGAACACACGCCGCGTCGCCCTGCGATGCAGCTTTGCCACATGCATGAGGCCGCTCACAAAACGCAGGCTGTGGCCCAGGAAGAAGAAATCCGCCTTCTGCTCCAGGAAACTGCGCCCCGTGACCGGACTGCCCGCGCACAGCGCCTCGTCAAAGGCCAGGCTGTCATTCGCGCCATCGCCGACATACAGCGTGTCATCGCGATTCCGCTCCCGCAGCCACTCAGCCTTCGCTTCCGGCGTCAATTCAGCCCGCCAGCAGGATTCCGGCAGCTCCAGCTTTCGTGCGATGTCCGCCACCTTCGGCGCACGATCGCCGCTCAGCACGCAGACCTCGATTTGACGCTCTCGCAGATGCCGAACCTCCTGCAACGACTCCGCGCGCAGTTCATCGCGGAATCGAAACGCCGCCAGCACCGCGCCATCACGCGTCAGCACCGCATCACCGGCGATGGCCGCCTCCGGCCGGCCTAAGCGCCATTCACGACCGCTCGCATCGCTGAACGCTAGCCCATGTCCCACGGTTTCCTTTACCTTGCAGTCATCCAGCGCATGCGAATCGCCCTCAAACGCCACCGCGTCATACAAGCTGCGGCTCACCGGATGCAGATTGCCCGTCACCAGATGACGCAATGCCGCGCGGGCATCCGCATCCAGCCCGCGCAGCACCTCGGGATTCTCCAAAACGGGATTCTCCAGCGTCAGCGTGCCTGTTTTATCAAACACCACGCGCTTCACGCGCATCAGCCGCTTCCACAGGCCCAGCGTGCGTACAAACACGCCCAGCTTCTCCGCGCGTGACGCCGCCATCTCCTCGGCCAGCGGCACCGCCACGCCCAGCGCGCACGGACACGACACCACGAAGATCGAAATCATCACCTGCAAAGCCTGCACGATGCCAGAGCCATGGCTCCACCACCAAATCGCGCCCGCGATGCCGACGATCACCACGATGGCCAGATAAACCCGCAGCAGTTTCTCCAGCCGCACATCGCGAAACTCCGCCTCGCGCCGCGCATCCAGCAAACGACGCAACGTCGAGTCCTCCCACGTCTCCACCGCCTCCACCGTCAGTGCCTGCGTGCCGATGTTCAACGCGCCCGAGGGCAGCAACTGCCCCGTCTCACGCTCCTGCGCCTCGCTCTCGCCATTGATCCATTCCAGGCTCACCGAAGCGCTCTCACTGACCAGTTTGGCCGCCACCGGCACGGTTTGTCCCGGCTTCACCACAAACTGCACGCCTGTCTTCAAGGCCGCCACCGGCTGGATCTCTTCCATGCCGGTTTCGTTGATCACACTCACCGCATCGGGGATCGACGTGTCACGCATCAAACGTCGGCGATTACGATCCACCGCCGCCTGCTGCGCCCAGCGGCCCGTCAGCATCAGGAAGATGAAGATCGCCACAAAATCAAAATACTTCAGCCCCTCCACGCCCGCGATCCAGCCGCCCATCGATCCCACATACGCCGCCGTCACGCCCAGCGCGATCGGCGTGTCAATGTGCAGCACGCCCGCGCTCAGGCTGCGCCACGCACGCTCGATGAAATAACTGCCACCCACCGCCATCGCCAGTGTGGCGGAAAACGCGGCGATCAGATCAAACCAATGCGCGAAGGCAAAATCACGCGGCATGCCGAAATATGCGGGCAGTGAAAAGGCCATCGCATTCATCGCAAACGCCCCGCACACACCCATGCGACGCTCCAGGCCGGAGGATTCCTTTTTCTCGCCACCCTGTCGCGGTGGACCGAGCAGGTAGCCAAAACTTTGCAGATCACGCGCCACCGCCACGGCATCAAACTGCCCGCGCTGCCACGTCAGCCGCACCTCGCCATGCACCACATCGACATTCACCCGCAACGCGCCCGCATGCCGTGCAAACAGCCGCTCGATCAGCCACACGCAGCCCACGCAGGACAAGCCCTGCACCGCCAGCCGCAGTTCCACCGCGTTTGCTTCAGTCGTGCGCTCCGCTTCCGCGCTCAACAGCGTCAGCCATTCATAATCTCGTTCACGCAAAGCTTGTGGTGCCACCGGCGGCAGCGCCGCGTTGCCTTTCAGGTCGTAGAAGTGATCCAGCCCCTCACGATGCAGCAAATCATGAACGTAACTGCATCCCGCGCAGCAAAAACTGTCGTCACGCCCCGCCGGAACCGGCGAGCCGCAATGGATGCAGTTGGGGTGATCCTGAGGCGCGTTCATCTGGTCACTATGGGCGGGTCATCCTCGCCCTCTCGTCCCGCCTTGGCAATGAGAGAGCGTGGTTTGCGCGGAGAGATCAAGACCTTCGTTCTTCATCTGCCCATCTGAGCCAAATACGCCACCAAATCCCGCAGTTCATCACGCGTCATGTTCATGATCAGCCCCTCGGGCATCAGCGAGCCCGCTTCCTGACGCTCGGCGATCTGCGCTGGCGTGAATCGGCTCGTCTGACCACTCGCCAGTTCCCGCAACTGCATCTCCCCGCCCGCTTCGCTCACCTTGTAGCCTTGCAGCTTGCGACCGTCCTTCAGCGTCAACGTTGTCGCCACATAGCCTTCTTTAATTTGCCGGTTCGGCCACACCACGGCCTCGATCAAAAGCTCAACGGGCACGCCACGGCCCACCGCATCGAGTTCCGGTCCCACGATGCCACCTTGGCCGCCGATCTTGTGACACGCGACGCAGCCTGACAGCGGTGCATGGAAAACAGCCTTCCCCTTCGTCGCATCACCATTCGCCTTCACCTCGGCGGCCAAAGCGGTCACCCAGGCCGCGTCATAGGCGGGCACCACATTCTTCACGCCCAAAATCTTCCCAAACGCCGTCGTCAGCACCGCATCGCCACGACCTGCGGCTGTCAGCACGGTCATCGCCAGCTTCGCCGCTTCCGCTGAGCACGGTTTTTCGTCCAAGGCCTTCGCTAAAGCCGCAAGAGAGGCATCACGCGACAACAATGATGCCAGCCACGCCCGCATCGTTTCCGCATCAGCAATACTCGAAATCGCCTCCGCGGCCAATTGACCTGCCACCACCGGCTTTTTCTCCGCCAGCACCGTCAAAGCCGCCGTCCGCACCACCCACGGCTGTTTGGCATCCTTCGCATGCTTCTCAAAAGTCTCCGCAGGCTCACCCAATTTCGCCAGCGCCATCAAAGCCGGAGCCCGCACACCTCCATCGGCCTCCAAAAGTCCGCGCATCGTTGCTTCGGCACTTTTCAGCCGCCAGGCACCCACCAGCGCACACGCCGCCGCCTTTTGCGCCTCATTTCCGTCCTTCAAAATCCCCAGCAGAACCGGCTCCGCGCCTTCTGGCGTCTTGAAACCACGCTGAGCCGCCGCAGCGGCCAAATCCTCCAGCACAGCCTGATCCTTCACTCCCAGCTTCAGCGCCATCAGCATGTCACCCGGCTCGCCCTTGCGCACCAGCGCTGCCACCAGGCCACGCCGCGTCTCAAGCGACATCGACTCGCCCTTCTGCGCCAGCATCGTGCGCACCACACCCAGCAACTCCGCGCTGCCCTCCTTCTCCACCAAGAACGCCAGATGCTTCGGCGGCAGCGAGTTCAAAATCTCAAAAGGCGGCTTTTTCCACTGCGGAGCCGTCGCATGCACCGCCAGCCACAACGCCCGCTCAATGAAACTGTCCATCGGCTTGTCGAGTACCTTCAACGCCACTTTGATCGCTTCGGGTGATTGAATTTTCGCAGCGGCAACGACGGCTTCGAGGCGGACGAGTGGAGATTCATCCATCGAACGTTTTTCAATATGCTTCAATGCCTCCGGCAATTGCGATTCGAATGCTCCAACAGTTCTGGTTAAATACACCTTCACTTCATCTTGCGGATAGTTTTCCGCTAAACTCAAAAAGTCGGCACCCGCCAACTTCTCAAACCACTCACAAACTTGGATCGAGAATATGCCTTGTTTAGCCCAAGGAGCTAAACTCTCGTCATCGTTATAACGCGTCCAATCAAAAAAACTGTGAGCCACTTGCTTGTAGTCGAGCTCACGGAGCATCCTACTTGCCTGGTATGCTTCCCATCGACTTTTCTTCCTCATGCATGAGTCGATCAACTCGGGACACGATTCATCCGCGAGTCCCATATCTCCAACGACGCACAAATCTCTCCCCTTCGCCACCACTCGCCAAATCCGCCCATGCGTCGCATCGCGGTTCGGATGCCGGAAACTCGCCTGATAGTGGCCGATGATCGGATCATACCAGTCGGCGATGTAGAGCGCGCCTTCGGGCCCAAAACGGATGTCGATCGGACGGAAGGCCACGTTGTCGCTGGTGATGAGCGCGGGCTGCTCCACGGCCTCCATGCCGCTGGGGAATTCGCTGTGCGGGATCAGTTTGTGGCGATACACCGCGTTCTCAAAGAAGCCGCCAGTGATGACTTCCTCCTGCATCGACTCCGGCCAATGCGAGTTGCCCACGATGTCCACGCCGCAGAACTTCCGCAGGCCGTCCGTCTTGATGATCTGGCCGCTGTAGGGCAGTTGAAAGCGCTCCAGCAGGAAATGCGGGATGCCGTGGCGATTAGAAACGTGCGAGTCCTCTTCCAGCGACGTGCTCACCTCCATCGGCCGCGCCCAAAACATGCCTGCTGCGCCCGCCACCATGATCGGCTGGCCCCATTTCGTGAAAGCGGTGCCCCAGGCGTTCGCCGGCATGCCGGTCGGATACGGATTCAGCCGCCCGCTCTTCGGGTAGTAGTGCCAGAAGCCCGCGCCGTAGAGGGTCTTCGTGCCATGCACCGTCGTCACCCGCGAGTAACAGTGCAGGCCCTGATGCATCACCAGCGCACCATCCGGCGCCCAGATGAAGCTGTTCAGGCACTGATGCGTGTCCCCGGTGCCAAAGCCGCTGAAGACCACCTCACGCCGGTCCACGCGATCATCGCCATCGTCATCGTGCATCAGCCAAAGCTTCTCGCCCTCGCCGACATACACCGAGTGGCCGTTGGGCGACTTTACACCCGCATCACGCGGTGCCAGCTCCATGCCCATTGGCTGGCTCAGCCCGCCGGTGAAGACCGTGCTCTTGTCCGCACGTCCATCGTGATCTGTGTCCTCCAGAATGATGATCTTGTCATCCGACACGGTCCCCGGCTTCGCCTGCGGGTAATCACTCGTCTGCAGCACCCACAAGCGCCCGCGCTCATCCCAGCGAATCGCGATCGGATTTGGAATCCCGTCCGCCTCACTCGCAAACAGGTTTACCTCGAAGCCATCCAGCACCTTGAATGACTTCAACTCTGCTTCGGGAGAATGATCCGGCGGAGGCTCACCGACCGAGATGCCCTTCTTCGCCGACTGCTGGGCGAAGGCGATGCCGCTCAGAAGGAGCGCGAATAACAGCACGAGGGGACCGCACGCGTCCCGCGTGCTGATTGCGGTGTCCCGCCGCAATCCGTCTCCTGACGCCCGCGTTCCTGATTTGTTGACGCCTGAGCCAAGCGCACGACAGACCGGCAATCCGCGAGACGCGGATCGCTGCACGCGGGACGCATGCGCTCCATTCACGGAAGCTTCCCTCCCAGTTCGTTCGCCAGTTTCCATAGCTCGTTCTCCTTCGCTTCGATCAGCGGTTTGAATTGCTCCACCTCACCGGGGAACCAGCGCTGCGTCGGATCGGTATGATCCCGACTGCTCGGCTGCGCCGTGCGGTCCCCATGCAGAAACGCCCAGTTCGCCGGACGCCAGTAGCGATGCCACAGCTTGTTCTTCTCGCCGATCAGCGCCTTCAATCGCCCATCCGGCACTTTCACATCGCCGGACCAAAGCTTCGCCACACGCATCCCAAGCTGCGCCGAGCCCGTGGAAGTCAGATTCAGTCCATCACGAGTCGATCCCGGCTTCAACTCGCCATCCTGAGCCGCAAACAACGCCCCATGCGCCCTTGCGATCTCCGCCATCACCGCCGCATACTTCTTCAGCGTCGCGTTGTGCTTCGACAGCTCACCTGCAAACGCTGGCGGTTCCACCAGCACCAAGCGCGGCGTCACTTCCGCGCATAACGTCACTAACGTCTCCAGCGCCTCGCGAAACTCCGCCAGTCCGGCCTCGCCACTCTCCAGACACTCCTGTCGTCCAAACATCAGCATCGCCGCCGTGGCACCAGAGCGCACCAGTTGCTGCCTCAAGCCACCAAAGTTCATTGGACGATCCATGCGAAACACCGTGTCCGCTTCCCACGCCAAGCTGCGCACCTTCACGCGACTGCCGGGAAACTGCGTCAGCATCAGCGCCTCCATCGTCCCCTCCTCCATCATCGCCACCGCCTCCGTGCCACCGAGCACGGCCACGACTTCCTCCGTCATCAGCTTCATCGAGTCCGTGAACGGCTCCAGCTTTGCCTTCAAACCTGCCATCGGTGCCATTGCAGCCAGTTCGAGAATCTCCGGGCGGGTCAAAGCACGATTGTAGAGGCGAAGATTCGCGATCTGGCCGCCCAGTCCTCGACTGCACGGATCAAACAACGTTTTGGTGAGCACGATGGGACCAGGAGCCTCGCGCCAGGAGTTCATCTCGACGCCGTTCACCCAAATACCGGAAAGCGCCTGTCGGGCATCTCGCTTCACATTGAGCACCACCTGCCACCAACGGCCTTCCATGGGCTGCGACACAGAAACCGGATGTCCAAAGCCACGACCTTCGAGCGTGATGGAAAAACCCTTCGTGCCGAGATGCCAGTCCAGCAGCCCGCCCTGTGATTCATTGATCAGCGCCAGAATGTGGCTGCCATGCTTCATGTCTGGTGCCTTCTCGACTTGAAACGCGAATGCCACCGCGAAGTCCTCCAACTTCATTGCCTCCGTCTCAGCCGGCAGCCGCAATGTCTTCTCGGTGTCGAGCGGCATCACCTCATCCCACTTCGCCACCAAGCCCGCCTGCAAATCCGACACATCACCACTCACCTGCGCCGTCACCCAACCGAATGACAGCAGCGCAAACAACAGCACGAGTGGAGCGCACGCGTCTCGCGTGCTGATTGCGGTGTCCCGCCGCAATCCGTTCCCTGACTCCTTCTCAACTAATTCGTCCGCACTTGAGCCAGCCTCTGGACAGACCAGCAATCCGCGAGACGCGGATCGCTGCACGCGGGACGCGTGCGCTACTACCGATCTTCGGCTCGCCATGAGTTGATTAAGCATAGAGCCGACAAAACTCGCGCTGTGGAGGCCTTCTTGCAGTTCGTTCTGTTCATGACGCGGCATTGCTGTTATGCCTGAGGAGTTCCAACCTCACACTCATGAAACTCAAGATCGACCTTCACGACTTCCGCGTGCCCGATGGCAAACCGTTTCGCATCAAGAAGGCGAAGACGAAGGTGAAGGATGTTTACCAGGATGACGCGCACTACGAGTCGCTCATCGCCGAGTTCCGCACGGAGATCGACGACTTGCAGCAAAAGATGTACGCGCAGAACCGCCAGGGACTGCTGCTGGTGTTTCAGGCGATGGACGCCGCCGGCAAGGACAGCACGATCAAGCATGTGATGAGCGGGGTGAACACGCAGGGCGTCGAGAGTCATGCGTTCAAGCGGCCCACCGATGCTGAGCTCGACCGTGACTTCCTCTGGCGCACGACGCGTGTGATGCCGCCCCGCGGGCGCATCGGCATCTTCAACCGCAGCTACTATGAGGAGGTGCTCGTCTGCCGCGTGCATCCTGAGATCGTGACCAAGATTCAACGCCTGCCAGCCGCGACGACCAGAAACATCGACAAGCTCTTCGCCGACCGTCTCAAAGACATTCGCAACTTCGAGGGTTACAGCCATCGCAATGGCATCCGCATCGTGAAGTTTTTTCTGCATGTGTCGAAGGAGGAGCAGAAGAAGCGTTTTCTGTCCCGCATCGACACGCCGAGCAAGAACTGGAAGTTTGAGGAAGGCGACGTGAAGGAACGCTCCCACTGGAAGGATTACATGGTGGCCTATGAGGATGCCATTCGTGCCACCGCCACCGAGGAATGCCCGTGGTATGTCGTCCCTGCCGATGACAAGAAGAACATGCGCCTCATCGTCAGCGCAGCGATCCTGGCCGAGATGCAGACGATGAAGCTGAAGTATCCCGAACTGCCGGAGGAGCAGAAGAAGCATCTGCAAGCGGCGAAGCGGTTGCTGCTGGCGGAGTAGGAACCAAACAGTGTTAGGTGTTATGAGTTATGTGGGTTCTGCCTCATAACCTCTAACCCTTAACTCCTAACTTACCCCTCCCACTCACTTCAAACTCCGCAGCCATGCCACGAGGTCGAGCAATTCGGCCTCTGGCATGGTTTGATCGAGACCCATGGGCATGAGGCTGGTCGCTAGCGTGGTGTCTCCAGTGATCATTTGATGGGCGATGGTTTTTTCCTGACCGGCGATGTCCGCGACGAGCAGACCTTCCGCCGTGTGGGATTTGATGACACCGAGGGTTTGCTGGCCGTCGCTGGTTTCAATGACGTGGGCCTCGTAGTCGCGGGCGAGCGTGTTGGAGGGGAAGAGGATGCTTTCGAGCAGGTCGCGCTCGGTGCGGATCGCGCCGATGTGGGAGAGGTCGGGGCCGATGGGGCGGCCAACATCGCCAATCTTGTGGCAGGCGATGCAGGTGCCTTTGCCGACCTTGAAATGTTTTTCGCCGTTCGCGGCGTTGCCGCTGGCGATGACTTTGTCGGCGAGCGGGCCAAGCTGGCGTTTTTTGGCCTCGGTGGCTGCCACGGCGGTGTTGTAGGCGGGCAGGATGATGGTCTCGAAAATCTCCGGCGGCAGATCGGCGAGCGCCGTGCGGTACAGACTCTCCTGCTGGCTGGCGATGGTCGGGTTCTTCGCGATCTCGTGAGCGAGCGTCTTGGCGATCTCGACGTCCTTGTGACGTTTGAGCAGTGGCAGCAGCGTTTTGAGCTCGACGGGGCCGACTGTGGCAAGCAGCGGTGCGATTTGCGGCATCTGCTCCTTCGTCATCGGCGCTACAGAGAGCATGCCTGCGGCCTGAATCTTCGCGGCGGAGGATGATCCAGCATCGGCGAGGACGTTTTTGACCATGTCGAAGGTTTCGCCAGTGAGTTTGACGGATTTGGCGGAGTCGAGGGCTTTAAGACGAATGGCAAGCGGCCGCTTCGTGTCATTCGCGATGGCCTGGAGCGCGGTGTCGAAGTGCGGGGACTTGAGTTTCTTGATGGCGTCGAGCACGAGCGGCGAGGGCGACCTCATGGCAAGAAGTCTGTCGAGTGAAGGCAGCCAGTCGTCATCACAGACGACAGCCGATTGCGAGGCAAGAACCCGAAGAACGCACTCCAAAACAGGCTGGCGATCGTCGCTGAGCATCGATGCAACCGTCTTCTGGCCTTCTTTTGTGTGCAGGGTCCCAAGCAGTAACCTCTCGATCTGCGCGATGTCGTTCGGAAGGATGTTTTTTTCGATCCAACGAGTGACGTCTGGGTTGTCACGAACCGTCTTCCGACGAGGCGCGATTTTGCGCATCAGCCCTTCGAGGCAATCCTTGGCAATCTCATGATCACGCACCGCGAAAGAGACCGCAGCCTCGACCAGGGCTTTGTCAGACAACGCCGACAGATGAACAATCACTTCCGAGTACTCTTTGAGCGATTTCACATTCGCCAAGGAAGCTTTCAGAGCCCTCGCCATGAACACATGCCCAAGTTCATTGTGTCTGGCCAGCGCTGCGCCAAGAAACTCCCCTTCCTGCCCAGGTTGAATGAACCTTGAGCAGGCATGAATCACCGCATGCTCCAAAGAGGGATCAAGACTTGAGGCGAGTTGCTTGAACCAGTCTTCTTTTGAAAGGAATTGGGCGTCTCTGCTTGCTCTGGCGATCTCCTCCAGCGCTTGACGTCTTTCGTGCATGTCCGTTGAGTTCAACGCTTCGATTTGCGATTGGATGTCAGTTCTGCGGACGGGGGCGTCCGCGCTCCGGGTGGCGAGCAGCGGCTTCTTCGGTTTGATGCGATACACAGCGCCAAGCAGATCCGACTTCGCCATCAGGCTGCTGGGGCAGCCGATGCGGAACCAGCCGCCGGTGTCGATGAGGAGGAGGGAGCCGTCGCGTGGGTCCTCCATCACGTCGGTGAGATGGATGTCAGGGTTGTGGAGTTTGAGGAATTCGTTTTCGACGGCTTTGTAAGTGCTGCCTTCGGGCGTGAGTTCCATGCGGACGAGGCGCTGGGTGTTGAAGTGGGTGACCAGGAAGTTCTGAGTTCTTGGTTCTTGGTTCTTGGTTGGATAACTGCGCCAGAAGCAGCAGCCGCTGACGGCGACGTGGCCGAAGTTGTACATGACGGGCATGGTTTCGAGCGTGCGTGGCAAATGCGCGATGGCTTTGAGCTGGTCGGGGCGCTCATAGACGCCGCCATAGAGCCAGTGGATGATGGTGTCGCCGCGTGGCTGGCTGTAATAGAGGTTTTGCACGCCGATGATGTCGCCGTTGCGGGTGAAATCGACTTCGACGGGGTTGTCGCCGCAACCGAGCGAGTGCCAGGCAACGTCGCTGCCGTCCGGCTTGCAGCTCCAGATGCCGCAAGCGAGTGAGGCATCGACGGGCGTGCCGTCCTTCTGCTTCACGTCGTGGCCTTTGCGGCCGTGACACCAGTAAAGGCGGCCGTTGGGATGCAAAAAAGGGCCGTGGACGTCGGCGGCGTTGCCGGTGTATTCGAAGCCGCCGACAATCATCTCGCGCTGGTCGGCGACGCCGTCGTTGTTGGTGTCGGTGAGCTTCCACAAACCGGGCGGCGAGCAGACGTAGAGGCTGCCGTTCAACCAGCACGCGCCTTGTGGAAAGGTCATCTTGTCGGCGAAGACGGTGCTTTTGTCGAAGGTGCCATCGTTGTCGGTGTCTTCGAGCATGAGGACGCGGTTGGGCGGATTCTCCTCAAGCTGCTTCTTGTTCCAGTTCACACCGACGCCATCGCCGACGAAAAGGCGGCCCTTGTCATCGAGACAACCCATGATGGGATGCGTGACGAGCGGTGCGGCGGCGGCGAGTTCGAGCGTGTAGCCGTCGGGAAGATCGTGCTTCGGCAAAGCTTGCGATGATTTGCCGTTGACGACGACCGGACGTTTGCCGCTTTCGGGAATGGTGTTGCCTTTGTCCGGCAGGAGATCGGCGGCGAGGGCGGGGACGGCGAGAAGAGGGAGGATGAATCGGCGCATGATGGGAAATCATACGCTGACCTGGGTCCGGCTTTATTGCGGCAAAGCGAGATAGCCTTACAAACGCCGCACTTCCTGGACTTCGAGGCCGGTGAGCTTCCACTCGCCTTTCGCGGGCATGATGGTGACACGGGCGTTGTAGATGTTCACGCGGGGGTGGCTGTGGCCCCAGTGGCCGACGATGCCGCGCGCCATCCAGTTGCAGTCAGCGATGAAGCCTTCGCCCTTGGTGTTGGCCTCCACCTTGTCCACCGTGGCGGAGAATTCGGCGATGGTGACGCGGGTGCCCTCACGGCCCTCAAGCGTGAGGGCCTGGATGGTTTCGAGGTAAAGCTTGCGCAGCAGCTCGCCATCGACGCTGCGTTCGAGCACGTCGTACACGTCGGATTCGACACGGTGGTCGAAGGCACGGTAAACATTGCGCAGCAGCGGAGTGACAATGCGCTGTGCTTCATCGACTTGGGTGATCATCGGTCCGGCGGCGCTGGTTTGCATGGGAATGACCAGAAGCTGGCTCATCAGGACGGCTCCAAGCAACCAGACGGCGAGGTAGGGCATGCTGCCACCGGGGAGATGATAGTCTTTGACCTTGAGATAGGTGTAAAAAATGATGCCGCCCAGCAGCCATACGATGGCCCCAAACGGCACACGCACGGCCACCGGTGCCTCATACTGTGGCACACGGGCGAGCGGAGCCGGACGCGGCAAACGGCCCTGATTGCGCCAGCGATGCGTTTTGATGGTGGAGTTGATCTCAGCCGTCTCGCTCTGGGTGCCAAAGAAAACTCGCAGTGGCAGCATGCTGCGTTCTTTGAACCAGCCCTTCCAGGTCACTTTCAATTCATCGGGTGCGGGCGGTGTGGCAAACTCCCACATGAAACCGACCATGGCCTGATTCAACGCCACGTCCTCGCCTTCAGCGATGGGGAGTGTGTTGCCCGGCAGGCCTTTGATCACGGACACATACAATTGCGGCGTCGCCAAGGCTTCATCCCCGCTGCTCATGGCACACCAGCCCTCCGCATGTGTGGCGGCCTTCTCGCTTAACTGTCGCTGCTGTTCGGACGTGAGTTTAGCAGGCGGGGTTTCGTCTGGTGACAGCCACGAGAGCATGGTGGCGGCATCAAACAGCACCTCGAAGCGTGTTTGATACGGCTCCACATAAAGATAGGCCTGTGCGAGAGGCTCCTTGATGATCAGAGCATTGCTCGTGGGCAGTGGTGGCGGCGCTGCCTGCGCCGGAGGAGGCGCAGGTGTGGCGGGCTTCATCTCCGCCGCTGGCGTGGTCACAGGAGGTGGCGTTGGCTGGGACGAAAGCGAGGGCAGCGTCTGCAGCGGTTTGAGCGGGCCGATTTTGATCGTCTCGGCGGCGTCTTGGGAGTATGCGGCGGCCAGCAGGCAGGCAATGACGAATGTCGAAATCGGAATGACGAATGAATGCCGAAATCCGAATGACGAAGGTGTGGCCAAACCATGGGTTGAGCCTGTGTCTTCGTGCTTCGTCATTCGGGATTCTCCTTTGTCATTTTGAATTCGTCGTTCGCCGCACATCTCAGAGCGCCCAGGGCTTGCGCCACTCTTTGGAGAGCAGCTTCGAGGCGGCGGCGTTGTCAGCGATGGTCTCGGTCTTCGGATCCCACTTCAAACCCGTGCTGCCACTGCGCAGGGCGACATTGGCAAGGTGGGCGATGCTGATGCTGCGGTGCGAGACCTCGATCGGCGTGGCGGTGGGTTTGCCGTCGTAGATGCAGGAGAGGAAGTTGTCCGTGTGGTCTTTGCTCTCGTAGAGATGGATTTCGCTCTCGCCAGCCTTGTCGCGGAGGATTTCAGGAGTGCTGGCGGTGATCTTGCCACGGTTCACATAGATCCACTTGCCTTCGTCCCCTTCAAACATCACGCCGACATGATCGAAGGGCTTCTTCGCGTTCGGAGTGGCGAGCGCGGCCTCGACTTCCGGCATGAGCTTGTGCTCCGGGCTGGCGACGTGCATGACCACACCGCTTTCATACACACATTCAAAGGAGAAGGCGGTCGCGGTGTTGTAGAGCGCTTCCTTGTTCAACGTGCCGGAGACATTTCGCAACTCGACTGGGCCGGTGTTATCCGTGCCCATGCCCCATTGGGCAATGTCGATGTGATGTGCGCCGAAGTCGGTGATCATGCCGCCGGAGAAGTTGAAATTGTGACGCCAGTTCAACGGCAGCAGGGCAGGGCGGTAGTCCATGTGCTCCGCCGGGCCGAGCCACATCTCATAATCGAAGTCGGCAGGCACAGGCGCGGTGTTGATTTGATCGGCCATGCCGTTCCAATTGGAATGACCGCCAGGCAGGCCAACGCGGACGCGCTTCAGCTTGCCGATGCGGCCGTTGCGCACCTGCTCGCAGGCGAGGCGGAAATACACGTCGCTGCGCTGCTGGCTGCCGGTCTGCCAGGTGATGCCTGCCTTGGCGACTTCATCGGCCATGAGGCGACCTTCGGCGATGTTCAGCGCCAGCGGCTTCTGACCGTAGATGTGCTTGCCTTTGCGGGCGGCATAAATGGCCAAGTAGGCATGCCAGTGGTCGGGCGTGGAGACCTGCACGGCGTCGAGATCTTCTTTTTCCATCATCTCGCGGAAATCCGCGTAGCTGGCGCAGGCCTTGACCGGTTTGTTTGCCGCCTGCGAGTAGTGCGCGTCGATGATCTTCTTCCCGGCCTCACGTCCGCCGGTTTCCTTGCCGTCATAGCCGTAGTGGCCGTATTCCTTCATCGGATCGGCCACGGCAATGACCTGACACTTGTCATTGTTCAAGAAAGAAGGCGTCCAATCACCCGCGATGGTGCCCCAGCCGATGGCACCGACGGTGATGCGCTCTGAAGGCGCTGGACGACCACCTTTGCCGAGCGCGGTGGCCGGAATGATGGTGGGAAAGCCCAGTGCGGCGGCGCTGGTGGTCAGGAAACGACGGCGGGAGAAGGAAGGCTGGGCGGTTGGCATGGTGTGGTGGTTATAGCGAGGCGTTCTCACGAGGCCAAGAAAGATTTCGTGATGAGGTTGCAGCAGAAGCCGTGCTCAACACCTTTCGCGCCCATGTCCCGCATCCCGGAGGAAACCATCCAGCAAGTGATTGCCGCCACCGATATCGTGGCGCTGGTGGGGCGTTCCGTGAAGCTGCGGAAGGCGGGCACGAATTACCTCGGCCTGTGCCCGTTTCACAACGAGCGCTCGCCGTCCTTCAATGTGAGCCCTTCGCGCGGCACCTATCACTGCTTCGGCTGCGGGGCGGGCGGCACGGCGATCCGCTTTGTCATGGAGCATGACGGCATGTCGTTCATCGAGGCCGTGAAACGCCTCGCCGACGCCGCGGGCATTCGCATCGTCGAGGAAGTGTGGGATGCGAACGCTGAGGCGGAGGCAAAGCAACGCGCCCTGCTGCTGCGGGCGAACCGCGAGGCGGCGGAGTGGTTTCACCTGCTGTTGATGAAGCACCAGCTTGCCGCGCCCGCCCGTGATTATCTCAAGGCACGCGGCATCAACGCGGAAATGGCCAAACGCTGGCAGATGGGCTACGCGCCGGAGAACAAAGGATTGTACCGGGAATGGGCGATGCAGCAGAAGCTCTCCGAGCAAGCGCTAGTGGAGGCGGGCATCTTCAGCGTGGCCGACCAGGATGAAAACGGGCGCGGTGGCCGTGCCTACCCGCGCTGGCGGCATCGGCTGATGTTTCCCATTCGCAATGACAACGGCGATGTGATCGCCTTCAGCGGCCGACTGCTCGAAAAGAAGGAGAACACCGGCAAATACGTCAATTCGCCCGAGACGCCGGTGTTTAGCAAAAGCCGCGTGCTGTTCGGTTTCGACAAATCGAAGCGTTTCATCGCGAAAGCGGACCAGGCGATCATCTGCGAGGGCCAGATCGACATGATCATGGTGTTCGAGGCCGGGCTGCAAAACGTCGTCGCAGGGCAGGGGACCGCCTTCACCGAGCATCACGCGAAAATGCTCAAGCGCGTCTGCAACGAGGTCATTCTCTGCTACGACAGCGACAACGCGGGTCGCGAGGCCACGGAAAAGGCCTTCCGCATTCTCTCACCGCAGGGCATCAGCGTCCGCGTCGCGGCGTTGCCGCAGGGCGAAGACCCGGACTCACTCATCCGCAAGGACGGCGCGGACGCGCTGCGCAGCATCATCACGGACGCACCAGAGTTTTTGGAGCATCAAATCCGCCATCTACGGGCCAGCGCGAAGTCTGAGAGCACCGTCGAGCGCGTGCGCATGGCCGAGCAGGTAGCATCCGCCATCAGTGTCTTCTCTGGCGTGGCCCAGCGCATCACCGCCGTGAACAAGGTGGCCAAGCTGCTCGAAATCTCCGAGGAGCAGCTCAATGCCATGGTGAAACGCGCTGCGAACGACACGAAAAACAGCGCGTCACAGCGGCGCGGGTCGGATTCGTCCGTCAATGTCGTCGATGACGCGAAAAAGCTGCTCGCCTCGCAAAACAAGACCGCCGTGCTGCTCTGCCAGATGGCGTTGAGCGACGCCGAGGTGCTGCACTGGCTGCGTGAAAGCGGCTGTGAGGACATGCTGCGCGAAGTGCCCGGCACCGAGTTGCTCTCCCTGCTGGCGCATAGCCGCTACAATCCGACGGATGAAACTTCCCAGCCCGCCTTCATGGCCGGCCTCGACCGGCATCAGGAGGCGGCCTTTACCCAGTTGCAGGCGCACACCCGGCCCCCCGGTGGGCTGCATGAGGCACGGCAGGCGCTTTACGCGCTGGAGATCGTGCGGCTGCAGAGTCTCATTCAGCGCGCGCAGTCCAAACTGCGCCAGCCGGGACTCTCCGTGCCGCAGATGGAGCAGTTGCAGCAGGAGGTCGTGGAACTCAGTGCGATGAGGAAAGAATGCCTTGACCGTGCCAAGGCCTCCCCAGATAGTCCGAATCCCTGACCGACGCTCCCGGAACCCCCGTGGCATGTATGGCCGTCTCCAAAAGCTCCCATAACGGAAATCATCATTCATCCAGCGACAGCCATGCAGAAAAGCCTGCGGCCGCGTCGGGTGAATCTGCGCCTGCAAAGCGCGGACGTGGCAGGCCCCGCATTCATCCGCCGAAAGAGAAGCCTTCCGTCGTGCTCGGCGAGGATGGTCTTCCACTCCGCCGTCGCCGTGGTCGTCCGCCAAAGGGCGGTTTTGCCGGACGCCTCGCGCAGATCACGAATGTAACGCATGATGACATTCACTCGCCGGACGTGCAGGCGCGTCTGCGCAACCTCATCCGCACCGCCCGTGAGCATGATCATCTGACCTGGGATGACATCAATGACGCGCTGCCTTCCGGCTTCGTGACCCCGGATCTGATGGACGCTCTTCTGACGCGTCTGCGGGCGATGGAGATCAAGATCATCGACGAGGCCGAGGTGGATGGTGGTCCTGCGCGTGTCTCCGCCGCGCGCGAGCGCATCGCCGCCGAGCGTGATGCCGCAGCCGCGAAGCTGGACGTGTTTGACGATCCTGTGCGCATGTACCTACGTCAGATGGGCCAGGTGCCACTGCTCACCCGCGAGCAGGAAATCCAGATTTCCAAACGCATTGAGAAAGCGGACCTCAGCCTGCGCCAGTGCCTGCACACCATCGGCTTCATCGGCCAGGCTTATCTCCAGTATGCCGAGGCGCTGCACAACGGCGTGGAGCGCTTTGACCGCATCGTGAGCGACCGCAAGGCCGACGAGCGCGAGTTGTATTTCAAAAAGCTCAAGCCGCTGCTCGACCAGGCTCGGGAAGCGCATGAGAAGGCCGCCAAACTGTTTGTGACCCTTGGCGAGGCCGGCCCGCGCAAGCGCCAGGCCTGCCAGGAGGAGTTCGACGCCACCCGCTTGGCGTTTTTTCGCCAGTGCGAGAAGTTCTACTTCAAATCCAAGCTGGCGGAGGATTTCGTCACGCTGCTGCGCCAGCGCCTGACTGATCTGGAGAACCTGGAGCGCCACGCGCATGACCATCCACGTCAGGAGTCGGCCAAGGAGGCGCTGCGCGCTTTTGAACGCGAGTGCTGGATGACCACCGCAGATTACCGCTCGCTGGTAACGGCGATGCTGAAGCACGTCGCCGACTCTACCAAGGCGAAGACCGAGATGATCGAGGCGAACCTGCGCCTGGTCATCTCCATCGCCAAAAAATACACGAATCGTGGCCTCTCGTTCCTCGATCTCATTCAAGAGGGCAACATGGGACTCATGCGCGCGGTGGAGAAGTTTGAGTACCAGCGCGGCTACAAATTCAGCACCTATGCCACCTGGTGGATTCGCCAGGCCATCACCCGCAGCATCGCGGATCAGGCGCGCACCATCCGCATCCCGGTCCACATGATCGAGACGATCAACAAGCTGATGCGCGTCCATAAGCAGCTCCTCCAGGAGATGGGACGTGATCCGACGCCGGAGGAGATCGCCGAGGAGATTCATCTGCCTGTGGATCGCGTGAACGCCGTGCTGCGCCTTTCGCAACAGCCCGTCTCCATGCAGACCAAGGTCGGCGAAAGCGATGGCGACACCGAGTTCGGCGATTTCATCGAGGACAAGGAGGCCGGTAATCCCATGGAGCTGACCGCCATGCACCTCCTGCGCGACAAACTGCGCGATGTGCTCGACACGCTCAATCCGCGCGAGCGCGAGGTGCTGGAGCAGCGCTTCGGCCTCTCCGACGGCGCGGGTCGCACGTTGGAGGAAGTCGGCAAGCAGTTCCAGGTCACGCGTGAGCGCATCCGCCAGATTGAGGCCAAGGCTCTGCGCAAACTGCGCCATCCGACGCGCATTCGGAAGCTTGGCGGATTTTTCGGGGCGGGCTAAAGTGGTCCGCACAGTCCTCTGTGCGGCTGTGGCAGGCTCTTGGTTGACTTTACGCAGAGGAACTCCGCACATGACAGCTCTGGGAAAATTCGGAGTCTGAGAAGATCTCCGAGCGCCGCACAGAGGACTGTGCGGGTGATGGTGTCATGAGTGCTGCGCGTAAACCCTCGTATCTCCAAGCTTTCCTGCAAAGGGAATCGCGGGTGCAAATACATGATTTCGCAATGTGGTGAGCGTCAGTTGTCGTGTTTTGTCATGCTCCAGTTCTTCACGTTATGATGAATGTGCCGCAGATGGGGTAGCGGGTGGCTTCGGCAATGAGGGGATCGAGGACGGATGGCATTGGCTGAGATTACCTCGGGGGTGGACCCGCATCAAAAGGCAGATTGAAATACTCGAATACGGCCTTGGTGCGATCGAAGATCT
>NZ_JBIIKX010000041.1:0-52739 GCF_044232965.1 Prosthecobacter sp.
GCAACGGAATGTGGATCAGAGAGAATGCCGTGACGTAGCTTTGCCTTGATTCCAATCCCGGCGGCGGCAACGTAGCTTGCCCTCGCTGGAGTGCTGGAACCCTTGATCCTCAAGGGTTCCAGCCTCCGGCAGGCTTGCACGAAAGTGTACATTCACGGCCTTCAAACCGCCTCGGATGAGGCGAAAGAGGTGTTTCGCTTCCACCAGATTCCCGGCAACCATTCTTCACCAGAGTAGAATCTGCTCTGGCAGTTCTTCCGGTGCTTCGCCCTCCTGCGTCGGCTGCCCATGCATCACAAACGATCGCTCCCACTGCGCCCGCGTCACAAAGAGGGCACGCACGCTTCCCTCCGGTGGCAGATGCCCCTTCAGCCTGTCAAGATGCGTTTCCTGGCGGGCAAAGGTCACGCAGGCACGCACATACACACTCCACTGGAGCATCGAATAGCCATCGTCCTTCAGCCATTCGCGGAAGTCGTGTGCGGCCTTGCGTTCCCGTTTGGTGAGAGTCGGCAGGTCAAAGGTGACTAGCAGCCAGCCCATTTTATAGAGTTCGGTGTCCACGGCTTGTAGATCGTGGGTTTGTGTTCCAGCAATGCCCGGCGGAAGGAGCGCACCACGCCCTCGATCACACCGCGAATTTCAATGGTCATGTCCAGGTAATCCACCTTCTCCAAAGGAAAGGCGGTCACCCAACGACGAAACTCCTTGGTCACTTCCAGCGCCGCCGCCGGGGCCTCCCGCTGCTGCTTACGCACCCACTGTGCCACGCGCCAGTCCACGCACGGGCGGAAGGGCTCCATCAAATCATAGGCCAGCGGCGTCGCCTGCTCCCGTGTCACATGGAAAATGCCAAAGGTCGGGTCCAGCCCCACCCCGAAGAGTTTTTGCAGCGTCGTCGAGAGCAGCACCGCATACCCGTAGTTCAGCAATGCGTTCACCCCGTCTTTGGATTGGTCGCGGATGAAATCGGCCAGCCCCAGTGATCTGCCGAAGATACCCCAGTGAATGCGCGCTCCCATCGCCTCCTTGTGCTCGTGGCTGCTGTTCAGCACCGCCTCCAGTTCCTCCAGTTTGCCGTCCTGCGGGGCCAGATGCCGCGCCAGCAGGAGCTGGTTTTTCACCTTGGCGTTCACCGTGCGCCGCCACAGCGTCTCCTTCTCCCGGCCGGTGATGTCCAGTTGTGCCCGCGTGAGGAGCGTGTCCGTGCTGCGGTTGGCCGGGAGCAGGATGCTCACCGGCTGGAAGCTCTCACACAGGATCAGCGCAATCCCGTGCTTGGCTGCTTCGATGAGCAGCTTGCTATGCACCGAGGCCGAGAAGCTGGTGATGATGATGCTCGCCACATCCTCCAGCGGTATCGTGCGCATCTCCTCCTCCCCATCCACGCGACAGGTCAACTGCCCATCCTTGCAGGAAAGTGAGCACTGCGGACTGTCGATGCTGACGATGTGGTAGGACATGCGCGCTCCACTAGGAGCGCAGTACTATAAGCGCACCTGTCAAATCATGGTGTTGAATCGCTGCCTAAGAGATTGTGGTTCAACAACTCCAACCCACCAGCTAAGAGCGACTTAAGGCGGACATTAATCTTGTGTCCTTCCTTTTTATTTTCCAACTTGGTTACATCAGGCCATCCAATGTCGAGCGACATTGCATTCGAATTGTTCTTCACGCTGAATATACGCCAAGTCCCAGGAAAGTTCCCGCTCTTGACCCGGATCAATTGCCCTCCGCGCAGCACCAAGGGGGCCCTTCCCTTGTTTAGCTTGGTCAATTCCAACATCTGAAGCTTCACCTGATGGAACGGAATAATTCGGTAACGTTCCTCTTCATTCACCACAACCGCAGCGTTCAAGATCGCCACTCCATAGTTCTCCCCAATCACCAGTGCGCCTTTCAGCGCGGAGAGCTTCCCGTCCTTGAGGCCGACGAGCTTGCTGGCTCTCTCCTTCGCTTCCTTCGTGGTGCGTTTGCGTGCCCCTGTTTCAAGATCGACATCCTTCGGGCCAAACGTGCGCTGCCGCAGAGTCACTTGATCGCCCTCCGTCTTCACCACGCGCCAAGTGTTCATCTCCAACCGTGCGCCGCTCATGTCGGCGGGAACGTGCTGGACGACGCGGCGCTCCTTGAGCGCATCGACGATCTGCTGCTTGAAGGTCTGCGGCAGGTCCAGCACCTCGAGCCTGCGAGTCCGGCCTTTGTCCGACTCGTTCTTGGGTTCGGCGAGCTTGAGCAGGCCATGCCAGCCGTAGCGGTTGCGGAATGCTTCCTCATCGTGCTTGAGCACTTTCTTGGTGACGATCTGTTCCCACAGCCTGCCGTCCTTCGGCATGAAGTGGGAGGCAAACGCCATGACACAGGCATCCAGGGCATGATGCAGGTGGGTGATGTCACGGATGTCACCTTTGGGGCGGACTTGCAGGCTGAGGCTCGGCTTGCCTTCGGCATCCAGGATGAGCTGGCGCTTGTCGTCCAGCGTCGGAAGCATCGCCATTACCTCGGGGCAAGCCGGGGCGAGACATCCAAGCAGATTCCAAGACTTGCGCACAACACCAGTGACGCTCCCCGGAATGGAAACAATGCGATCCGTGTTTTGCAGATGCTTGAAACGCTTCTCAATCTGCCGTGCTGACAAGCGAACAAGATGCGATGTCACCGTGAGGTCACGCGGAGTGAATTCCTTCTCCTCATAATCCTTGAGCAGCATTTTCTGCTTGCGGCTCCACTGGCGGAGTTTGTCATCCATGGAGCCCGCGCCCGGCGTGAATCGGCTGGGCTTTTTCTCGCCTGCCAGCTTGGTCACAAAGGCCTCATACTGCCGCAGTGTAACGATGGTCAAATCAGGACGGTCTGGGACTTGTTTTCCTTGTTCCTGCTCGACGAACCGCCATGCCGTTCGGTTTCCCTTCCACTTGTTCACGGCATCAAAAGTGACGACCAGGGAATCCATCGAGTCAGAGGGCCGCTGCGAGCGCGGGATGATGTGATCTTTGTCCACTTTGCCGCGTGCCAGTGTCACCGCGTCGTATTCTTTGCCAGTGTATGGGCAGATCCAGCCGAGGTCATCGGCAATGCGAGCTTTGCGGATCAAGCCCGCGCCGATGGGAATCGTAGTGCCTTCCAAGTCTGACACGAGCCGCTTGCTCACATCCTTGAAGTTCTTGAGCTTGATGCCGAGTTCTTGAGCGACCTCCTTGTTCGTCTTGCCGGAGAACTCGACCAAATCCCGAGCCACCTCGATCACGCAGCGGTCCACCTGCTCAGGATTGCCTTCCGCATAGGTCTTGACCATGTCTTCCACGAGGCGGAGCAGGATTTTCAACCGATGGCGCACCAGATGATTGTTGGTGAGTTCATCAATCTCCTTCTGCCTCTCGCGCTCCTTGCGTTCCTCCGTTATTTCGAGCACACCGCCAGCCTCACGCGGATGCTTGCCTTGCTGGGCCTGCTCCACGGCTTGCATCATGACGGCGCGACTGTAAGGCGCTCTTCCGCTGGCGAAGTTCGGCGAGAGACTCTGCTTCACACGATCTTCCCAAGTGGGTTCCGCATCGCCTTTGCGCGGTTTCTGCTTGGTCTCCTGCCATGCGGCCTTGAGTTTGGCCTCTAGAGTTTTCGGGGCGTCTGGTTGTTGCAGCAGCCAGGCCCAAGTCACCCGGCGGTGTTTGTTCCACCGGCCCAACAGCCGCTTTTGCAAAACTTCCGGGAGATCATCCCAGACCGCTTTCATCATGCCATTGGTGCGCACAAAGCGGCGTGCTGGATCGAGCACCAGAGCTTCTTCCGCGTCGGGATGCGTCATCATCAAATCGGCATTCGATGCCTCGGCTCCACTGACCTCCAGCACAGCCTTCTTGAACTCACCCGCCGTAAAGCCGCCAGCATCACGAGCCATCGCCGTGAGTTTGGCGCGTTGCTCCACGGTTAGTGTTTCCTTGTCGCCATCCTTGGCTCGGCGCACGGTCACATTCGCCAGAATCTCCGCCCAGCGGAACTCCAGGAACTCACGGCAGTCCTTCAGCGGGCGCTTCTCTCCTGAAACAGGGCACTCGCCAATGATGCGGTTATCAAAGCGCGGCACTGCTTGGCCAAAAAGAAGCCCGCCGACAAAGCGGCCCGGCAGGCGTGCATCGAGGCCGAGTTCCTTCAGCACATCACGCACGCTCTTGCCATCCTTCGGCGTGTTGTCTTCCGCACAAAGCGCCGTGATAAGCGCGGGCGTGACCTGCGGCAGCTTGCCCACATGCTTTGCCAAGAGGTCCATCACCTCATGCAGCACGATGTCCCGCGGAAAAGCTGCGTTGCTCGTCTTGTAGGCGATGGGCGAGCTTTTCTTGTCGCTGGAAAGCGGATCGATTTGCAGCTTGGCGCAGATGGTCTGGCACATCGTTGGTTTGCCAAGCTTCTCCATCAAAGCGCGGGCGGCTTTTTCTTTCTCCGTGTCCTCGCTGTCCTCCTCATCATCACGGCTCCATTTCCGATTGCCATCGTAACCGCGATTGTGCGCATACCAGCGCAGCACATCCCACAGCTCCCGCCATGACAGCAGCGGTCCACCCGCGTGGACTCGTGCGGCCAGCTTCCACGGCCAAGGGCCACCGGGCTCATCAAGCTGCGCCAGAGAGAGCACGCCGAGATGAGCGAGCAGCTTTTTGATCCGTGCGATGCGTGTGCGTGTGCTGCGGATGTGCCGCCGCTGACGGCGAAGCTGGCGGCGAGTGCTGGCGAGACAGTCATCCGTGGGAAACAACACCGAGCCACAGCCTTTGAGCTGCGGCAGGCGCTCCGCCGTGGTGTCTAGCACCGCCCAGCCAATGCTGGCATGACCAATGTCGAAAGAGAAAAGGAGTTTGTTCATGCGTAGGTCTTGACGTTAGGCGATTAGCTTCTAGCATGCCTCTGGAATCAAGAGCAAAGTTTGAAGTGCAAATCAGCTTCTGTCCGTCACGCGGACACGTCTGGCTTTAAAAGCACTCTCTATTTAAATCAGGCCGCCCAGGACGCTGGGCGGCCTGATTTGTTTTTCAACCCTGGCGTTCCTTCAATCTCCCCCAAGGAACGGGCGGGTCTATTTGATTTATTTTCCGCTATTTGGGGAGGCGGGCGGATGCGAAAAGTCATTTTTTATAGTGAAGTTTACTTTTCAAGGGCCGGGGAGCTGTGCTGAAATAGGCGGCATGAAAGCGACTCTTTCCCCTCGTAAGGAAATGATGCCCACCACAAGTCATCTAGGGCCAGTGCTCAGACGGCACCGTGAGAGACTGGGGCTGACACTGGAGGTGGTGGCGAAGGCAGCGGGGATCACCACGGTGGCACTGCACCGACTGGAAACCCGCCAGTCCAGCTCCAAGGGAGACACCTACGAGCGGGTGGCTGTGGCCATGGATCTGGACTATGACCTCATCGTGCATGAGGCTGCTTTGGAGGCGCGGGACGACCCGGACGATTTATAGCCGAGTTAGCTCGTTTTTCGGACCGTTTTAGGATGGAATAGGCGGCGATGAAACCCGCGCTGCCATGCCTGAGCCACCTCCGCCTGAAGCCGGATTCCGGCGTGGCTTGGCTGAGACTGCCGGGAGCGAGGACGCTTCCCGTCCTGACGAAAAGCGCGCTCCGGCTCCTCAATTCGGATTCCGAACTGGCGGGTCGGAGGCTCGGGAGCCTCAGTTCGGATTCCGAACTGGCGGGTCGGAGCCTCGGGACTCTCAATCCTGATTCCGAATTGGCGTCTCCCAGGCTCGGCATCCTCAGTTCGGATTCCGAACTGGCAGGTCGGAGGCTTGGGACTCTCAATCCTGATTCCGAACTGGCGTCTCCCAGGCTCGGTGGTGCCAATTCGGATTCCGAATTGGCGTGGGGGAGGCTCCGGGGAGCCAGTTCGGATTCCGAACTGACGAGGGGGAGCGCGGTAAAGGCCACGCAGCAGACTGATTTTCAACGAAGAACCCCCTTCCGCTTCTCCATGTTTCCTCGGCTCCATCTCCCCCTTTCTCCAAGTCTCCACCACTCCAAGTCTCGCCCCCATGCCTCCACCAAACTGGGATGAAGGGAGCTGGGACAGCTCGACCTGGGATAGCCCATCAACACCCATTTTTCCGACCCTACCCAAACGCAAACGCGCAACCAACCGACGCACCATGGCCTCCAACCCAACACCCGACAATCCCGACATCCTCCGCGCCGTGGCCGACCGCATCGCGGACGGCTGCCACACGCACGAAGCCACCATCGGCATCCTGCACAACACGGAGGCAGCCATGCGCGCCGCCATCGCTGCCCTGTCCAACGCCGAGACCCAGCTCGGCCTGAAGAAGACCGCTGTGGGACTGGCCTACGATGCGCTGCAAGCGCAGGATGACGCGGGCTACACCTGCATCAACAACTGCAAGCTGCGCCTGCGCCAGGTGCTGGGGGAGCGCTGGAGCATCACGTGGGAGCCGACCGGCTTTCCCGGCAACTCCACGGCGGTGCCGGAGAAGGCTGAACTGCGCTTCACCCTGCTGGATGCGTTGAAGAATTACTTCACCGCCGTGCCAGCCAGCGAGAACGCGGGCATGGGCGCGACGGCCGCCCTGTGCGAAGCCGCCTGGACGGCGATCTCGGATGCGCGGCTGGTGGTGGCGAACGCCGAATCTGCCCAGACCACCGCCTTTGCCGCCCGTGCCGCCGCCACGGACGCGCTGCGCAAGCGGGTGCGCGGCCTGATCAGCGAGCTGGAGTCGCTCATCCCCGACGACGATGCGCGCTGGGAGGCCTTTGGCCTGAACATTCCGGCCAACCCCAGCTCTCCAGAGGCCGTGGCGGGCGTGACCGCCGCCGCGCTGGGCAACGGGCGCATTGAGATCAGCTACCCCTATGCCACGCGGGCCACCCGCTACCGCATCGAGACCTGGATCATCGGCGTGGACACCGAATGGCAGAACAAGGCCAGCGCGAAGGATCTGGAGGTGATCCTCAAAAACTTCACCGCCGCGCAGGTCGTGAAGGTGCGCGTCATCGCCACCAACGACGGCGGGGATGCCGCGCCGAGTCCCGAGGCGCAGGTGACGGTGACTTAGCGCCGCAGGCGCTGTTTGCGGTGGTTGGCCAAACCATCGCAAACCAACCTCAAACCTCCCTGATCGAGTAGGAGTAGGAGTAGGAGTAGGAGTAGGAGTAGGAGTAGGAGTAGGAGTAGGAGTAGGAGTAGGAGTAGGAGTAGGAGTAGGAGTAGGAGTAGGATTCCCAAACCACTGCAAACCACTGCAAACCACTGCAAACCACTGCAAACCACTGCAAACCACTGGAAACAACCGTCAACCATCGTCAACCACTGCCAACTGGCGCTCCGCGCTACCCGCCATGCCCTTCGACCCCACCAAACCTGCGAACAACTCGCCGAACTCCAGCGCGGAGATGCGCGCGCAATTGACCGGCCTCAAGGAACTCATCGACGCTGTGCCTGCGGGTCCGCCGGGAGAGAACGGCACCAGTGTGACGGGTGCGGTGATTGATGGCACGAACACGCTGAATCCCGGTGAACCGGCCCAGGCCAGCGTGAACTGGGACGGGGCCAACGTGCGGTTCACGTTTGGGATACCCAGAGGTCAAGATGGGGTGAGCAGTCCGCCCATCACGAGCTTCATCGTGGATGGCGTGAGCACGCTCAATCCCGGTGAACCCGCCACAGTGCAGACGAGCTTCAATGGAGCGAGTGTGGGTTTCCTCTTCGGTATTCCGCGTGGGAATGACGGCACGAATGGCAGCAACGGGAACGATGGTGGCCCCGGTGCGCAGGGGCCGCCGTTTGCGAATGCGGTGGTGGACAGCGTGACCACGCTGAATCCCGGCGACAACGCCACCGTGCAGACGATTTTCGACGGCAGCAATGTGAGATTTCAGTTCGGCATTCCACGCGGCAATGACGGCTCCGGCTCGGAAGGCCCGCCCGGTGAGGTGACGAATGCGCAGCTCAGCAGCGCCATCGCAGGAACGAGCAACTTCAGCAATGCCGTGGCCTTGCTAGGGATGGCTGTGAGTGATCCACCGACTCAGAGCGAGGTGCAGCAGATCGTGAACAAGCTGGATGAACTGATCAACGCGCTGAGGCGATGATGGGGCTCGCTGCGCGAGCGTTGGCAGTGGTTTACAATGGCTGAAGGGCGCTAACGCGCCGTTGACCGTGGTTTTCAAACAACCGTCAACCACTGTAAACAACCGTCAACCACCGCAAACCGTCTTGAAGGCGGGCGCCCTTCACTTCACGGCGGCCTTGAACACAATCGGGATGATGAGGATGGCGAGGATGTTGACCACTTTGATCATCGGGTTCACGGCGGGACCGGCGGTGTCCTTGTAAGGATCGCCCACGGTGTCGCCGGTGACGGCGGATTGATGGGCAAAGCTGCCTTTGCCGCCATGATTGCCTTCCTCGATGTATTTCTTCGCGTTGTCCCAGGCACCACCGGCGCTGGTCATGGAAATGCCGACGAACAGGCCGGTGACGATGGTGCCGATGAGCACGCCGCCGAGGGCCTCCATGCCGGCGTAGGACATGCCGATGACAAACACGAGCGGCAGCAGTGCCGGGACGATCATCTGCTTCAGCGCGGCGCTGGTGACGATGCTGACGCACTGCGCGTAGTCCGGGAGGTCGGTGCCGTTGAGGATGCCGGGCTTGGCGGTGATCTGGCGGCGCACTTCGAGCACGACAGCACCGGCAGCGCTGCCGACGGCGCTCATGCAGAAGGAGGTGAAGAGGAAGGGCAGCAGACCGCCGACGAACATGCCGATGACGACCTTGTGGTTCATGAGGTCAAAGTACACCTTGTGGCCGACGAAGGCCTGGAGGTCTTCCACATAGGAGCCGAACAGCACCATGGCGGCCAGACCGGCGCTGGCGATGGCGTAGCCCTTGGTGACGGCCTTCATGGTGTTGCCCACGGCGTCGAGCTCGTCGGTGATCTTGCGCACGCTTTCCGGCAGGCCGGACATGACGGCGATGCCGCCCGCGTTGTCGGTGATGGGGCCAAAGGCGTCGAGGGAGATGATGATGCCGGAGAGTGAGAGCATGGACACGACGGCGATGGCGATGCCATACAGCCCGGCGAGGTCGAAGCAGCACCAGATCGAGGCCGCGATGGCCAGCACTGGCAGCAGCGTGGCCTGATTGCCGATGCTGATGCCTGCGATGACGTTGGTGGCATGGCCGGTCTCAGAGGCCTTGGCGATCATGCGCACCGGCTTGTGATGCGTGCTGGTGTAGTAATTGGTGATCCACACGACGAGCAGCGTCATGATCAGGCCCACCGCCGCGCAGTAGAAGATGTTCACGCTGGGCACCTCAAGAGCGCCGATTTTGAGCGAAGCACCGAAGATCGAGGAGGTGGCCCACCAGAACAGCGCCGAGGAGACGATGCCGGAAACCGCCACACCGCAGACCAGCGAGGCCGTGGCCTCCTGCTTCACGAAGTTCACCCAGCCGATGCCGATCAGGGAGGCGATGATGGCCAGTCCGCAGAGCACGAAGGGATAAATCACCGCCGCGTCGGTGCCCACGGTCAGGTGGCCCACCAGCACGCCGCCGATCAAGCTCACCGCGTAGGTTTCAAACACGTCCGCCGCCATGCCCGCGCAGTCACCGACGTTGTCGCCCACGTTGTCGGCGATGGTCGCCGGATTGCGTGGATCATCTTCATTGAGGTTCTGCTCGTTCTTGCCCACGAGGTCAGCGCCGACGTCCGCCGCCTTGGTGTAAATGCCACCGCCGAGACGGGCGAACACGCTGATAAGCGAGCTGCCGAGAGCGAGACCGACCAGAGAATCAATGGCGTGCTTTGCCGCGTGCTCGGTGCCGTGGGTCATGCCTTTGACGATCAAATAGAATACGCCGACCGAGAGCAGGCCGAGTGCCACCACCAGCAAACCCGTCACCGCGCCGCCGTTGAAGGCCACCTTCAGCGCCGCGTGGCTGCTGACCGAGGCCGCCTGCGCCGTGCGCACATTGGCGCGCACCGCGATCATCATGCCGATGTAGCCCGCTGCCAGAGAGCAGACCGCGCCGACCACAAATCCCGCCGCCGTGATGCCGTCACGCAGATACCAGACTGCGGCAAAGATGAGCACGGCGATGAGGCTGACGGCAAAGATCTGACGGTTCAGGTAAGCCTTGGCACCCTGCTGGATCGCGCTGGCGATGGCATGCATCTTCTCATTGCCCGCGTCCGCACCGACGATTTTGCGGATCAGGATCAGGGCAACCACCAGACCCACGATGGCGAGGGCGATGGAGAGAGCGATTCCATTGGTGAGCAGGAATGAGGATGGAGGCATGTGGTTGGTGGTATCGGGTGGTTGGTCCGGGGCGGGTAAAGCCGCGAAGTTTAACGAGTCGAAAAAAGGAGGCAAGAACTTGCTCCGCTTTTGTGCGGCGTTCCCCTACGGTCGAAAATCGGAAACCCTTGCAGTCTTTGGGCCTCTGCACCAACTCCTGCCACATGAAACGCCGCCGCCTGCTCCAAACCGCCGCACTGGCGCTCTGTCCGGCCTCCTGCGAGAAAAAACTCAGCCCGCCCGCGCCCTTCGTCACTCTGGCGGATCTCGATGCCAAGCTGAAGGCGCGGGAAACAACGCCGCTGCTGCTCGTGGAGCACTTCATAGATCGCATCGCCCGGATTGATCGCACAGGGCCCAAGGTGAACGCGATCATGGAACTCAATCCCGAGGTCAAAGCCATCGCCGCATCGTGCAAACCGGGCCTGCTGCACGGTCTGCCCGTCCTCATCAAAGACAACATCGACACCGCCGATGCCATGCACACCACCGCTGGTTCGCTGGCCTTGCGTGGTCACAAGCCGAAACGCGACGCTGCTTTGGTGATGCGATTGCGCGAAGCTGGAGCGATCATCCTTGGCAAAACGAACCTCAGTGAGTGGGCAAACATCCGTTCGCCGAATTCAACGAGCGGCTGGAGCGCCCGCGGCGGCCTCACGCGCAATCCGCACAAGCTCACGCACAGCGCCAGCGGCTCCAGTTCCGGCTCCGCCGCCGCTGTGGCCGCCGGATTGGCTCCCGCGGCGATTGGGACGGAGACCAACGGCTCCATCATCAGTCCCGCCAGCGCCTGCGGCATCGTTGGCTTCAAACCAACCGTTGGTCTCATCAGCGGCGCGGGCATCATCCCGATCACGCATCATCAAGACACCGCAGGTCCGATGACGCTCACGGTTCGCGATGCCGCGCTGCTCATGCAGGTACTGGCGGCGGATTTCACCCTCGAACTGCCTCGTGATGCTCTCAAAGGCGCGCGACTTGGCGTGCTGCGGCAGCAAAGCGGCAAACATCCGCAGGTATTTGCTCTGTTTGAAGCTGCGTTGCAAAAACTACGCGATGCCGGAGCCATCATCGTCGATTCCGTTGAACTCCCGAATGTCCGCGAAGCTGGCTCCCTGTCCTGGAAGGCCATGCTGATCGAACTGCGCACTGATTTGAACGCCTATCTTGAACAGCGTGGCGGTGACGTGCGTTCGCTGTCCGAACTGATCGCCTTCAATGAAAAACATCGCGACGCCGAGATGCCGCACTTCGGCCAGGAATTCTTCGAGCAGGCCGAAAAACTCGGCTCGCCGGAAATCATCGCCGCAGGTCAGGAAGCGCGCAAAATGGCCCAACAACTCGCCGGACCGGAGGGAATCGACGCCGCGCTGAAGGAGCACGATCTGGATGCCCTGATCTGCCCCACCAATGACCCGGTGGGCGTGATCAACTTAAAGACGGGCGACACGAATGATCGTGTCTTCAGCACACCGGCCGCCGTGGCCGGTTATCCGCATCTCACGGTGCCTCTTGGACTCGTGGACGGCCTGCCGGTCGGTTTTTCCTTCATCGGAACCGCCAAAGCCGACGCCCGCATCCTGGCGCTCGGTCATGCCTTCGAGCAAGTCACTCAGGCACGCGTGGCACCGACCTTCAATGCCGGATAAGACATAACTTTTGCCAAGAATGGCATGCCTTTGATGGCAAAGAATGCCGTTTTAGCCCGTAAGCACATTCATACGGATCAAAAGCACTTTCATACCATGCCAAAAACCTCCTCTATTGCACTCCTGGTCGCACTACTCGGCCTGTCAACCAGCAGCCAGGCCGCCAGCGGCATCGAGTTCAACAAAGACATCCGCCCCCTGCTGGCGGATGCCTGTTTCCACTGCCACGGGCCTGATCCAGGAACGCGGAAGGCTGGTTTGAGGCTTGATACCGAGGCGGGCTTCTTCACCGCGAAGAAGGGCGAGGAACCAACTGTCATCAAAGGCCAGCCGGACAAGAGCAGCCTCTATCAGCGCCTGCTTTCCACCGACGAGGACGAGATCATGCCGCCGCCAGAAAGCCACAAGGAGCTGAAGCCCGCGCAGGTCGCGATGATCAAGGCCTGGATTGAGCAAGGGGCGCCCTGGCAGCCGCATTGGAGTCTGATCCCTCCACAAAAGCCCGTGGTGCCCGTCGCGAAGGACAAAGCCTGGGTCAAGACACCCATCGACAACTTTGTACTCTCCAAACTGGAAGCAAAAGGCCTCAAACCCGCGCCCGAAGCCGATGCTCATGCACTCGTGCGCCGCATCTCGCTGGACCTCACCGGCCTTCCGCCTTCGCCGGAGTTGGCAAAACGTTATGCCACGGCGGAAAAACTGACCGATGCACAGGTCGGTCAGCTCATTGATGAACTCATGAAGCTGCCAGCCTACGGCGAGCACCGCGCCCGCTACTGGCTGGACGCCGCGCGCTATGGCGACTCCCACGGCCTGCATTTCGACAAGCCACGCGAGATGTGGCCCTACCGCGACTGGGTGGTGAAGGCCTTCAATCGCAACCAGTCTTTCGATCAGTTCACCATCGAGCAAATCGCGGGCGATTTGCTGCCGAAGCCGACTGAAGACCAGCTTGTCGCCACCGGGTTCCAGCGCTGCAACATCACCACGAATGAAGGCGGCACCATTGACGAGGAAAACCTCGCCAACTACGCGGCGGATCGCGTGCAGACGATGGGCTGGGTTTACATGGGGCTCACCACGAACTGCTCGCAGTGCCACGATCACAAGTTCGATCCCATCACGCAGCTAGATTACTACTCGATGGCCGCGTTTTTCCGCAACACGACGCAGAAGGCCAAAGACGGCAACGTGAAGGACGGTCTCGGCCCCATCCTCGTGCTGCCCACAGACAAAGATCGTCCGCGCTGGACTGCCCTGCCCGCTGAGATCGCTGCGGCAAAAATAAAGCTCGATGAATCACGCAAAGGCGCGAAGCCGAGCTTTGATCAATGGCTCGCCAGCGCGAAGCCCGAGGATCTCGACAAAGATGTGCCCAGCAAAGGTATCGTCGCCCATCTGCCGCTCAATGAAGGTGTGGGCAGTGAAGTCACGGGCGTGTGCGGTGCGCCGAAGAAATTCAAAGCCACCGGCGAAGTCTCGTGGAAGCCCGATGGCAAACTTGGACCTGCACCGGTGATGAAACCAGGCGGCACTTTTGAAATCGGCGACGTGGCCGACTTTGAAAAGAATCACGCCTTCAGCTACGGTGGCTGGGTTCGCGCTGGCCGTGCAGGCGTCTTTGGCGGCATCCTCGCTCGCATGGACGAGAAGGGCGACTACCGCGGCTGGGATCTTTTCCAAAACGACACCAAGCTCAGCGTCCACATCGTCAGCAAGTGGCCCGATGACGCGATCAAAGTCACCACCGCCAAACCTGCGCTGCGGCCCAATGTTTGGCAGCACGTCTTCGTCACCTATGACGGCAAAGGCAAGGCTGGCGGCGTGAAAATCTTCGTGAATGGCGAGGACACGCCCGTGAAAGCTGAAACCAACGCTCTCAAAGGCAGCATCAAGACCACCACGCCCACACGCATTGGTCAGCGCAGCCACACTCAGCTCTTCACCGACGGCGGCGTGCAGGACGTGCGCATCTATGACCGTCAGCTATCCGCTGCGGAAGTGATGACGATCTCCAAAGTCGGCCCGTTGCGCACGATGCTTGCTGCGAAGAAACAAGGCCCAAAACAGCAGGAAGCCCTCTTTGAGCACTACCTCGTCACTCGCGATGCCACGTATCAGGCCGCATCGGCTCAAACCAGCAAACTCACCGCTGAGCAAGAAGCCATCAAAGCCCGCAGCCCCATCACACACATCCAGCAAGAGAAGATGGACGCCAAACCCATGGCCAACATCCTTATGCGTGGTGCCTATGATAAAGTCGGCGAGCAGGTCGATGCCGCTGTGCCAGCCGCGCTCGGCAAGCTGGCCCCCAATGCTCCGAAGAACCGTCTCGGTCTCGCGCAGTGGCTTGTCGATGCCAAGAACCCGCTCACCGCACGCGTCACCGTGAACCGCTTCTGGCAGGAACTCTTCGGCGCTGGCATCGTGAAGACCAGCGACGACTTCGGCATCATGGGCAGCTCTCCCACGCATCCTGAATTGCTCGACTGGCTCGCCGTGGAGTTCCGTGAGAGCGGCTGGGACGTGAAGCGCTTCTACAAGATGCTCCTCACCTCCGCCACCTACCGTCAGGCCGCGCTCATCACGCCGGAGAAGATCGAAAAAGATCGCGACAACTCCCTCCTCAGCCGTGGCCCACGCTTCCGCATGGATGCCGAGATGATCCGCGATTACGCCCTCGCCGCCAGCGGCACCCTTTCACCTCGCATGGGCGGCCCCGGCACCATGCCTTACCAGCCGGAGAACATCTGGGAGGTTGTCGGCCTCGGCACGGAGAGGTACAAGCAAGACAACGGCGAGAACCTCTACCGCCGCACGCTCTACAATTTCTGGAAGCGCATGTCTCCGTCGCCGAACATGGACATCTTCAACGCTCCAAGCCGCGAAGTCAGTTGCGTCCGCCGTGACCGCACCAACACACCGCTGCAAGCTCTCGTCACCATGAACGATCCGCAGTTCATCGAAGCCGCCCGCAACCTCGCGCAGAAAGCCATCGCCTGCGGCTGCAATGACGACGCCAAAGCGCTTACCTACCTCGCCGAACGCGTGCTTTGCCGCCCGCTGAAAGCCAAAGAGCAGCCCATCCTCACCGCCAGCCTCGCCGATCTCCGCAAACATTACACTACCAGCGCCACCGACACCGAAGCCCTCCTCAAAGTCGGCGAATCCAAGATCGACGAAAAGCTCCCGAAAGCCGAACTCGCCGCGTGGACGATGCTGACGAATCAGCTCATGAACCTGGACGAAGTCCTCAACAAATAATCCAACCGCCATGAACATCCTCCAAGAATGGAACACCTTCCAAAATCGCCGTCAGCTCTTCGCTCGCGGGAAAAACGTCGTCGGCGGAGCGGCGCTGGCTTCGCTGTTTGGTGAGGCTTTGGCGAACGCATCGAATGCACATGCGCAAGGGCCGCAGTTTCCGCCGAAGGCCAAGCGCGTCATCTACCTGCACATGGTCGGTGGACCGGCGCAGATGGACTTGTTTGATTACAAGCCCGTGATGCAGAAGTGGTATGACAAAGACCTGCCTGAGAGCATTCGCAACGGTCAGCGTCTCACCACGATGACCAGTGGTCAGGCGCGTTTCCCCATCGCGCCATCGAAGTTCCAGTTCAGTGCCGCAGGTCAGTGCGGAATGATGATGAACACGCAGTTGCTGCCAAACCTCGCCAAGAATGCCGATGACATCTGCTGGATGCGGTCGCTGCATACGGAGGCGATCAATCATGAGCCTGCCATCTGTGCCATGCAGACTGGCAATCAGATTGGCGGGCGTCCCTGCCTTGGTTCCTGGGCATCTTATGGCCTCGGCTCGATGAACTCGAACCTACCCACCTTCGTCGTGCTCATCGCCACGCCGACCAATCGCGAGCAGGAGCAGGCCATCTCATCGCGCCTGTGGTCCAGCGGTTATCTGCCCGGCGAGCACGCAGGCGTGAGTTTCCGCAGCAAAGGTGATCCCATTCTCTACATCAACAACCCTCCCGGCGTGCCCGACAGCGTGCGCAAGCGCACCATCGAAGGCCTGAACGCTCTCAACGAGATCAATTACCAGGAAGTCGGCGATCCCGAAACGCACACCCGCATTCAGCAATACGAAATGGCCTTCCGCATGCAGGCCAGCGTGCCGGAACTCACCGACATCACCAAGGAGCCCGATCACATCTACAAACTCTACGGCGAGGAGGCGAAGAAGCCCGGCAGCTTTGCCAACAGCGTGCTCATGGCCCGCCGACTCGCTGAACGCGGCGTGCGCTTCATCCAGATCTACCACAACAACTGGGACCATCACTCCAACGTCGGCGGACGCATGCCCAGCCAGTGCAAAGACGTCGATCAGCCCTGCCACGCCCTCATTCAGGATCTCAAGCAACGCGGCATGTTCGATGACACCCTCATCATCTGGGGTGGCGAATTCGGTCGCACGATTTACAGCCAGGGCGGCCTCACCAAAGAAAACTATGGTCGCGACCATCACCCACGCTGCTTCAGCATGTGGATGGCCGGTGGCGGCACTCGCGGCGGCCAGATCTACGGCGAGACCGACGATTTCAGCTACAACATCGTCAAAGACCCACTCCACATCAGCGACTTCCACGCCACCGTGCTCGAACTCCTCGGCTTCCACGCCGATCGCTTCAGCTTCAAGACGCAAGGCCTTGATGGCAAACTCATCGGCATCAATCCCGCTAAGCCGGTGAAGGCGCTGATGGCCTGATCATTTCGCGTTCAATCCACGAAACTTTCCCGGTGCCATGCCCGCGTAACGGCTGAAGTGCCGCGTGAACGCACTCTGATCACACCAACCTGTCTCGATGGCGATATCCGCCAGCGATTGATCCGTCTCACGTAGCAAACGCGTCGCTTCATCCAGCCGCAGCTTGTGCAGTAGCTGCAGCGGACTCATTTGAAACAGCCGCTGCACGCGCTGCTCAAACTGATACACACTCAGCCCGGCCTTCGTGGCGATGTCCTCGATGCGCAGGCTCTCGGTGAAATGCTTCTGCATGTGGCGCAGGGCCGATGCGAGTTCAGCAAAGCCACTGGCCTTGTCACTGGGTGCATTCAAATCACGCGAGATGCCGGTCACGCCAATGATGCGGCCCTTGTCATCGCGCATAGCATGCTTCGTGGTCAAACACCAACCAGCCTTGCTGCCAGTATAAATGTGCAGTTCCAACTGATGCTCCACTGGCTTGCCCGTCTTGAGCACATGCTCATCCTGCCGGGCATAACTAGCCGCCAGCGCTGCCGGAAACACTTCCTCCGGCCGCTTGCCGATCAGCTTGGTCTTGTCACCACCCGCACAGCGATTCGCCAGCGTCTGATTCACCCGCACGTAGCGACCCACGGTGTCCTTAATGAAGAAAACCACATCCGGCAGCGCATCGAAGAGCACCTCCGTGGCTGCATGCTGAGAGAAGGGTGCGGTTGAATCCATGTTTTGGCTGAAATGACAGTTTGAAGGGCAAAAAGCAATCAAGACCATCAACGCCTTTCGTTTGATCGTATAACTTATGAACCCATCCACATGGTCCGGCGTATTCCCGGCAGTCCTCACTCAGTTGCACCAAGATCAGTCGCTCGATCTCGATGCTTCGGCCCGGCATTGGCAGGCGCAGATCGACGCTGGCGTCTCCGGTTTGATCGTGTGCGGCTCGCTCGGTGAAAATCAGTGCCTTCAGCCAGATGAAAAACGCGCCGTGGTCAAACACGCTGTCGAAGTGGCCGCTGGACGTGTGCCTGTGGTCAGTGGCGTGGCCGAAATGAACACACAGGCCGCTGTGAGCTACATGAGGGACTGCGAAAAGCTTGGTGCGTCCGGTTTCATGATCATGCCGCCCATGGTTTATAAGAGCGATCCACGTGAAACACAGCACTGGTTCCGCGCATTGGCAAAAGCCACGCCGCTGTCATGGATGCTCTACAATAACCCCGTCGGCTACAACACCGATGTCACGCCCGAGATGTTCGTCGAACTCGCCGACATCCCCAACCTGCACGCCATCAAAGAAAGCAGCTCCAACACCCGCCGCATCACTGAGCTGCGCAATCAAACGGGCGACCGCTACCGCATCTTCACCGGTGTGGACGATCTCTTCCTCGAGTCTGCGATCCTCGGCATTGACGGCTGGGTTTGCGGCAGTGGCATCGCCTTCCCAAAAGAGAACCAACAGCTCTGGGACCTCGCCAAAGCTGGCAAGTGGGACGAGTGCCGCGCCCTCTACCGCTGGAGCCAGCCGTTGATGAAGCTCGATACGCACATCCACTTCGTGCAATACATCAAGCTTCTCTGCCAGGAGACCGGTCTCGGTGCCGAGTGGGTCCGCGAGCCGCGTCTCACCCTCGCCGGAGCCGAGCGCGAGCAAGTGCTCAAGATCATCCGCGATGCGCTGGCGAAACGGCCAGCGTAAGCCAAGGGCATTCCTTCTGATTGAATCTATGTGTTGATAATTCAACACATAGATCTTGACGTCCCTCAGATGTGCTGATATTTCAACACATCTATGTGGGACAACGAAGCCTCCAAAAATGTCAGTCGGCGCGAGCGCCAGGTGCTGGAAATCGTCATGCGGCGCGGCAAAGCCACGGCGCGGGAAATCGAAGAAGATATGCCGGACGCGCCGACGTATTCGGCCGTGCGGTCGATCCTGCGGCTCCTCATCGAGAAAGAGTTGCTCGTGAAGTCGCTCAATGGCCGCACGGACGAGTATTCGCTGCCGATGCCAGCGGAGAAGGCCCGTGTGAAGGCGCTGCATCAGATGGTGCGGGATTTCTTCTCCAACTCCGTCGGCGCAGCGGCCATGGCGCTGCTCGGAGATCGCAAATCAATGCTCTCCAAAGAAGATGCCGACCAGCTCATGAAACTCATCCAGGAGGCTCGCGAAAAATGAACTCGATCCCGGTTTTTTTCGAATCCTGGCTGCTCGGTGGCATGACCTATCCCGCGCTGACTTTTGTGATCACGGCCGCGATGAAGAGCACGGCCATCGTGCTCTTCGCCTGGTCCATCACGTCCTTTTTGAGGCGGAAGCCTGCGCTAATGCGGCTTTCGCTGTGGCGGGCCTGCACCGTGACGTTGCTCAGTGTGTTGCTGTGGGCTGTGGCACCTCGTTTTTTGGAGAATTGGCGGGTGAGCTGGGTGCTGGATCCCTCGCTGCGGATGATGCAGACGGTTCAGCAGGCGCAGCAGCTTGATCTCATCACGAAGGATCAGCCCACAGGACCGCCCGTTGTCGCCACGGTGGCTCCCTTGATCGCCTATGCGGACAGCACGGAGGCAATGGTGCCGTTGGAGACGATGCGTGTGCCGTGGATGGAGCATATCGAGAGGCTTCTTTTTCATGGGTGGTGGAGCATTGCGTTGCTGTTGGTGGTGTGGCGGATGATTCGTGCGGTGTGCGGGCATTTTTGGCTTCGCAAGCAAAGCGCGGGAGTGTTGAGCGGCACGGGGCATCGACTGGTGCGTGGCCTTTCCTCGCCAGTGGTCACGGGATGGCGCAAGGCGTGCATCTGGCTCCCGGAGGAGGCCGCGCAGTGGCCGGAGGCAAAGCTGCGTGCCGTATGCCTGCACGAGATGGCGCATCATGCGCGGCACGATGGCGCGTGGCAGTGGCTGGGCTGGCTGACGGCATCGGTGTGGTGGTGGAATCCGTTCGCCTGGCTGTCGCTGCGTCGTTTGATGGCCGAGGCGGAGCAGAGCGCGGATGAGAGCGCGCTTTCGCAGGACATCGCGGCCACCGACTATGCGCAGGTGCTCGTGGAGATCGCCGCCGGAGGAGATTTGGCCACACCGGCAGCCGGTGTGGCGATGCTGGGCCGCAGCGGCATCGAAACGCGAGTGAGGGCACTTTTGAGCGGCGCAGGCCAGAACGGCATTTTTGGTCGTAAAGCCAAGCTATCGCTCGTTTTGACGGCCTTTGCCGCCGTGATGGCTGCGGGGGTGGAGGTGAGGCACGCTGCCCAGTTACAAAAACTGTCTGAACCACTCTCCGAGGCCGAAAAGGCGCTCGTCAAGGATGCTTTGGCAGTGCTAGAACCGCAGGTTGAAAAGCTTCAGCGCGTGCATCTGAAGATGACAGAGACTTGGAGCATGGACGACGTGACCAGCCCGCGCCCGAGCCAAATCGAAGCGTGGGTAAATGAGCCTGCACGACAAGCCCGCATCGAATACCGGCCAAGGGTGACGCGGTGGACCAACGGGGCGGCACCGTGGGCCATCCGTGATGCTACCGAGGTCACGAACGGAACTCATAGCTGGAGCTACGAACGCGGAGATCATGACGCGCGAATCAGCCCGGCCTCAAAGGATAGCCTGTTCCCTGTGTGTCTCTACCGGCCACTGGCGCGGGAGCTTATCGGAGGGTTGAAAGCGGTTCTAAAGGGAGCCTACAGCTTCCCTGCGCAACATGTTCTGCGGCGGGAGAATGATCGCATCGTGATCGAGCTGCAGTGGGCTGGAGCTAGCAGGTTGGATCGGTGGGAGGTCGATCTGAAACATCGTGGCTTGGCGCTCTATCGATCTGCCTATCCCAAGAGCCCGGAGCCATTTTCGGTGCAATGGTCAGTGGAGAAGTGGGCGCAGTTTCCTGACGGCGCGAGTTATCCAGCGCGAATGGACTGGAAGTATCATCATAGTGACGGGCCGGGCTCCCATACTTTTGAGGTCCAGTCTTTGGAGGTGATTGACGGCGTTTCGTCAGCGATGCTGGCTCCGCCGGAGAAGAAGGCGTCTCCGTTTGTCGCGGCAGACGGGATAGCTCAGCAGGGGCAATGGCTAGAGACGCGATTCGTTCACTCAGAGACCGGAATGCCCGTGCCGGAGGTGAAGGTTCACTTCGAGATCAATCGCGGGGATCGCACGGAGCTCATCAGCGATGCGCAGGGCGTGCTGCGCATCCCGCTGCCAAAAGAGGAGATCAAATTTCTGCGCTACTGGGGCATGAAGGCTGGATTCGTGATGCAGGAGGTGAGGTGGCGGCGTCAGGGTGATCCGCTGAAGCTGCCAGAGGTGTATGAAACGAAGTTGTTTCCAGCCGGGAAGCCCATTGGTGGCACCATCGTCGATGCAGCAGGCCAACCCGTGGAAGGAGCGCCAGTCAGCGCACTCCACACAGGTCGAGTATTTGACTACGATGATGGCGTCTTCCGCGATGTGCATACCAGCGGGAGCTGGAAAACCCGGACGGATGCGAATGGCAAATGGTCCATGCGCGGCTTTGCGGAAGACTTGAGCGGACTGATCATCTGGGTCGAGCACCCGCGCTATAAACGGATCGCGACAGAATATGAAACAGCCTCTGGGCAGCGGCTGGAGTCACTAAGGGATGGCACGAGTCGTTTAGTTTTGAAGTCAGCGGGCCTCGAAGTGAGTGGTGTGATCTCGGATACGAATGGCAAACCGGTCCCGAACTGCGCGGTCACGCTCACGGAGGACCACTGGGGCCGGTTTGATGAGTCGAACGCAAAATCGGACGCTGAAGGCCGCTTTGCCGTGCCGGTGCATGAAAAAGGCAAAGAGTGGTTCACCTTCGAGGCGGCCGGTTTTGCTCCGCAAATGGTGGAACTCGATGTGAATGACGATTCGGCCAAAAGGCTCGTCGTGGTGAAACTGCGGCCCGGCGCGGTTTTCAAAGTCCAAGTAATGGATGAGGCTGGCAAGCCGCTTGCCAGCGTGCGGATGGTCGCGGACCGCTGGCAGGAGAAGCGGACGCTGTGGTTTGAGGGCGTGACGGATGCCGAGGGCCGCCTCGAATGGCGTGGTGCGCCGAACGATGCGGTTAAGTGGACCCTGCTGGGTAAAGATCGCATCGTTCGTGATCTGCCGATCTCGGCCGACGGCACAGAGCAGGTGGTGGTGCTGCGCCCGGCGCTGCGCTTCACCGGCACGGTGGTGGATGCGCAGACGGGATTGCCGCTGAAGACCTTCCAAGTGACGCCGGGGGACTCACGCCGCTCTGCGGCGGACATATTCTGGCAGGAGGAGGACAAGCAGACCTTCCGCTACGGCGAATTCACCTTCGAGAGCGAGTGGATGCGCTTTGATCACAAGCTGCGCATCAGCGCCGAGGGCTACCAGCCGTTTGAGACCGCGCTTTTCACGCCGAAGCAGCAGACGGAGACGCTGATTATTCGACTCAAGCCCCAGCGCTGAGGCATCCGTAAATTCTGGGGTTAGAAAAGCCCTCTGCCTTGCCCATTGCATCCCACGCAGGTTTCCGATAAACAAAGCGCATGGTCCGCCCGCGCAAAAAATACACCGTTCACGATCTCCGTAAGCTCAAAGGCAAACGCTGCCTCACGCACATCCATGTGAAGTCACCACAGGAGGCCATGGCGGCCGAGGCGGCGGGGATTGACCTCATGAGCTGCAGCTTTGACTCGCCGGAGGCGCAGGCACGCCTGCCGCTGCTCGTCGTCGCTGCGCCCACGGCCTTCCTTTCCGGCAGCACGCCGCATGGCATGGCGACGCAGGAGGAGGCCATCCGCACCGGCTTCCGCGCTCTCGAAATGGGTGCCAGCAGCGTCTATTGCTCCGGCAGTCCGTTTTTGATCGAGGCGATGGCGCGCGAGGGCATTCCGGTCGTCGGTCACATCGGCATGGTGCCGCGTCATGTCACCTGGACCGGCTACCGGAGCCTCGGCAAGACGGTCGATGAAGCAAAAGCCATCTACCAAAAGATGAAGGATCTCGAAAACGCCGGTGCCTATGCCGCGGAGATCGAAATCGTGCCGCACAACCTCGCCTCGTGGCTTTCCAAGCAAACGAGCATGCTGCTCATGTCCCTCGGCTCCGGTACCGGCTGCGACACGCAGTTCCTTTTCTCCTGCGACATTCTCGGCGACTACGACGAGCGCATTCCGCGCCACGCGAAGTCCTACCGCAACTTCGCCGAGGAAAACCGCCGCCTGCAAAACGAGCGCATCGCCGCCTTCAGCGAATACATCGCCGACGTGAACGAAGGCCGCTTCCCCGAGCGCTGCCATCTCACCGAGATGGATGCCGCGCTGCTCGACGAGGTGGCTCGCTCCATTCCATGAGATGATTCGTGGCGATTTGAGCGAAATCACGACTCCTCTGCCGGAATCAGCCAAGAAGCGTCTCTTGAGCGGGCCACCGTGCGTCCATGAAGCGCATCCCCATCATCGACTCCCACACTGGCGGCGAGCCCACTCGCGTCGTGCTCAGTGGTGTGACCGCCGATGAACTCGAAACCTACCGACGCGCCATCATCTGCGAGCCGCGCGGGCATGAGGTCATCGTTGGCGCCCTGCTCGTGGAGCCGAAGGACGCTTCGTGTGCCACAGGCGTCATCTTCTTCAACAACGTCGGTCTGCTGGGCATGTGCGGACATGGGATGATCGGCCTCATCGCCACGTTGAAGCATCTCGGACGCATCACCGCAGGCAAGCATCGCGTGGAGACGCCTGTGGGCATCGTCACCGCCGCGCTGCACGACGACGGTCGCGTGAGCATCCGCAATGTGCCGTCCTATCGAAAAGCGAAGGGCGTGAAAGCGGGAGGAGTCACCGGAGATGTCGCCTGGGGTGGCAATTGGTTTTTTCTCGTCTCGGATCACGGACTTGATCTCACGCTGAAAAACGTCCCGCAGCTCACGCGGTCCAGTTTGGCCATGCGCGAGGCCGTGCGAGCGGCTGGATATCCAGAAGTCGATCACGTCGAGCTTTTTGGTCCGCCTAACGATGCCGCGAATCACAGCAGGAACTTCGTTTTGTGCCCTGGAGGTGAATATGATCGCTCACCCTGCGGCACGGGCACGAGCGCGAAACTCGCGTGTCTCGCCGCTGACGGAAAATTGGCCGCTGGCGAGCTGTGGCGACAGGAAAGCATTCTCGGCAGCGTGTTTGAAGGTTGCTACGAGGTCGCCGACGATGGCATCATCCCGACGATCACCGGACAAGCCTTCATCACGGCGGAATCGACGCTTGTGCTTGATCCGGCAGATCCGTTCCAATTTGGCATTGCATGAAAACGCTTCTTTTCCTCGCCTTGGGCCTCTCAGTCTTCGCAGTGGATTTTAATGCTGCGCTCAGCCTGCCGAAGCGGACCGAGAACAAAGTCTTCCGCGACCGCGTGAAGGCAAACTGGCTGCCGGATGGAAAAACGTTCTGGTATCGCGTTCAAACAGGGCCGGGAAAGTCCGAGTTCGTTCTGATCGATGCAACCACAGGAACGCGAAGAACGGCGGAAAGCCTCCAGAAGCTCGGCTTGCCGAAGGCGGAGGCGTGGAAGTCATCTGCGGCCAAAATCGAGTTGAAGTTCACGAAACGCACCGGTGAGGAATCGGGGCTTACGTTCATCAATCAACTCGGTGAGGATGTGGATTTGTTTTGGATCAATCAGGAAGGCGAGCACGTCCGCTATGGCGGTATTCGGGCGGGGGCGGAGCGGGAGCAGCATACCTTTGAGGGGCATGTCTGGCTCATCACCACCCGCACGGGCGAGCACTTGGCGGTCGTGGAAGGCGCGGCTCAAGCGCAGACGCTGATCATCGACGGCAAAGGGCTCACCAAAGCGAAAGATGAGCCGAAAAAGCCCGGGCAGGCAGGCAAAGCGCCGGACGGATCATGCGGCGTCACCAGTGAGGCAGATGCGGTGCCGAAGCGGCAAGTCACCATCGTTGAATCATTGCCGAAAGACGACCTCCAGCCGAAGACGAAGGTGTTCGACTACATCAAGCCCGGCGATCCGCTGCCAAAGCCGCAGTTGGTGATCACACAGACCGCTGGGCGGAAGATCCATGTGCCGCGAGACCTTTATGAAAATCCGTTTTGTCCGGAGGGGCGCATCGACATCACCTGGTCGCCAGACAGCCGCGAATTCTACTTCGACTACAACCAGCGCGGGCATCAGCTTTACCGAATTTTAGCTGTGAATGCGAAGACCGGCTCGGTGCGTGTCGTCGTCGAGGAAATCTCGAAAACCTTCATCCACTACTCCGGCAAAAGCTGGCGTCACTGGCTGCACAGCAGCGGCGAACTCATCTGGATGAGCGAACGCGACGGCTGGTGCCATCTCTGGCTTTACGACGTGAAAACCGGCAGACCCAAGCATCAGATCACGAAGGGCGGGTGGCCGGTGCGCGAGGTGTTGCGCGTTGATGACGCAAAACGCGAGATCTGGCTCCTCGCAAGCGGCCTGAAGGCCGGAGAAGATCCGTATCACCTGCATCTCTGTCGGGTGAACTTTGACGGCAGCGGCTTCAAGCAGCTCACCGCAGGCGATGGCAATCACCACATCGAATTCTCACCGAAGCACGACTTCTTCATCGACACTTGGTCACGAGTCGATCATCCGCCCGTCCACGAACTTCGTCGCAGCGGCGATGGCGGCCTCGTGTGCGAATTGGAGAAAGCCGATGCCTCCACGCTGCTTGCCGCAGGGTGGACAATGCCCGAACGCTTTGTCGCGAAGGGACGCGATGGAAGAACGGACATCCACGGTGTCATCATCAAGCCGTCGAACTTTGATCCTTTGAAGAAATACCCTGTGGTGGAAAACATCTATGCAGGACCACACTCCGCTTTTACACCAAAGGAGTTCGGCAGGCTGCTCGGACATCACACCATAGCGGAACTCGGCTTCATCGTCGTGCAGATGGACGGCATGGGCACGAATCACCGTGGCAAGGCCTTCCACGACTTGTGCTGGAAGAACATCAAAGACGCCGGTTTCCCGGATCGGAAGCTCTGGATCAAGGAAGCGGCCGAAACACGCCCGTGGATGGATTTGAGCCGCGTTGGCATCTACGGCGGCAGCGCAGGTGGCCAGAGCGCCATGCGTGCGCTGATCGATCATCACGACTTCTACAAGGTTGCCGTCGCCGACTGTGGCTGTCATGACAACCGCATGGACAAAATCTGGTGGAACGAGCAGTGGATGGGCTGGCCGGTGGATGACAGTTACATCCAAAGCAGCAACAAGGAGGACGCCCACAAACTCCAAGGACATCTCCTCCTCATCGTCGGCGAGCTCGACACGAATGTCGATCCCGCCAGCACGACGCAAGTCGTCGCCGCGCTGCAAAAAGCCGGGAAGACTTTCGACTTCATGCCCATCGTCGGCACCGGCCACGGTGCGGCAGAGACACCGTATGGCTCAAAGCTGCGGATGGAGTTTCTGGCGCGGCATTTGAAGCCTTAGCTCGGCATCTCATGTGGCAGCGTGATCGTCACGGCCAGCCCGTCGCCTTTGCGGCTTTCCGCTTTCACCGTTCCATCACAAGCCTCGATGCAGCGTTTGGTGATGGCGAGGCCGAGGCCGCTGCCGCCGGTGGTGCGGCCGCGGGCGGCTTCGGGGCGGTAGAAGGGCTCAAACAGGCGGTTGAGGGCTTCTTCAGGCACGCCGGGACCGCGGTCGGCGATTTGGATGAGGACGCGGCCGTTTTCGGCTTTGGCGGTGATTTCGATGTCTTTGGCGTAGCGGATGGCGTTGCGGATGATGTTGCCAATGCCGCGGTCGAGGGCGTTTCGGAGGCTGTGGAGCTGGATGTCGCCGATTTCGAGTTTGAGGCCGTTTTCGGGCGCTTCGCGGGCGAGGATGTTTTGGAGCAATTCGCGCAAATTGATGTCCTCGGGCGTTTCGCGGTCGGGGATGGTTTCGGCCTTGGAGAAGGCGAGGACTTCTTCGACGAGCTTGGCCATGTGCTGGAGCTCGCGGTCGAGTTTTTGCAGGTAGGTGGCCTGATCCGGCGTGCTGCGTTGCTCGACAACGCCGAGAGCCATCTGCATTCTCGCGATGGGGCTGCACAGTTCGTGCGCGACATCGGCGGTGATGCGTTTTTGCTCGCGCATGTAGTCGCCGAGTTGCGCGGCCATGGCGTTCACGGAGGTGGAGAGTTCGCCGAGTTCGTCGCTACGTTCCTTTTCGATGCGTTCGTTGAATTTGCCGTGCGCGATGCGGCCGGCGGCGGTGTTGAGTGTGCCGATGAAGCCGGTGATGCCGCGCACGAAGGGCATCCAAAGTAACGCGGAGACAACGAGCGCGGCTCCTGCGAGTCCGAGCCAGGGCCAGAGGTCGAAAAAGAGGCCGCCGCCGCTGATCGTGTCGGAAACCATGACGAGCGAAAGCGAGCTGCCATCCTGCGTGACCAGATCGAGATGCACGCCGGCCCAGTAACGCGCGGGATCGCCGGCACGCATCATGAAGCGCGGCTTTGGCGGTGCATCGGCGGGACGTTTGGAAACGGGGCGCTGCGGACGGCGGGGCTGTTGCTCGCCCGGCGGACGGCGGTCGATGAGGCGCGGCATAACCTCGCTGGGAGGCGTGATGCTTTTGCCAAAGACCTGCTCACCGCGACTGTTGAAGAGGCCGAAGGTGACGCCATGCTTTTGATCGTAGTCGCTCAATCGGGCGGGCCATTCGGACTCCGGCAAACGCGAGAACTCGAAGGTGATGGTTTCGCCGATGGCGGCGATGCGGTCACCGGGCTCGCCGGAGAGCATCCAGTCGAGACCGAGGCGGAATTGCGCTTTGAGGAAAAAGAAGAACAGCAGCGCCAGCACGGCGAGGTTCAGGGCGAACCACGAGAGGATCTTGCCGTAGAGCGGGAGGCGAATGCGGCTCATCGTCCGGGAGTCACGAGTTGGTAACCGTAGCCGCGCACAGTTTTAATGAAGCGCGGTTCCTTCGGGTCATCGCCGAGTTTTTTGCGCAGGGTGGAGATGTGCATGTCGATGGCGCGGTCGAAGACATCCCATTCGCGGTCGGCGACTTCTTCAATGAGCTGCTCGCGGGTTTTGACGCGGCCGTGGGCCTTCGCGAGTGACAAAAGCAGGCCGAACTCGGCGGGTGTGAGCTGCACGGGCTGGTCGCCGAGGACGACGTCGTGGGTTTCGGGATTGATGCGCAGCTCGCCGATGACGAGTTCTTTGATCGGAGCCTGCGGGGCGCTTTCGGCGATCCAGCCGGTGCGCCGCAACACGGCGCGGAGGCGGGCGAGGAGTTCGCGGGAGGAAAAGGTCTTCGGCAGGTAGTCGTCGGCACCGAGTTCGAGGCCGACGATGCGGTCCACCTCCTCGCCGCGGCCGGTGAGCATCATGACGGGCACTTTGGACTTCGCGCGAATGCGGCGGAGGACCTCAAAACCATCGCAGCCGGGCATCATCACGTCGAGGATGACGGCGGCCCATGACTCGGACGTGGCGCGGTCGGCTCCGCGCTCGCCATCGTGCTCCATTTCGACCTCGAAGCCCATGGGCTTAAGGTAATCCGCCACGAGCTGGCAGAGCTCGGTGTCGTCGTCGATGATGAGGAGGCGCATGGGGCCAAAGGTGGTTCAGTTAGCCTGTCCTGCATTCCCATTTACACAATTCCGACAATAATGCCTCAGTTGAGAGGTATTGAGATTCCCCCGACTCCTTTCCACCATGCCGAAGCCCTTTTTCTCCGTCCTCGCGCTCGCGTTTCTGCTTTCTCCTCTCCACGCCGCTGACACCTTCCTCGTCGAAAACGGCCAGCCACTCGCGGAGATCGTCATTGGCGAAAAGCCGGCGCGGATGACCAAACTGGCCGCCAAGGAGCTGCAAAGCACCGTCGCGAAAATGTCGGGTGCGACGTTGCCCGTCGTCACGGAGCGCACAGCGGGCAAAACAGCCATCTTTGTCGGTATCAGCCGATTCACCGAGGAGTTGAAGCTTTCCACCCAAAACCTCAAGCATGGGGCATTTCGCATGGCATCGGGCAAGGACTGGCTGGCGCTGCTGGGCGCGGACAAGGACTTTGTGCCGATCGAGCCTTGGGGACGAAAGCGCGACAAGAACGAAGCCGCCCACGTGAACGCCGAATGGGACAAGATCACCGGCGACACGTTTTGGAACACGGCGAGCGAGCTGTATCAGCTCTACCACCCGGAACTCGATGTGTGGATGACGGATGACGCGGGCACCTTCAATGCGGTGAACGATTTTCTGCGCGGTCTTGGCTGTCGGTGGTTCGCGCCGGGAGAGATCGGCGAGGTCGTGCCCAAACTGGCGACCATCGCGCTGCCGCAGGTGGATCGCACGGTGACGCCGGACTTCGGGCTGCGGCGCTTCGTTTACTACACGCAGCACACGGGCATCGGAGATCGTGCGCTTTGGAATCTACGGCTCGGCGTGAACTTCGGCGCGGAGATCGCGGGCTTTCCGCAGCTTTGCCATGGGATGAAGTTCGTCATCAAGCGCGAGGAGATGAAGAAGGCGCATCCCGAGATGTATCTCACCATCGACGGCAAGCGCGACACCACGCACAAAGGCGACGGCGTGCCGAACCTGCTCTCGCCGATGCTCTTTGAGAAACAGGTGAAGCATGTCCGCGCGATGTTCGATCACTTTCACGAGCCGATGCACAACATCGACCTCGTGGACGGTTATGGCGGTCTCGAAGGCGACGAGCCTGCGTGGAAGGCGCAGCTCACGCCGCAGCGCGGATGGAGCGGCACGATGTCGGATCATGTGTTCGGCTACTTGAACCGCGTGGCGCAGGAAGTGCATCGCAGCCATCCAGACCGGCTTGTGAGCGCCCTCGCCTACAGCTCCTACAGGCAAGCGCCGGAGAAGATCGAGAAACTGAGCCCCAACCTGGTTTTGATCGACGTGCATCATCGGCAAGAGTTTTGGGATGAGGCCAAATGGAACGAGCGCAGGCAATGGCGGGCCGATTGGCTCAAAAAGCTGTCGCCGGGCAACTACATCACTTGGGACTTCAGCACGAATGCACGCCCGGAGCAGGCCGGACGCCCGGTTTACTACACGAAGCAGATCAGCCGTGATCTGCGCGAGCTCAAAGGCGTGAGCCTCGGCGAGCAGGTGGAAATCTACGCGCATCCCGCAAGCCAGGAGCAGTCCTTCGGCTACCACGACCTCGCCATCGAGCACTTCAATCTCTACGTCACCGCGCGGCTCTACTGGGATGCGAATCAGGACGTGAATGCGATGCTCGCCGACTATTGCACGAGCTACTACGGCCCCGCCGCGGAGGCGATGAAGGCCTTCATCAACCACGCAGAGGCCAACTGGATGCACATGAGCACCGACGCGGTCAAAATCGGCGAGTCGCTCGATCTTCTCGCCAAAGCGAAGGCCGCTGCCGAGCCCGCCAGCCTTCCAGGTCGTCGCATTCAGCAGATCGCCGACACCATGAAGCCGCTGGAAGCCCTGCGCGTGCAACTCAGCCGCAAGCGTGAGACCGATCTCGACTACCGCGTGCTCGAAACCGTCAACACCGGTGCCAAACCGCTCAGCAGCAAGCCGCTCGATGGCAATGTGGACAAGGCTTACTGGGGCACCGTGCGCATCGCGCCGCTCATCAAGCTGCGTCCGCAGGACCCGCAGCCGAAGGCTGGCAGCAGCTTCCAGATTCAGCGCGAGGGCAGCACTTTGCACATCGGCATCGTTTGCCAGGAGCCGGACATGAAGGGCCTGCAAAGCCGCACGACGAAGAACGACGATCCCAAGCTGCTGGAAGGCGATCACGTCACGCTGCTCATCGAGACGACCTCGCGCAGCTACTACGAGATCTCCATTAATCCCGCCGGAGCCGTCTATGACCTCGATCATGCCGCTGGAGGCAAAGGCGTGAACTGGACCAGCGGGGCGCAAGTCGCTGTGCATCACGGCGCGGACCACTGGAGCATCGAAATGCGCCTCCCCATCGTCGGCGCGGAGGCCTTCACCCTCGATCCCACCAAGGGCATCGACGGCGCACAGCCCAAAGACCTCTTCCCCTGGCACTTCAACCTCGGCCGCACCCGCCTCCGCGATGGCAAAACCGAGCGCACGGCCTTCTCACCCACCGGCAAAGACGACTTTCACGTCACCGAGAAGTTCGCGAAGCTGTGGGGGAAGTGAGCGTTGCTTGAGTGCGACTACGGACGCGTGAATCGAAATAGCGTTATGCCTTCACCAGTTCATTCGCCTTCCGCCATTTTACGCGGGCGAGGTTGAGTTCGCCGGTGTTGGTTTTGGGGCACCAGGAGCCGTCGGTGACCCAGGATTCACCGGGGCTGGCGTTGCAGATGCCGAAGTTTCCGTCATCGATGACAATGAGGCGCACTTGTGGAAAATGGAGTGAAAGGGGCTTTGAGGCCTGCGTTTCTACGGGACGCTGACAATTGAACGGCGTGAAGCCTGAAAGAATGCTTGCCGACGGTTGCAGGATAGTGCCAAAATTGGCAGTATTTTAGTCATGCGTCAGTCACCCACTTCCAAGCAGCAAAAACTACTCGACCGGGTTCGAGAGTGGGAACGGCTGCATGGTTGTGTCCCTACCCAGACAGAACTGGCCGAGGCATGTGGCTATCGGAGCACGAATGCCGTCCGATCTCATCTTCGCTTGCTGGAAAAGAAAGGATTGATCCAGCGGGAGCCGCACAAAGCACGGGCAGTAAGGCTGACAAAGGGAGGCCGACATGCCTCGCGGATCGGAAAACCAGCCCGGGCAGGCATACCACTCATGGGCACGATTGCTGCCGGACCGTTGACAGAGGCTGTTGAGTCAGCAGAAGAGACTTTGGACGTCGCTCCGGACCTGTTTGGAGGCAGCCAGCTCTTCGCATTGAGAGTTCAGGGAGACAGCATGAAGGACGCTGGTGTGTTGTCCGGAGATATTGCCATTATCCGTCGGCAGGAAGCAGTGAACGACCATCAGATTGCCGCAGTGATGGTCGAGGGAGGGGCCACTTTGAAGAGGGTCATCAAGCGCGGTGCTGAGATCGTGCTTCGTGCGGCCAATCGCCATTTCAAAGACATCATCGTTCGCGCAGATGAAGCCACCTCGCTGCGGGTGCTTGGCATTCTAACGGGTGTCATCAGAAGGGAGGTCGTCTGATGCATACTCGCCTGCGACAACGAACGATTTCTCGCTCAAAGAACGACTCTCATGCCAGTTGTGTCGAAAGACTGCATCCGGTCGCCCAGCGATTTGGCATTTCGAAGCTCGTTCCGTTGGATGTTCCGCTGCATGAGGCGTCCCAGCTTGCCTACCTTGATTTGCTGCCAAAGCAGGCTGCTCACAAGGGAGCGGGCATTCATGCCGTCGCCGAGCATCAGGGGTCTGCGCTGCTGTATCTTGTTGATGCGCGAGGCGGCACCCGAGCCATGGGGCCCAAAAGCATTCATGAATTGCAGCGCCTGCTGGCAAACCGGTCTGACTCTGCCTGGCTGGGAATTGTGAAACCTGGCGAGTTGGATCTTTATCCGGTGCGTTTCTCGGAGGAACCGCCCTTGATGCCTTCAGCGAAGCTCAGGGAGCAGGCGGCGGATGCGCCGTTGTTTTTCCAAAACCTCGTTCATGGCACCTTTCGTCATTCAAGCGAATTGCCAGCGGGTGACCATGTGTATCAAAAGATACTCAAGCTGCTCCAGCATACGACAGAAGCGTTCGTGCCGGACGGTGTTCTCGATGGCCTCGAAGTCCTGTCCATGACGGGTCGCGCGCTCTTCTTCCGGTTTCTCCACGACCGGAAGATTATCGAGAAAGGCGAGCTGACAGATATTTGCCCGAGTGCTGCGGAAGCTGGAGCGGGTTTGACGGATTGCTTTTCCACGGCACGTCGCGCAGCCGAGACGAGCGCCTGGCTCGACAAGACCTTCAATGGGGATTTCCTGCCTCTGCCACTCGTGCCAGCCGACATTCCATCGGAAGATCGCGAGCGCAGGCAGAAGGCTTACCACACCTACTACCGCGAAGTGGAGAAGAAGGCGGGGGCCAAATTCTTCCGTCACCTGGATGCGATCATGAAGGGCTGGGACGTGGCTGGCCCGAGAGACTTCCAGCCCGAGCTTGATTGGAATGATCTTCAGTTTGCCCACATCCCGGTGGGCGTATTGAGCGAAGTTTACGAGCACTTCTCTCATCAGGTTGATCCCAAGCTAGCAGACGAGAAATCCGTCCATTACACGCCACGCTTCATCGCCCAGCTTATGGTGCGGGAGACTTTCGATTCCATGCCGCAGCAGCAGCGGGCGACGGCGCGGGTGCTAGATCCTTCGTGCGGAGCCGGCATCTTTTTGGTGCTGGCCTTTCGGAAGCTCTTTGAGGCTGCATGGCAGGCGAAAGGACAGCGTCCTGACAAACACACCATCCAGGAAATTCTCTACCAGCAGATCAGAGGCTTTGATGTCAGCGAGTCGGCGCTGCGGCTGTCCGCGCTGGCGCTCTACATCACCGCCATCGAGCTGAATGCCACGCAGCGTCCGCCCTCCGAGTTGAAAATGCCGCGCAATCTCCGTGGCGCAGTCCTTCATCACTTCGGTCCCGAGACTGCCGCGCAGGTGCATGACAAAGGACAGGCCGCCGACGATCAGGCCCTGCTCGGCAGTCTGGGTGACCTGCCTGATCGCGATGGCTTGGAGTCATTCGCTTCCGCCTTCGATCTTGTGATTGGCAATCCACCCTGGACCCGCCTCCGGGACGAAGCTCCCGCTCAACGTCGAGTTGATGGTGCGGTGGCAGGACGCCCGAAAAACTCCGCCAGCAAACGTGCCAACAAAGCCTTCACCGCCATCGCGAAGCGCGTTCTGAAAGATCGCGGGCTGGACGATCTCGCCAAAGACTACACCAACCCCGACAAAGCCCCGGACATTCCCTTCCTCTGGCGAGCCGCCGAGTGGGCGAAACCCGGTGCCACCATCGCCTTCGCGATGCACGCACGACTGTTCCTGCACACGCAGGGCAAGAAGGATGTCACCTGGCTCGCAGCGCAGAAGGCGTTCACCTTCACGGGGATCATCAATGGTGCCGATCTGCGAAAGACGGCGGTCTGGGAGGAAATGGATGTGCCTTGGTGCCTGATCTTCGCCAGCAATCGTCCATCGAGCCCTGGTTCCGGCTTCTTCTTCTCGACACCTACTTACGAGCGACCTGTGAACGGTGTTGGCCGCTTCCGCATCGACTACGCATCCGTGAATCCGCTTCGTGGCAGTGACCTCGAATCGAGTCCCTGGCTTCTGAAAACTCTCACGCTTGGCACTTGGCTGGATGTGGAGGTGATGAAACGTATCCAATCGGCCTTCTGCAAGTCGTTAGAGCAACGATGGGAGGAGTGGGATGGAGAAGACAGTGAGCGAACTGGCAAAGGGTATGACATTTCGGCGGGACATAGCGACAAGCCCGCGCCCTTTCTCAACGAGCTTTTAGACTTCAAGCGCTCCGACAAGACACGTTTCGAAATCGAGTGGGAGAAACTTAAAAAGTTTGAAACCAATCATCCCAATGCGTGCCCCAATTTTCCTCGATCAGCTTCTCTTTATGCTGCGCCGCTCGTGGTGATTCCCAAAGCTCCCTGTGACAACCCGCATTCGCCGAAGGCATTCGTCGCTGACAAAAAGCTAGCCTTCAGCCAGAGCTACTACGGCTACTCCTGCAAAGGCCATCCTGAGCAGGATGCCCTCGCAGCCATGATTCATGTGCTCGCACACTCGACCCTGGCGCGGTATTTCGTTTTGATGCGCAGCGCCTCGCTGGGCAGCGACTTCATGATGTTCCTGAAAGCGGACTTTGATGCCATCCCGTTTCCTGAGATGAAGAAGCTGGCCGCGCGGGAAAAGAAGACCCTCCTATCACTCTCAGCCCGCCTCATCGCCGGTGAAGGCGTCATGCCCAAACCAAATCCCAAGGCCAAGACCAAATCAAAGGCACAGCCCGCACAACAAATGTCGCTTGGTTTACCCGAACAAGAGCCAGCACCGCAATTGGATCATCGTCGTGCCGAGGCTTTTTGGGCAGAGCTGAACGACTTTGTCTTCCGCCTTTATGGCCTTAAAGCCGAGGACATCCAGGTGATCGAAGACACCTTGTATGCCGCTGCTCCCTATCGTCGTGCCGGGGAAGACGCCTTTGCCGAAACTGAGCCAGCACATCGCAAAACCTTCTGCGAAGAATTGCAGAAGCGGTTGCAGCCGATGTTCGATGTCACCGGCGAAACCATCCAAGTGGCCGAGCCTCCAGGCTTGCGACAGGATAGCTGGGATCATTCCTGGCGCTTTGTCGCTGCATGGGTCGGGCCAGAAGCACCACGGGTGCCTGGCGGACTCATCGCGGCTGCGATGCGGGATGCGAACGACAATGGAGCTTCTCTCGTGACCATCCGCACCCACGGTCGTGGATTGTTGCTCGGCATTCTGGATGCACGCCGCTGGTGGACTCGCTCGCGTGCGTTGCTGTGCGCGCGTCACATCATTCAGGAAAAGCTCTCCTCCTTCGATCCACCCGCTTCGACTCGTCGCTCGTGAAACACCTCGCCATTGAAAGCTCCCGATCCGGGATGTTTGCCAGGGGCTTCGATGAAGGCTTCGAGGTTGGCTTGCCTCCGGACGAGTTTGACCTGCCGCATCCCGAAGTTCATCCACGCGTGATGCTGTTGCTGCACCAGGTGCTCGGTGTGGCCCTCGAAATGCTGCGGGTCAAGCATGGCAGCCTCGCGGCATTCGGTGAGGACCCGCTCACCGTCCAGATACATAACCTCCTTGAAAACGATCTCCGTCAGCGACGTGCCCGTGGTCGGGCGGATGCCATCCCTGGATTCGATGAAGGCATTTTCGAATCCGTCAGCCGACACTCAGGTGCCACCGACTACACCGGGACAAAGCTCAAAGAAGAACCCGATCTGTATTTCAAGCTCAAGCCAGCTCATCATTTCCGCGTGCTGGCGACCGAGTATGCCATCTTCACCGAATGCAAACCCGTGGATGCCAAGCATGGAGCAGGTTCACGCTACTGCGATGATGGACTGAACCGCTTTGTGGACGGCGAATATGGCTGGGCCATGCGAGATGCTCTCATGATCGGCTATGCCCGCCGCCGCAGCATTGACGCGCATCTCTCTCCGGCACTGCGTCAGCCAAAACGCAGAGCAAAGCTTGGAATCGAAAGCCTGCCGAGACCAATCGCCGGCGCCAAGGTGCCACGCGCCGAAGCGCTACATGTCTCCACACATCAGCGCGGCATTGTATGGCGTTGGAACAAAGGCCCCGCGACCCCCATTCGTGTTTATCACTCATGGCATGACTGCTCTTAAAGACAGTCTTTCGAACAGATAGGCCGCTTCACCCCTTCACCAGCGCATTCGCCTTCCGCCATTTCACGCGGGCGAGGTTGAGTTCGCCGGTGTTGGTTTTGGGGCACCAGGAGCCGTCGGTGACCCAGGATTCGGTGGGGCTGGCATTGCAGATGCCGAAGTTGCCGTTGAAGGCGACGAGGTCGGCGGCGTTGACGCCGTCGCCGATGAGCGGGAGCACGACGCGCTCAGTGGCGCGGATGAGGCGGAGCGTTTTTGGATCGACCTGCGCGACCCACAGTGGTGCACGCCAGCGGATGACTTTTTCGTTGGTGGGGTCGCGTCGCGTATAGACGAGGAAGAGCGCGTCGGAGTGCGTGAGCCAGTGCTGCTGCGTGCTGTTCGTCATGAGCGGCGTGCCATCGTCCCAGGTCCAGGGCTGCTGCGGTTCGTAATTCAGGCCGTCATCGCTCACGGCGACGTAGCCTTTGCGATCCTCGGCGCGGATGGTGAGGTAGAAGCGACCGCCGAACTGCGTGAGCGAGGGCTCCAGCAGGCCACGGCCGACGTTGTTCGTGAGCGCGTTGCCGGTTTGCTTGATGCGCAACTCGTCGCCATCAAAGGAGCAGCGCACGCCGCACACGGAGCGCGTCTGGCCTTTGACGCCGAAGGTGAAGCTCATGAGCACATCGCCATCCGGCAGGTTGATGCGCTGGCCGCAGTTGTTCGAGTAGATCTCGCTGCCGCGCGGGTCATCCCACACGAGTTTGCGTCGCGGACCCCACGCGCCGTCCTTCCACACGGCGTAGATGGGCCAGCGCGAGGGCTGGTCGCGGTAGAAGCCTTTGTTTTTGTAAAACACGTTGTGCCCGAGCGCGAGCACGCTGCCGGTTTGCGCGTGAAACTCGGGCGTGACATCGCACACGGCCTCGTTGTTGCCGTCGCCCATCGGCACCCAGCCGAGCGGCGGCACGGGCGTGAAGTCGCTCCACGTCTGGCCGAGATCGTCGGACGTGGTCCAGTGCACATGGCCGAAGTGATCGGAGCCCATGATGGGCTGCGTGGTCATGAAGGCGCGTTTGCCGATCATGCAGGCCCGCGGATGAAACCACGTGCCCTTCGGCAGCGCGGGCGTCTTCACCACGACCTTCTCGATGGACTCGATGAGCGACTCCTGCGCCTCGGCGGCAGGCGAAACGGCGGGCAGAAGGGCCAAACTGGATGTTTGGAGAAAATGGCGGCGGGTGAGGTTCATGACTGAGTAAGACGCGAGGAACCACGGCGGCTTATCCAAGGTCATTCCGGTTCCCCAAAGGGCGTTTCGTCGCCTTTACACAATCCCGACAAATCTCCCCACATTCGCTGAAGCCGTTTTGACGGACCGGGAGTTAGTAGGTGGTGCTATGAAACGATTCTCTGCCCTCCTTCTGTTCGCGACGAGCCTCGCCGCGCATGATCTGGCCACCAATGACCGGGAGGTGCTGCGAGCGCACATTCTCGAAGAGTGGAAACGTGAGCGTGGCATGACTGAAGTCGCATCCACGGCCTCGGTCGTCCAACTCGCGGCCGCAGCCGTCGCAAATGCCGCGAACGCACCGCAGACGGCGAAGGCCTTCCTGCCCTTCACGAAGCTCGATCTGCGTGCGGATGGCGAGTTTCTCTATGTGGGCTCGAACGGGATGCCGGATCACAACATGATGGTGGGCATCACGGCGTGGCAGCAGCAGGTGCCGCTGCCGCAGCCGTATTTCGATGACAACGCCTGGCGCATCCCGCTGAAGCCGGTCGTGGCGAAGGAACCGGCGATGATCAAAGGCCGCTTCTTGCGCGGCGCGATCGCTTTGGCCGTGAATGGCATCCCTATCTTTAATCCGCAGAACAATCGCGGCGAGGTGAGTTATGAAATCGGCGAGCTGGACGAGTGGGGTGGCCATTGCGGACGTGCGGACGATTATCACTACCACATCGCGCCGCTGCATCTGCAGGCGCAGGTCGGCAAAGGCATGCCGGTGGCGTATGCGCTGGATGGTTATCCCGTTTACGGCCTCACGGAGCCGGACGGCTCGCCGGTGGCGAATCTCGACGAATGCCACGGCCACGAAGACGCGAAGATCGGCTACCATTATCATGCGTCGAACAAGTATCCGTATGTCTTCGGCGGCTTCCACGGCGAGGTCGTCGAGGCTGGTGAGCAGGTCGATCCGCAGCCGCGTGCGCAAGGCGTGCGCGAGGCCCTCACCGCGCTGCGTGGGGCAAAGATCACCGCCTTCGAAAGCACCGGGAAGGACAGCTACAAACTCAGCTACGACGTGAATGGCGACAAACGCAGCGTCAGCTACTCGATCAAGGCCGATGGCACCTATCCCTTCCACTTTGACAATGGTCGCGATGGCACGGCCGATGAAGTTTACACCACACGTCGTCAAGGTGGCGGCGGTGGTGGTGATCGTCCGCCCGGAGGTGGTGGCCCCGAGGGCTTGAAGGGCAAAGGAAAAGGCAAGGGCCAGGGCAAAGGCGGGCGCGAGGGCGAGATGCGCCGCGATGATCCGCCTCCGCCGCGTCCTGGCGAGGAAGGCGGACGTCCTCCACGTCCGCAGGCCGCCATCGAAGGCATCCTCGATGTGAATGGCGACGGCGTCGTCACCGCGCAGGAGTTTGCCGACAACGCGAAGTCGAATGCCGCGAAGAAAGGCGTCGCCATCCCCGATGCGATGGCAAAGGCGAAAGCGGCCTTCACCGACATGGACAAAGATCGCAACGGCCAGCTCGAAGCTAGCGAGTGGCAGAGACAGCCCATCGCGTCGAATGAACCGCGTCAGCCAGCTCCAGAAGGTCAAGATCGTCCGATGGGCGGTCAAGAACGTCAAGGTGGTCCCAAAGGCGGCGGCGGCCCCGGCGGCAAAGGCATGGGCGGCGGTGGTGGTGGCAAAGGGGGCAAGGAAACTTTTGTCGAGCGTCCCGACCAGCCGCGCAGCAGCGATGGCAAGTTTTTGCTCACGAGTCCGGTCATGGAAGACCTCACCGAGATGCCACGCGACTACACTGGCGATGGCGAGGCCGCCACGCTGCCGCTCGCGTGGAAAGGCGCGCCCGCCGGCACGCAGAGCTACGCGTTGATCATGGACCACGCCGACAAGGAGGGGAACATGAAGTGGTATTGGACGATGTATGACATCCCCGCGAATGTCGCCGCGTTGCCAAAGAATGCGCAAGGCATCGGCAAGATGGGCACCGGCTTCAAAGGCGAGGTCGGCTACGAGCCGCCGATGTCGAAAGGTGCCGGCTCACGCACCTACGTCATCACGATGTATGCCCTCAAAGAGCCGCTGAAAGTCGCCGGCACGCCCGGCCGCGAAGAACTCCTTGCTGCGATGCAGGGTAAGGTGATGGCGAGTTCGTCTTTGCGTGTCGTGCATGTGAGTCAGGGCCAGGTCGGTGAAGCTGGTCGTGGTGGTCAAGGTGGCGGCCGAGGCGGCGAGCCTCCGCGTCCCGTGGCCATGAATGACAACGACAAGTCCTTCGTGCGTCCCGAGGTCGAACCCGCGCCCGCTCCCGGCCCCGGTGGCCTTCGCCCGCTCGACAACATTTTCAATCCACCTGCCACGCAGCCGCTTGCACGCACCGAAGTGGCCCAAAACACCGTGCGTCCGCCCGAGCCTCCTCCGCAAGGTCCCGCCGGTGAGCGCCCGAAAGGCCCCGGCGGCGGTGGAGAACCCAAAAAAGGCGGCGGCAAAGGAAAAGGCAAAGGAGGCCCGCCCGGCCTCGTGAAGCCCAGCATCGCCGACACGATCAAACTCAACGTTTATGCCGACAACTGGTTCATGCTCTACGTCAACGGCCGGCTCGTCGCCGTGGACAGCATCCAGTTCACGCCGCACAACGTCGTCAGCGTCGATATCCTCCCCGAGTATCCGATGACCATCGCCGTGCTCGCCAAAGACAACGCTGATCCCAAAACCGGCATGGAATACGGCACCAGCATCGGCGACGCCGGCCTCTGCATCAAATTCGCCGACGGCACCGTCACCAACGCGACCTGGAAGGCCAAAAACTTCTTCCACGGCCCCGTGAACAGCGACACCGCCAATCCCAAAGTCATTCAAGAGCCACTTCCCGCCAACTGGTGGGCCTCCGACTTCGACGACAGCACCTGGAAGAACGCCAAAGAATACACCATCGAAGAAGTCGATCCCAAGCAACCCTACTTCGAGAACGACTTCGAAGGTGCCAAGTTCATCTGGACCGACGACATCGCCCTCGACAACACCGTCATCTTCCGCACCAAAGTCGAAAAGCCCGGCTGGACGCCACGCTGGAACACCAAGCCGGACCTCGATGTGAGCGGTGTGCCTACGAGGTAGCCGTAGCATAGGCTTTCTAGCCTGTGCTCTGAACCCGTTCCGTTAAAACCACAGGCTAGAAAGCCTATGCTACAACTGCCCACGTCATCCTCAATCACTCCGCGCTCATCCTTTGACCATGAAACCTCTCCACTTCCTCTGCTGCCTCCTGTTGATCAAAGCATCGCTCGCTGCGGCTGATCGACCCAACATCCTTTTCATGCTCTCCGACGATCAGGCCTGGAGCGGTCTGTCGTGCCAGATGCACCCGGACATGCCGGACTCGAAAAGCAGCATCGTGCAGACGCCTAACATCGCGCGGCTCGCGGAGCAGGGCATGAGATTCAGCGCCGCTTATGCGCCCGCGCCGGTGTGCTCGCCGACGCGCATCAGCTTGCAAACGGGGCAGAATCCGGCGGCGCTCGGTTGGACCAAGGCCGCTCCGGCTGAGCAGGGCCATCGCTTGATCGAAGGCGAGAATCGCAAAAGCATCCGCGACGACGAGATCACCATCGGGCAGATGCTGAAGTCCGCAGGTTACGCGACCGCCCACTACGGCAAATGGCATCTTTCCGGCGGTGGGCCCGCCGCTCATGGCTATGACGAAAGCGATGGCGATACCGGCAATCAAGATGCCGCACCGCATCTGCCGCCGAACCCCGTGGACATCTTTGGCATGGGCTCGCGTGCGGTAGAGTTCATGAAGCGGAGTCAGGCCGCTCGGAAGCCCTTCTTCATCCAGATGAGCTACAACGCGCTTCATTATCCCGAGAACGCCACACCCGCGCTGCTGGAGAAATATCGGAAGCTCGCCTCCGGCAGAGACGACAAAGAAGTCGGCCGCGCGGCCATCGCGGAAGACCTCGATCGCGGGGTCGGCGAGCTACTGGCGAAACTGGATGCCATGGGCCTCTCGAAGAACACCATCGTCATCTACATGTCTGACAACGGCGGCTCCAACCGCCGCACGCTGAATGGCGGCAAGGGCGATGTGTGGGAGGGCGGCATCCGCGTGCCCTTGATCATTCGCGGACCCGGCATCGCGCCGAACTCGTGGTGCCACCAGCGAGTCGTCGGCTACGACTTCTTCCCGACCTTCTGCCGTTGGGCTGGCGTGAAGTCACCACTGCCAAAACAACTCGAAGGCGGCGACATCACGCACCTGCTCAGCGGCTCCTCCGAACCTATGAAACGCCCACGCGAGCAGCTCGTGTTTCATTTCCCGCATTATCAGGGCGACTCACCGCACTCGGCGATCCTCAGCGGAAACATGAAGCTCATTCACTTCTACGAAACGGGTGAAAACCATCTCTTTGATCTCAAAGCCGACATCGGCGAGACCAAGAACCTCGCCGCAGCCAAGCTCGAACTCGCCGCAACGCTCGCCAAACAGCTCGCGGACTATTTAAAGGAAGTCGGAGCCGAAATGCCGAAGCCCAATCCAGACTACGATCCTAACAAGGAGCCTATGAAGAAGGGCGGCGGCAAAGGTGGGAAGAAAGGAGGCAAAAAGCCATGAAACCACTCTTCATGTCACTTGGTTTTGCTGCGCTCGGCCTTCTGCTGATCGCCTCCGTGCCGGAGGAGAAGCCGAAAGGCGGCGCAGGCCAGGGAGGTCAAGTCGAGCCTGCCGTGGTGCCGCCGTATCTGTTCAACGTGTGGCTTTGCCGACCGGGAGCGGAGTCGGTGACCGTCAGCGTGCTCGCGTGGGACGAAATGGAGGCCTTCATCGAATATGGAGAAGGGTTGAAGACAGCCGCAGTGAAATTGAAGGTCGGCGAGCCTCAAAACATCGTGCTGGGCGGCTTGAAGCCCGACACGAGCTACAACTACCGCCTCATCTATCGCCGCGCCGGTGGCGAGGCGGTGCAGGATGCGATGCGGAGCTTTCACACCCAGCGGAAGGCCGGATCGAAGTTTTCCTTCGTCATGCAGGCGGACTCGCACCTCGACAACAACACCGACGTGCGCGTTTACCAGCAATCCCTGACCAACATGCTGACCGACAAGCCGGATTTCATGATCGACCTCGGCGATACGACGATGGTGGACAAGTTTGGCCGCTTCTACACGCGCTCCGAGTCACAATACAAAGCGCAACGCTATTACATGGGCCGCATCGCGCACAGCGTGCCCATTTTCATGGTCTTGGGCAATCACGATGGCGAACGCGGCAGCGATCCGGAGATGTCGGAGTGGTCGCTCAAACAGCGCCACACCTACTTTCCGAACCCCACCGACGGAAACGACAAGCACAGCTACTTCGCCTTTGAGTGGGGAAACGCGCTTTTCATCGGCCTCGATCCATTTTGGTCCACCATGCAGCGCGGAGCCTCCGGCTGGGACATGACGCTCGGTGAAACGCAGTATCGCTGGCTCACGAAGACACTCACGAGCAGCAAAGCCGCGATGCGCTTTGTCTTCATCCATCATCTCGTCGGCGGCTTGGGCCGCGATGTGCGCGGCGGAGCCAAACCAGCCGCCTACATGGAATGGGGCGGCAAAAACGCCGACGGCAGCGAAGGATTCAAACAGAACCGCACCGGCTGGGAAATGCCGATTCATGAGCTCTTCGTCAAAAATCGCGTGAACATCGTCTTCCACGGCCACGACCATCTTTTCGTCAAAGAAGAGTTGGGCGGCATCATCTACCAAGAAGTGCCGCAGCCTGGTCATCAAAGCGGTGGCACCCGCAGCGCCGAGGAATACGGTTATGGCGGCGTTATCCTCGGCAGCAGTGGCCATGTGCGTGTCACCGTCGAAGAAAACCAGGCCAAGGTAGATTACGTGCGCAGCATCGTGCCCGGCGTTGCAAGCGCCGAACTCGAAAACGCAGCGGTGGAGCACAGCTACACGGTGAAGCCGAGGCAGTGATGCTAAACGGAATTGGCAGGCTATGACTTCGCCTTGATCTCAAAGGCATCCATCCACGGCAGCGTGATCTGGGGCGGCATGCCGCCGAAGGGTTGATAAGCGGGAAGCTGGACGATGCTCATGCTGTGCGGCTGGCTGGCGATAAAGAACATCGCATCGGCGCAGTCGGCGCAGGTGATCATGGCTTCTTTGTGCTTCGCGGAGGGTTGCACGGGGCGCTTTTTGACGAGCGGCGTGTCGGCTTCGCCGGGAGCGTATTCGGAGACGATAATGCCGTGCGCATTGAGCTGCATGCGGGCGGTGAAAAGCATGCCGTGAACGGCCCACTTGCTGGCCGTGTAAGGCACGCCAGCGAAAGAATCGTAGCCATGTCCGGCCGTGGATGAAACCACGACGATCTTGCCGCCGCCATTGGCCGCCATCGGCTTGGCGACGGCCTGGATCATGTTCGCCACACCGATGACATTGATCTCCATGACCCGCCGCCAGCTCTCTTCGCTGGCGATTCGCGACGGATCAGCATGCGCCATGAAGCGATCCGGCGTGTTGATGCCTGCGGTGTGGATCAGCGCGTGCGGCGTGCCTGTTTTTAGGACTTCAGCCATCGCGGCAGCCACGCTGGAGCCGTCTGCCACGTCGCAGACGACAGGGACGATGTTCTTCGACAGCGCGGCGCTTTCCTGGAGCGACTCCAGTGTGCGTCCAAACACAAACGTCTTCGCGCCGGCCTCCGCGAAACGCTTCGCTGCCGCTTGCCCCATTCCACCGCCACCACCGGTGACGATCACGATCTTGTCAGTCCAATTTTGGTCCATGCGCTGATGCTAACGAGCCCACGCGAGGCGTCGAGTCTCCGCTTGGCAAAAATCCGGGCGCTAACCGCCAAAGCATCCAAGACGATTGCCCCGATGCCCGATTAGATGCCTGCTCACATGAGTAAAAAGGTCACCATCCTCGGTGCGGGCGTCATCGGCCTCTGCACAGCGCTTTATTGCGCCCGGCGCGGCATGCGGGTGACGATCATCGACCAAAAGCCGCGTCAGCGTGATGGATGCTCCTTTGGGAATGCGGGGATGATCGTGCCGAGTCACTTCATCCCGCTCGCGGCACCGGGGATGGTCAAACTAGGCCTCAAATGGATGTGTAATCCGGAATCGCCCTTCTACATTAAACCAAGGCTCAATCTCGATTTGATGACGTGGGGCCTCGAATTCTGGAAAGCGGCCACGAAAGGCCGTGTCGATGCCGCCGCGCCGGTTTTGAGAGATTTGAGCCTGCTGAGCCGCCAATGCTATGAAGAGATCGGACTCGACTTCGGCCTCGTGAAGCGCGGATTGCTCATGCTGTGCAAAAAGCAGCAGACACTCGATGAAGAAGCCCACATGGCCGAAATGGCGAAACAACTTGGCATTCCCGCCGAGGTGCTCGATGCCAATGCCACTGCCGCGCTTGATCCTACTGTGACCATGGATGTGTGCGGCAGTGTGTTCTTCCCGAAAGACTGTCACCTCACCCCCGGACGCTTCATTGCCGCTGTCGAAGCAGAGTTGGTGAAACTTGGTGTCGAGATGCTGTGGGAGACCGAAGTGAGCGGTTTTGAAGTGGATGGAGGGGCTTTGCGAGCGGTCCGCACCTCAAAGGGGCAGGTCGAGAGCCACGAAATCGTGCTGTGCAGCGGTGTGTGGTCGGCGGAGCTGGCGAAGGAACTTGATTTGAAGCTGCCGATGCAGGCCGGCAAAGGTTACAGCCTCACGCTCGCGAATCCGAAGCAGCTTCCCGAGCTGTGCAGCATCTGCACCGAGGCGCGGCTCGCGGTGACGCCGATGGAGGGTGCGTTGCGCGTCGGGGGCACGATGGAGATGGCGGGCATCGATGAATCGATCACGCAGCGCCGCGTGCGCGGCATCACGCGGGCCTTCCCGCAGTATTTCCCGGCGTTTGAAGAGAATGACTTCGCCGAAGTGAAGCCCTGGAGCGGTCTGCGGCCGGTTTCGCCAGATGGGATGCCCTACATCGGCCGCACGAAGCGCTGGAAGAACCTCACGGTGGCCACCGGTCACGCCATGATGGGCCTGAGCCTCGCGCCTGCGACGGGCAAAATCATCGCCGAGGTGCTCTGCGGCGAGAAGTCGCCTGTAACGCTCGATTTGATGTCACCGGATCGTTTCGCATGAAAATCACCACACTAACCTTTCTCGCTGTTTCGACGGCCGCGCTCGCTTTGGACCGCCCGAAGCTGCAAATCATCAATGGGAGCGAAAAGGCCGTGGAGGTGTTTTGGCTAGCTCCGGATGGGAAGCGGGTGCCGAATGGCAAAATCGAGCCAGGGAAGCATTCGATCATTGGCACGACATTGGGGCACCGGTTTGTGATCGTGGAGGGTGAAAAGGAAACGGAGGTGGTCAGCAAAGTGCGGGTGCAGGCATTTCGAGTCGGGGGTGTGCCAGCGTTTTACACGCAGAGAGCGAGCGCGGGCGGGTTTCCCATCGTGGCGTCGGCAAAGGTGAGTCCGTTTGCGGTGAAGGAGGCGGTTTATCTCGTGGAACTGATGCTGGCGAAGCGTTCAGATGTGCGGGACGCGATGACGGCCAGCGGGGCGCGGCTGTGCATCCTGGCGCATGATGAATTCACGACGGACCAGCCGGAGTTTGCGCACTTGGAACCGGTGAAGGACTTCCAGATGCTGTCGGCGAAGGAATACTGGGATGCGCGGGCACGCGGTCTCGGCGGCAGCGAGGAGGATCCGTTTTGCTCCTGCGCAGAGGAGAACCTGCTGGCCTACGATGGCGATCCGTATGACACGGAGAACATCCTCATCCATGAGTTCGCGCACAACATGCACCTGCGCGGGCTGACAAATGTGGACGCGACATTTGACACGCGGCTGAAGGCAGCTTTTGACGAGGCGATGAAGGCCGGGCTCTGGCGCGGTGCCTATGCCTCCTCAAATCATCATGAATACTGGGCGGAGGGTGTGCAGAGCTGGTTCGACAACAACCGGCAGAACGACGCGCAGCATAATCACGTCGATACTCGTGATGAACTGATCGCCTACGACCCCAAACTGGCCGCGCTCTGCCGCGAGGTGTTTGGCGACACCGTTTTGAAATACACGAAGCCGCAAACGCGGCTCACGGGCCACCTCGCTGGCTATGATCCGGCGAAGGCACCGAAGTTTGTGTGGCCTGAGCGGCTCATGAAGGCTCGTGGTGCGATCAAGCAGGACCAGCGCAAGAGCTTTGAGAAGGCAACGGGCGCAAAGGATCATGATCAGCGTCTCATCGCGGGGTGGACGGTGAAGATCCACCCGCGCTTGTTTGACGACGCGGTGGCGCTGGAGAAGGCCATGCAACTGCTCCGGGCACAGCTCGATGAGATCGTGCGTGTCGTTCCGGCCAAGGCGGTGACTGAGCTGCGGAAGGTGCCGCTGTGGTTCAACCCCGAGTATCCGAAAGTGCATCCACGCGCCGAGTTTCATCCCGATGCGGGCTGGTTGAAGGACAACGGACGCGATCCGGCGATGGAGAAGGCGGTGGAGTTCACTAACGTGCGCATCTTTGAGGAAGAGACGCGCCGCATGCCGAACTTTGCGCTGCATGAGTTGGCGCATGCCTACCACAACCGCACGGTGCGCATGAGTTTCGGCAATCTGGAGATCAAAGCGGCCTACGAGAAAGCGAAGGCGAGCGGAAAGTATGACCGCGTGGAGCGCAGGGACAGCGAGGGCCGCAGCCGCATGGACCGGGCCTACGCGATGACCACGCCGCAGGAATACTTCGCCGAATGCACGGAGGCCTACTTCAGCCGGAATGACTTTTTTCCCTTCACGCGGGACGAATTGAAGCAGCACGATCCCGAAATGTTCGAGCTGCTGGAGAGGCTCTGGGGAGTTAAACCGGTCACTTCACCATGATCGGGAAGTTCCCCGTGGCGGCGCGTTTGCGATTGTCCGTCACTTGGACGTGTACGCGGTAGTGACCGGGTTTTTCGGGAGCGTGAAAGGTGGCGGCATTGGCTTCGGTTTTGATGACACATTGCAGCATTGGCTTGGTTTTACGCTCGCGCCCTTTTTCATCCCGACCAGCAGACTCAGCGGTAATAGTCCACTGGTAGGTCAGTGGATCGCCATCAGCATCGGACGCTTCGGCTTGCGCGGTGAATTCGGTGCAGGGCGCGATCTCTTTCTTGGCGGCGGTGCTGATCAGACGCGTGAGCACGGGAGCGTGGTCGGTTGGCGGCTGGCGTTTCCAGAACTCGTGCATCACATCGCGCACGGCGGTGGATTCACCGCTTTCGGTGAAGATGCCAAACCACGTCGATGTGGCCTCCTGCTTTTGCCCCCAGAGGAAGACGTAACCACCCCAGCAGTCGCCGCCGGGCTGAATGGTGGCCTGATACGCCTTGCGGATGAACTGGGCCTTTTCGGTGCTCGTTTGCTCGATGGGCGCTCCCCATGGGGCACGCGGGCTTTCCCAGAAGCCTCGCGGACCGTATTCGGTGACCACCCACGGGCGTGTCCAGCCGACTTTTGCGAGGGAGCCGCGCAGGCCATTGAGCGCGGCATAGGTGTTGATGCCGATGAAGTCGAGGCTCGGCGTGTGCGCGTTGAGTCCGGCCGCTTTATCAGACTGGAGACCAGCTACGGCGGTGAAGGTGGGATGAGCAGGGTCCAGCTCCTTCACGGTCTTGGCGAGCACTTCGAGCTGTTTCCAATAAGCGGCGTTCTTGCCATCGCCCTCCGCTTCATTTCCCAGGCCCCAAAACAGCAGCGCAGGATGATCACGATGCTCGATGACCGCCTTATTCACACGCTCCGTCTGTCGGGCGCAGTGCTCGGCATTGGCATACGAGAACCAATTGCACTCCGGCTCCAGCCAGATGCCCGCGCAAACCGTGAGGCCGCGATTTTGAGCATCATCAAGGATCTCGCGCAGGCCGTCGGTGGTCCAGGTGCGGAAGCTGTTGCCACCAGCGGCCACGAGTTCATCGAGATACTTGTCGCCCGCTGCGCCTTTGACAGAATAAGGCTGACCTCCTCGCGTGATGCCGACTCCCGGCACGATTTTTACCGGCACAGCCTCCGCAACTGCATGAGTGGTCGCGATGGCAAAGAGGAGTAGCGAGGTGAGGATCGGGCGGATCATGGGCGATTCATCGTGTGTAGCTTTGACCGGCGCAATACGACACGATCATTGTGCCAGTCGGCGATGCTCTGTCGGCGACATGCCGGTCACGGCTCGAAAAGCCCGCGTGAAGGCGCTGTGGTCTGAGAAGCCGCAGTCGAGCGCGATCTGGGCCACACTGGCGTCCGTCTCACGCAGCAGTCGGCAGCCGACGGTGATGCGCGTCTTCGTGATCAACTGCATGGGGCTGATGCCGTGGATGCGTTTGATCACGCGGGCAAAGCGGGCCGCCGTCATGCCCGCCTTTCGTGCCAGCGAGGAGGGGCTCACGGGGTCATCGTAAGCGCTTTCGAGATAGCGCAGCACCCTCGCGACTTCGGGCGAGACATCGTCACGACTCACGGGCGCCACCAGATCCTTCGAGATGCCAATGAGGCCCGTCACCTGGCCGCGTGCATCGCGAATGGGCAGCTTGCTGGTCAGGCCCCATACCGGCACATGGGGTTTTCGCCAAAACAACTCCAGCCGCTCCACGATGGGCTGCCCCGTGCGCAGCACCTGCTCATCCTGCTCGGTGGGAATGCGTCCGTAGTCGCCGGGGCACACATCGCAGGGCCGCCTGCCTAGCATTTGCGATTTGTCCCTGAGCCCGTGCCGTTCGACGAGCGATTGATTCACCACCAGATAACGTCCTGAGGCATCTTTGATGAAAAAAGCCGTGTCGTGCATGAGGTCGGCGATCTGCTCGATCATACGTGCGTCCATGAGCAGTGCGCCTTTCTGGGAAAGGATGCTTGGAAATGCTGCGGCAGCTTTTTTCATGCGGTGTGGATGCTCTAAAATGGCCGCAGGAGTGCCGCTTGCCACCCGTTTTGTCCTTGTGCGGCTTTTGACGGTAGCGGCGGCCAGAAAGGTCAAGACATCGGAGCTGTCCCTGGCCGATCATGACCAGATCATGCACCGCCGCTTTTGCATCCTTTTCGCCACGTTTCTCATGAGCATTGCCGAGTTATCCGCCGATGAAATCACCGAATTGCAAAGCCGGGCAAAAGGCGGCGATGCCAAAGCTCAGATCGATCTCGCCATTCGTCTCCGCGATGGCAAAGGCATTACCAAAGACGATGCCGAGGCCATGCACTGGGCGCACAAGGCGGCAGATGCCGGAAACGCGGATGCCATGGACTTCGTCGGCTTTGCCTACCTGCGCGGCGCGGTGGTGAAACGCAATCCAGCCATCGCCTTGGCTTATTTCAAAGCAGCCGCGAATGACTCGGCGCAGGCTGCCTTCAACCTCGGTCAATGCTACTTTGGTGCGCAGGGCACCGAGCAGGATTGCGCGAAGGCGCTCGAATGGTGGAAGAAGGCGGCGGAAAGAGGTCATGGCCGCGCCGCAGCCGTCGCGGCGATGGCGTATCATGCGGGTGAAGGCATTCCCGCCGATCCCGTTCTCGCACGAAAGCTGGCCGAGCGTGCGGCGGAGCTGAATGATCCCTCGGGGCTCGTTTTTCTCGGTGAGCTGCATTTTCAAGCAGGCGAGATCGAGGCTGCCAAAGCGAGCTGGACCAAAGCCGCCAAACTCTTCCCCACCACGCCCACAGGTCATCCTGCACAGCCTTCCGGCAACGCCTCCGCACAGCAAGCCGCGGACCTCTTGAAGCTCATCGAGTATCGCCAGCGCAAAAGCGAACCGGGCAAGTTCGCCTTTGTGCAGATGCCGCACATCCTCCAAGGCTACAACAACTGCGGCAGCACGGCCTGCGCCATCTTCGCCCGCTTTCATGGGCACACACTCGGTGGTTGGGATTACAAAAAGCTATGTCCGTCACCGCTCGGCACCGGCACGGACTGGGGCCACTTACTCGATGCATCGGCGAAGATCGGTCAAAAGTGGAAACTCGTCACCTACACACCCGATGACAAAGGTTTCGTCGAAGCCACGAATATGCTCAAAAGCGAACTCGATGCCGGACGGCCTGTGATCGTCGATTTCAAATACATCGGCCCTCAATACCCGAACGGCAGCGCCGGCCACACGCTCAATGTCTGCGGCTACATCGCGAAGGACGACCTCTACATCCTGTGCAATCCCGCCGTGGCCACACCCGGCCTGCAACTCATCACCGCCGACGATTTGAAGAACTTCTGGCGCTCCGATCACTACGGCGCGCTGTCGAAAGGCGTGCTCTCACGGCCAGCTTTCATCATCGACCGCTCATGAAACCCATTCTCCAACTGCTCACGATCTCGGCGCTGCTTTGCAGCCATGCATTCGCTGCGCCAAACATCCTCGTCATCCTCGCCGATGACGTCGGTTGGGGCGATGCCGGTTGCTACGGCGGCACGTTGGTGAAGACGCCTCACATCGACCGCCTGGCCCGCGAGGGCTTGCGCTTCGAGAATGGTTACGCCTCCGCCGCCGTTTGCACGCCCACACGTTACTCGCTAATCACCGGGCAGTATTCGTGGCGGCAGAACGGCGCGGGTTTGAACAAAGGTGTCTCGAATGGCGAGGCACCGCTGCTCATTCCCACCACCATGGTCACCGCGCCCGGTTTGCTCAAAGATGCAGGCTATCGCACCGCGCTCATCGGCAAATGGCACCTCGGCTTCGGTGAAACCAAGCCCGATTACAATGGTGAGCTCAAACCTGGCCCGCTCGAGATCGGTTTCCATGAGTTCTTCGGCATCCCGGCCACGAATGACCGCATTCCGACCGTGTTTGTGCGGAATCACCGAGTGCAGGGCCTCGATCCCGCCGATCCCATCCACATCAGCTACGACAAAACGGTGGCGAAGAGCCAAGGGCTCAGCACCTGGGCCGCCGGCCGCAACCGCATCGGCTGGGGCAAGGGTGGCAAGGCCGCGTGGTGGAAGGACACCGAAATCTCCGACACCCTCACCCGCGAGTGCGTGCAGTTCATCGAGCGAAGCAAGGACCAGCGCTTCTTCCTGCTCTACGCTCCTCACAATGTCCACGCGCCCGCCATTCCCGGTCCGCGTTTTGCAGGCACCAGCGGCCTCACCCCTCGCGCGGACATGCTGCAGGAGCTCGATGCCTCCATCGGCGAGCTTTTGCAGACGCTCGATCGCCTCGGACTCGCCAAAGACACGCTCATCCTCTATAGCAGCGACAACGGAGCCTATCTGAACGACGAAAAAGGCCATCGCCCCACCGGACCGTTTCGCGGCAAAAAATCGCAGCTCTGGGAAGGCGGCGTGCGCGTGCCCTTCATCGTCCGCTGGCCCGCCCGCATCCAGCCCGGCGTCTCCACGGATCTCGTGTCCACGCTCGACATGCCCGCCACCATCTGCGCTGCCGCAGGCATCACCCCGCCAAAAGAGGCCCTGCCAGACAGCCACAATCTCCTCGCCGATCGCGATGCTCCCAAACGCGATCACCTCGTCCTCATGAGCGGGAATGGCGACCTCGCCATCCGCAGCGGACACATGAAATACATCCCTGATCTGGCCCTCGCTGATGGCTGGTATGGCGCTGGCAAAAAGAAAGCCGGCAGCGCCGCCCGTCCCGCTCTCTACGACCTCTCCAAAGACCCCGGCGAAAAAGAAAACCTCATCGAACAACGTCCCGCCGAGGCCAAACGCCTTGCTGAGCAGCTTGCGAAAGACCAGTCCAGCCCAGTCACACGTCCTGAGTAACATTTGGCCGAGTCGTCAACATCCACCCGTCTCATGAAAACAAGCCTCACTGCCCTCACAACGTGCCTCCTCTTGTGCACCCAGGCCTTTGCCGCCACCGCAGACAAACCCAACATCCTCGTCATCTACGCCGACGACCTCGGCTACGGTGATGTGCGCTGCAACAATCCCGAGCGGGGGAAGATCCCCACGCCGAACATCGACAAGCTCGCGTCTCAGGGCATGCGCTTCACGGACGGGCACTCATCGTCGGGCGTATGCTCGCCTTCACGCTACACACTGCTCACGGGGCGTTATCACTGGCGCACGAGATTACAGAGAGGCATCGTCGGCGTGTTTGGCGAGCCTTTGATTGCGCCAGATCGCATGACCATTGGCACACTGGCGAAGCAGCAGGGGTATCGCACCGCGTGCATCGGCAAATGGCACTTGGGTTGGGATTGGCCGGTCACGAAGGAGCAGCGTCCGTTGCTCACGCCTTCGAAGCAGCCCGCCGATGAAGCGAGCAAGCTCGACAAGAAAGCCGCCGCTGCAGGAGCCATCGCCACCGAGCAGCAGATCGCCGCGTGGCGTGACATCTTCTCCAAGCCCATCGGTGGGGGCCCAAGCACGCGCGGCTTTGATCTCTACTTCGGCACCGACATCCCAAACTGGCCGCCGTTTTGTTTCATCGAGAATGACCGCACACTCGGCATTCCCACCGAGTTCCTGCCGCGTGAATACATGGGCAACAATCAGGTCAGCAACCAGGGCCCGGCGCTCAAGGATTGGAAGCTCGAA
>NZ_JBIIKX010000042.1:0-52551 GCF_044232965.1 Prosthecobacter sp.
GGCTGGGTGCAGCATTCGCTCGATCTGCTCGCGGAGGCCAAATCCGGCGATCCGGGCCCCGTGACGATGCGCCGCCTCACGAATGCCGAGTATGACTACACCATTCGTGACCTCACAGGCCGCGATTATTCACTCGCGAAGGAATTTCAAACCGACGGCGGCGGCGGCGAGGGCTTCACCAATACCGGCGACGTGCTTTTCATGAGCCCGGCTGCCATCGACAAGTATTTCGCCGCAGCGCGAAAGCTCTCCGAGCATGCCACCATCATGCCGGGCACGGGCATCGTGTTTCATCCGCAGCGCATCGGCCTGCGCGGACCGGAGCAGGTCAAAGCGCAGGCGCAGCAGGGCCTGTATGTTTGGTATCAGCAGAAGGCCGCGCCGCACTTGCCGAAGGACTTCGATCCGATGCGTGAAGGCGATTACATGCTCGCGTGTTGGAAGCACAAGAACCAAAACGTGCCGCTCGACCAGCTCGCGAAGGACATGAAGCTCAGCATTCACTTCCTGAGCAACTGGTGGAACCTCGTGAACTCCACCGAGCCGAAAAGCCGCTACCTCGACCTCGTGCGCGTGCCTTGGCGCGAGCTGCCCGCCGATGAAAAAACTGCGCATGAGCGCATCAAGGCCATCGAGGCCGACATGCTGAGCTGGAACAACCCGAAGAAGCCCGGCAGCGGCGTGCAGCGCCAGCAGCAGGACAGCGACGGCATTCGTCCCTATGTGATGCAAGGTCCTGTGAATGGCAAAACGCATGTCCACCTCTGCTTTGGCGACACTGGCGATGGCAACAAAGGCGACATCGCCCTCGTGACGCAAATCGACTACCACATCGGCAAGCAGAAGCTCAATTACCTGACCTGGCTCGACAAGGCGCTCGCCGAAAAACGCCAGCAAGCCGCTGCGAACCCGCCGCCGCCGAATCTCGACGCCATCAAGGCCCGCCTCGCCGAATTGGAAAAGACGCGGGCGCTTTACGGCAAGCATCCGCAGCCCGGTCGCAGCATCGAGGCAAACGTCCTCGCCTTCGCTGCGCCGCAGGTCGTCACGCTGCCTTTGCCGGAAGGCGCGAACTGGCTCCTGGCTCACGCACGCCTCGATATGCAAAATCCCGAGGTCGATGAGGCCACCATGCAGTGGACGATGACCACCGAGACGCCACGCGACGTGACGAAGATCATCCCCGGCGTGCTCACCATCTGGAAACGCAGCACGAAGAAGTCCGGCGAGACGATGAACGACTTCAACAAGATGAAAGCCGCCTTTCCGGACATGTTTGAGCGACGCCTCGAAGAAGTCGCCAACAATCTCTACCGCGGCGGCAAGCCCAACTACACCGTTTACTACTTCAGTGATGATCAGCTCGGCTCACTCCTCGGCGAAAAGGATAAAAGGTTCCTCGACTACTTGAAGAAGGACTGGGGCTACACCGCCACCGGCGGCAAGCTCAACCCCCAGCAGCAACAAGAATACAACAGCCTGATGGTCGGCCACCTGCACTACTTCGCCAGCCTCGCCTGGCGTCGCCCGCTCACGGGTGAAGACAACAGCAAGCTCGACAGCCTCTACTACGCTGGCCTCAAGAAGGACCTCGACCGCGAGTCCGCTGCTCGTGAAGTCCTCGTCTTCATCCTCGTCTCGCCAAACTTCCTCTTCAAAGCCGAGACGCTGCCGCCCATCGCCGATGCGAAGACCACCGAGGTGCCGCTCAATGCCCACGAGCTTGCCTCACGCCTCAGCTACTTCCTCTGGGCCTCTTTGCCCGACTGGCAGCTCCGCAAAGCCGCCGATGACGGAAGCCTCCTGAAGCCCGAAGTGCTCGCCGCACACACTCAGCGCATGCTTCGCGATACGAAGGCCTCCGCACTCGCCAAAGAGTTCGCCGGGCAGTGGCTGAAGTTCAACGGCTTCGACGAAAAGAGCACTGTCGATGAGAAAAAGTTCCCGCAGTTCACCCCCGAGCTGCGAAACGACATGCTGCGCGAAGCCGTCGAGTTTTTCACCCATCTCGTCCGCGATGACCGCAACGTTTCCGACATCATCGGCGGCGACTACACCTTCCTCAACGAACGCCTCGCCAAGCACTACGGCATCCCCGGCGTCACTGGCGGCGACTTCCGCGAGGTCAAGGCCGCGCAGCAAAACCGCGGCGGCCTCCTCGGCATGGGTGCCATCTTGACGAAGACCTCCCGCCCCCACCGCACCAGCCCTGTTGTGCGCGGCGACTATCTGTATCAAGTCGTGCTCGGCTTCAGCAGCCCGCCACCGCCGCCAAACGTCCCCGAACTCAAAGAAACCAGCAAACCCTCCTCCCTGCGCGAGGCCCTCATGCAGCACCGCACCGACTCCGCCTGCGCCGTGTGCCACGAGCGCATCGACCCGCTCGGCTTCGCCCTCGAGAGCTACGACCCCATCGGCCGCTTCCGCCCCACCGACGAAGCCGGCGGCAAAATCGACGACACCGGCGAAATGATGGACGGCACCAAATTCCAAGGCCTCGCCGGCCTGCGCGACTACCTCAAAAAGAACGAGCCGCAATTTCTCACCCAATTCACCCGCAAACTCCTCGGCTACGCCCTCGGCCGCCAGACCTTGCCCAGCGACAAAAAGCTCCTCCAGCAGATGCAGGCCTCGTTGAAGGCCCAAAACGGCCATTTCTCCGCCGCCGTGCTCGAGATCGTGAAGAGCCGGCAGTTTCTGAATCGACGCGCTGAAGCAACCGTCGCCACCAATCCGTAATTCTTGAGAACCTTTCCCCCAAACATGATGAAAACCTCTCGTCGTCACTTCCTCCGTGGCACCGGCGTGGCCCTCGGCCTGCCGTGGCTGGAGTCGTTCTGCGCTTTCGGAGCTGAATCCGTCAAAAACAACACCGCGCCGCGTCGTCTCGCCGTGTGCTTCACCGGCAATGGCGTTAACCCGAATCACTGGGGTGCCGAAACCACGCCCGGCGGCATGGTTTTCAAAAAATCGCTCAGCCCGCTCGAAGGACTCAAGAAGCACGTGAACGTCTTCACCGGCCTGTGGAATCCCACCACCGTGGAAGGAGAAGGCGGCCACTACCCGAAGATGAACGTGCTTTGCGGCCTCAAGGTGAAAAAGACCACCACCGATGTCGAGGTCGGCACCACGATGGATCAGCTCATCGCGGCGCAAACGGGCAAATTCACGCCCGTTCCGAGCGTCGTGCTCGGCACCGAGCGCCCCAGCTACAGCACGGACAGCGGCTTCACCTCCATCTACTCCGCCTACATCTCCTGGAGCACGCCCACCACGCCCGCGCCGAAGGAAATCTTCCCCCAGCAGGCCTTTGACCAGCTCTTCGACGACGGCAGCAAGCGCAAGCGCGACAAAAGCATCCTCGACCTCGTGCTCGAAGACGCCAGCAGTCTCAAACCGAAGCTCAGCAGCCGCGACAAGCAGAAGCTCGACGAATACCTCACCTCCGTGCGCGAGATTGAGCAGCGCGTCGAACTCGCCGAAAAGATCAGTCAGGCCGAGACCAACGGCCAAGGCTGGCAGCCCAGCGTGAAAACCGTCACGCTCGGCCGACCCGCCGCTGGCATTCCCGCGAGCAGCGAGGACCACCTGCGCCTCATGTTCGACATCATGCTCCTCGCGTTCCAGATGGACCGCACGCGCGTCGCCACCTTCATGATGAACAACGACCTCTCGAACATGCGCTTCCCCAGCCTCGACGGCATCAGCGGCGGCATCCACGAGCTGTCGCATCACGCGGGCGATGAGCATCGCCTCAGCATGTATCAGCGCGTGAACGAGCATCAGGTCAAACTCTGGGCCGAGTTCCTCGCCAAGATGCAGGCCACGAACGAAGGCGAGCGCACGCTGCTCGAAAACAGCATGATCCTGCTCACCAGCAGCCTCATGGACGGCAACGCGCACGATTCGCGGCAGCTCCCCGTCGTCCTCGCCGGCGGTGGCGGCGGCACCATCCAAGGCGGCCGCTTCCACGACCTCAGCAAAGACGAAAACCGCAAACTCTGCCGCCTCCACATCGCCCTCATGGACCGCATGGGCGTGAAAACCAGCCACTTCGGCGACGCAGAGAACGCGCTGGCGATTTGAGACGGGACGACGTCTGAGTCCCCGCGAAAACAACAGGCATGGGTGTGTGATTCAAGCGTTAGAAGCAGTCTCTTCAGCGGGGGATCCGCCTATTCTGTTTATAGTAAATTCATGAAGTGATCACTTGCTCAAGCGGGCGAGATCATCAGAATGATCACTAGCCATGAGTGCTTCCGTGCGTGCTGAAGAAGCTCTTTTCCGGGCCGTTTTCAAACGCCCCATGGCTCAGCGCAATTCATACTTGAAGAGAGCATGTGGTGATGATCATGCCCTGCGGCGTCGCATTGAGGAGCGGCTTGCCGCCCGCGAGCAAAGCATGGCCTGCCAGGAAACGAGCACTGATGGCACCGAGGAGACCGTCAGCCTGAACGAAGAGGAAAAACAGCACGATCGCATCGACCGCTACAAGCTGCTGAAGGAGATCGGCGCGGGAGGTTTTGGCCAGGTGTGGCAGGCTGAGCAGGCAGGACCGATTCCACGACGCGTGGCGCTCAAGGTCGTGAAATTGGGGATGGACACTCGTGAAGTCATCGCGCAATTCGAGGCTGAGCGCCAACTGCTAGCCTTGATGGATCATCCTCATATCGCCAAGGTCTATGACGCGGGTGAGACGGGTGATGGTCTGCCATACTTCGTCATGGAACTGGTGGGAGGGGTTCCCATCACCCGCTTTTGTGAGGAGAACAGGCTTTCGACCGCAGAACGCCTGCTCCTTTTCATGGACGTGTGCAAAGCGCTGCAGCACGCTCACCAAAAGGGGGTCATTCATCGCGACATCAAGCCTAGCAACATTCTGGTTGGCAAGGCAGACGGCAAACCGCTGCCCAAGGTGATCGATTTTGGGATCGCCAGGGCCACACGGCCGATTCCAAACGGTGTCAAAGCACGGACGCTTTGCGAGCAGACCATCGGCACGCCAGTTTACATGAGCCCTGAGCAGGCGGCTGGCAGCATGGATGTGGACACGCGTTGTGATGTTTATGCGCTGGGCGTGCTCTTGTTTGAGCTGCTGACGGGACAAACGCCGTTCGACCAGGAAAAGCTGTGCTGCGATTCTCCCGAGGAGATGCGGCGCGTGATTTGCGAGGGAACTCACCCGAAGCCCTCCGAGGTGATCAGCAGGATGCCCAAGGAAGCAGCAGCGGAGCTGGCGCTGCGCCAGCAAAGCACGCCGACGGCCTTGATCTCAGCCCTGCGGGAGGATCTGGACTGGGTCGTCATGAAGGCCATGCAAAAAGATCGCAATCTGCGGTATGAAACAGCGAACGGCCTGGCCATGGACGTGAGGCGGTATCTGATGAGCGACCCGCTGGAGGCTCATCCCCGCAATCGAATCTACCGCCTGAGAAAGCTCGTGAACCGCAACCGGCTGGTTTACACGACCGGCACGCTGGTGGCCGTGGCGCTGCTCGTTGGCATCAGTGTCAGCGCCACACAGGCGTTTCGCGTCACGCATGCGGAACATGAGCAGGTGCGTCTGCGCCATCTTGCCGAACAAAGCGAGCAAAGGGCGCTGGGTGAAAAAGAGGCCACCAGGCGGGCGCTTGCCAGGGCCCAAATCGCCCTGGCGGACGCCGCCTACCGTGATCAGGATGCGAGCGCGATGCAGGCGGCCCTGCACGCAGTGCCGGCGGATTCGCGTGATTCAAACTGGCACTACTTGATGGAAAAATCCGACACTTCGCTGGCCACCATCGAAGTGCCGGGCGGTGCCACCATCGAACGTGTGCTCCCGCATCCAACCCAGCCAGGAGTGTTCATCATCGTCTCGGCGGACCATTGGGTGTCGATCACCCAACTCGGCGCGGAAACAACCCTGCGGCACTTTCAGCTCGACTTTGAAGATCGTTCCGCCTCCGAAGTTTGCCTCGCGGTGACACCGGATGGCGAGCGCCTCGCTGCGGCGAAGCCGGGTGGCGAGGGGATTGTCATTCATGACCTGCGGGATGGCAGTGTCGTCAGCCGCTGGGAAAGTTCCGGCGCCGAAGCGCTCCTTTACAGTCCTGATGGCCGCCGCCTGCTGGAAATCTCTCGCAACGGCCCTGCCCGCATGAGACGGGCGCTCACGGGCGAGGTGCTTTGGACTGCGGAAGGAACGGAATCGATTCTGCGCGCCGCCTTTGACCGCACCGGAAGGCAGATCATCTGCAACAAGCCGACGGGCGGCCAGCGACTCCAGATCATCAACGCTTTCACGGGAGACGTGCTTCGCGAGCTGAGCCCTCCGCGCACACGTCTCACCACACTGGTCATCAGCCCCGATGGCAGACAGGTTCTGACGGGCGATCAGCGGGGCTTTGTGCGCTGCATCGACGTGAAGACCGGCGGCATTCGCTATGAGTTTCACGCCAATGACCGCGCGGTGTCCGCCCTCGCCTATGCGCTGGATGGCAAGCGTTTCATCACCCTCTCCAATCTCTCGGGCGGTCGCCAGTCTGTTCAGGTCTGGGATGCGGCCACCGGCATTTTTCTGCAGCCGCTGCTCAATGCCGGCAGCACCGGGAGGTCGTTGTGCGTGCATCCACTTTCGGGAGAGATTCTCGCCACGGGCAGTGCCGCCAAGGCCTGGCGTCTGAAAGGCCTGAGTGAGGAATTTCGCCTGCCGGCGCGTGAGTTTGCCAACACGAGCTTCTGGATCAGCGACGATCTGATCTTTGCCCATGGCGTGAGCTCCGGTATTCATCTCCTCGAACTGGATGCCGGGGAGGCGCAGACCCGCCCTGTCTGGCAGGCATCCGACAAGGGGGCGCGTCTCGTCACTACCAGTGCGAATGGTGAGGCGGCGGCGGTGGCTTCCACCAGCAAGAGCGCGTCCGACATCCAGTTGTTGCGCCATGAAATGAATCGTGTGGTGGAGGGGCGGCGGCTCACTGCGCCAGGCGGACTGGTTTTCATGCGCTTCAATCCTTCGGGTGAGCGGCTTCTCGTTCGTGCCGCCAGCGCATTTTATGTGGTTGAAACGACGAGCGGGCAGAGCATCACGGCCTCATGGGACAAAGCCTATTCCATCCGCGAGGCGGAGTGGGTGGGGGCTTCGCCACGCATCATCGCCCTCCTTGCCGCCAAATCGGCCCGCGGCCTGCCCGGCTCGGAGGACCGGCTTTGGTTATACGATGCCTGCTCCGGGGAGTGCCTGCGTTCTGTCGCCCATGGCAGTGTCATCAATGCCATGGCGGTCTCTGCTGATGGAACGTTGCTCGCCGAAGGTGGCGCGGACCGCATGGTGCGGCTGCGTGACACGCAAAGCTTGGAAGTGAAACAAGAACTGCGCGCCCATGACAGCCCCATCATGGCGCTCGCCTTTCATCCGTCGCGCCTCATTCTTGCGAGCGCCTCCGAGGATCTCACCATCAAGCTTTGGAACTTGGCGGACGGCAAGCTCATGGAAGAACTGGGCGGCCCCGTTTGCCCGCCCAGGCAGCTTGTCTTCAGCCCGAACGGCCGACGTCTCGCGTGCCTGTCCGACGATCGCTCCATGCGCGTTTGGAATCTGGAGACCATCATCGCTCCCAGGCAGTCGGAGTGACGAGGCGGAGACTGGAGACGGCGGGAAAATCATCCGACGGTCAATAAAGGGAGCCACCCGGCGCGTCGTTCGTCAATATGACCGCAGATGAGCCTCTGCCTCATTCATGCACGCTGATTTGCCTCTGCGGGTCGGGCTTCGCGATGCCTTGCTTCTGCCAGATGACGCTTTGGTGAGTGGTGAGGATTTTGACTGCAAGATTCTGGGTGCGCTCGCCAAAGTCACCATCGGTGCGGTTCCAGAGCACGATGGATTCAATCGGCATGTCCTGCCCCAGATCGACCTGCCACCAGGGGTTGGTCTTGCGGCCGTCGGTATGGGTGACGCTGGCGGTTTTGGGCATGTCGCCATCGGTGTTTCCGTCAATGGCCAGCGCCGCGTCGCCTCCGGCTGAGGTGCTGCTCTGGCTGGCCTTGCCTTTGACGGCGATGTTGGCTCCCTCGCTGAAGACCTGTACCTCGGCGAGATTGAGCGCCGATTTGCCCGGCAGCTCGATGCGGACATAGCGCCCCTTCACGCCTGCGAGATCCGGTTTGGCGGGGGAGGCCAGGACGATGCTGGCGGGGAGGGATGCAGATGACGTGGTGGATGCCTCCTCACGCTTCAACCAGGATTTCCAATCCCATTCACGCATCACCGGCCAGGCCAAAACACCGAGGAGGGCGATGGCGATGCCATTGAGCGTCAGGGCGATGAAAATGCGCCCGGCGGATGATTTTTTCGCGGGAGGAGGTGCTTGCGGTGGCACCGTCGCTTTCGCGGCCTCGGCGGCGGCTTTGGAGACGATTGGTTTCGGCTTCGGCGCATTGGGATGCGCGGCAGAAGTCAGCGGCGTGGTCTGCGCGCCAGCGGCCATCTGCGGCGCTTGCTGCGGCAGGTAAATGAAACCGCTGTGCAGGGTGGGCATGAGCATTTCGAGCGCCTGGGCCACGGAATGCGGGCGCTGACTCGGATTAGGCCGCAGCAGCCAGATGAGCCAGTCGCGCAACGGCGGATCAAGGTCCGGCCGCAGATGCGCCAGCACGGGTCCGGCGTCAAAGGCCTGCCATTGCTGGATGAGATCGACCGCGTCTTCTCCCTGCGCGGGAGCGGAGTTCGTAGCGAGGCAGAATAGGCTTGCGGCGGCGGTGAAGAGATCGCTCTGGCTCGTCGGCGTGTTGCTGGCGTGCAGTTCCGGGGCGCGAAACCACAACGTTTCCGTGGGATGAAAGCTGCGGGCCAGCGAGAGGCCCCAGTCCTGCACCTGCATGAACAAACCGCCGCCGGGATGATCGGCGATGATAAGATTGCTCGGTTTTGGGTCGCCGTGCGGCTGGCGCAGTTGCTCGCCGACGAGCAGCGCGTGCATGAGTTGAACAGCGAGCGCTCGCAGATCGGCGGGGGTAATCCGGCGCTCATTGGCGAAGGCACTGACGTTCATGCCGGGCATGAAGTCGTAGATCAGCGCAAACTCATCCTCCGTGGGCAGCATGGTGATAAGTCCGGCGATCTGCGGATGCCGTACCTGCATCAGCGCGGGCGCGAGGAGCTGCAAACGTTCGCGGTCCAGCGCGTACGGCGTTTCATCCTCATGCAGCAGTGCCTTAAGCAGCACCTTGCGGCCGGTGGCCGTCTCGACACCGCGATACATCTTGGCCGAGGGGCCTCCGGCCAGGAGTTTTTCAGGATGAAAAGGGTCGTTGGGCATTTTTGGCCGGTGATTTAAGAAAGCATGGCAAAAATCCCGGGTGTTGTGCAAGGGAAGATTGACGTGCTTGCGCAATGCGATGTCCGCCCCACAGTCGCGGCATGTTGAAACTTGGACTCATCGGTTGTGGAAAAATGGGCGGCGCGTTACTGCGCGGCGTGGAGCAGGCGCTTGGCAAAGGCAGCCTCAATGTCGCGCTCAGTGATGTGATGCCCGAGGCGGTGAACGGCCTGCGCAAGTGCCTCACCTGCAAATCCATCACTGGCACGCCCGCTGAAGTCGCGGCGGCGTCGGACGTGATCATTCTGGCCGTGAAGCCGGCTGACATGAAGTCTCTGTGCGAGACGCTGGCCGAGGTCAAAGGCTCGCGGCTTTACCTCAGCATCGCGGCGGGCATTTCTCTCGCGCATTTGGAGACGTGGCTGGGGGGCAAACAGCGCGTCATCCGCAGCATGCCAAACACGCCCGCGCTCGTCGGTGTCGGCGCGGCGGCGTTTGCGCGTGGCAACAAGGCGAACGCGAAGGACGCCGCGCTCGCCACAAAAATACTCGGCGCGGTCGGCACGGCAGATGAGGTTTCCGAAAAACTGCTCGATGCCGTCACCGGCCTCTCCGGAAGCGGCCCGGCCTACATTTACACCGTGATCGAGGCGCTGGCCGATGGCGGCGTGCTCATGGGCCTGCCACGAGCCGCTGCTGTGCGTCTCGCCGCGCAAACCGTCGCCGGAGCCGCCGAAATGGTGCTCCTCAGCGGCAAGCATCCCGCCGCGTTGCGCGATGAAGTCACCAGCCCCGGTGGCACGACGATCGCGGGCCTTGAAAAGCTGGAGCAGCACGGTTTGCGCAATGCTTTGATCCAGGCTGTGCGTGCCGCCACGGAGAAGAGCAAGGTGCTCGGGGCGTGAGTTCCTCCTTTGGATGGAATCCGGAGTTGTGCCGCCGGGTTGTCGAAGACGCCGCTTTTTGGGAAAAGCCATCCACTCAGCCTCTCCTCTTTACAGTGCATCAATGATAAGCGTCCTCTTGGTCTTCAAGGGCTGACTCGCACCTTTATTCCCGAGTTTGGATTGATGTAATAACCCGGATTCCCGCCCACGCCGGGCACATAAACCGGCTGCTGCGAGGTGGGGGTGCCGTAATACGGCTGGTTAGGCATGTAACCCGGTACTGAAGCCCCCGGATACACTGGCACGCCACCGATGGTCTGATAGCTCTGCACGCCACCTGAGGATTGGATCACCGTGCTGCTGCTGCGGGAGCCAAACAGGCCGGACTCGTTGCGCTGATACATGAACTGGTCCGCCGATGGCATCGCCATGGGGCCTGAGCCGGGCGCGTAGCCGCCGCGTGGCACCGGAGTACTCCTGGCTGCGGACCGATTGCTCACGACCTCGCGCGGCGAGGCGGACTGCTGCGTCGAAGGGTAGTAATAACTCGAAGCGTCCTGCGCGGGCGGTGTTTCGCAGGCAACCAGCGACAGCGCGACCGCAGCGGAGAGACAAAACCTTGTTTTCATGCCGACAGCGTATCACGCGCGTCAATCCGGCGGTGGAAAACTTTGCCAGCGTGGCCAAGCACGCCACTGTGCGCAGCATGCAGCCCGTCGTCGTCCAGCATCCTCTGGCGCAGTGTCATCTTGCGGCCATTCGTGCGGTGGCCACGCCCTCGCATCAGTTTCGTCGGCACTTGAACCTGCTCGCGCGCATGCTCTTTCTTGAGGCCACGCGTGAACTGCCCCTGCAAGAGATCACGTTGCAGACCCCTCTCACACAGACCACCGGCTCAAGGCTGGCGCGGCCCATGGTCTTCGTGCCCATCCTACGCGCCGGACTGGGATTGCTGGATGGCATCCTGCCACTCGTGCCAGATGCCAGCGTCGCGCATGTGGGCATCAAACGGAATGAGGAGACCCCCTGCCACAGTCCTACTATGCCAATCTGCCTGCGAACCTCGCCAGTGCGGACGTGTTCCTGCTTGATCCCATGCTCGCCACCGGCGGCAGCGCCTGCGAGGGCCTGCGCCAGCTCAAGGAGGCGGGAGCCCTGCGCATCACGATGATCTGCGTGGTGAGCTGCCCGGAGGGACTAGCGGCCTTGGAACACGCGCATCCCGACGTGCCCGTTTTCACCGCCTCCATCGACGATGGTCTGAACGAAAAATGCTACATCGTCCCCGGCCTCGGCGATGCTGGTGACCGCTACTTTGGCACCTGAGCATTTCTGCCGCTTCGTCGCGCACGATTTCGCCCTGAACCTGCGTTTTGTTTTCCCCATGCCCATCACCCTGCCACCCCTGACACGCCGCGACTGGATCAAGCGCGGCACGGCCGCCGCTTTTGGAACCTTCGCCTCGCAAACTCCGGCGCTGGAGATTCCCGAGCAGGTCTGGGTGCTGTTTTCAGACACCCACATTGCCGCAGATGAAACGCTCAACGCGCGTGGCGTGTGCATGGCGGAAAACCTGCGCCGCTGCGCCAACCAGGTGCTCAAAATCGGCCAGAAGCCCTTCGGTCTCATCGTGAACGGCGACTGCGCCTACCTCGAAGGCGTCAGCGAGGACTACGTCACGTTTTTGCGCTGCATGCAGCCGCTGCGGGAGCAGTCCATCCAGGTGCATTGTACCCTCGGCAACCACGACCACCGCACCAACTTCCTCAACGCCGTCATCGGACCGCCGCCGCCCAACGCCGAGCGGATCATGAATGTGCCAGACAAGCACGTCGCCACCGTCACCAGTGCCCAGGTGAACTGGATCCTGCTCGACTCGCTCGACCTCGTGAACAAAACCCCCGGCATGCTCGGCCAGCCCCAGCTCACCTGGATCGAGCGCGAGCTGCGCAACTCGCCGGACAAGCCCACCTTCATCGTCGCCCATCACAACCCGATGCAGGCCAGCATGGACGAAAAGAAAAAGGGCTCCTGCCTGCAGGACAGCGACGCCTTGTTCGACCTCCTGGCCGCCTATCCGAAGGTGCAGGGCTTCATTTACGGACACACGCACACCTGGCTGAAGTCCAAACACGAGAAGACCGGCCTCCCGCTCATCAACCTGCCCCCCATCGCTTACACCTTCAATCCGCAGTCCCCCAGCGGCTGGGTCATCGTCCGCATCGACGCCGACCGCGCCGAGTTCGAGCTCCGCGCCCTCAACCCCGCCCACGATCAGCACGGCCAGAAACACGTCATCAAGTTCGTGTAAGCAAGAGGGCTGTTCAGTCCAGTTCTTGACGACGGAGTGTGCGTCCATTGCGGAGTATTCGCCTTGGATTGTCAGAACAGCCCATCATCGTAACACTGTGGTGTGCCCTGCGTAGTTCGTGTCTGAACCCACTGACACGAACATGAAAATGCATCCCTTGTGCTCCGGCAATCACAGCAACCTCTTCACGACCACCCAGGGCCGTCGTGATTTCCTTCAGGTGGGCGCCATGGCGGGCCTGGGCATCACGCTGCCGCAGTTGCTGAAGCTCCAGGCGGCGGATCTGGCCATGCCGGCGGTGGAGAGCTACAAGCCGGTCGCCACCTCGATCATCCACATCTACCTGCCCGGTGGGATGGCCCAGCATGAGTCGTGGGATCCGAAGCCCTTTGCCTCCCCGGACTACCGCGGGCCGTTCAGCCCGATCAAAGGCGTGACCGGAGAATATGTGGGCGAGAAGTTCGCCAACATCGCCAAGATCCTCGACAAGATCAGCATCATCCGCTCCGTGACGCACGGTGAGGCCGCCCATGAGCGTGGCACGCACAACATGTTCACTGGCTACCGCCCCAGCCCGGCGATCAAGTTTCCCAGCTTCGGTTCCATCATCTCGCACGAGCAGGGATCACGGAACAACCTGCCGCCCTACGTCGCGATTCCAGGTGTCATCGCCCCGGATCAAGGCAGCGGCTACATGAGCAGTGCTTTCGGCCCCTTCGCGCTCGGCAGCGATCCTGCCGACCCTGGCTTCACCGTGCGCGATCTCTCCTCGCCCAAGGACATTGATCAGAAGCGCTTTGACCGCCGCCGCAGCCTGCTAGGCGCGGTGGACGAGCATTTCCGCACCCACGAAAAGTCAGACGGCCTCAGTGCCATGGACAACTTCTACAACGCCGCCTACAAGCTCATCAGCTCCCAGCAGGCCCGTGAAGCCTTCAATCTGGCCGCCGAGCCCGCCAAACTACGCGATGAATACGGTCGCAACGCCGCCGGTCAGCGCTTCCTGCTAGCCCGCCGTCTCGTCGAGGCCGGCACCCGCATGGTTTCGGTCAATTTCGGCAGTTGGGACCACCACTCGAACATCAAAGGCGCGTTTGAAGGTCAGGCTGTGCAGTTTGACATGGCCTTCGCCCGTCTCATTCGCGATCTCGACGAGCGCGGCATGCTCGACACCACGCTCGTGCTCGTGAGCTCTGAATTCGGCCGCACGCCGAAGATCAACTCCACCAACGGTCGCGACCACTACCCGCGCGTCTTCTCGGTGGCGATGGCCGGCGGCGGTGTGAAGAAAGGCTTCGTTTACGGCAAGTCCGACGCCCTCGGTGGTGAGCCGGATGAGAATCCCGTCGGCCCTGAAGACCTCGCCCGCACCATGTACCGCCTGCTTGGCATCAACGCCTCCAAGCGCATCGTCGTCGAAAACGTTCGCCCGGTGGACATCGTCAACGGCGGCAGGCTGATCAACGAGCTGATCGCATGATCATTCACGGCGCACGGCGAGGTTCCCCTCACCTAACCTCTCCCCGCAACCGATGGCAGACCAAGCGCATGCACTGCGCGGGGAGAGGGACTTGCAGGCACGTCTTCTGGCCTGACAGTGCCTATGCCGCCACGTTTTAGTCCCTCTCCCCGCTGTGGAAGATCCCATGATCTGCAGCGGCGGCGCGGGGAGAGGTTAGGTGAGGGGTGCTTATGCAACATCCCTGTGACCCGGCAGAGACCGCGCTAATTTCCCGGATGAACCGTTTTTCTGACGATCCAAACGACCACCAGACCCAAAGTGAGGCCCACGCCTGCCAGCGCCAGCCATTCGAGCGTCGTCACATCTCCGAGAGCTTGCTGTTCCCGCGCATAGGTCACCATTCCCATCAAATGCTCGTGCTGGCGCGGGCTTGCGGCTTTCCACAAGGCGAGATCGGCATCCGTAAACTTTACGGGGTCGAAGTGTGTGCGCTGGAGGCTCTCCGGCAAAGCCCGGTTTGCCTCAGTCAGCACTAGCAGCGCGTCGCTGCCGACGGCCACGTCGTTCTCATAGCGATGAATCAGCACCAGCACCTTCTGCCCCGCACGAAGATGCCGATAGAGCCCCCAGTCCGGCTCAAGCTGCTGGTAGGTGTCGTGAATGTGATTCGCGACCAGTTTCGCCGTCGTGGCTCCTTGGAGTTCCGGGCTTGAGCCGATGATCTCGTCCACTCGGATGAGGCAGGACTCCTTCGGCAGTACCTGGGAGGGTGACTGCTCCACATGCGAGTCCACTTTCACCACCTCGCCCACCAAGGCGGCCTCGCTGGAGGTGACATGTCCCTCATACCAGGTGGAGCAGGGAATGATGACCTCCTTGGAGAGCGCTGTCATGGAGAAGGCAAACACAGCCAGGCACAGAATCGTCCAGCCTATGCCATCAGCCCTGCAAAGCTTTGCCTGATCATTCATGAGTCAGTCTATGCCCTCGGGTGAAACCGCCGATGCACGTCCTTCAGCCGTGCCTGGTCGACGTGCGTGTAAATCTGCGTCGTCGAGATGTCCGCGTGGCCGAGCATCTCCTGGATCACGCGCAGATCCGCGCCGTTGTTCAGCAGGTGCGTGGCAAAGCTGTGCCGCAGCAGGTGTGGGTGAATGCGCGCCGGATCGAGCCCGCACAGCGCGGCGCGTTCCTTCACGATCTGCTGGATGCGTGCCGTTGTCAGCCGCGTCCCGTTGCGCGTGATGAACACATGGCTCTGCGTTTTTGGCCCCACCAACTCCGGGCGGCCATGCTCCAGCCAGGCGGCGATGGATTCACGCGCCGCTCCGCCCACTGGGGACAGTCGCGTTTTTGATCCCTTGCCCGTCACGCGAATCCAGCCCTCCTCCAGGCTCAGATTTTCCAGCCGTGCGTCCGCCAGCTCGGACAAACGAATGCCGCTGGCATAAAACAGCTCCAGGATCGCCCGGTCGCGCCGGTCCAGCGGCGCGGTGCCGTTCACAGACTCGACGAGTTTTTGCGCATCCTGCTCATTCAGCGCGTCGGGCAGGTGTTTTTCCTGCCGGGGCGGCAGGATTGGGTCTGCCGGATCGGATGGGATGTGTTTCCGGGCCGTGAGCCAGCGGAAGAAGATTTTCACTGCGATCAGTTCAATCCGCGCCGAGGACGCAGCGATGCCGTCCTTCTTCCGCTGCGCCAAAAATCCGGCGATGTGCTCCGTGGTCACCGCGGCAGGCTTTTCGGACTGATGCTTTTCTTTGAACCACGACGCAAAAGCCTCCAGAAACCGGCGCACGAGCACCTGGTAGTTCACGGACAGGCCGCGCTCGGTCGCCAGATGAAGAATGAAGCCGTCGATGAGTTCCAGCACGCCGCCAGCATGGCACGGCATCGGATGATGACAAAAAGTCATTGCCGTCCGGCATCGGGGGCGGCAAAGATGCCGGATTATGGCCTCCTACAACAAAGTCATGCTCATGGGCAACCTCACCCGCGACCCGGAAGTGCGCTACACGCCCAAGGGCAGCGCCGTCTGCGACATCGGTCTCGCCGTGAACCGCGTTTACAGCTCTGAGAGCGGTGAAAAAGTGGAGGAAGTGACCTTTGTCGATGTGGTGCTCTGGGGCAAGACCGCCGAGCTGGCTGGCAAATACCTCCACAAAGGACGCCCCGTCTTCATTGAAGGCCGTCTTCAAATGGACTCCTGGGAGGACAAGGCCACCGGCCAGAAGCGCACCCGTCTGAAAGTGGTGGGAGAGCAGATGCAGTTCCTCGGCAGTCCGCAGGGCGGTGACCGTCCCGCCGGTGGCGGTGGTGGCGATGAAGAAGGCGGGGGCTACTCCGGTGGCGGTGGAGGAGGTGGCGGCGGTTACAACCGCCCTGCAGCCCGGCCCGCCCAGCGCCCCGCTCCGGCGCAGCAGCGCCCCGCCCAGCGTCCCGCCCCGGCCCAGCAGAATGACGACTTCGGCGACGGTCCGATCACGGACGGCATGGAAGACGATGACATTCCGTTTTGAGAAGTGAGGCCGGGCGTTTGCCCGGCTTGACTGGAAGAGAAACAGCCACGCAGCCGTTAATTGCGGCCTGTGTTTCGTTCTGCCTCCAGCTTTGTTTTTGCGCTCGGCTCTGCCGCCTTGTCGTCAGCGTTTTCCGCTGAACCTGTGTCGTTTCGCAATGACGTGATGGCGGCCATTTCGAAGGCGGGCTGCAATCTGGGCACCTGCCATGGCAATGCGACGGGCAAAGGCGGCTTCAAGCTCTCGCTGCGCGGTCAGGATGCCGATTTCGACTTCAAGGCGCTCGCCCGCGATGCCTCGGGGCGCCGTGTGAATGCCTTTGCCGCCGAAAAAAGCCTCCTGCTGGCCAAAGGTACGAATCAACTCGCCCACGAAGGCGGCAAGCGCATCGACCCGAAAGGATGGGAATACGCCGTGCTGCGCGATTGGATCGCCACCGGCATGCCGCGTGATGATTCAACCGCGCCGAAGGTCATGAAACTCGCCGTGACGCCCACTGAAGCCGTTTTGGACGAACCGGCGAGCACGGTGCAAATCCAAGTGCAGGCCACCTTTGCCGACGGCACGCAGCGCGATGTCACCGAACGCGCCATTTTCGAGCCACTGCAAAACGGCCTCGTCGAAGTGAGCAAGAGCGGCCTCGTGAAGCGTCTGCAATTTGGCGAGCCTTCGATCTTGGTGCGCTTCCTGAATCAATCCGTGCCCGTTCGGCTCACGTTTGTGAAGGCGAATCCCGCCTTCGCCTGGAGCCAGCCACGCCGCAACAGCAAGATCGACACGCATGTCTTCAACAAGCTCAAAACCCTGCGCATGAACCCCAGCGCCGTGTGCGGCGACGATGTTTTCATCCGCCGTGCCTGGCTTGATCTCTGCGGCATGATCCCGCCCGCCGATGTCGCTCGCGCCTTCGCCGCTGACAAGTCGCCGGACAAACGCGCTCGTTTGATCGACCAACTGCTCGTGCGGCCCGAGTTCGCCGACTTTTGGGCGCTGAAGTGGGCCGATGTGCTCAAGGTCGAAAGCCGTACGCTCGACAAGACCGGCATGCAGGCCTTCCACGACTGGATTCGCGACGCTATCGTGCAAAACCGGCCTGTGAACGAGCTCGTGCGCGACATGATCGCCTCACGCGGCAGCACCTACCACGAGCCTGCGTCGAACTTCTACCGCGCCAACCGCACGCCCGAGGCCCGCGCTGTCGCCGCCGCGCAGGTCTTCCTTGGAACGCGTTTGCAATGCGCCCAGTGCCACAACCATCCCTTCGACCGATGGACGCAGGACGACTACTACAACTGGTCCGCCGTCTTCGCCCGCGTGGACTATAAGATCCTCGGCGAAAACAAACGCCGCGATAAAAACGACAAGCACGAGTTCAACGGCGAGCAGGTCGTGTTCTTGAACGCCAAGCTCAGCGTCGAAAACCCGCGCACCGGCGAGACCGCGAAGGCCAAGTTCCTCGGGGGCGATCTCGCCAAGCCTGCGGAGAAGGAAGACGAGCTGCAAGCCGCCGCGAACTGGCTCACCAGCGCCGAGCATCCGCTCTTCGCCAAATCGCAGGTGAACCGCATCTGGTATCACCTCATGGGCCGCGGCCTCGTCGATCCCGTCGATGACATGCGCCTCACCAATCCTGCCAGCCATCCCAAACTGCTCGAAGAACTCGCGCAGGACTTCATCCGCAGCGGCTTCGACCTGCGCCATGTGATTCGCAGCATCATGCTGAGCAAAACCTACCAGCTTGAGGCCGCGCCGAATGACACCAACGCTGCCGACACAATCAACTACTCCCACCGCATCCCGCGCCGCCTCAGCGCCGAGCAATTGATCGACTCCCTGCACACCGCATTGCGCGTGAATCCCAACTTTGAAGGTTGGACTCCCGGCACCCGCGCCAGCCAGATGCCCGGCCCCATGAACGGCCGTGGCAGCCCCAATCCGATGTCTCCCGAAGCCTTCCTGGTGCAGTTCGGTCGTCCCAAACGCGAACTCACCTGCGAATGCGAACGCGGCGGCGACACCTCGCTCGGCCAGATCTTCCAGTTCATCGGCGGCCCCACCATCACCCGCGTCATCACCGACAAATACAACCGTCTCGGCTCCCTCGCGAAACAGCCCGACAACGGCGATGCGGTGCGTGATTTGTATTGGGCACTGCTCACCCGCGCTCCCACCCCTGACGAGGCAAAGGTGATGGAAGCCTTGCTCGCCAGCGCGAAAGACCGCCGCCTCGCCCTGGAGGACATCGCGTGGAGTTTAGTGAACGCGAAGGAGTTTTTGCTTTGTCGTTAGTAGTTCAGGCTTCAGCCCGTTCTGATAGGCTCTCACCGGCTAAAGCCCGAACTACGCACCATGAAACCAGCCATCCTCCTCGCCTTCTTTGTCAGCGCCTCGCTGTTCGCTCAAACCGCCGCGCCCAAGGCTCCGGTGAAACCCAAAGGCCCAAGCGTTCCCGCCGATGCGCAATGGCACGACGTGACGACCTGGGGTGTCGAAGGCCGTGGCTGGGGAGATCAGGAGCGGAAGCGCTGGTTTGACCGTTTCCCGGCGAAGGCGGAGAAGACGGTGACGCCCGCCGTCTGGGGGCTTAGTCGTGACAGCGCGGGCATGATGGTGCGCTTCAAGACGGACGCGAAGGCGATCTACTGCCGCTACGATCTCGCCAAGGCCAATCTGGCTCTGCCTGCGATGCCAGCGACGGGGGTGAGCGGTCTTGATTTGTATGCGCGTGATGACCAAGGCCAGTGGCGCTGGGTGGCTTGCCCGAAACCGGCGGCGCAGCATGTGGAGGCCGTTTTGATCAGCGATCTGGCTCCGGGCGAGCACGAATTCGCCGCCTACCTGCCGCTCTACAATGGCATCGAAAAACTGGAGATCGGCGTGCCAAAGGACGCGAAGTTTGAAGGCCAGGCTCCGCGCGAGAAGCCGATCGTTTTCTACGGCACTTCCATCACGCACGGCGCGAATGCATCGCGTCCTGGTATGGTGCACACGGCCATCTTGGGCCGTCGGTTGGATCGTCCCGTCATCAACATCGGCTTCTCCGGCAACGGTCGCATGGATGCCGCCGTGGGTGATCTGATCAACGAGCTCGATGCCTCTGCCATTGTCATCGACTGCCTGCCGAACATGCAACCGGCGGACGTCACGGCCAAATGCGTGCCGCTGGTGAAGCAACTGCGCTCCAAGCATGCCAAGACGCCGATCGTCCTTGTCGAGGATCGTCGCTTCACGAACTCCTGGATCACTCCGGCGAAGGCGAAGTTCCATGACGACAATCACGCCGCATTGAAAGCCGCTTACGAGCAGCTCAAGGCTGAAAAAGTGGCCAATCTCCACTACATCAGCGGAGACGCGCTCTACGGCACCGACGCCGAAGGCGCGAATGATGCATCCCACGCCACCGACCTTGGCTTCATGCGTCAGGCGGATGTGTTTGAGCCGGTGCTGCGTGAGGCGCTGAAGTAGGGATTCGAGTTCAGAGAAAAAACGACTTTCAGGGAAGTTTCCGTTTTCTGCGGAAAGCCACGCCTTCAAGCTTGAGTCTTCCGACCAACGTTCCATCAACGTCTTTGGATTGCACCTGTAGTGAGGCTTGGACACCAAGAATGCTGTTGTTGAGAATGCCTATGATCTCGGATCCGGAGGCATCTTTGTCATAAGGTGGTGTCAGGTCGGTGAATCGCACCTCAACGACATCTGCATAGTTTCTTTTGTTGTAGTTTCCGACAAACGCGATTTCAAAAAGCACTCTGTTGGGTGCGAGGATTTCAACAACCTGGCCTTTGATTCGGTCCATTCGGAAATTTGCTTCAAAGTTGGTTCACGTTTACTGCCCAATTTTGTACAGCGCCTTGTCTGTGCGAAGGAACAGGGCGCTGCCGTCGGCGATGGGGCTGGCCATGAGGGAGCCGTCGAGGGTGTTTTGGGAGAGAATTTTGAATTCCTTGGTGGCGGCGATGACGGTGACGACACCTTCACGGCTGCTGAAGTAAAGTTTGCCGTCGGCGAGGATCGGCGAAGCGCTGAATTTGCCGCCGATGCGTTCGCGATAGAAAGCTTCGCCGGTTTTCACGTCCACACAGCTCACGATGCCGCCGTCATCGACGTAGAAGAGCAGGCCGTCGTGCAATACGGGCGAGCACATCTTGGGAGCGTTCTTGTTGTTCCGCCAGGCGACCTCGGGCGTCTTCACACCGGCGTGTTTGAGCGCGATGACGGCTGATTTGCCAAAAGCGGTGCTGAAGTAGATCTGCTGATCATCGGCGACGGGTACGGTGGACATCGAGAAGCCGAGCTCGCCATAATGGATCTTCCACAGCTCTTTGCCGGTGTGCGGATCGTAGCCGTAGATGTTGTTGGCGGCGGAGCTGATGACTTGCGGCTGGCCGTTGATCGTGACGATGAGCGGCGTGCCATAGGCTTTGCGCTGCTGCGGACGCGGGTCCATTTCGCCACTGCGGGGCGTCTTCCACGCGAGCTTGCCGGTGTTCTTGTCGAAGGCGGCGATGAACTGCTGATCGCTGCCATCGAAGTGGGCGATCAAGCGATCCCCATGCAGCACGGCGGTGGAGCCGGGGCCGTTTTCGTGCATGACATGCAACTCTTCGTTCTTCCAGAGCACCTTCAGTGACTTCGTGTCGAGCGCCACGGTGCCAAACGAGCCGAAATGCGCGTAAAGACGGCCTTCTTCGAGCACGGGCGTGGGCGAGGCATAGCTGTTGAGCTGATGCGCCCACTGGGGGTCTTTGACGTTCAGCAGTTCGATGTCGTGGAGGATCTTGCCACTGTTTCGGTCCACGCAAACGGCTCGAAGGCTCACGGAGGAGAGGACGACGAGCGGTTGGTCGCCGGTGTTCGATTCGAGGCGGCGTTTTGCTTCATCGGGCGTGGCGACATTTTCAATCGGGGTGGTGAGCCAGATCTGATCGCCCCACATCACGGGGGTGGAGTGGCCTCGGCCCGGAAGCGGCGTCTTCCATGCGACGTTGCTCATCTCACTCCAGGTTTCAGGTAGGCCGGAGGCATTGGCCTGGCCTTGGGCTGAAGGGCCGCGCCATTCGGGCCAGTTGCCAGCGTAGGAGACGGAGGTCAGAACAAGAAGCGGAAGGAGAATGCGGTGGATCATGAGCGAGAAAAAACGTGACAAGCGGCGGCGAACTGTCTTTCACTGCGAATCATCATGCGCACGCTGTTTTTTCATCTGTTTGTGGCCGCCACGCTTCACGCGCAGACACCCGCGCTTGAACAACTCATCGAGGTGCGCTCCGGCACGCTGCCGATCATCCTCACGGTGCCGCACGGCGGTACGCTGAAGCCTGAGAACGTGCTGGCACGTCGCTACGGCGTCACGGGCATGGATGCTAACACCGCGCCGCTGTCCGAGATGATCATTGAGGAGCTGGAGTCACTCTACGGTGGCAAACCGCATGCGATTTTTGCCCGCTTGCACCGCTCACGGCTCGATCCCAACCGTGACATCAAAGAAGCCGCGCAGGGAGAGCCGACGGCGGAGGCGGCGTGGCATCGCTTTCATGAGAGTGCCCATAAAGCCTGTGAAACAGTCATGAAGAAGCACGGCTACGGCCTGCTGCTGGACATCCACGGTCACCGCCACATCGACCAGCGCGTGGAGCTGGGTTATTTGATCAAGGGCGAGCAACTCAAGGCCACCGACACCGAAATGAATGCGGATGCGGTGCTGATCGCCAGCACGAGCATCCGCGATCTGGACAAGCGTTCACCGCAGAGTTTTGCTGAGCTGGTGCGCGGCCCGCAGAGCCTCGGCGGCTTGCTGGAGTTTCGTGGTTTTCGCTGCCTGCCAAGCCCGACTAAGTCATTTCCTGGCGTTCTGGCAGGATACTTCAGCGGGGCCTACGACATCACCGCGCATGGTTCGCGCGACGGTGGCACGGTGAGCGCGATTCAGGTGGAATGCCCATGGAACAACGTGCGCGACCGCCCGGAGAACCAGCGCCGCTTTGCCAAGGCGCTGGCAGAATCACTCGGCGTGTATTTTGAGGCGCATTTCGGGCAGAAGCTGAAGTGACCGCTGCAGCTCACAAGCCGCATTTTGACCGCCGGGCCGGTTGACGCTCCGCCGCCCAGCGCGTAGCCATCGCGCCCATGAGCACCGCACGCACGCAGGGTATTTCTTTGGTGACCGCCACGGCGGTGGTGGTGGCGAACATGATTGGCACGGGTGTGTTTACCTCGCTGGGCTTTCAAGTGGGCGATCTGCCTTCCGGCTTCACCATTCTGATGCTCTGGCTGGTCGGCGGTGTGTGTGCGTTCTGCGGCGCGGTGTGCTACGGCGAGTTGGCGGCGGCGCTGCCACGCTCCGGCGGCGAGTATCATTTCCTCTCGCGCATTTTTCATCCGGTGGTCGGCTTTCTCTCTGGCTGGCTGTCAGTCACCGTGGGCTTTGCCGCTCCGATCGCACTGGCGGCGATGGCCTTTGGGAAGTACTTCTCCACCATCTTTCCACAAGCGCCGGCGACGACATGGTCGCTCGTGATGGTATGGGCCATCACGCTGGTGCATGTGGGCGGCATCCAAGTGGCCGCGAAGTTTCAAAATACGGCGACGTGGCTCAAGGTGACGCTGATTTGCGTGTTCATCGGCGCGGGTTATTGGCTGGCGACGGGGCAGGTGGTGCGGTTCACACCTGCGGCGGATGATTTGAAGCTCATCGCCAGCAGGCCTTTCGCGGTGAGCCTCGTTTATGTGATGTACTCCTACGCGGGATGGAATGCGGCCACCTACATCGTCGGCGAGATCCGCAATCCGCAGCGCAATGTCCCGAAGGCCATCGCGCTCGGAACGCTGCTCGTCACCGTGCTCTATCTGGCGCTGAACGCGACTTTCCTCAATGCCGCTCCGATGAGCGAATTGGCCGGGAAACTGGACGTGGGCCACGTCGCGGCGGAGCACATCTTTGGCATCACCGGTGGCAAGATCATGTCCGCGCTCATCTGCCTGGGCCTCGCCTCCAGCATCAGCGCTATGACGTGGCTGGGGCCGCGTGTGCTGAACACCATGGGCGAGGACATGAAAATCCTCGCGCCGCTGGCAGCGTGCGATGAGCGCGGCGTGCCTGTCACCGGATTGTTTGTGCAGCTTGCCATTGTCATCACTCTACTTCTCACGGCCAGCTTCAACACGGTGCTCACCGCGGTGCAGTTCAGCATCCAGCTCGGCTCGTTTGCCACGGTGGTGGGTCTCATCGTGCTGCGCATCAAGCAGCCTGACCTGCCGCGACCCTACCGCTGCTGGGGCTATCCGATCACCCCGCTGCTGTTCCTCGGCATCAGCCTGTGGATGATGGCATTCCTCATGCTGGACACAGTGACGCGGGAAGCCTCGCTTTATGGTCTGGGCCTGATTTTGCTCGGCTGGATCATTTACCTCATCTCGCCGCGTACTCCACGCACTGCATGAAAAACACCGCTGCTCTCCTGCTTCTTCTGGCCCAAACCGCGCTTTCGCAGACGCCTACACCGAATGATCAGGCACGGTTCCTCGCCGGCCTGCCGCAGGAAGGCTCACCGCTGGCGAAACTGGCCGCGCGGGGCGAGTTCAACTCGCACGCGAAGGAACTCGACGCCGCCTGGGCCGATGCCGAGGAGCGCCAGCTCCGACCGATCCGAGAATGGTCGCCACTCGGCCTGCCAGAAGCAGTGAGCGACACCTCGCCGCTGCTATACGTCTTCAGCGGGCCTGATTTCCTGCATGCGCACACGTTCTTCCCGAAAGCTTCCACCTATGTGCTGGCCGCCGTCGAACCCGTCGGCCTGCCGCCAGATGTGACGAAGCTCAGCGAAGGCGAGCTTGGTGCGTCGCTGCGCAACTTGCGCAACACCTTGAACGCCTCGCTCAGCTTCAGCTTCTTCATCACCGCCGACATGAAGAAGGACCTCCAGGCCACCAAGCTCACCGGCACGCTGCCCGTGCTCTACGTCTTCCTCGCCCGCTGCGGCTGCCACATCCAAAACGTCGAAAACGTGTGGCTCGATGCCGAGGGCAAGGTGCTCACCGACAAGGAAACCAAGACGCCTGGCGCGCGCATCACCTTCCTCGGTGCCAAAGGCCAGCATCAAACGCTTTATTACTTTGCCACGAACATCGCGAGCTGGGCGCTCAAACAGGACGGCTCGTTCCTGCGCTTCTGCGACACGCTCGGCGCGACCAACGGCTTCACGAAGTCAGCCTCGTATCTCATGCACATGTCGGAGTTCAGCACCATCCGCGACTACCTCCTCAACCACTGCCGCACCATCATCCAGGACGACTCCGGCATCCCTTGGCGTGATTTCCCACGCGACCGCTGGGACGTGCAGGCCTTCGGCTGGTATCCGGGGCCGATTGACCTGTTCAAGCAGCACTTCCAATCCGATCTCGCCGAATACTATCGCAACAACGAAGTCCCCATGATCCCCTTCGGCATCGGCTACCAGTGGCGGCCCAAGCAGAGCACGCTGATCTACGGCGTGTCGAAGACGGTCATCCGAAAAGCGATTCCGGTGGTGGAGGATGGGACTCCTTCGCGCTGAGGAAAATCCGCCCACGCTCATCAATCTGGCGGACGGAAAAGAGTGTTTACAGTCAGAAATGAACGCGTTAAAACCGCCGCAGTGTGACTCAGGCGCAGATTCAACTCATCCTCCGGCTGATGCGCCGCCATCCCAGGGCCGCGCTGCTCATCTTCATCGTGTTCGTGGTCGTCGTAGGGCTGGAGTGCTACTACGCCACCTCGCCGCCTCACCGGATCGCCTCTCTCATCAATCCGGCAAAACTTGCCACACTCGGAGAGCGTGCGGCCAATCCGCGCGTGCAAAAGTACGTCGCGATTTTGGAGGAGGCGCAGCGCTCAGGCAAAGACCCTGCCGTCGTCGCTTCCGAGGCGGTGGCCATCGCGGGCCTGCGTGGCGAACTGGCCATACTGACCAGCGAGGCCATGCTGCGCAATCGGGTCATCGCGGAGCGCCTGGGATGTCTGAACGTCGCAGGAATTGAGGAAATGCGTCAGGGACGGGCACCTACCGTGACCAAAGGTCCGTATCGAGGCGACCCATTGAGCGTCGATCACATCATTCCACTCTCCGTCATGCCCGAGTTCGACAAGGTCATCGCCAATCTTGAGCTCATGCCACTGCGGGTGAACATGAAAAAGAGAGCCGGCATGGGCGAGCGGCAGCAGGACTTGCTGAAAAAGCTGCGTGCGGCGGGCTTGTGAGGCAGTCGGAGGTCGCAATGCATCGGGCCTGTTTTATGGGGTGTTCGCAAACAACAACCGCAGCATCTGCGCGTCATTCGGCTTCGAGTCCTTCGCCAGTCGCACGATGACGAGTTTCTGCGAGGGCACGAGGTAAAGGCGCTGGCCGTAGGAGCCGATGCAGGCGATGAGATCGGCGGGGGCGGAGCGGCAGAGGCAGGCATTGCCCCAGGATTGCGCGTGCCATTTTTTGTCGAGTGTGTCCTCCACATCGACTTCGCGAGCGGATTTGGATGTGGCGGCGTGGTTGTTCCAGAAGCCGAAGCCGAAGGCGCGGTTGGTGTCACTGGTTGTGAGCGCGGATCGAGTGTCCTCGTGCTTCAGCAGCCAGGAGCCGAGTTCGGACCACTGCCGGGCGGTTTGCATGAAACCAGCGGCGAGCAGCGGCACGCCTTTTGCATCGGCAAGGTAACGCTGCGGGCCGAGATCGAGCGAGCCGAGCACCTTGCGTTCCAGATAGCGGGTGGGCGTCTGCTCTTTCTCCCGCAGCTTTCGTTTGAGCAGCTCGTGATACACCTGGAGTGACGCAGGGCCGTAAATGAACGATTTGCCGGTGGTCCCGACGAGTGGGGCCTTCAAAGCGGCGGCGGTGCGGTCTTTGAAGTCGTTCTGATGCAGGCCGAACAGCGGCTCCAGGCCGCTGGTGAAGTCGAGAAGCTGCCTGATGGTGATCTTGCTGCGGCGTTGGTCACTTTGCCATTCGGTGATCGTGTCAGCCACATGGTCGTCCAGCTTGAAAAGTCCCTCTTTCTCCGCCGCGAAGGACGTGAGGCACCAGAAGGCCTTCGTGCCGCTGTAGATGCGATGCGGCTCGTTTTTGGTGTGTCCGTTGGTGTAGGACTCGTGGAGCGTTTTGCCGTTCTGCCGGATCAGCAGCGCATGACCGCCGTGAGCGTTTGAATAGGCTGCCAGCGCCTGAATGCGCTCCGGGAGCGGCGCATCGAGAGCCAAAGCTGCCGCTGTCATGAAAAGGAATGCCGATGCACGAACCATGCGAGCCACCATAGGCCGCGATGTGCCGGTGGACAATCCGCCTTTGCATCCCATCATCCGCCGCATGCGCATCCTGCTTCTCGAAGACCAGTCCAAGCTGCTTTCCTTTGCCAAAAAGGGGCTGGAGGAGCAGGGCATCCAGGTGGACGCCGTCAGCGATGGCGACGAGGCCTGGGAAATGGCGACGACCGTGCCTTACGACGCGCTGGTGCTCGACATCATGGTGCCGGGCCGCGACGGCCTAAGCCTGCTGCGCGGATTGCGGGAAAAGCGCAACAGCGTGCCGGTCATCCTGCTCACCGCCCGCTCCACGCTGCCGGAAAAAATCGAGGGTCTGAACCTCGGCGCGGATGATTACATGACGAAGCCGTTCTTCGTGGAGGAACTGGCCGCGCGTCTGCGCACCGTCGTGCGCCGCAAAGCGGGCGACTCCAGCCACCTGCTGCGCGTGGACGATCTCAGCATGAACCTCATCGAGCGCAAAGTCAGCCGTGATGGCGAGGACATCGAGCTGAGCGCCCGCGAGTTTGAGCTGCTGGAGCACCTGATGCGCAGCCCTGGCCGCGTGTTTGGCCGCATGCAGATCTATGAGCACGTCTGGGGCTACAACATGGACCCCGAGACGAACCTCGTGGAGGTGTACATCCAGCGCCTGCGCTCGAAGATCGACAAGGATCACGACAAGAAGCTCATCCGCACCGTGCGCGGAGTGGGTTATGCGCTGGGCGGGGCTTGAGCGAGCTGACAACTTCGCGAGAAGCCCTCACCATGACTTGCGCTTGCCTCAAAGCTGAACGTCACCTGCTCACGCTCCTGCCAGAGCACAGTCATTGAGAGTCAACTCAGGCACTTTCCAGTGATTCTCCCTGGTGGTTCATCATATCAAGAATCACTCGCCTTCGGCGAAGTAGTCCGAATCGATGCGCTTCACCTCATAGACTTGAGCGACCGAGACGCCGACGTTGTGGGCGATCATGAGTTCGGCCAGTTCGTCGCCGTCGATGAGGACAATCTTGCTGTTGCTGACGCTCTTGGCGAATTCAACGGACTCTTTGGTAAAGGTGGAGGTCGTGATGAAGATGCTTTTGGTGGCTTTGTTGCCAGCGAGAGCCCCGGCGAACTGCTGCATATCTGTTTAACCGACGGTGAACTCAAGATTCTTCACCAAGTAGTTTTCCACTGGAAACGCGTAGAAATGGCCGTCGATCTCGACGTAGATCTTGCCGTTTCCGATACCACGAATCTTGCCCTCATGATTGACAGGGCTGCCAAACACCGGACGGGATGGCGGCCAGAAGTATTTGGCGCCCCATTTGCCTCCTGCGGCCTGCTCGAAAAGAATGTATCGCTTCGTGGACCAACATAGGTCATCGAACACCAGAAGGCTGTTGCTCGCAGGATTGTAGATGAAGCGGTTCGATGTTATTTCGTCGCCCACAGCACTTGAGATGCTAAACAAGCTTTCTGCTTCGGCCCGCTGCTTTCCATTCACGAAGATGTGGTAACGTGACTTGGTTCGCATGGGGCCAAATTCTTCGCCGTTCACCCGAATCAATCCACCGAGCTGAAGTTTCAGCACCAAATTCTCACCGAACTGCATGGAACGAAAGTTCCTGCCTGGGCCAGTTGCCTCTTGAATCTCAGGAACCTCGCTTTCCTCACAACGATACCGATGATGAGTGCTGGCAAAGTCGGCCTTGCGCTTTTCTTCTTCTGTCCGCTGATTTTGCAAACGCTGGTTCATCTGATCGAGTGTTTCGATCGAAGAATTTGTCGACTGGGTCTCACTTGAAGTACTCTTGGACTGGCAAGATACCAACAAGAGCATCAATACATGCGTGAATGGGCGCAGCATGGCGGTGACTGGTCATTTTCCCAACACCTTCTCCAACTCCTCCACGCTCGTCACCGGAGCCTGGCAGGTGAAGTTTTGGCAGACGTAAGCGGCGGGTTTGTCGCCGACGGGTTTCATGCCAGCGATGGCTTCGTTATGCTGGCCGAGCCATGTCTGGCCTGCGCCGCCGTCGGCGTGGAGGAGGGCGGCGGTGGGCATGAACTTGCGATGGAGATGATTGGCGAGGGCTTTGAACTCGGGCGTGGTGGCATCGCCAGCGAGGACGATTTGCTGTTTGCCGCGATGGTGCAGATCGAAGGCGATGGCCATGACGGGCACGGAGGACGGGCTGCTTTGCAGCGTGGAGCCAAAGAGGGCGAAGATTTTTTCGGCCTGTTGCTTCCAGGTGTCCTTGGCGAGCAGCGCGCTGAGGCGCAAGAGGTTGAGGGAGGCGAGGGAATTGGGTGAAGGCTCGGCGCCGTCATAGTCTTCCTTGATGCGGAGGACGCTGTTGGGCATGTCGGTGTGGACGCTGTAGTAGCCACCGTTTTTCGTGTCGAGGAACAGGCCGTCCATCTCGCTTTGCAACTCGACGGCCCACTGGAGCCATTTCACATCGAAGGAGGCTTGGTAGAGGTCGAGCAGGCCGTGGATGAGGCAGGCGTAGTCAATGGCGAATGCCTTGGGGCCGCGTTCGCCTTCGCGCCAGGAGCGGTGCAGGCCTTTGCCGGGCGTGGTGCAGAGCTGATCGTGGATGAACTGTGCGGCTCCGGCGGCGAGCGTGATTGTTTCAGCATCGCCAAACGCGGCTCCGGCGCGAGCGAGTCCGGCGATGGCGAGTCCGTTCCAAGCGGCGATGATTTTGTCATCGAGATGCGGGCGCGGACGTTTGGTGCGGGCTTCAAACAGTTTCACCAAGCCTTCGTCGATGATGGTCTTGATCTCCTCGGCGGATTTTTTGAAGAACTCGCCGGTCTTCTTGAAGGAGACGGCGCGGTAGAGGGTGTTCAGGCCTTTGAGTTCGCCCTGCGGATCGCTTTCGGGACGCGCATTGCCATCACGGCGGGCACCGTATGCGTAGCGGAAGATGCTGCCGTTTTCCTTGCCGAGGATCTCGTCGATCTCGGCGGCTTTCCAAACGTAGAACGCGCCTTCGGTTTTGTGCGCGGCATCCTCGGCGGCGAGACTGTCAGCATCCTCGGCGGAGAAGAAGCCGCCGTCTTTGTGGCGAAGGTCGCGCTTGAGATAGGCGACGGTGTTGCGCGTGATGGCTTCAAAGAGCGCGGTCTGGGTGATCTGCCAGCCTTCGACGTAGGCCGTCAGAAGCTGCGCCTGATCGTAGAGCATCTTTTCGTAATGCGGGATGTGCCAGTAAGCATCGACGCTGTAGCGATGGAAGCCGCCGCCGATGTGGTCGCGCATGCCACCATTCGCCATGCCGCGCAGCGTTTTGACGGTCATCTCCATGGCCCAGTTGCTCTCGGATTCGCGATCCTTGTCCTTTCGCTCGGCGAGGATGCGATGGATGCGCATGAGCAGGTTCAGCGTGGTGGGCCGTGGGAACTTCGGCGCGCCGCCGAAGCCACCTTCATGGTAATCGAAGGAGCCGGAAAGGTCGTCGTAGGCCTTCTGCACGAGCGTGTCGTGACTGATGTCGGCAAGGGCCGTGTTCTCGTTGTCGAGATGCTCCTGCAGCTTCTCCACGGAGCGCGCGGCACGCTCGTCGATGCCTTTGCGGTCTTCCGTCCACACCTTGTGCAGTTCGTTGAGCAGGTTCTTGAAGCCGATGCGCCCCGGCGTGTTCTCCGGCGGGTAATAAGTGCCGCCGTAAAACGGCTTCAGCTCCGGCGTGAGAAAGACGCTCATTGGCCAGCCGCCGTGGCCGCTGGCGGCCTGGACGTAGGTCATGTAAGTGAGATCGACGTCAGGTCGTTCCTCGCGATCGACTTTGATGGGAATGAAGTTCTCGTTGATGAGTTTCGCGACTTCCTCGTTCTCAAACGACTCGCGCTCCATGACGTGGCACCAGTGGCAGGTCGAGTAGCCGGAGGAGAGAAAGATCGGTTTGTCCTCAGCCTTGGCCTTAGCAAATGCCTCATCACCCCACGGCAGCCAGTTCACGGGATTGTGCGCGTGCTGAAGCAGGTAGGGCGAACGCTCCTTGGCGAGGGCGTTGGTGAATTTGTGGGGCTGGCCGGAATCACTCATTGGGGGTAATGAGTTAACGTCCGCACACAGAGCGGGGTTGCAAGCGGTCAAGAGCTGCGCGTCAAGAGTGTCAAGGTGGTCAAGACGGTTGCTGGCACGATGCTTGACGACCTTGACACTCTTGACCGGCGAAGCCTTGACTTGGCTACTTTTCCACCTGCTTCGGCAGCATCTTTGCCACGATCCACAGCAGCGCACCGACCACCAAGGCCAGTGCGGCCCAGAGCCACGGCGAGCCTTTGCCGCTGGTGAGGGGATCCGCTTCGTAACCGGGGAGTTTTTCTTCATCGCCGAGCGTGGCGGCGACTTTGGTGGCGGTTTCGAATTCGCGGCGCACGAGCTGGAGGTCGTAGCGGGTGCGGGGGGCGCGTCGGTTGCCGTAGCAGAGGTGAAGCGGCTTGGTGTCGGGAACGCGGAACAGCAGACGCACCACGGGATAGACGACGCGCACGCTGGTGAGTTGCAGCGGCGCGTTGTCGCCGTTGTCGGTGCTGAGACGAATCGTTTCGGCCCGTGGGGCGGTGTACAGGGGAAGGTGGAAAGTGTTGGGCGTCTGCCCCGGCGTGCGCTGCCAGTTCGCGGTGCCGAGGATGCGCTCGAAGCGGCCCTGCTCGTTGCGGATCTCTTCGGTGACGCTCAGGGTGCGCCGGAACAAGGGCGTGGGTGAGTCGAGCAGCAGGGTGCTGCCTGGGAAATTGGCAAAGGGCATCGTGATGTCCCACTTGGACCAGCTTGGAGCCTTCGGGTCGGTGACTTCGACGAAAGGCACGGCTCGTTCGCGCTCAAGGCCCGGTTTGATGGCGAGGAAGGGAACCTGACGGCCCTCACGAACGATCCGCACATCATTGAGATCATTCTCACAGCGGGCGAGAACAGCGGGATCGAGTTCGAGCTCAATGACCCCGGCTTCGCTAAACTGAATCGCCCGCTGGAACGACCACGCGGAGACATCGATGGCCGCGCCTGTTTCGCCGACTTCGGGTGCGGTTGCGGTCTTGCGAAATTCAGCGTTTGCTTCGACGGCGCTGGCCGTGGCGCTGCGGGCGCGCGCAGCCCGCAGTTTGTCGCTGAGCGCGGCGATGTCGTAGCGTGGCTCGGGAGCCTGCGCGTTGCCGATGTAGAGCTGCCAGTCGCCAGCGGTGTCAGCTTGAAATACGAGGGGCACCAGATGACGCGTGACCTCGACGCGGTCGAGGCGCAACGGCGGGCTGTCGCCATTGTGAATGACGAGTTCGACCTCACGTTTGGCGGCGAGCTGATGCGCGGAGACTTCGAGGTCTTCAGCCGTGAATCCTTCGTGCTGGATGCGGAACAGCGTGTGCGTCGTGTTCAAGAGCGTGGACACTCGCTGGAACACCAGCTCGGGCGTGTGAACGCGCACGGTCCCGAGCAGCACATTCGCCGTGCCGAGATCGAGCGTGAGGCGCGTGGAGCCCTTTTCTTCGGTGCGGGATCGAATCGTCGCTGAATGCGGAACGGTGCGCAGCTCCGGCAGTTCACGCACGATCTGAGCGCCGGTGAATGCGACGGGGCTGGTGCGTGTGTCGTCAATGGTGATGCGGAAATGCGTCCACACCGCCGCCGCGATCGGTAGCCGCAAACGTTCCGTGCCGTTCTGGCGGCAGAGCACTTCTCCGCTGCTGAGTGTCTGCCATGTCGTGCCGTTACTGCTGGCTTCGAGCGTGGCGGCCTTGATGAAGTTTTCGCCGTTGGTCTTCAGCACCAGTTCCTGGATCGTGAAGGCGTCAGGCGGCTGAAATTCGAGCACGGTGGTGGTCGGATTCAGCGTGGCCTTGAAGCCGACGGCTCCGACGCTCGCCGGACGCATGGTGCTCGGCAAAGCGATGATGTAGGGCGTCTCGACTCCGGCGGGACTGATGACACGCAGATCGTGAAACGGCGCTCCACCGGTCGTGCGCGAGGCATCAAGCAGCGCAGGTTCGAGTTCGAGGCGGGTGAGGCCGGGCTGTGTAATGCGCAAAGTCTGGCGATGCGTCCACGCAGCGAAATCGGCAGCACTGGCGGCCGAGGAGATGCACAATGCGATGAGCAGGAGATGGGTCTTCATGATTTGTCGTCGGTAAGGAAACGCTGATAAAGAAACGAGGCGACGAGAGCGATGATGGCAACGGCGATCAAGGCACCGATGCGGTAGCCGCTGTCGATGTTCGCGAGATCGTGCAGGAAGAGTTTTAGCAGTGTGACCGCGAGCAGGCCGATGCCGGCGTAGCGGGTCGGTGCGTTGCGCTTCCAGATGCCGAGCACAAGCAGCGTGAGCGCAAACAAGGCCCACGAGATCGTGTAAGTCATGTCGCGGGCCAGATTGCCGCTGAAGTCGAAGGTGATCGAGCGCTGGCCCGCAGGCGTGAAGGCATCGGCGATCTCGATGTTGAGCAGCAGGAAGAGCAAAATGCCGCCGAGCGAGCCGAACAGGCTGCGCAGATTCAATTTGTCCCAGCAATGATGCGGTGGCGTGAGCCACGCTGCGGCAAAGAACATCGCCAACGCTGAGAGACTGTAGGCGTAGAGCTGCCAGTTGAGGATCGGTGTCTCGCCACGGATTTGATACTCTAGCACGGCGGGATTGAGCGCGAGACGGACGAACGAGGCGACGAGCAGCACGGTGCCGGTGCCACGCAGGCCGGGATGCGACACACGGCGGAAGAGCCAGCACAGGGCGGCACCTTCCAAGGCCCAGCCAATCGTGATCCACTGCTTCTCAAACTGGATCGGGAAGATGAGCGTGATGAAAAACAGCGCCACACCGCCGAACCACGCGAGTTGGGTGAGACGCGCCGGATTTTCCGTGCTGTGTTGTTTCAAAATGAAGACGAGGTTGAGCAGGGGAGCGATGGCGAAGGCGACGGGCAGCAGGCCCATCGAGTCATTCGGCCAAGCCTGGCCGACGAGACGATACACAAGGCTGAAGGTGCCGATGCCAGCCGCTGCAGAGGCGATCCACGGCAGTTTGCGCGTGGCGAACTGCTTCTGAAACACGAGCGGGAACGCGGTGAAGATGGCGTAGAAGCCGAGATACCAGAACAGCGGCGTGGTGGCCTGTTCCACGCTGAAACTCTGCTGATGCCAGGCCCATTCGAGGGCGAGCACGCAGCCCAATGCCGTTGGCGCGAGCGCGGTGATGCCGCTGATGCGCACCAAGCCGAGCAGGAACACGGTGAGCAGCAGCGCAAGACCGAAGACCGGTGATGGATTCGCGATTTGCAGCCGCAGTGTGGCAAGGATGAGCAGCAAAAACGGCAACACGGCCGAACTCACCGGTAGCAGCGCGGAGAACGCGACTTTCGGCAGTTTGCGCGAGAGGAAGCTGCTGGCGATGCCAAACAGCACGGCGAAACCGCCGATCACAAAGAGGAAGGGCAGCAGCGTGAAGCTGATCTCTCGCGGCCAGCGGAACAGCCACGCGCCTGCGGTGATCAAAGTGAGCACCAGGGCCGCCAGCACCGGCATGAGCCTGCCAGTCATCACAGCGAGGCCGATGATGAGCAGATCGACGAGCAGAATCACCGGCCAGATCGAGAGGCTGATCGCATCCAGGCAAAGCACGGGCATAAGCAGCAGGATGAGCGTGATGACGGGCACCCAGCCGGCGAAGGGCACCTGATTTGGCGCCTTGCGCTCCATCAGCACGGCAAATGCGGTGTGGAACAGGCCGAAGGCGAGGAAAATGCCCAGCGCATGCGGCAGCAACTCGGGGGTGAGCCTGTTAGCCGTCCAGATCGAGAGGTGTAGGAAGGTGAGCGTGCCGATGATGCTCTGCGCGATGCCGACGCGTGATTGATGCCACACGATTCGCAAGGCGATGACGTTGATGCCAAGCACGAAGGTGTAGAGCAGCACAGGACGCTCCGTGATGGCGCCGAAGCCAAGAAACACGAACGCTGTGAATAGCGCGCTGCCACACAGCGCCAAGGCGGAGGCAGCCGGGAAGAGATCTTCGGCGTCCTGTTGCTTCGACCACCATGCGGCAAGCGAGAACAGTGCTGCGAAGCCGAGAAACACGATCACGGGAGTCCAGGTGGCCGAACCGATGGCGTATTGCGAGGAGTGGAAGAATTTCACCAGCCAGCCGGCCTGCATGAAGATCGTACCGATGGCCGCCAAGGCCGTGAGATGCAGCCAGCGTTTGTTTTTGGCGACGGCGAGCACGCCGATGTCGAGCAGCGCGATGTAGCTGAAGAGGCCGAACGGTTGATCACGACCGGTGGAGCAGAGGATTGGCGTCAAAAAGCCGCCCAGCATGCCGAGCACAGCTACGACCTGCGCATTGAGCCGCACGGCGAGCAAAAACGCCGCGCCGGTGATGAGCGTCATGAGCAGGAAAGCAACGAGTGGCTGATCGAGCGGTGGAATGCGCCAGATCGAGTGCGCGGCGAAGGTTACGCCGTAGAGCATGACGATGCCCGTGGCGCAGAGGGTGTTCGCGAGCGTGACGTAGCGTTCGCGGCGATGCATGACCACACCGCCGCCGACCAGACCGATGCCGATGACAAAACCAATGGCCGTGCGCAGCTCAGGCGAAATCCAGCCGCGCTCGATGCTGAGCTTCACGAAGAAGATGACGCCGAGGAACAAGGCGAGACCGCCGACCCACGCGAACAGCTTCGCGCCCATGAATTGTTCGAGATTGAGGCTGGGAGCCGGGATTGGGCGTGGTTTGGCTTCCACGGACGGGCTGAAACCTGAACTGCGAACCGGGGCGGGTGTTTTCGTGATCGTCGGCTCAGGCTGAGGAAGCGGCGGAGGCGTAAATGCCTGGAAAACGGGTTCAGAGACGAGCTTCGGAGCAGGCGCTGAAATGAAATCTGCCTTCGCCGCAGGAGGTGGCGCGTATTTGGCCTGCGACTCCACAGTGGCGGCAGTCTCCTCCTGTGTGTGTGGCATCTTGTTGACGGTTTCCAGCAGCTCGATGCGCTGGATAAGCCGTGCCTCGCGTTCGATGGTGCGGGCCTGCTGCTCACGCAGAAAGCTGACTTGCTTGCCGAGCTCGTCGGCCTGGCGGCGGGCCTTGCGGGCAAAAACGAGCGCGGTGATGGGCAGGATGAGAACCAGGCCGCCAATCACCAGCAGAAAGAGAATGATGAGTTCTTCCATAATGCCGCACAGTGTCTCAGGATCGGCGGGAGATGGAAATTGATATTTCCAGGTGGCATCATTGATAAAACGCATAGCCTTCCGCCCAGTCATGAACGTCCATCACCTTGAACTTTTTTACTATGTGGCGCGGCACGGCGGCGTGAGCGCAGCGGCGCGGGCCATGCCGTATGGCATCCAGCAGCCGGCCATCAGCGCGCAGATTCTGCAGCTCGAGGACGCGCTCGGTGTCACGTTGTATCAGCGGCGACCGTTTCAACTAACGCGCGAGGGTCAGGCGCTCTACGATTTTGCCATGCCGTTTTTCAGCGGTCTCGCGGAAATGGCTGATCGCCTGCGAGGCGGTGGTGAGACGCGGTTGCGCATCTCGGCAGCCGAGATTGTGCAGCGGGATTACCTGCCGGAGTTGCTGGCCCGAATGCGACGGCGGGTGAAGGGCTTTCATTTCACCCTCACGCATGGTCGGCAGCAGGAGATCGAGGCGCTGCTGGCCGCGCAAGAGATCGATATCGGCCTCAGCACGCTGATGGACAAGACGGCTGCGAACATCGAGGCGCGCGAACTGCTGCGCCTGCCGATGGTGCTGCTCGTGACAAAGCAGAGCGGCGTCGCGCAGGCTTCGCAGATCTTTGAGAAGGACCGCATCGACCTGCCGCTGGTGACGTTGGAGGCGAATGACGTGCTGTCGCGCTCGTTCCAGGCCGCACTGCGTCAGCGTGGCTTGGAATGGCTGCCCAGCCTCGAAGTCGGCAGCCTCGATCTCGTGCTGCGTTATGTCGCCGAAGGTTTCGGCGCCGGACTGGCCCTGCGTCATCCCCGGGTCGAACTGCCCGCCGGTGTCAAAGCCCTCGCACTCGATGATTTCCCGCCGCTGAGCTTCGGCGCGCTGTGGACCGGGCGGCTCTCGCCGCTGGGAGAGGTCTTTCTCGCTGAGGCGACGGCGGTGGCGGGGGAATTAACGTAGCGGCCAGAACATCGGCACCATCGCCAGCACGACGAGGAGCATGACGAAGGTGAGGCCGCCGCCGACTTTGATGAAGTCGGCGAAGCGGTATTTGCCGGGGCCATAGACGAGAATGCAGCTCGGCTCGAAGGGTGTGAGCACGGAGGCGGAGGCACTGAGCATGACGCCGATGGCGAAGGCACGCTGATTGGCCCCCATGGACGCGGCGGCCTGCATGGCGACAGGCAGCACGACGAGCGCGGCGGCGGCGTTCGACATGGGCTGTGTGAGCAGGATGGTCAGCACGCAGAAGCCGGCGAAAACGGCAAACACGCCCCAGGGTTGCAGCCAGCCCGTGATGGCGGCGGCGACCATGTCGGCGGCACCGGAGCTTTGCATGGCCTGGCCGAAGGCCATCATGCCGCCGATGAGGATGAGCAGCCGCCAGTCGATGTTGGCGTAGGCGTTCTCCAGCTTGATGCAACGCGTGAAGACGGCCAGCATGGCGACCATGACAAAGGCGATGGTGTCCGGCACCCAGCCGACACTGCTGGCGAGCACAGCGAGCGCAAACGCGCCGAGCAGCCTGAAGCCGCGCCGCCGTGCCTCGGCGCTGAACTGATGCTGGGTAAGCACGACGATGTCGCCACCTTCCTCAATGGAGTGGAAGCGTTCGTTCGGCCCCTGGAGCAGGAGCACGTCGCCCGCGTGCAATTTTTCATCCGCCATGTGATGGAGCAGGGAGCGGTCTCCGCGCATGAGGGCGAGGACGGAGAGTCCGGTGCGCTGGCGGAAGTTGTTTTCCCGCAAGGAGTGCCCGACCATGCCGGAACGTGGCGAAAGGACGACCTCGGCGACTTGCGCGTCGCGCATGTCGATGCCGGAGCTGCGCAGCGTGACGTCCTCCAGGATGTCGAGCCCCTCGATCTTCTTTACCTTGATGAGATTTTCCACCTTCCCGGCAACGAGCACGACATCTCCCTCCTCAAAGCGGAGATTCGGCCCCGCGTCGAGCGGCAGGTCGTCGCGGCGGATTTTGAGAACCTGAAATTCGAGCGCGGAAAAGTCGGAATCGAAGGCCTCCTGGCCGATGAGCGGTGAATTCGGCAGGACGACGACCTCGGCGAGGTACTCCCGCATGGCATCGCCCGCAGCCACGGAGGCACTGTCCCGCTCTGGCACCATGCGGGTGCCGATGAAGATCATGTAGAGGATGCCGGTGATCATGAGTACCACGCCGACGAGGGTGAACTCGAACATCTGGAACGGCTCCAATCCCAGTTTGGTGATGGCGCCGCTCACGGCGACGTTTGTGGAGGTGCCGATCAGCGTGCAGGTGCCGCCCATGAGCGAGGCAAAGGCCAGCGGCATGAGCAAACGCGAGGGGGGGATGCGCAGCCGACGGGAAAGCCCGATGACCGGGCCGACAAACACGGCGGTGACGGTGGTGTTGTTCATGAAGGCGGAAACACCGCCCACCACGGCCATCATGAAGCCCATCAGCCGCTTGGGCTGCGTGCCAAAGGTCTGTGCCAGCATGCCACCCATCATGTCCAGCACACCCGTTTCACGCAAAGCCGCGCCGATGACGAAAATCGCGGCCAGCAGGATGATCACGCGGTCACCAAAACCGGCAAAGGCCTGGTCCGGCTTCAAAATGCCGCACAGCACGAGCACGCAGAGCATCGCCAGCGTGACCAGGTCCACGGAGATTTTCTCCGTGGCGAAGGCGATGACGGCAATGATGAGCAGTGAGATGACGATCCAGGCTTCCATGAACGGCGACATCCTTGGCGCAGGGTGCGAGGCCGCTCAAGGCGCAAGCGCTGCAACAACAACGCCGCAATGTTTTGGAAGCAATGCGCCCCATGTGGCGTTATTCCGCGCTCTCATTGTCATGCGTTTCACCACCTGCCTCATTTCATCCGTCCTGGCTCTTGCCTTCACCGCCAACGCCGCGCCGCGTGCCGAGCATGTGTTTATTGTCAGCATCGACGGAGCCAAGCCGGCGGTCGTGGCGGAGGCGGAGACGCCCACGCTGAAGAAAATCGCCGCCGAAGGCGCGGTAACCTGGCAGGCGAGCACGATTTTTCCCTCGTTCACGCTGCCCTCGCACACCTCGATGCTCACGGGCGTGGGACCGGACAAGCATCAGGTCCTGTGGAACGCCTTCACGCCGATCCGGGGCCCGGTGAAGGTGCCCACGGTGTTTTCCTTGCTGAAAGCCAGCGATCCCAAGGCGGTGACCGCGATGTTTGTGGGCAAGATCAAGTTCCGCCACCTGTGGCTGAAGGACTCGGTGGACCTCTTTGACTTCGGCGGGCCGCAGACAACGGCCCCGGTGGCCGGCTCGCCCGAGATCGAGAAGGACAAAAAGCCCTCCCAGATGGTCGCCAAACAGGCCGCGCCGTGGATCAAGGAGCACAAGCCACGGCTCTGTTTCATCCACTTTCCCGACCCGGACACCGCCGGGCACAAAGACGGCTGGGGTTCGCCGCAGCAAAAAGAGGCACTCAAAGTCACCGATCAGGCGCTCTGGCAGGTCTGGCAGGCCATCAAAGACGCAGGCATCGCCGATTCCAGCGTGGTGCTCATCAGCGCCGACCACGGCGGACATGACAAAACACACGGCCTGAACATTCCTGATGACATGCTCATCCCCTGGGTGGCCTGGGGCAAGGGCGTGAAGAAAAACTTCACCATCACCGATCCTGTGACGACCTACGACACCGCCGCGACGGCGCTGTGGCTGCTGGATGTGCCGCTGCCCGCCGAATTTGACGGCAAGCCGGTGACGAGCGCGTTTGAGTGAGCCGCAGCCTCAAACCAAGTCGATTAACTCACGAGCGGGTGCCCAAGTCATCGAGCTGTCTTTGTCGTAGAACGCACCTTCGAGCAGTTCGTCGTCAAAGTGGAAGCCAGTGGCGGTTTTCTTGAGCTTGGCGGCGATCTCCGCATCGGCCACTCCTCTTTTGAGCAGATACACCCGCACCGGGATGCACCAACGCTCGCCGACGAAGCGCCACTCGGTGCTTTTCAGTGTCACGTCGAGCGTCGGCTTCGCATGCGCGGTGTCATCCGCCGCAGCATCAGCTTTGGCGACGAGGTCGAGCACCCATTCTTTTTCCACCTTCCTGCCTGGGCAGGTCTTCGAGGTCTTGGGGTCGTCCCGATGGAACAGCACGGTGCTGGCGTTGGGGGGGAGTCCCAGCCAGGCGAGTAGCACCTTCGTGGCAGCGGCGGCCGTCTTCCAGCAGTCGAGACCGCGCCCGGTCTTCGCGCTTTCACTGTCGTAGTCTCCCAGCACCTCGATGCCGATGGAGCGCTTGTTGAAGCTGACGGCGTGGATGCCCTTGCGGCGGAAGTCGCACATGCCCCAGAGCTGGTCGTCATCCACGAACAAATGCGGCCCGGAGGACCAGCCGAGCTCGTTTTGGTAGAAGCTTTGGATGTTTTTGATGTGCTGGGCGTTGAAGCCGTCCGGCCGCTGTGCCAGCGAGGGCGCGGCGGTGTGGTGCAGCGTGATGGAATCACACCAATCCGGCTTGGTAAGCGTGCCGAGAAGTTCCTGAAGACCCTGCGGGGTCCAGACTTTGCCAACGTTTTCGAATCCCATGATGAGTGGCTGGTGGAGTTAAGCAGACACGGCATTTCATCAACGCGGGCGAGGAATGTCGAGGAAAAAACGCCCCGTGAAGACACCGCGCTTGCCAAAGAGAAGCGCAGTCCCTAACCTCCCGCCCTCTATGAGCGAAAAATCATCTGTGAATTGGGAACAACTGGAGGCGAAGCCGGAGTTTCGCGCGCTGCTGGCGAAAAAGAAGGCGTTCATCGTTCCCGCTTTTGTGTTCGGCATGCTGTACTATCTCGCCTTGCCGGTGCTCGTGGGCTACTTCCCGGAAATGATGAAAACGAAGGTCTGGGGTGAGGTTAACGTGGCCTACGTCTTCGCATTGTCACAGTTCATCATGGCCTGGGTCATGGCCTTCCTTTATGTGCGCGTCGCGACACAATGGGACAAGGCCGCCGCCGCTGTCATTCACGGCCAGGGCTGATTCCGCCCCCTTGGCTTCCGTCATTCTGCATTCGTCATTTACCTCCTATGTCCGCCCCTCTCATCATGTTCCTGGCCTTCGTCGGCCTCACGCTGCTCATCACCTTCTGGGCCGCGAAGAAAAACACGGGCGCTAGCGCCTACTTCGCCGCCGGGCGCAGCATCACCGGCTGGCAGAACGGTCTTGCCGTCGCCGGTGACTACATGAGCGCCGCCAGTTTCCTGGGCATCTCGGGCATGATTTATGTGGCCGGCTATGACGGTTTCATGTATTCCGTGGGCTTCCTCGTCGCCTACATCACCGTGCTGCTCATCGTCGCCGAGCCGCTGCGGAACGCGGGGAAATACACGATGGCCGACTTGCTCGCGTATCGTCTCAAACCACGGCCCGTGCGCGCGCTCGCATCCCTCAGCACGCTGGTGGTCTCCACCTTCTATATGATCGCGCAGATGGTCGGCGCGGGCGCGATCATCAAGCAGCTCATCGGCATCAACTTCGAGCCCGCAGTGATCGGCGTGGGCGTGCTGATGCTCGTCTATGTCGTCTTCGGCGGCATGCTCGCCACGACCTGGGTGCAGATCATCAAGGCGCTGCTGCTCATGGTTGGCGCGCTGCTGCTCAGCTATCTCGTCCTCCAGTTCCACGACTTCAGCTTCACCAAGTTCTTCGATGCCGTGGCCCACGCCGATTATGGTGGCAGTGCGGCGCCGAAGAACCTCATGGAGCCGGGCTTGAAGTTCGGCGTCGCGGTCGCCGGACCATGGGGGCCCATTGACCTCATTTCGCTGTGCATCGGCCTTGTTCTTGGCACTGCGGGTCTGCCGCACATCCTCGTGCGCTTTTACACCGTGCCGGACGCCAAAACCGCCCGCTCCAGCGTCGTGTGGGCCATGGCCATCATCGGGCTGTTTTACATCATGACGACGCTGTTCGGGTTCGGCGCGGCGACGATCATCGACAAAGCGACCCTGACCACCGCCGGCAAACTCGACGTCAATATGGTCGCGCCCGTTCTCGCCCAAGTGCTCGGCGGGGAGTTGTTCTTCGCCTTCATCAGCGCCGTGGCCTTCGCCACCATCCTCGCGGTCGTCGCCGGTCTCACGATGAGCGCCAGCGCCAGCTTCGCGCATGATTTTTACTCGAACGTCATTCATCACGGCAAAGAAAACCGTCCGGGCCAGGAAATCCGCGTCGCGCGCATCACCGCCTTCTGCGTCGGCGCTGCCAGCATTGCGTTTGCCATTTATTTGGGGCCGACCGTGAACGCCGCCTTCCTCGTCGGCCTCGCCTTCTCCGTCGCCGCGTCCGCCAACCTGCCGGTCATTGTGCTGAGCGTGTTCTGGAAGCGCTTCAACACTTCCGGAGCCGTCGCCGGCCTGGCCGTCGGATTGGTGGCGTCCATCGTGCTCATCCTGCTCAGCCCCAGCGGCATTTATGGCAAAGACGCCCCCTTCCCGCTGAGCAATCCTGGCATCGTCAGCATCCCCATCGGTTTCCTCGCCGCGTGGCTTGGAACGATCTTCACCGCCCGCGATCCTGAGGCCGAGGCCAAATTCGCCGAACTCACCGTCCGCGCCCACACCGGCCTCGGCTCCGAGAAGGCCACGGCGCATTGAGATCCCCCGGAAAAACACCGGGAAAGCCAATATTCAGGTGTCGGCATGGTGATTTGCCTTCACGCCACATCATGCCATGATGGGCGGCGATGGATGCCAACGGATTGCTGACCCTGCCGGGTCGCGTGTTTTTTCATTTTCTGAGTTACCTCGGCCAACTCGCCGCGCTGGCTGGTGAACTCATGATCGCACTGCGTTCCGGGGTGTGGAGGCTGAAACTGGTGGCACAGCAAATCGTGGCCATCGGCTACGGCTCCCAAGGCGTGGTGATCGTGACCGGGGCCTTCACGGGCGCGGTGTTCACCTTTCAGAGCTACGCGAAGTTCAAGGAGTTTGGTTTTGAGACGACGGTGGGCGCGGTGGTTTCCGTGGCGCTGTGCCGTGAGCTGGGGCCGGTGCTGGCCGGATTGATGGTGGCGGGCCGCGTCGGCGCGGCGATGGCGGCGGACATTGGCACCATGAAAGTCACCGAGCAGGTGGATGCGCTGCGCGTCATGGGCGTGCATCCGGTCGATTATCTCGTGCTGCCGCGCTTCCTGGCCATGATGATCTCCATGCCATTCCTCGTGGCGGAGAGCATCTCCTTCGGCCTGATCGCCTCCTACATGGTGACGAGCTTCGGCTACGACATGCCCTCCGCTTGGTATCTCACGCACATGATCGACCACACGAACATGGAGGATTTGAGCATCGGCATGATCAAGGGCTTCGTTTTTGGCATGATCATCACGCTGATCTCCTGCCACCAGGGCCTGGCGGCGGAGAACGGAGCCGTGGGCGTGGGCACGGGCACCACGAACGCGGTGGTCATCTCCTCACTGGTGCTGCTGATCGTGAATTTCTTCCTCTCCATTCTGTTGAACTACGTCTTCCCCATCGGCTCCGTCTGACCATGGCCGCCCCCGCTCCCAGCCCCGCCGCAAGCAACGACGCCGATGTCTTCATCGAGCTGCGGGGCATTCACAAGCGCTTCGGCAAGCAGGAGATTCTCAGCGGCATCGACCTCACGTTGAAGCACGGCGAGACGCTCTGCATCATCGGCCCCAGCGGCGAGGGCAAGACGGTGACGATGAAGCACATCATCGGTCTCATCCGACCAGACAGCGGCGATGTCTTCGTGGGCGGCATGCACGTCAACAAGCTCAAGGAGCGCGAGATGGCCCCGATCCGCCAGAAAGTCAGCATGTTGTTTCAAGGTGCCGCGCTGTTTGATCGTATGACCGTGGAGGAAAATGTGGCCTTCCCGTTGATCGAAAGCGGCGTGCGCGACAAGGCGGAGGTCAAACGCCGTGTGCTGGAGGCGCTGGAGGCCGTCGATCTCGCCGAGCATCTGGACAAATACCCCACCGCCCTCTCCGGCGGCATGCGCAAGCGCACCGGCATCGCCCGCGCCATCATCTGCCACAGCGAGTGCATCCTTTACGACGAGCCGAACTCCGGCCTCGACCCCATCGGCTCCGACATCATCGACCAGATGATCCTGCGCATGCAAAAGCGCTTCGGCGTGACCTCCATCATCGTCACGCATGATATGCGCAGCATTTTCAAAATCGCCAACCGTGTGGCTATGCTCTATCGCGGCAAAATACATTTCCTCGGCACGCCGGACGAACTGCGCGCCTCGCCTGACCCCATCGTGCAAGATTTCATCAACGGTCGTTCCGATGTGACCTGCTGACCTCCTCCTTACCCTCAAAACCTCCCTTCCTATGATCGACAGCGACAAAAAAACCGAAATGCTCGTCGGACTGTTCTTGTTCGTCGGGCTGCTGCTGCTCGGCGGCCTCATTTTGCAGTTTGGGCGCGTGCGCGAGGTGTTCAAGGACACCTATGAGCTTCGTGTGGCCTTTCCAAACGCTTCCGGCATCAAGGAAGGCTCCCCCGTTTTTCTTGGCGGCTCCCGCGTGGGCAAGGTGAAGCGCAAGCCCGAGCTCAATGCCACCTTCTCCGGTGTCATCATCGACTTGGAGTTGTTCAAGGATGTGATGATCCCCGCCGACGCCACCTTTGCCGTCGGTTCCGCCGGCTTGATGGGGGACGCTTTGATCGAAATCAAGCCCAGCGGCAAGGTGACCGATGTCTTCCTGCCGCATGACTACGACCAGATCATTGAGGGCGAAAAAGCTGGCGGCCTCTCCGATTTGCAAAGCACTGCCAAAAACGTCGGCGACAAGGTCGATGTGGTGCTCGACGAGGTAAAAATCGCCCTCCAGGATATCAAGGGAGCCATGAGCAAGGTTAACAAAGGCGCGCTCTCCGACACCACCATCCAGAACTTCAAGGAAGGCATGGAACACCTCAACAACACGCTCAAACGCGTCGATGAAAAAGTGCTCGGGGACGAAAACGCGCAGAATCTCAAAATCGCGCTCACCGATTTGAAGGACGCCGCTGCCAGCTTCAAAAGCGCCGCTAAAAACGTCGAGGACTCCAGCAAGAAACTCGGGCCCATGTTTGACAAGCTCGACCCCGCCATCGCCAAGGCAGACAAGGTCATGGCCAAGGCGGACGAATCCCTGCAATCCATCAAAAAAGCCGCCGACAGCTTCTCCGCTGCCGCCGCAAACATCTCCTCCGGCAAGGGACTGCTCGGAGCCCTCATGAACGATCAGCGCCTCATGGCCGACTTCCGCGACCTGATCTACAACTTCAAGGTCAACGGTCCGCTCTGGTACAAAGACACCGCCGAAAAAGTTCGCAGCGGGGAGCAGAAGAAACAGACCGAGGAGCAGCCGAAACGCGGCATCTTCCGCTAAGGCTCACTCGATCGGGGGCGGCAAGTCGAAGATCAACTGCATGATGCGGCGGCTGGGATTGCCGCTGGTGAGCGGATCACGCGCGCGCATGGTCTGCACCGGCCCGTCGCTGACAAGCTCAAGCGTCAGCGCGTCCCAGCCGTCGAAATTGTCCGTCGATTGAGCGCCGTAAGTGACATCCGGCATGTCCTTGGGTCGTGTGAAGGTGAGGGTCAGGCCGTTGGCATCACGCACAGGCAGCAAGGCCGGGTTGCGGCTCGTAGGATTCATGCCGAGAGCGTATTCGGCGAGGTTTTTCCATCCGTCGCCATCAGGATCGGCGTCATCGGCGGCAAGACCGGCGGTGATCTGCTCCGGGCTGAAATGCTGGGCGCGCCAGCCGGCGATGGACTGGCCTTGAATGATCAGCGCGCTGGAGTTCGAGCCGTTGTAATTGGCGTCATTGACGGTGGCGGCGACAGCGTAGCTGCCATGGCTGCTCGGCGCGGTGCTGGAGCCGTTGTAGGTGAGGCTGACGGAGAGTCCTGCCGGGCTGGTGCTGGCGGAAGCCGCTTTGGGGTTGCCGTCATAAGTCTGTGTCAGATTTCCCAGTGTCACGCCGGCTGTGGCTTTGGCGATGACCAGGGTGCCGGGGGGCGACGCACCGGCATAGTTGGTGTCGTTGATGGTGCCGATCACGGCGTAACTGCCTGCATTCGTCGGTGCTGCGGCCGATCCGTCGTAGGTGAAGTTCACCGTGAGGCCTGTCGGCGATGTTGTCGCGGTGGCCGCTTTGGCGCTGCCATCATAGGTTTGTGCGAGACTGCCGAGACTTACCGTGGCAGCCGCTTTGGCGATGACGAGGGTGCCACTGTCTGAGCCGGAGTAGTTGGTATCACTGATGGTGCCAACCACCGCATAACTGCCTGCGTTTGTCGGTGCCGTGGCCGAACCGTTGTAGGTGAAGGTCACCGTGAGACCGGCGGGCGTGGTCGTGGCTGAAATGGCTTTTGCACTGCCATCGAACGTTTGTGCCAGACCGCCGAGGGTTAACGTCGCCGCAGCTTTCGCGATCACTAGCGTGCCGCTGGCGGTGCCGGTATGATTCGGCTCATTGATGGTGGCCACGACCGCGTAGCTGCCAGCATTGGTCGGCGTCGTGCTGGAGCCGTCATAAGTGTAGGTGACGTTGAGGTTCGATGGAGTGGTCGTGCTCGTGGCTGCCAGCGGACTGCCGGTGTATGTTTGCGCCAGACTTCCGAGCGCCACGGTGGCTGCTGCCTTCTGGATGGTGATGCTGAAGGCCTGCGGGTGGGTGCCTGCGCTGCTTGAGGCGGTGACGGTTCCGGTGAATATGCCCGCGGTGGTCGGTGTGCCGGAAATAACGCCGGCGCTGCTCACAGTGAGGCCACCTGGCAGCGCACCTGCGGTGAGGCTGTAAGTCGGCGCAGGAGAACCAGTCGCTGCGTACGTGTGAGTATATGCAGTGCCAACGACACCCGCTGCTGGCGCGGCGCTGGTGATCGCGGGCGCTTGATCGACTGTGATGCTAATCGTTTGCGTGGGTGCAGCGCCCACACCGTTGCTCGCTGTCACCACGATGTCGGAGTAAGTGCCCGCAGTCGTCGGTGTGCCGCTGATGACGCCCGTGCTGCTCAGGGTCAGGCCAGGTGGCAGCGTTCCCGTGTGTGAAAAGGCAGGCACAGGAAAACCGGACGCGCTATAGGCGAAGTTATAGGCCGTGCCCACGAGTGCAGGGCTGGGCGGCGGGCCGTTGGTGAAGACTGGTGCCTGACCCGCTGTCACGGTAAATGTCTGGGAAACCGTATTCCCATCCAGATCCGTCGCAGTCACCGTCACGTCGCTCTGCCCGATGGAGCCACCATTGATCTGCAGGCTGCTGCTGCTGATACCGCTGCCGTCCACCGTCGTGCTAATGCTTGCGCTTACAGCGGTGGAATTGGTGTTGCCGGTGATGGCGTAGGTCATCACAGGCACGTTCTTGATGGCCGAAGTGATGGAGACCACCTTGGTCGTATCCATGGCAGAGCTGCTACTGGTGAGCGGCCAGTCGGTCAGGGAGGCGTTGGAGACACCTGCGAAGTTGACCAGGGAATCCACGGTTGGCAGCGCAGCGATGGCATCTGCCACAGCCATGCCATTGCCAGCGACGCGGGCGAAGGCGGTGAAGCCACCGTTCTGGCCGTCAAGAATGGCGCTGTTATCAGCGAGGTTGACGAAGAACTGATTGGTCGCGCTGCTGGCATTGCCGCTGAGTTTGGCCATGGCCACCGTGCCACGGGAATTGGAGTTGACCGGTTCGTTGGTGGGTGATGGCGAGGTGGTGATGGCGGAGAAGTTATTCGGCGACGATTGGACCTTGAAGGCACCGCCTTGGACGATAAAGCCTGGAATGGATCGGTGGAAGACGGCTCCGTCGTATTTGTTGGTCGTGTCTGAGACGCCGAAATTGCGAATGTAACCGAGGAAGTTGCTCACTGTCAGCGGTGTCGCGTTCTGGGTCGATGTAGTCGTGTCATAGAGGATGAAGTCCATGGTGCCTTGGTTGGTGACCAGCCGCGCGGCAGACGTGGTATCGGGGTCGGAGAACTTGTCTGCCAGAGGAATAGAGGCATTGCCACCGATGGTGAAGGTTTGAGCCGGTATGGGCGTCGCAGCAATCGGTGGCAGCACCACGCGCAGTGTCAGGGTGGTGCTGGCCGTGGCACCGCTGGCGAACGTCGCGGTCATGGGGCAGTTAAAAACCCCGGTTACCGTCGGGGTGCCGGTGATCTGACCGGTGGTGCTGTTGAAAGTGAGTCCCGTGGGCAGTCCAGTGATGTTCCAGGAACTGCGAGAGGAAAGGGCGGTGACGACCGCCTGGTAAGTGAAAGACTGGTTGTGGGGGATCTGCTTGTAGGTGGCGCTGGTGAAACCGTCCTTGGTGGACCTGGTTACAACCGATGAGAAGGCCGAGCTGCTGACATCGATGCCGTTGTTAAAAATGGCGCGCACTTTGAAATCATAGGACTGGCCGGGGCTGAGGCTGGACTGCCCCGGACTGAGGCCGCCCAAGGTGATGCTGGTGGCATTGGCGTTGGCCGTACCGAGCTTCTTGAAATTGTTCGCTGAGGCGATGCTGTATTGGATTTCATAACCCGTCTCTGCACTGGAATTGTCTGCCCAGGTGAAGAGCACCGTGGAGTCGTTTTGCACCGTGGCCGTGAAACCCGTGGGAGCGTTGAATGGCGTGCTGATGGCGTAGGCATTTGAGTAGCTGGGTGTGAGGCTCGTGGGACTGCCGGCAGTGCCTTTGAAACCACGAATGCGAAACTCATAGGAGGAGCCTGGCGCGAGACCGGAGAAGGGCACATTGGACACGCTGGGCCCGGTATTGCCGCCCGAGGCAAATGCCGCAGGCGGGACTCGATACTCATAAAAATACCCAGCCTCCCCAGAGGCGTTGTCCACAATGGCTAGCCTCACGGCTGTCTCATTGGTGTTGGTCACCAGGGCGATGGCCGGAGTATTGAAATCGGCATTCGTGATGGTGATGGAATTGGTGTAGGCCGAGATGTTTCCGACGGTACCAGCATATGAGGCTACCTGTAGGGTTACGGGACTGTTTGCTGGGAGAGTGAGAGCGACGAGCACATTCCCCGTCCCGGTAGTGGTTGCATTGGTGTTGCCAGCACCTGAGAGCACCTGGAGATGCTGATTGCTAGCCGGGACGTAAATGTCCCAGCCCGTTTCATCGGTGGAGTTGTCATCGAACGAAAGATAAACGGTCGAGGTATCGATGATGGCCCCGCCCAGCGCCGTAGGCGCGTTTGGAGCTGCCAAGCTGGTGCCTGCAAAGGTCAGCAGGCCGATGAGGCAGAGAAGGAGTGCAGAGAAACGAGGCCGCATGGTGGGGTGGGAAGAGGGGCGAGTTTTAGCAGAGGACGACTACTGACGTCAATCAACCAACTCTCGTTCAACCAACTGGCCCGGTTCGAGGGCGGCCGTCCTCGCCACTTTCTCAAGCTAGCGCGGCGTGAAGCATGTGGCAGGCATTCTCACTGGGGTCGGTGTGGGCTTCCTCACAAAGCAGGGCACGCAGCCGCCGTCTGGCGCGGTGCAGGGCTGTCCGCAGAGCGCCACTGCGGGGACGCTCGGCGTGGCCGCAGTGGTCAAAGTTCGCCTCCAGGCAGCCCCACACATCACTGCGTCCCTGCGCTTGCAGTTCCAGGCTGATGCAGTTCAAAGCACGATCGATCACGCTTCTGGCCCAGTTGCGGTCGAGTTCGAGATCCGGTGACGCATGTGAATCCGCCACGTCGATGTTCTCACCATTCTCATCGCTCAGTGAGAAGCAAACTACGCCGCCGCCACGCCGCAGGCGTGTGCGGTGCCGCCAGCGCTTGATCAAATGCGTGCGCAGCCGTGCCAGCAGGAAGGCGGCCTGTTCATCAGGGTCGGCGATAGCCGCCGCCCGCTCATGCTGGCCCTGGGCCACGAGCCGGGCAAAAAGTTCCTGCACCGCGTCCTCGGCATCATGGGTTTCACAGCCCTTCGCCCGCGCGTAGGCGCACATGGCGGGCCAGTGGCGGCGGTAGAGCGCGGCGGTGTCGTGAAGAGAGGCGGCGGGGCTGACTGCGGGGTTCATGCAGGCATTGGAGCCACGGCGCATGACAGCACCCGCCGTGTGAACATTAAAAGGAATTTATCTGCATGCGCGGCGCTGTTACGCGCATGAAACTCACGTTGTCACACCCGCGCCATGAGCATCTCCTCGAACACCCACAGCTTCCGCCTTCGTCTGGTCTTGCAGACGATGCTCGTGGCCGGCCTGCTCGTGGCCTCCTTTGGCGCGGCGGCGTGGTGGTATGCGGGCCGCGTGCTGGAGCGCAGCGTGGACGACCGCATCACCGCCCCGGCCCAGCGGGTGTGGAGCCGGATCGACCCGCGCACGTCGGATGAGGAGTTCAAACTCATCGCCGATCTTGTTTTCGGCACCTCTCCCGCGCAAAACGCCACCGCTGTCCTGCTCGTGAAAGAGCACCAGCGCGGCAAGACTCTTTTCGCCACGCCAAACGCCCCCAAAGATCTTGAGGAACAGTTCCGCGCTCAATTTCCCACCCAGGAGGAGATCAGGCGCGCGCCGCCAGACGATGCCCCCGGACGCCAGCCACCCGGGGCACGAAAACACCCCCAGCAGCCGCAGTTTGACCCAGAGTTCGGTGAAATCCTCGGACTGCCACCCGACTTCCGCCCACGCGGACCCCAAGGAGGCCCTCCGCAGGGCCGTGCCCCGTCTTTTCGCCCGCAGATGCCCATGGTGCGCGAGCCCGGAATGTTCACCGCAAGCTCCGGCGGCATCGACTGGCGCTTCGGCGCTTTCAGCAGCCCGGAGTACACTCTGTTCATCGGGCTTTCGCTCACCGATTATTACGCCGAGCTGCATCGCATGGCCCGCTGGTTCGCTGGCATGGGTGTGCTGGCGCTCGCCCTAGCCGGTCTCGGCGCGTGGTGGACCTCCAAACGTGCCATGCGCCCGCTCGAACGCGTCGTCACCACGGCTCAGCGGCTCAATGCCAGCGATCTCGCCGAGCGCATCCCTTTGCAGCGCGATGACGACCGCGAGTTCGCCCAACTCATTGATGTGCTCAACGGCATGATGGAGCGTCTGCAAGGCAGCTTCCAGCAGGCCGCACGATTTACCGCCGACGCCTCCCACGAGCTCAAAACACCGCTTGCCGTCATGCTCGCCACGCTGGATGACGCCGTGCGCCATGCCACGCCCGGCAGCGCGGAGCACGAGCGCTTCGTTTCATTGTTTGAAGAGGCGAACCGGCTCAAAAACATCACCCAGAGCCTCCTGTTGCTCTCCCAGGCCGACGCGGGCCGTCTGCCCATCAATCCAGCCACCTACGATCTCAGCACCGACCTCTCCCGCCTCATTGAGGACGCGGAAATCCTCTGCGAGCAGGCCGGACTCGTGCTGGAGCATCAAATTGAGCCCGGCATCGCCGTTCATGCGGACCGCTCGCTCATGCGCCAGATCTTCCAGAACCTCCTCAGCAACGCCATCAAATACAACCGCCCGCAGGGCCGCGTCACGCTTCGTCTGGCCTCTCAGGACACGCAGGCTGTCTTCACCGTCACCAATACCGGCCCGGCCATCCCGGCCGAAAACCAGTCACGCCTCTTCGAACGCTTCTTCCGCGGCGATGCCGCTCACAATCGCCAAACCGACGGCTTCGGCCTCGGCCTCAACATCGCCACCGAACTCGCCCGCGCCAACGGGGCCGAACTCCGGCTGGTCAGCTCCCAGGAGGATGAGACCGTCTTTGCGGTGAGGATGAACGCTGTGAAGCCGAATTAAGCAGGCTTTGCTTCTTTATTGCACCACCAGCTCCACCGGGCAGTGATCACTGCCATGCACGTCGTCACGAATGGTGCATGACTTGAGCGCGGGGCGCATTTTTTCGGAGGCGAGCCAGTAATCGAGACGCCAGCCGATATTCTTGGCACGGGCGTCCGGCGTGCGTTGCGTCCACCAGGTGTAGCGGCCGGGATTGGGATCGAACTGGCGGAAGACATCGAGAAAACCGGCGTCGAGATGCTGCGTGAAGCTGGCGCGTTCCTCGTCGCTGAAGCCGGGATTCATGCGGTTCGATTTCGGATTGGCGAGGTCGATCTCCAAATGCGCGCAGTTGAGATCACCGCAGGCGATGACGGGCTTTTTCTTCTCCAGCTTCTTCAAATGCGCGCGATAGGCCGCGTCCCAGGTGAGGCGGTAGCCAAGACGCGCGAGTTCAGCTTGCGAATTCGGTGTGTAAACGTTCACGACATAAAAATCCGGGAACTCGGCGGTGATGAGGCGGCCCTCGCGATCATGCTCGGAGATGCCGAGGCCCAGCGTGGTCGTTTGGAAGGGCACACGGCTGAGAATGAGCGTGCCGGAGTAGCCTTTTTTCTCCGCGCTGCTCCAGACGGCGTCATAACCGGCGAACCAGGACAGATCGACCTGCTCCTGCTGCGCCTTGGTTTCCTGGAGGCAGATGACATCGGCATCGCTTGAGACGAGGTATTCACGAAGGCCTTTGTTGAGCGAGGCGCGGATGCCGTTGACGTTCCAGGTGGTGAGTTTCATGCGGAGGCGGATTGAAGCCCAAAACGGCGAATGGGAAAGAAGGGAATCGGCAAGGTTGCGGACAACGGTCGTTCCGGCTTTGACTAAGGCATGAGTTTCGACCTGCTGGCCCCGCATTACCGCTGGATGGAGCTGCTGTGCGCTGGAGAGAAGCTGCAACGCTGCCGC
>NZ_JBIIKX010000143.1:0-4724 GCF_044232965.1 Prosthecobacter sp.
GAAAAGAGCGAACCATCCGCGAGTTCGACGATGCCCGGCTCCTGCAAGCCCGTGCCGCTACGCATGGGCAAGGCCCACCAGCTTGCCGACTCCTGCCATGTCGTCCCATCGTCGTCTGAGTAGATCCACATCGTGATGGCTCGCACGTCGAAAGACTTGCTGCTCTGCGGATCACTGCCGCGAGAGCGATGGAAAGCCAGAGGGACGATCAGTCGCCCCCTACTGGTTTGAATGACGCGGTCATTGTTCATCACGAAGTATCCCGGCGCATCGAGAATACCCTTCGCCTCCGACCACGTCTGCCCATCATCGCTCGAGAGACGCATCTGCGGGCGGCAATCGATCCAACTGTTTTTCAAAAGATAAAACATCGCCAGCTTCCCGCTCGCCAGCCGCAGCAGCGACACGCTCATCACATTGTTGCCGCCCACATTCTCCACCACGGCCACCGGCTCACTCCACGTGCGCCCCTGATCGTCCGAGTGGATGCGCACGATCCGCGCCGGGCTGTGGTCCGCCCCGCCGCCGTGGAACTGCGTGTAACAAAAAATGATCCGTCCGGATGTCAGCGCGGCAAAGCTGCCTTCCGAGCTGCGCGGATGTTCCTTCGTGGGCTCGTTGGTGATCGAGATTCTATTCTCCGGCGTGTTGATCGGCTCAGCGGCGAATGTGGATATTCCGGTCTGAAGAAATGTGGCGACGAGGAGAAGAAATGTCCCAGGTGGAAGTAGTTTCATGGAATCGGATAGGTAAGAGAAATCGGGCGCATTACTTCAGACCGCGCACCGGACGCATCGGCGGCAGCGCGATCATCTTCGTTTCGTCCGCCGCCTCACGCGCCCGCAACGCGATTTCGGTGCTGCGGAAACAATCATCCGCCGTGATGCGCGGCACCGCACCACCGCGCAGGAACTTCACGAACTCGACGAACAGATTCTCCGTCTCGCCAAAGGGAATCCGCTCCGTCTTGTCGCCCGTGATGAGCGAGATCGTCTCGTCGCCTTCATTCACCTCGACGACCCCTTTTGTGCCGGCCACGCGCAGACGGTCATCGCTATGCGTCGCCGCTTTCGCAGGCCGCAGATAGTCGATGCGCGCCGTGACCGACGCACCATTCGACAACTCCCCGAGCACCGACGCATGGCATTCCGTCTCGCCCATCTCGGGTCGTCCGATTTTGCCATGAATCGCCGCGAGGTGAATGAAATCGAGCCCCGTGACCCAGCGGATCGTGTCCAGCGAATGAATGCCGATGTAGGGAATCGTGCCCCCAAGCCGCGCCCTGCTTTTGAACCACTCCGCCCGCTCACCCCACTTGTAAGACTTCTGCGTCGTCACCTGACACACCTCGCCGATGTCCCCGCGCTGGATGATCTCGCGCACCCGCGCATTCTTCGGCTGATGCCGCAGTTCCAGCAGCATCGTGAGCTGCGACTTCGACTTCGCGAACGCCGCCCGCACTCGCTCCAGATCCGCCATCGTCGTCACCAGCGGCTTCTCTGAAACGATATGCACCCCACGCTCCATCAACGCCAGCAACTGCTCGACACGCCCCCCGCTTTCCCCCGCCACGCAGCACACATCCGGCATCGTATGCTCCACAAGATGCCGCCACTGCTCATAAGTCTGCGCCTTCGCCAGCAGCGGATCTTTCTTCACCAACGACGCCAGCAACGCCGCATCATCCTCCGCCGCCGCCACGACTTCCACATCGTCCAGCAACTTCGCCCCCGCCAGCACCGAGCCGACATGTCCTTTGAGACCGATGAATGCGAGTTTCATGCGTGTGTCGCTGAGTCTATGGGGATGACTGACACGCTTCTATGGCTTGGTTGGTTTGGCAGCATCCAGCCGCGCCTTTTCCTCCGCCTCGCGTTTCTGCACGTCCTTGGGATGCTTTGAAAAAGACTCGAACACATCGCCGACGACGCGATCCGCGAGCGCACCGAGTTGTTTCAAGATGATCGGCTCAGCCTCTGGCGACAGCACGGAGCGATTCGGTTCGTAGCCGCCGACCTTGTGCGCATCAGCAGTCGCGATGTAGCCGATGTTGCCATTGGAATAGCCGACGATGATCGGCGTGGCACGATCTGCGATGGCTTTTTCGAGTTTGAAACCATACTCAACCATTGGCTCACCCGGCATCGTGAGAAACAGGAACGGCCCAATCTTCATCGCCATCAACTCCGAGGGCACGGGACCTTCTTTGCCGGGTAGATCTATGGTTTCGCTGGCCACGCGAATTTGGTAGAACGACTCGCGCTTCTTCAACTGCTCGCGGGTCATGCTGTAAGCCGCCACACGCGTCACCGCGCCGCCAAGGTCACGGCCCGCCCATTGGATGTCCGCCTCGTCCGCACAGCGATACGGATAGCCCGGCAAGTTGGGCCGGATGTCACCCGCGCAGCCTTGCATGAACATCACGCTCGTCTTCTGCGCATAGACGCTCTCGACAAACGTCTGCGCCTCACCGGGAAAGTCCGCCGTCATCTTCGGGTAGCCTTTCGGATAAGGCTGAGATCCTTTGTCGCCCCAGGTGAAGAAGCAGGGATGACACACCGCGTGCATGATCACCGCCACCGGCGTGAGCGACTTGCCATCATCGAAGCGCAGCACCTTCACACGCGGATCATTCGGTCCGTCAGGATTCAAACGCACCACCGCACGACCATCGATGGTTTTGCGCCGCTGGATGCCAAAACCGATGTGATCCTCGCCGTAGCCGATGCTGACCGTGTGTATATTCCCCGCCGCTTCCTTCGCTGCCGCCGTGAGCTTCTTGATCAACTCTGATGCCCAACGCAAGTTCTCCACATAACCCGGCCCTGAGTGATTGTGCGACGCGGTCACCATGATGTTCGCCGCCGGCACGCCCGTCTCCTTTTCAATGCTCGCTCGCGCCAGCTTCACCATGTCCTCCCACGCCCCGATGGTATCCATCGTCACGATCGCCGCTTTCGTCTCCCCATCGTCGAGAATGAGCACGCCTGCTCGCAAAGGATCTCGCACGCCAGTCACCTCCCGCCGATGTCCGACGACCGTGATGCCCGCAACATCCGTCGGTGTGATGTCCACCTTCGCCACGCCGACCTTGAGATTCGACGTGACGGGAAACTGTCCGTCGATGATTTGGGAATAAGCTGACGCCAGAGCGAGCCATCCCGTGGCAACGATGATGAGATGAGTTTTCATGCCTGAGCAATACACCCGCCTCCCACCGCATTTCACATCTTTACTGACAACAGTAAGGAAAAGCCGTTTACGCTGCGGCTAAAACCGTTGCTGGTCTGCCTTGCTCGGCGGCGGGCGCACGAGGTCTTGCCGGCGGACAACTGGATGTCATTCGTGCGCGTGGTGTTTGCCGACCGCCATCGCACCACGCCGCGCACGCTCACCATCGTCGCACCCGCCCCCATGCTCTCCGGTGCGTTGCGCAAGCCGATCATCCAGTATCGCAAAGCGCATCCGAACGTGAAGCTCACGCTAATCGACCGCCCTTCGAACGCCGCGCGAAAGGTCATCGAAAACGACGAGGCTGACATCGTCGCCTTTGGCGCGCTATCCATTCCTCCTCATCTGCCAGAAGATGCATCCTCTCGCCACCTCCCGCCGCATCACGCTGGCCGATCTCGTCAAACAGCCGCTCGTGCTCAGTGCCGAAGACTCCAGCTCACATCGGCAAATCCGCCACATCTTTGAGCAAGCCAATCTCGCCGACCGAATTAACGTCACCATGACCGCGACCAATCACGCCCTGCTACCAGGCTACGTCGCCATCGGCTTCGGCATCGCCATTGGGACCAGCGCTCAAGCCGCCAAGCTCCCCAAGCCCGCCGCCGGAGAAGCCGAACTGACCATACGCGATATCACGAGCCTCTTCGGCCACGAAGAGGTCGTCCTCCTCCACCGCAAAGGTCGCCACGAACTCCCGCATGTGAGGGCGTTCAGTGAAATCGTGCTGAAAGCCATGAGTGAAATGTAGCTCCACAAGTTCAGCAAAGTGCTTCGGCCTTCATTCGAGGATCGGTTACGCTCAACTCATCAAGCACTCGCGTGTTGGCCTCGTGGTCCGGTGGTTCACCATGGTCGGACAGATGAAACCGCCTTTTATCCTGCCGATGGATTCCCAGCCGATGCCACTCTCACGAGCTAGTCTGGACGTTGTTCAAACTCATCGTTTCCCAGAGTTCCTGCAAGCGCCCTGGTAGCCGATCGTGGATGCGCTTGGCGTAATCGTGGGCGTTGTGATGGCGGGCATGATGGCACATGCGGATGGAGAAGCTCAGTGCGCTTTTTTGCGAAGGGCGGGACTCATGCTTTCATTGCCCCTGCGGATGGCAGTGGAGCCAGCCAACAGGGCGGCGATGATGGGGACGCTTCTTTATTCATGCGTCTGCTAGAAAATTGTTTTGGCAGGCTGCCGCGCGCCGATGTGAGCCGCTCCGTGCAAGGGAATCTCTTTCCGTGCGCGTCTGTGTCCTTGGGTAGGCGCCCCACCAAGCAAATTCCATGAGAACGCAAATTTGTGCTTTCCACTTTTTTCGAGTTCCAGGCTGTCATGAAGCCTTTCCAAGTTCAAGCAGGCAGGCGCATACTTACCCCTCCAACGGCTTGCACCAGCACGTAAATGCTTACCAAACGAGCATCCCGCGCTGGCTTGATGTGGGACATTGCCTCTGATTTTCCGACCCCTTCTCACTTCCTCTCACCGTCAGGTTGCAGGC
>NZ_JBIIKX010000043.1:0-51946 GCF_044232965.1 Prosthecobacter sp.
TGGACACGCTTGAGAGCGCCACAAGGTTCCATCATGCGAATCGGCCACCAACAGCACCCAGGCCGCGAAGAAGACTGGCCCCCAAGTTTTGGCCTTTTTAACCCCTCTTTTTCAACAGGCTGTTAGATGGACTGACCTCGGGCGAAACGTGATCAGTTCTTCGCTCGCTCCAAGGCCGCCGCGATTTCGCGCTCGATGACCGGCAGCGGGTTGAGTAGCGATAGTGGATTTTCGACGGGAGTGACCTCGTTGGTCTGTGGATTCCAGTTCACGGGGCCGAAGCGGCAGGGGGCGGGATTGCCGGTGAGGATGTGCATGCCGGCGTCGTCCTTGTCGAAGTGCCAGAACTCGAAGGGGAAATGGATGAAGCCGTGCTTCTCCATCATCGCGCAGATTTCGAGCCGCGTAGCGACATGCTCGGGTGCGACGAATGGCGAGCGCATGGGCGTGCATTCGCTCATTTCGAGATACGGATAACCGCGCCAGACCTCGGTCCCGTCATCGCGTCGGAACACCGAGATGTCGATGGCGGAGCCGGACATGTGCGCGCCGATTTTTGGCATGTTCGCCGTGAGCACGATGGCTCGACGGAACATCATCTCGGGCGTTGGAATTTCGCCACCGAGTTCCCACATCGTCTTTTTGAGTACGGTGTCGAAGACCGACGGCTTGCGCACGAGCTGGCGTTGCATCTCCAACGAGCGGAAGCCGTCCTCGATCTTCAGAATCCAACCACGGTCGTTCATCTCGCGACCAATGGTGATCACATCGCGCACGAGGCTCTCGCGCAGGAAATAGACGCGATCCAGATCACCTGCGATCTTGCTGGTGGAGAATCGCATCTCCACATTCGCAGCGGCGGCAGCTTCAGGGATGGAGGCGAAGCGCTCGCCGCATTCGTTCACGGGGAACTCGATGAGCTTCTGCACGATGGCATAGCCTTGCTCCATCTGTTCGGCCCAATAGGCGCGGCGGGCGGCTTCGTCGTTGTTCATGGGAATCATTGAGCAGGTTTGCGCACGGCGATGGCCTCGACTTCGTATTTGAGCGAGGGCGGCAGGCAGTTCGTGATGGTGGTGCGCGCCGGTGACGGCTGCGGGAAGTATTCGCGGTAGAGCTGGTTGTAGAGCGTCACGTCCCCGGCATCGCGGACGTAATTGCGTGTCTGAACGACATGCGCGAGGTCGCTACCTGCGGCTTCGAGCACCTTGCGCACGTTTTCAATGCTGCGGCGGAACTCGCCTTCAAAGGTGTCGCTGACGATGTTTCCCTGCTGATCGACGGAGGCCTGGCCGGAGACGAAGATCAAATCTCCCACCACCACGCACGGACTGAACGGGAGATGCGAGGTCGGGGTGTTGGGAAGTTGCGGGTAGGAGACGAGTGGGTGTGTCATGAGGGAATGGGGTTTGGAGCGATTGTTTCGTCAGGGATGAGCTTCTTCGTCGCATCCATTGGCAGGATGATGAGGCCCGCCAGAACGAAGGCACCGGCGAGCGTGAAGAAGACGAGCGTTTTGCCATCGCCACCGCCGATCTTCATGAGCCAGGGCACGAGCAAGGCGCCGGCACTGGCACCGAAGTTGCCCCACATGTTACCCCAGCCTCCGGCGGCTGCGGTGGCGCGTCCGCCGACATCGCCCATGAAGGACCACACGGCGGGATTGGCGAGATCGGTGCAGAAAGAAACGACGGCGCAGCAGGCAACGAGCATCCAGGTGGACTCGACGAACGGGCAGCAAATGTAGGCTGCCGCGCAGACGAACATGGAGCTGGTCATGGGCAGTAGGCGGCCCGCTCGCAGGCCAAAACGGCGCGTGGCCCAGTCGCAGTAGTAACCGCCGGCGATCTGGCCTGCCATGCCGAACGCGAGCACATAGGTGAGCATCTTGCCGCCTTCGATCTCGCCCACGCCGCGCTCTTTGACGAGGTACGTCGGCAGCCAGGTCACCAGGAATCCCCAGCCGATGTTTTGCAGCATTTGCGCAGCGGAGTTGCACCACAAGCTGGTGCTTTTGCTAAAGCTCCACAGCGCGCTTTTGAGTTCACGCGCACTCAGGGGCTTCTCGATCTCCGGCCTGCCGATGAGTGCCAACTCCGCCGTATTCACCTGCGGATGCTCCTGAGGATTCGAGCGCACCGTTTTCCAAAACACCAGCGCGATGATGAGCCCGACCGCACCATCGATCCACAACGAGGTGCGCCAGTTCCCCATCGTCACGATCATCCAGATCGTCAAAAACGGTGCCAGCGTGCCTCCGATTCGACCGCCCAAAGCGACCATGCCGCTGGCACGCGCACGGCCGGTCAGAGGAATCCATTTGCGGACCAAGGCCATCGACGTGGGATACGCGCCCGACTCGGCAATGCCACACAACAGTCGTGCGATGAGCAGTCCGGCAAAGCCCGTCATGAAACCTGTGAGCATGGTGCAGAGCGACCACAGCACGATGTAGAGCGTCAGCATTGGCCGCGCACCGAAACGATCGCTCGCCCAGCCAGCGGGCACTTGAAACAAAGCGTAGGTAAAGAAGAACGCGCTGAGGATGCGGCCGATCTGCTCCTGCGACAGGGCGAGGTCGTTGTTGAACGACATCGATTTCACGATTTCGCCCATGCAGATGCGGTCGAGATAGAGGATGAACGCCATCAGCATCGTAACGCCGATGATGCGATGACGAATGGTGGTGGGCCGTGCTGGATCGGTCATGAGGAGAGATCCGGACTAAGGCTTCACGGTTGGCACGGATTGCAGCCGGGCTTTCTCCTCCGCTTCGCGCTTCACCAAATCTTTGGGATGTTTTGAAAACGACTCAAACACATCGCCAACCACGCGATCTGCGAGCACGCCGAGCTGCTTCAAGATGATCGGTTCGGCCTCGGGTTTGAGCTTGGACATGTTCGGCTCATAGCCACCGACCTTGTAGGCATCCTCGGTGGCGATGTAGCCGATGTTGCCGTTCGAGTAGCCCACGATGATCGGCGTGGCACGATCCGCGATGGCCTTCTCCAGCTTGAAGCCGTATTCGACCATCGGCTCACCGGGCATCGTCAGAAAGAGGAACGGGCCGACTTTCATGGCCATCAGCTCCGAGGGCACAGGGCCTTCCTTGCCAGGCAGATCGACCACTTCACTCGCCACACGGATCTGATAAAACGATGCGCGCTTGCGCAACTGCTCACGTGTCACGCTCAACGCCGCTGCGCGTGCGACTGCACCACCGAGATCGCGGCCCGCCCATTGAATGTCGGCCTCGTCGGCGCAGCGATACGGATAGCCCGGTAAATTTGGCCGGATGTCACCCGCACAGCCTTGCATGAACATCGCCGAGGTCTTCTGACCATAGACCATCTCGACAAACGTCTGCGCCTCGCCGGGGAAGTCTGCCGTCATCTTCGGGTAGCCCTTTGGATAAGGCTGCGAGCCTTTGTCGCCCCAGGTGAAGAAGCATGGATGACACACCGCATGCATCATCACCGCCATCGGCGTGAGCGACTTGCCATCATCGAAGCGCAGCACCTTCACACGCGGATCGTTCAGGCCTTCGGAGTTCAAACGCACGATGGCACGGCCATCGATGGTTTTGCGGCGGTTGATGCCAAAGCCGATGTGATCTTCACCGTAACCAATGTTTACCGTGCGCATATTGCCTGACGCTTCTTTTGCCGCTGCGGTAAGCTTTTTGATCAACTCCGATGCCCAACGCAGATTCTCCACATAACCCGGTCCCGAGTGATTGTGCGAGGCGCAGACCATGATGTTCGCCGCAGGCACGCCGGTTTCCTGTTCGATGTTCTGCCGCGCGAGCTTCACCATGTCCTCCCATGCGCCGATGGTGTCCATCGTCACAATCGCGGCCTTCGTCTCGCCATCATCAAGGATCAAAACACCCGCGCGCAACGGATCGCGCACGCCGGAGACCTGTCGCACATGCCCCACGATCTTGATGGCTGCGGTGTCCGTCGGCGTGATGTCGATTTTCGAGACACCCGCCTTCAAGTTCGAGGTGACGGCGAACTGACCGTCTTGTACCTCCTGCGCGTGAGCGAAGGAGAGCACCAAGGATGAGAGGAGAAGAGCCGGGCGGAGTTGCATGGCTCTTCTACGCGCTCAAATGCCGCAACTCATCACGCGATCAGCTCAGGAATCGCACGTCCATTCTCCACGATGTGTACCGGACGACCGTTCAGGTCGTTGAGCGTGACCTTGCCGTAGTCGATGCCGAGATGGTGGTAAATCGTCGCGAGGAAGTCGCTGGCGTTGCAGGGGCGCTCGACCACGTCTTCACCGCGTTTGTCGCTGGCACCGATAACGCCACCGGTCTGGATGCCGCCGCCGGCCCAGATGTTGGTGAAGGCACGCGGCCAGTGGTCGCGGCCCGGTTGCAGAGTGCCCGTGGGGCCGCTGGCATCACCCGCGCCGGTGCTGCGGTCGAAGCTGATCTTCGGCGTGCGGCCAAACTCGCCGGTGACGACGACGAGCACTTTCTTGTCGAGTCCTCGCGCATAAATGTCCTCGATGAGCGCGGAGACGCAGCGGTCATAGGTCGGCATGCGGAAGCGCAGCGCTTCAAACTGATGCTGGTTTACCGCGTGGTCGTCCCAGTTGTTCACGCGACCGCAGAGCGGGCCGCTGAGGCTGCTGGTGATGATTTCGACGCCCGACTCGACGAGACGACGCGCCAAGAGCAACTGCTGGCCCCAGCGGTTGCGACCATAGCGGTCCCGCGTCGCCGGATCTTCCTTGCTCAGGTCAAAGGCGTCGCGTGTCTGCGGATTCGTGAGCAGCGTGGCGGCCTGAGATTCAAATTCATCCAGTGCGCCGAGTTCACCCTCGCGATCAAACGCACGCTCCATCTTGTCGAGGCTTTTGCGCAGCACGATGCGGTCGCTGAGGCGACGATTTTCCGACTCGTCGGCCAATCCGATGTTCGGCACCTGAAAGTTCGGGCGATTCGGATCATCACTCACCGCGAAGGGTGCATAGGCATCGCCTAGGTAGGCGGGGCTGGAGTATTCTCCCGACGCCGCAGGCACGCCGATGTAATTTGGCAGCGGATTGGTGCGTCCGCCTTCTTTGGCACGCAGATAATGCACCACCGACATCCAGTCCGGCAGCCGTGGCTTGGGCTTGTCACGCGTGTCGGTGTCGCCAGAGAACATCTGCATGGTGCCCGCCGGATGTCCGCCCGCGCTTTGATACATGGAGCGCAGCACGGTGAACTTGTCCGCGATCTTTGCGCTCATCGGCAACAGTTCGGTGAACTGCGTGCCTGGCACCTTCGTGCTGATCGTCTTGAACGGCCCGCGATACTCGCTGCTCGCGTCTGGCTTTGGATCGTAGGTGTCGATGTGCGATTGCCCGCCCGGCAACCAGACCATGATGATGGATTTCCGCTCGCTCTTCGGCAGCGCCGCGTTCGCCGCCCGCAGTTTGAGCAGGCTCGGCCAGCTCAGCGTCGCCATGCCGGTCAAACCGAACTGCATGAAGCTCCGGCGCGACAAAGGACCGGCGCAACGAACGATAGAAGGGGGCTGAATGATGGAGGACATGCGCTGAAACCTACGCTCGGCGTTGCCTGTGTTTATCGGGCAATGCTTGGGCAAAGCTCATGCCATCAGCTCTGGAATCGGCCTGCCGTGATCGACGATGGGCGTCGGGCGGCCATTGAAGTCCTTGATCGTGACCTTGGAGGCGTCGATGCCGAGATGGTGATAGATCGTGGCGAGAAAATCCCCCGCGCTGCATGGCCGCTCGATCACGTCCTCACCGCGTTTGTCCGTAGCACCAATGACCGCACCCGTCTGGATGCCGCCACCAGCCCAGATGTTGGAAAATGCGCGCGGCCAGTGGTCGCGGCCCGGTTGCAGCGTGCCCGCCGGTCCGCTGGCATCGCCAGCACCCGTGCTGCGATCAAAAGTGATCTTCGGTGTGCGGCCAAACTCACCCGTGACGACGACGAGCACGCGTTTGTCGAGACCACGCGCGTAAATGTCCTCAATGAGAGCGGACACGGACTGATCGTAGTTACCCATGCGGAATCGCAGCGCCTCAAAGATGTGATGATCCACCGCATGATCGTCCCAAACCTGCGTGCGTCCGCAAAGAGGACCATGCAGGCTGCTGGTGATGATTTCGACACCCGACTCGACGAGCCGACGCGCCAGCAGCAACTGCTGACCCCAGCGATTCCGCCCGTAACGATCCCGCGTCCGTGCGTCTTCCTTGCTCAGGTCAAAAGCATCGCGTGTCTGCGAATTCGTGAGAAGGGACATCGCCTGGGACTCAAACTGATCGAGCGCACCGAGTTCGCCTTCGCGATCAAAGGCCCGCTCCATCTTGTCGAGACTCCGCCGCAACGCGACGCGGTCGCTGAGCCGCCGCGTCTCTGCTTCGTCCGGCAGGCCGATGTTCGGCACCTCAAAGTTCGGGCGGTTAGGATCCTCGCTCACCGAGAACGGCGCATAAGATTCGCCCAGATACGCCGGTCCGCAGTAGGACGCGTTGATCGGATTGACGCTGACATAGTTTGGCAACGCCTGCGGCCGCTGCGGATATTTGGAGCGCAGGTAGTGCGCCACCGACATCCAGTCCGGCAGCCGCGGAGCCGGCTTGTCGCGCGTGTCGGGATCGCCCGAGAGCATTTGCAGCGTGCCCGCCGGATGCCCTCCCGCCGTTTGATTCATCGAGCGCAGCACGGTGAACTTGTCCGCGATCTTCGCCTGCAACGGCATCAACTCCGTGAAATGCGTGCCCGGCACCTTCGTGGCGACCGTCTTGAACGGCCCGCGATACTCGCTACTCGACTCCGGCTTCGGATCATAGGTGTCGAGGTGCGACTGCCCGCCCGGCAGAAACACCATGATCACCGCCGTGCGCTCGCTCCTCGGCTTCAGGGCATTCTCCGCACGCAGCTTCATCAAGCCCGGCCAGCTCAGCGTCGCCAGCCCCGTCAACCCGAAGTCCATGAACCCACGCCGCGACATCGGACCGGCGCAGCGAATCTGGGAGGGTGGCTGGATTAGGGAGGACAAGCGTCGAAACCTACGAGTGTGAACGTCGTGGTTTATCCTGAGACCTCGATTGCTCGGACGTTACTTCGCGCCAAACGCCACGAGTTCTTTGCCTGCGCCATCCCACACGCGCAGCAGGCTGTCCTCACCGCCGGCGATGATGGCGCTGCCGTTGGGGACGCTGACGGCGGCTTGCATGTAGTCAGGGAGATTGGCGATGGAGCGGACTTCGGTGCCGTCGTCGGTGACGATGCGGACGCGATTGTCGCCAGCACTCGTGACGATTTGATTCGTGGCACCGATGAATTGCAGCGAGGTGACTTCCTTGGTCCAGCCTTCGATCTTCTTCTTTCGCTCGCCGATGATCATGTCCCAGGTCGAGACAGTCCCCTCCGCGCCGGCAGTGGCGAGCACGCGGCCATCGCTGCGGAAGGCAACGCCCATGACGTGATGCGTGTGGCCTTCAAACAAGTTCGTTTGCTTGCCGGAGGCAATGTCGGTGACACGCGCGATCTTGTCGGCGGCACCGGAGGCGAGGCGCTTGCCATCGGGCGAGAAATCGAGGCACAGCACCGTGTCGGTGTGTTTTTCCTTCCACGTCTGCGTGGCTTTGCCAGTCGCGACATCGAAGATGATGATGTCGCCGGAGCGGGACAACTCGCCGCCGCCGGTGGCGAGCGCTTTGCCATCGGGACTGAAGCGCACGGCGTTCACACGGTCGGCAAAGAGGCCCTTCGGGTCGATCTTGCGTTCCAACGTCCAGCGCGGAATGCTGCCGACGGTTTGAGTGACGGCTTTCGTCGCCACAAACGTGCCATCCGGCGCAGAAGTGATGGTCGTGGTCGCAGCGACGTTGCCGCCGCTTTCTTCAATCGGAATGCCGCTGGCGGCGGCCCACACACGCAGGGTGCCATCTTCAAACATCGACGCCACACGCTGCGCATCGGCGGAGAAGGAGACGGCGATGGGCTTTGCGGCTGTTTTGGTCAAAGCCAGCTTCAAAGCGGCGAGATCGGCGGTGGCCTTGTCTTGCGTGGTTTTGGCGGTGGCGATGGCCGCATTGGCAGCAGCGACGGCTTTGGCGTTCTTCGCCTTGGAGTCACTGATGCGTTTCAAGTCGTCCTCGGCGTCCTTCACATTGCTCTCGGCGGCAGAGACGGCCGCGAGGGCGGAGACTTCGGTCATCTTTGTGGTGATGAGCTTGTCCTGCGCATCCTTGAGCTGCTTGTCGAGCGCAGCATCCGGTTTGCCACCGGGACCAGCTTTGATCTTGGTCGCGATTTCATCCACGGCCTTCTGCGCGGTGGTTTTGGCCTCGGTGGTGGGCGGTACGGCTTTTTGTTTTTCTGGCAGCACCTTTTTCATCGTCACGATGGCTTCCTTGGCTTTGCCGAGCAGCACGTCGAGCGCCTTGTCCTGTGCTTCGATTCGGGCGATTTCGCTCTTTTGGAAAGCCGTCTCCAGCGTCTGTGCCGCAATGGTCCAGTCCAGCTCCGCCACTTTCTTCGTGGCCGCCACGCTGCCGCGCAGTTCAATGATTTGCTTCGCCGTGGCGGCATCCCACACACGCACCGAGCCATCGGCGCAACCGGTGACGACCTGCTTGCCATCGGCGGACATCGCGCTGCTCAAGACGACCACTTTGCCTGCGGTGGTGATCTTTTTGATCAAGTCGGCGCTCGCAGGTGCCGAGACGGCTTTCGCGGCACTCGCCACAGGTTTGCCAGCTTCAAGCTTCCAAATCTTCACCTCACGGAAACTGCCGCTCGCCAGCTTCGTGCCGTCCGGACTGAATGAAAGCGACTGAACCAGCGCACGATGCGCAGCTCCATTCTTCTCCACTGGATCGCTGATCTGCGCCACGAACTGCCGTGTGGCCAAGTCATAGACGAAGATCTGATTCGAGCGTCCGCAGGCCACATAGCGTCCGTCTTTGGTCATCGCCACGCTGTAGATCGGATCGACGCTGGCCGCGAATGCCTGCAACACCACCGCGCGTTCCTGCTGCACGGAAGCCTTTGCACCCTGGTCGATCCACTGTTTCAAAATCGCGATCTCCGCAGGCGTGAGATTCACCGCGCCGGACTTGTTGTTCCCCGGCGGCATCTCCATGTCATGCTGATGCAGCGAGGCCTGCACCACGAGGCTCTCCGCGCTCTTTCCCGGAATGAGTGCCGTTCCATTCTCACCGCCTTTGATCATCAGCGCGGGCGTCTCCATGTTCAGATCCGCCTTCGTAGTGGTCTTGTTGTGACACGAGATGCAGTTCGTCTTCAAGAACGGATAGACGTCCTTGTAATAGTCCAGCTCGGCAGCCAGCGCGGCTGTCGAGGAGCAAAGAAGAGCGAGGAGGGCGTGCTGTTTCATCACTTGCTGGCGGTGGTGACGGTTGCGGGCTTCACGGAAACCCGGATCGGTTCGGAGATGAGAATTTCGACCGTGTCGGTCGGATTCGCGGCGGTCGTCACGGACTTCATGCGTGTCGATGCGGCGGTCATGGCGGCTTCAGCCTGCTTTTGCTTCTCGGCGGCTTTCTTTGCGGCCTCGGCATCAGTGGCGGCGATTTTTTTGGCTTCGGCGGCAGCGGCGGCGAGCAATTGTTCGGCTTTCTTTTGCTCGGCCTCGGCCAGAGGCACCGCAGCGGGGTTGTAGCTATATTTGCAGATGCCGAGGCTCTGTAGCGCAAACGTGTAGTCGCCCGGGGCGATCTTCAATTCGGCGAGATTGAGCACCAGTTCGTGCGTGGCGGCCTTGATCGGGATGTCGAACTCCTTGATGGCGCTGAAGCCTTCCCCATAAGCTTTCACTTTGATCGAGGTGCCGTTGAACTCATTGCGCCAGGTAAGCTTGAGCGGAATTTTCAGCGTCTCGCCCGCCTTGGCTTCGAAGATTTTGTTTTCAGCCAGTGCGATGGTCACTGGGGCCTGCTCGGAATCGGTCATGGACACGGGAACGTCGGCCATGAGACGTGGGGATGGGATCTCACCCTTCGCGTCTTTCACGGGCCATTCCATGCTCGCCACGCGAACAGGGCGCGCAACGACGGCACCATTGATCGTGGCCTTGCCGACGATCTTGGCGAGCGAGAAACCGCGCTTCGCATCGCTGGATGCTGTGAGGATGAGATGGCCATAAGGCTTGCCCTTGCCGATCTTCAAACCGGCGGCGCTGACGCCCGGCGGCAGGTTTTCCATGGTGATGTCGATCTCGCCATCGAAGCCATCACGGCGCTGCACCGCGACTTCAAACGCACGCGAATCGCCTTGACGCAGCGCCATCGGCTTGGAAAGCGAGGCGCGGTCGCCATTGCGCAGCGTCATATGAACAGCCCACGCAGCGAGGGAGAAGTCCGGCGTGGCCTGACGCACGATGAGGCGATAAATGTTGTTCGGGTCGGTGCGAGTGCCGCCGAAGAGATCGCGCACTTGCAGGCGATAGATGCCGTCTTCCTTGACCTCAAACTTGCCCATCACATCCGGCGAACCGGCGTCGTAAGGCGGGCCATCATACGAATAGCCGTTGCTCGTGACCTTCATCGGCGGCGCGATGTCATACAGTTCGGCCACATCGGCGAATTTGCCGTCCTTGGCCTGCTGCACGAGCACAAAAGGATCGGTGTTGAGGCCGAGTCGCTCGCTGGCAACCTCCACCCACCACGTCTCACCTTTTTTGGCGGTGAACTCGAAGGTGTCCACATCCGCAGCGGGGTAGAAAGCACCCGCGATGTCGCAAGGCAGCGTGATCTTCTGCGCATCCTTGTTGTTCGGTTCGGTTTCCTTGGCTGGAGCCGTCGCGGCAAGACCTTCGGGTGGCCAGGACATCGAGCTGACTGTCGCGGTCTGCGGTTGTGGCTGCGCGGGGGAGTTTTGCAGCGCAAGGCGATAGAAATGCCGCTCGCCGCCCTGGTAGGTGAGGTCGCTCACTTTGATGAGATAAGTGCCATCCGCAGGCGGCGTGAATTCGATGATGCCGCCGGTGCGGTTCACCTTCAGATCGCCACCCTTCGAATCCGCGAGGATGAGCACCGGCGTGAGCCGTGAGTCGATCCCGACCGCCGCACAATCGATGGCGACGGCCTTGTCCTTCACGCCTTGGAAGGAATAAAAATCCACCGCTCGCTTCGTCATCGTCGCATTGCAAATCGTGCCTACAGGCAGCGCCATCGCCGTCTCCACGGTGTTGTTGGCCTTCGTGCGAGTCACTTCTGGCAGTTTGTTCACCGAAAACGCCCGCACTGAGGATACACCGAGCCGCGACATCACTCGCGCATCATAAACACCCACCGGCACATCTGCGGCGATGCTGACAGTAAATTTGTTCGTCGTTCCGGCCACGGGTTTCGCCGCGATCTTCGGCGAGGAGAAGGTCAGTTCGGTCACGTCTTCGATGTTTTCACCGGTGATCGTGACTTCGACATTCGTGCCCGCCTGACCTCCCATTGGCATGACAGTGAGCAGGCGAGGCAGCGGCAGCGTGACCTGCTGAGCCAAGGCGGAAGCGGCAAAGAAGATGCCAAGGGCAAGAGAGAGGGCTGTTTTCGAATGCATGGTCTTAATGATTGTAGAGGAACTCCTTCGTGTTCAGCAGCGCCCAGAGCAGGTCTTCGTAGCCGTTGCGTTTGGCGCGTTGGGAGTCGAGCGGCTTGCCGGTGGCGTCGGTGCGAGGCTTCAGCAGATGCGTTTCGGCGATGCGAATTTCGTCGGCGGCAGGCTCGCGGGAGAAGGCGGCGAGATAGAGTTCGCGGATGCGCTTTGGCTCGGACATCTCGGCCTTGGTGAGCATCTCGGCGCGGCCACCACTCGCAGTGAGCTTGGCTTTCACATCGGCGGCATTCATGAGGTGCAGGCTCTGCGCGAGGCTGGCGGAGGAGACGCGCTCGCATTCGCAGACGCTGGTGTTGTCGGGACGTCCGAAGACTTTTAGGAAAGGCGAGGCGCGGGTGTAGCTGTTATCGGGCAGTGAGATGGCTCGGGTGCCGGGCGGGAGGTCGGCGAAGTCCGTCTTGGAACCGGTGACCATGTCAATGCTGTCGAGCAGCACTTCAGCGGTCATGCGTTTCGGGTAGAAGTGCGAGAAGGCCTGGCGATCCACCGCGTTGTGCTCGTTTGGTGTGGAGCTGAGCTGGTAGGTGTGGCTCTGCGTGATGGTGCGAACGAGCGATTTCAAATCGTAGCCGCTGTCGGTGAAGCTCTTGGCGAGCGCCTCGAACAAATCAGGATTCGTCGGCGGGTTGGTGTCGCGAAGATCGTCCTCAGGCTCGACGAGGCCGCGTTTGAAGAAGTGTTTCCAGTAACGGTTCACGAGCGACTTGGCGAAGAAGGGATTGTCCTTCTTGCTCATCCAATCGACCAGGGCGAGGCGCGGATCGTCGTCGGGTGCGATGTCCATTTCAGGTTCGCCGAGACCAGCAGGCTTCAGCATGACGCGCGTCTTGCGGTGCTCGGTCTGCGCAGTGCCGCGCTTGTGGAAAATGAGATCCTCACCGGCGATGGCGGTGGGTTTGCGGCCGATCTGGCTGAAGAAAGCAGCAAGGTGATAATACTCCGCCTGCGTCCAGCGCTCGAAGGGATGATGATGGCACTGCGCGCACTGCATGCGCACGCCGAGGAAGAGCTGCGCCACGTCTTCGAGCTGCACATTCGGCTCCTTGACTCGCTTGTACCAAGCCACCGGCGGATTCGACACGATGGTGCCAGTCGAAGCGAGAATCTGGCGCACGATTTGATCATACTTTGTGTTCGCCAGCAAACTGTCACGCATCCAGGCGTGGAAGGCGAAGTTCGCGGTGATGTCGGCGGCCTCGGTACGCTGGTTTTTGAGAAGCGAAGTCCACTTGTTCGCAAAGTAATCGGCGTAGTCGGGACTGTTGAGGAGCGCTTCGATGGCGCGATCACGTTTGTCAGGCTCTTTGCTCGCGAGGAAGGCTTTCGTTTCTTCGTCGGTCGGCAGACGGCCGCCGATGTCGAGCGAGATGCGGCGCAGGAAGCTGGAGTCATCGCAAATCGGCGAAGGTGGCACACCGATCTGCTTCAAGTTCGCGAAGACATGCTGGTCGATGAAATTCTTCACAGGCGGCAGCGAATCCACCGGAGCGCCAAGCGGCACCGACACGCTGCAAACCGAAACCTTGCCGCCAAAGCGCACCATCACGGCCACGTTGCCCGGAATATCGAGTGTCTTCACGAGACCTTGCTCGCTCGCTTCGGCCATGGCGCGGTCATTGGCCTCAAAGAGCGCGAGTTTCGTCACATCGCGGCTGCTGCCATCGGAGTAGCGTGCCGTGACCTTGAGCTGCTGCGTGGTCTTGACCTTCAAAGTCGCACGGGCCGGCTCTACGATGATGTCGTTGAGCTTCGGCTCATTTTTCTGCGCATACGGCATTCCTTCGGCGATCCAGCGGACCAGTGTCTTGTAGTCTTCCGAGCCGGGCTCCAGCTTCTTCCCGCCCGTGTGCGGCACAATGGCTGCGCCTTTGGTAATGAGCAGGCTTTCCTCCGGCGCTGGCGGAAACACGCGGCGACCTTTGCCCTGCTTCACGATGGCCTCGTAATCTTCTTCTGGCTCAAACCCGAGCACGGAAAGACGAAAACCACGCTGACCGGTGATCGCCTTGGCATGGCACACACCGGCGTTGCATCCCGCCTTGGTCAAAATAGGCTGGATGTCGTGAGTGAAGCTCAGTGGACGCGACGATTCGACAGCGAAGCCCGTTCCAGCGAGCATCGCAATCATCCAAGCAGAAGTGAGGGCTTTCATTGGCATTACTTTAAACCTACGCTTCGAAAAACGTGGTTTTCGCAACGGATGTCTCTGCCAGCCATCTTCACTTCATTCCTACCCTCCCATGAGACTGCTCCACATCGCCGCCCTTCTCTCGCTGATGCCTGTTGTTCCCGCATTCGGCTGGGGACAGCCCCACCACGCCATCACACGAGGTGCGCTGGAGGTTCTGCCCGCATGGCAAAAAGCGCTGCTCGGTGATGAATTCGCCAAGCTCGGCGACAACTACTGCATGATCCCGGACAACGTTTTCACGGACAAAGAAAACGCCAAGTTTGCCAAGATGGAGTCGGTGCCGAACGAGGTGTATTTGAAGATCCTACACCTGCCCACGCAGCAGCCGGAATACCTCGAAGTGCTGCGCTACTTCATGGACAAAGCTGTGACCGCGCTGCGTGATGGCAAGACTGGCGACGCCGCACGCTTCATGGGCACGATCTGCCACACGCTCGAAGATTACGGCAGCCCATCGCACACGGTGCCTGGCGACAACATGTTCACGCTGCTCCAGCAGTTCATGCCACCCACCGACCCGATGAAGGACCAGCTTATGCATGGTCCCATCGAGAACGGCGACTTCAGTGTGAGCATCGCAGGTTACCAGCCCATGCTGCTCGGCACCACCGTGAATGAGGCCTCATGGCGGCTGATGCATCGCCTGCATGAAGGCATTCTCAATGCCCGCACCACCACCGTGCCGATCATTCAGGCGCTTTATGCCGAAGACAAAGACGCCATCGTGAAACACCAGCTCCGCGCTGCCACGGTGGATGCTCAAGTCGTCGCTGATGCGCTCTTCACCATTCTCAGCCTCGGGGCGCAGAAGTTTGAAGCCACGGCTGATGCAGCGACGAAGCGCGTGCAGATCGGCGCTTTCCTGCCCATCGAAGCCGAGAGCTTGTATTACCCGCAGGCGCAGTTCTTCAGCTCGCCGCACTGGGGTTTTCCACAGAGCGGACGCATCCTGGCGGGAGGAAACAAAGCCATGCCGCTCAAGCTTCGACTTGAAGCAGGTGACAAAGAGTTCGCCAACGGCATCAGCGCTGGCATGGGCAAGTCGCTGACGTTTCTACTGCCGAAGGGCGTCTATGCGCGCTTCACGGTGCTGGCGGGCCTGCATCCCGAACTTGGGGCGAAAGGTCGCGTCGAGTTCACCATCACTGGCGATGGCAAACCGCTGGCCAGCATCACCCTCAACGGCACCGATCCCGCCAAGCTCTTGGAATGCGATATTTCAAACGTGTCGCAGCTTGCTCTCAGTCTCACCTCGCGCGGACTCGATCCCAAGAGCAACTACGCCATCTGGGCCGAGCCGACGCTGATGAAGAAGTGAGGTTCACTTCAACAAGCCATCCAGCCACTCATACGCGGCCTTCCTTTCTGCTTCAGGAAAGTCATGCGGCGCATCGGGAGTGACGAGCGTGAGGTTCTTCTCCGCTTTCAGAAGCGCAAAGACCTCCCCGGCCTTCGCATAAGCCTTCCGCACGCCGCCGATGTCGAAGTTGCTGTCCTTCAGCGGTGAATTGGAAAACACACCGCGTGGCGCGATGGCGGCGATCACCTCGTAGAAATCGAAGGGCAGCTTGTCGGCGCTGTTTTCATACACATCACGGATGAGCGGCATGTAGCGGTCGCTGGTCCAGCCCGCGACTTTGCCGCCGTAGTAGTCGTGGAAGGGCGTGAAGCCGCAGCTCGTGGCCACGGCCTTCAAGCGGTCATCAAAGACGGCGGTGAACAGCGAGTTATGCCCACCGAGCGAGTGACCAATGACGCCGATGCGGTCCTTGTTCACCTGCGGCAGTGTTTCGAGCAAATCGACGGCACGCATGTTGTTCCAGATCGCTTTCATCGAGCCGCTGGCACGCGCTGCGCCGTGTTTTTTGAAGTCATACTCGTATTCGCCGAACGATGGATAATCCGGCACGAGGCACACATAGCCGCGCTCCGCCAGTTCATGCGCGTAATGCAGCGATGGCAGTCCGCCGAGGCCCGCAGGCTCGTCTTTGCCGATCTTCGTCGTCTGGTGCAGGCACAGCATCGCGGGCGCTTTGCCGCTCGCAGGCAGTTCATTCGGGATCAGCAACCAGGCGGGCACGCGGTCGCCGAACTCGGGCGTGAAGCGCACTTTGCGGCGCAGATACTTCGCTGTTTTCTCCTCGGAGACGACTTCGACATCCAGCGGAGCCCAGCGAGAGGTGTCGTGCAGCGTCCCCATAACCTGCTGCATGTTCGCTTTGATGTGCGCGACACGTTCCGCCCAATCTTCGGCTGTTTTGACCGGGCGCTCGGCTCCAGCCGCATCGCGCACGACGAGCAGATTCGAGTGATCGGGATACGCGATGGCTGCGGGTGCTTCGGCGGGCTTGATCTGATCCGGCTTCGTCAAAAACGACTTCGGCGTGACTTCATGCACCGCGCCGATGATCCGCTCCTCCACATCAGGCGCGAACTTCGTCGGGCGATCATAGTAAACCATCGCTCCAGCACCTTCATAGCCGCCTTCGTCCAAGACTCGACGCGAGGGCACATAGCACGGCACATCGTTTGAGTAACCGTTCACCCACAGGCGCGAGCGATCAAACTCACGCTTGATGCGGAGGGAGTAGTCCACTGTGATCTCGCCCGGCAGGAAGACCATCGCCATGTCATCGCCAAAGCTCCAGCGCTGCACGAGGTAAGGCAGTTCCGTCGGGATCTTCTCGCCACGGTCTATTCGCGCAAGATTCTTCTTCGCATGATACGCAATCGCCGGTGTCTTTGAGGCAGCCAGACTCTCCCAATCCGCACGCGTTGGCAGTTTGTCATACGCGAGCTGAATCTGCTGCGCCTGGCACTCTAGCGAGCCATTCACCGGCTTTAGTTCACTCGTTGCTAGACGTTTCGCCTCAGCACCGAGGTCTTCACCGTATTTTTTGACGAGTTCCATCGTGCGTCGCGGATTCGGATTCTGATCCGCACCGCAACCGAGCGCCGTGAGCGCAATCGCGCCGGGAAACTCTCGCTGCAATGCTTCCTGAGCAACACCGGCCCAGTCGCCGTGAATCTCGTCGATTCCAATCGTCGTGCAGTGGCAGGCGTAGCTCGTGAAAATGGCCCGCACCTTGCCATCCGCGCCTGTGGCACGCAAAACAGGCAGATCATGATCAATCGGCTTCAAAGGAAACGCCCGTCGATTCGCCGCGAAGCCGACCTTGCCGACGCCCCACGCCAGCGTGGCCGGTTTGCGGTCCGCCAGCGCGGCAAGCGCGGCTTTTTCGATGTTGTTGGTGAGTTCACGCGTGTAGCGCTCGATCACGGGCAGATGCTCTGCCGGGATGTCCATGCCGAATAAATTGGGCAGCACGCCAATGAGCATTGGCGCGCAATGCGTGTGGCTGGAGCAGATCGCGAAACGCGCGTCGATCACTTTGCTCTTCGTTGCGAGCCGGCGCAGCACCTCCGCGCGCATGGAGGCTGGAACGCCGCAGTTATCGACCGTCACCAGCACCGCCGGACCTTCCTCATCACTGCCGATTGCCAGCGCCTTGGCAAAGATGTGCTGCGAGACCCCGGTGTTTGGCAATCTCCTTCCTCCATAACCGCTGAGCCGCACCGGATAATCCGGCGTAATGTCCACAGAGGCCGCTCCGACTTGGCGAGTGGTGTCTGCTGCAAAGCCAGCGAGTGGCAGAAGGATAAGCGCGAGGAGAATGCATTTCATGAGTTGCAAAGACTACGCGATCCGAAGCCGAGGACTTGCCGATGGCAGCCTGCGGTTACTTGCTCCACTCCAGCCACACCTTCGCCATGCGCTGGCCGATTTCGAGTTTGGCGCCTTTGCTGAAGTGCAGGTTGTCGTAGCGCTGGCCGCGCAGGTCCAGCGTGTCGATGTAGCGAAAGGTGGGATCTGTTTTGGCCAAGGCGGACTGCTGCGCGCGCACGACATCGCTCTTCTCATCGCCTGAAGCAATGCTGCCGATGATGACCTTCATCGCAGCGGCGTTCGGCAGATCTTTGCGAAGGTTTTCGGCGAGCGTTTTCAGTCGTGCCCCCGACGCAGCAGCTTCGGCGGGGTTGTCGCTCTCGCCTTGGATGTAAAGCAGCGCGGCGACCTCAAAGGTGACGCCTTGCGGCAGCGCCTGGATCGCCTGCTGCACGGTTTCGACGACATGGCGATACATGTGATCATCGCGGCCGCCCTTCAGCCAATAGCTGTTACCACCGCCGCCACGACTGGCTTTGACGAAAAGAAAATCCTTCACGCCATTGGCGGCCAGATGTCGTGAGAAGCCTATCTCCGGGCCCCAGAACAGCGGATTCGCTCCATCACCTTTCTGAGCACGCAGCGTGACGATATTGCCGCCTGAGTCATCGTAGAGCTTTGCCGCGCCATCTCCGCTGCGTGATGAGCGATTGGCCCAGAAGAACGGAATCTGCGCATCCAGCGGATTTTTGCCCGGTGTGATGTCCGGCTCCTTTTTGTCAGCCGTCGTGCCGAGGCTGTTTGACTGGCCGGTGAGCACGAAAACCTTCAGATGCTGGCCGTTTGCCTTCAGCGGCGATGCCTCTTCTTGTGGCCAAGCCGTCGCTGTGACGAGTGTCAGACATCCGAGAATGAAAGGGTGAAGCCTGCTCATGGTTTTGGCATCTCCTTCGCCAGCGCCTCGATTTCCAGGGCATTCAGAGTCCTGCGATACACACGCACATCGGAAAGACGTCCGTTCAACGCTCCATTCATGCCGGTGCCGATGCGCAGTGGAGCATCCGTGTTGAGTTGGTAGTTCGTGGCATCAAAAGCAGGCGTTTGTGAAACCATCTCGCCATCGACATGGAGCGTTAGCCGATTCGCCGACTTCACGGCGGTAATGTGATGCCATGCGGAAGACAGTGTGTGGCCCCAGGCGGTCTGCTGGCCTGCGCTGAAGGCGAAAGTCTTGCCGGAAGGCAGCGTGCTGCAAAACACCTGCCCGTCATGCTCGGCCATCGTCCACGCACGGCGATAGGTGACATCCGGCGTGTGATCGAGCCGTGCGAGCTTCTTCCACACGTCGCCGCCTTCATACGAATAGACCTCCGCCAGCGGCAGTGATCCGGCCATGAGGCGGCCGTTGTGAACGGTCATGCCCATGACCTCCAGTTCCTCGCCGAGGCGGCCTACGTCGGTCCAGCGGCCGACATCTTCGAATCGAAAAACACGTCCGCTGCGCCAGGTTCCGACATAGAGCCGCCCTTCATATTGCGCGAAGGAGTAGGTCTGCGTGTTGTCGCCGATCTGGCCGCAGTCGGTCCACGTCTTGCCATCAAAGCGATGCACATGGCCACCGTCGTAGCTGCTGGCATAAACAAAGCCGTCATGCACGGTCAGTGCCTCCACACGCTTCGGGCCGATCTCCTGCGTCTTGAGATCAGGCCCCTGCGGCACCGGCAGAGCCGTCCAACGCGCATCGCCCTCGTAGCGGAAGAATCCGGCGGGTTTGAACAACGACGAGGCATAAAGCTGATCCTTGAACACCACCAGTCCGCCCACGGCCTCCGTCTCCGGCAACTGGCCGCAGTCCACCCAGTGCATGCCGCCTTCATAACGAAACACGCGCCCACCGAGCGTGGTGTTTTCCGATTCCTTCAACGAGGAGCCGCCGAGCCGATACTTGCCTGTGCCAACGTAAAGTTTGCCGTGATGCACCGCGAGCGCGGTGACTGAGTTCGATTTGTCCGGCGCACCGCAGTCGATCCACAAGTCACCTCCGCCATAGCGATACACTCGGCCTGATTCATTCTTCCCCGGCTCGCAGGTGCCCGCGTAGAGAGCGCCTTCATGCACCGCGAGTCCAAAGGCGAGCGTGGCATTGCCGGGGCGGCCGCAATCACGCCAATCGGACGTGCGATCATCATCAATGCCAAACTGCAAGTGCCGCCAGTTCGCCTGATTCGTCGTCGCGCCCGGATTGCTCTTCAGCGTGAGATGAACCCCGCGCCGCTTCGCGGGATCGTATTGGCTCATGAGATCTCCCGACAAACGGTCAGCAGCCTCATCCGACTGCATCCACATCGACAAGGTGAAATCACCCGAGCCAAACTGCGGCGCATCTTTCGCCGGAATTTCCAGCGCTTGGTCCACCACAGGCCAGTGGGCGACGAGATCACGCTTCAACTCCATTTTACCAACGCGAGGCCGAAGATGGCTGTCGAGAAACGCATACGACGCCTGACGCTCCGCCGCAGGGAAGGCATGTCCGGCGTCGGGATAACGCACCGCGAGCCGGTCCTCGGCCTGGAACACCTCGCGATACACCGGAATGGCCGCCGTGAAGCAATCGCGCACGCCGGACACCTCAAAGTCCGGCGCATCGTGCAGCGGCGCGTTCACAAACACCGCGCGAGGTGCCAGCGCTGCCAGCACCTCGGTGAAATCGAAGGGGATCTTTGCCGGCACATCGCCATACACCGTCTTGATGCGCGGCATGTAGTAGCGGCTGCTCCAGGCGCGCACATCGCCGCCATTGTGTTTCGCGAAGACATTGAACCCGCAGCTCGACACCACCGCCTTCACCCGCTCATCAAACACGGCCAGAAACAGCGCATTGTGTCCGCCGAGTGAGTGCCCGATCACGCCAATGGCCTCCGCATCGACAAACGGCAGCGATTGCAGCACATCCACACCGCGCCGGTGATTGACGATGCCCTTCATCGTCGCGCTGTCATACTTCAGCGCATACGGGTCGGTCTTGTATTCCGCCGTGTGCAGCAGCGGGTAGTCGAGCACGAGACACACATAGCCGCGCTCCGCCAGCTCGTGCGCATACGCACGATCCGCGCTCGCCGTGAGGCCAGCGGGCGTGTCCTTTCCCGGCGCGGAACTTCCCGGCAGGCAGATCATCGCCGGGCGCTTGTCCGTGGCGCTCGCGCCATCCGGCACCAGCAGCCATCCCGGCAGTCGATCACCTTGTTCGGCCACAAACGTCACATGCTGCCGCGTGTAGTGTCGCAGCGGCGTCTCAGCATCAATTTTCAGATCCAAAGACTGTGTTGTCTTTGGCGGCAGCGCTCCCATCACCAGTTCCATGTTCGCCCGGATGTGCGCCACGCGTCGCGCCCAATCCTGCGGGGATTTCACGGGCTTCAGCGCACCTTGATCGTCTTTGTAGTGCAGCAAATTCGCCCGTTCCTCATACCACGGCGCGGCTTTACTCTGCGCCAGCGATGAAATCACCGATAGCAGCAGAGATGACGTGAAGATGAAAGCAGTCCGTCGGTTCATAAAAGAGATCAGCCTTGCCGCAGCGCTCCGAAGACCGTCGTCATGATGTCCTTCAGCAGGCTGCTGTCATTCGAATGACAGATGAAGCGTGCGCCTTGCTTGATGGCGCGGAGTTGCTGCTCGGTTTTACCAAACCATGAGCCAGCGGGGATGTGGCGCTTATCGGCGGCATCAAGGACCTTCTGCACCACGGCGATGAACTCCGGGTTGTCGTATTCGTTCGGGATGCCCATGTTCGTCGTCATGTCGTTCGGGCCGATGAAGAGAGCGCTCACGCCGGGGATGGCGCAGATGGCGTCAAGATTCTCCAAGGCGCGGACGGATTCGATCATTGGCACGAAGAGCGTGTCGGCGCACTTTTGCTCGATGTAGTCGCGGGTCTTGTCGCTGGGCCATTTGCCTTCTTTGATGGCACGCTCCAGCGCCACGCCTTTGAGCGGGCGATACACGGCTGCAGCAGCGAGGCGTTTGATCAGCTCCACGTCTTCGGCATACGGAATGACCACGCCGTCGAACGAATCACACACCTTCGCCACATCATCCGCATCTCGGCTGTGCGTGCGCGCCAGCGTGGCGATGCCCTTCGCGGCCAGTGCATAGCGCAGCGGCATGAAGTCGGCGATGTCGAGCGCATTGTGCTCGGCGGTGACGATCACGAAGTCGATGCTGCCATCCGGAATGAAATCCACAATGGCAGGCACGACAGCGTGTTGGATCAGCGTGCCAAAGACGGTGTGGCCTTTCATCATCTTCTCTTTGAGGATCCGTGCGGGCTTCGAGCTGGTAGGGCCATAGGGTGTCGGGTTGTTCATGGTTGGAAAGGCATACGGCGTGGCTGCAGTGCGATTATCCCCGGAAAGTGCCTTCATCGGCGAACCGTAGGTTTGGAGCGCATGTTCACCTTCCCGAGCAGCACTTCCAGCCACCACCGCCGCAGTTTTCTGAAGGCGGGGGCGCTCGGTGTTGGATCGCTGACGCTGGCGGACTTGCTGCGCGCGGAATCGGCGACTGGAGTGCGGTCTTCGACGAAGGCGGTGATCAACATTCATCTCGATGGCGGTCCGCCGCAGATGGATCTCATCGATCCAAAGCCAGACGCACCGAGCGAGATTCGTGGTGAGTTCAAATCGCTGCCGACGAAGATTCCGGGGCTGCATTTGACCGAGCTGCTGCCGCGATTGGCGGCGAATGCGGACAAGTATGTCTTCCTGCGCTCGCTGAGCGGCGCGATGGGGAATCACGATGCGTTTCAGTGCCAGTCAGGCTTTGGTGACAAAGAGCTGGCCTTCATCGGTGGACGTCCGGCGATGGGTTGTGTGGTGAGCAAACTGCTAAGCACTTCGAAGGACTCCGCGCCTGCCTTTGTCGATCTCATGCAAGGCCGCCCGCTCGTGCGCAACAGTGCGCGGCCTGGCTTTCTCGGCACGGCATCCTCAGCGTTTCGCCCGGACATCTCGCATCTGTTTGAGCGGCAGTTGGAAAACGGCATGAAGGCCGAATTGGCGCGTCGCGGCTCGGGTCACAGTCAAAGTTTGGCGCTAACAAAAGGCCTGACTGTTGGGCGACTCGAAGATCGAGTGTCGCTGCTGCGCGATCTCGACACGATCCGCCGCGACATCGACACCAGCGGCTCGATGCACGCGCTGGATGAGTTCAATCAACTCTCGCTCGGCATTCTGACTTCCGGTCGATTCGCGGCAGCGATGGATCTGAGCAAAGAAGATCCCCAAGTGCTCGAACGCTACACGCCGCGCATCATCCGCCCTGCAGATGCCTTTGGCTCGATGGAAAGCCCGAAGTGCGCGCAGAAGTTCCTGCTTGCGCGCCGCCTGATCGAGGCCGGTGTGCGCTGCGTGAGCATCTCCATCAGCGACTTCGACACACATTCACGAAACTTCTCCGCCATGCGCTATCTCGGTCCGCTGATCGATCACGCGCTGAACACGCTGGTCACCGATCTCGATGAACGCGGCATGTTGCAGGACGTGATGATCATCGTCTGGGGCGAGTTTGGCCGCACACCAAAGATCAATGACAAAGCCGGCCGCGATCACTGGCCCAAAGTAGCCATGGGCATCATGGCGGGGGGGCATCTTAAAACCGGTCAGGTCATCGGCGCCACCGACAAACACGCCGCCGAGGCCACCGAGCGTCCGGTGCATTATCAGGACGTAATCGCCACGCTGTATCAGCACCTCGGTATCGACGCACGCGGCACCACGCTCACTGACACGACTGGCAGGCCGCAGTATCTCGTTGATCTTGGCCAGCCGATTGCAGAGCTTATTTAAACCCGGACTATGCAGTAGAATAGGCAAACGGAGGCGGACGAGCCTCGATCTGTTGGGAGATGGAGTCCATCCATGGGCGCTTTTGGCGTGGCAGTGAGAGCTTGAGCACCCGTTTGCGGGCGTGGTGGCTGACCCACGCTCCTATTGCAAAGCAATAGGACCTCAAGGTCGCCAACGTTGCCTGGTTGTGGCTGTTGAGTGCAAAGTGACGGAACAGGCTGATGAGGTTGTAGGCCACCATGATGAAGCGGAACGAGGCTTCGGTGGCCCAAAAGTCCTGGAGGCAGAAGGCGTCGAGGCCGAAGTCCTGCTTTAGCTCCCTGATTCGATTCTCACAATCGGCGCGGGTGTTGTAGATGTTCCAAATCTGGTCCAGCGGCAGGTCGAGGTTGGTCACATACAGGCTGAAGCGGTAGTCGGGCAGGTCCTCGAAGAGCAGCTTGCCTCCCGCCTGTGGACGGCGGCTGGTCTGCTTGCGCACGACGATGTGCCGCCTCGCTTTGGCCTTGGGATTCGCCGGCTGCTGCAGCCACTCTTTGACCGCGATGCCGGGACAGACTTCCACCCAGTCCTTCATGCCATGGATCTCGTTTTTGAGGTTGGCGTAGGCTTTTGCGGCGATGATGTAGGGCACGCTGCGCTCTTCCAGCGTGCTCAAGATGTCGTTGGTGTAAAAGCCGCTGTCGGCTCGCACCAGGCCCACCTTCACTCCGGCGAGCGCTTCATCGAAGGTCTCGCGCATGAACTCCACGCAGTTGGAGCACGCCGCGGTGTTGCCCGGGCGCAGCCAGGCGTTGGCCACCATGCGTGTCTGGCTGATGAAGGCGATGAGCGGGTGGTGCGAGTTGCGCCCTTTGCGGTTGGGGTTGTAGCCTTTGGCCGTGCCTTCCTGGCTGCCCTCGCGTGTGATGACGGTGCTGTCGAAGTCCACCGTCACCGCGCCGACGTGGATCTGCTCAAAGAACCAGCGTTGCAATGCCGGGAACACCGCCGTGTTGCGCGCCTGGGAGAAGCGCCCGAAGAACCGGCTGTAGGTGCTTTGGCTGGGCAGGCGGTCGTAGCCGAAGATGGCAGCCAGTGTCTCGTCCTGCCGCAGCCAGTCGCAGTGGATGTAGCGGCTGGCTCCCGTCCAGATGCCCAGCCAGAAGGATTCGATGACGTGGACTGGATCGTAGGCGCAGTTGGAGCCGCCCCGGGGCAAATCCAGCGTGGCGAGATGCTCTCGGATGCCCGTCTGATCGACAAAACGTTTCATCAACGCCATGCCGCCAAAGGGCGTCACGGGCTTGCCAGAGTATTCGATCGGCAGATTCACCATGCAGGTGATTCTGCCATGCCCGTCAATCCCCCCGTCTGACAAGAGCTCCAGCTCTTCCGCTTGCTCCTATTGCATGATCCGGGTTAAAGTGGTCCGCTACGCCGCAGACCTTGCGTGGCGTGCCGTGTGCCGTCTGGAGGTCACTTTGCCGCCGTCTTCGCTGCACGCTCCACCTTGCGATATAAGAAGGCATCCGAAGTTAGGAGGGAAGTGATGAGGGCTTTCATGCTGCCGCCGTTGTTGCGGTAGGCGGCGTGGGCGGCTTTGAGCACGGGGGCGTCGTTGAGGGTTTCGTTGCGGCCCATCCAGAAGCGGAAGGCGTGGCGGACGAAGACTTGCTCGACGCGCTGGCTCTCGGCGAGCTTTTGGATCATTTCGAGGGCGTTCTTGACGGGGCCATCGAGGGCTGGATCGCCGCTGTTGATGATCTCACCAGTGGCATCGACGGGTTTGTCGAGCTCGGTGGTGCGGAAGAGGCCGGCGTGGTTGTACATTTCGAAGGGCAGTCCGAGCGGATCCATCTTCTGGTGGCAGGTCCAGCAGTACTTTGCCTTCGTCACGCGCATGCGCTCGCGCAGCGTGCTTTGCGGCTCGACGGGAAGCTGGGCATCGACGGTGATGGGCACATCGGGGATGCCACCGCCGAGGAGACGCTCGCGAATCCAGATGCCGCGATGGATGGCGTGGTTATCCATGGCATCAGATTGGGAAACGAGCCAGGCTGGGTGAGTGAGGATGCCGAGTCGCTCACCCGCGGGCGCGGTGGCCAGGATGCGCTCGGGTTTCATGGAGCCAGCTCCAAATGAGGGTCGGCTGACGCGCGCTTCCGTTGGCGGGCCGGTCAGGTTGGCAATGGCGATATCGGTGTTGCCACCCCCGCCGCGCTTCCGTGCCTTCTTCTCGTTGTCGGCTCTCTTCTCGGCTGCGGCCAGCAACTTGCTTTGCTGGGCGAGGGATTTCTGGGCGGCCTTGTCGTCGGGATTGTCCTTCAACTTGGCTTCCAATGCGGCGACCTCCGCCTTCATCGCCTGGAGTCTAGCCGCTTCTTTCTGCTCCTCCTCTGCCTCAGCCTTCTTCTTCGCGGCCACCGCGGCAGCCTGCTCTTCCTTGGTGAGTTTCCTGCCGAAGTAGATGTTGTCGGTCTTGGTGGCGACGACGCGCTGGGTGGTGAGCAGCTCCTTGAGCACGTTTTTGTCTTCTGCGAGGACCAGCTCGATCAGGCGGTCCGTGCTGGCTGTGGCGTCAAACATGGCGCCGTAATGCCCATCCCCTCGAAGTGAGATTCCGGTGCCGGCCAGTGCCTTGGTGTCTTTGCAAATGTAACCGCCCAGATCGTAGTCGAAGTAATCGCGGAAGAACTGCAGGACGCGCGGCTTGCGGATGCTTTCGTCTGCGAGCATGCGGGTGACCTCACGTTGCACATCTTCACGCGTCTTCATGTGGCCTTCGAGGATCGCCTGACGGAGAGGTTCGTCGGGTTTGATGTAGCGCAGCGCGTGATTCACGGCGAGGCCCAGCTCCCAATCCTGCAGCATGACGCGGCCGTGCTCGTCCGGCTTGCCGGTTTCCGCCAATTCGTGACGAAACAACGCGTCGCGATCGAGAAAGATGGACGACAGGCCCATGAAGACGCCGTCTTCCTTGCCGACCTTGGCGATGCTGTCTTTGACGATTTGCAGGTAATTGTCGGACTCGGCCTTGTTTGGCGGACGGAAGGTCAGAGCTTCGAAAAGGTAGTCCACAGCAGCACGCAGGCGTGTGTCGGTGACCTGCGGCTCCTTCATGAGATCGTGCAGAGGGGTCAGCGGCCGCAGGACTTTCGTGCTGTAAACAATGGCCGTCGGCAGCCCGCGCAAGTCGCCCTTCGGCTTCACCTTGTCGTAGGTTTTCGGGTCATCGGTGATCTGCTCCTTCATGCCGACGAGGCTGAGCGGGCCGTAGGCCATGAATTGCAAGATGTCCTCCGCCTTGCCGAGGATCTGCGTCGCTTCGGCGCTGTTGACGGTGTAAAAGTCGGGGTAGTTCTTCAAGCCGACCTTGCGGGCCGAAGACAGCACCACGGGCACGCTTTTCACCGAGGTGGCATAGGCCACCGTGCCTCCTTCCCACCTTAGAATGTTATCGACGCCAAAGTAGAGCTTCAACTCGCCTCCGTGGTTGGTTGGAACGGCATCACCGTGGGTGCGGAGGCCGGGCTTCCGCGGATCGTATGTCGGCTCGGTGTTGATCAGTTCGTTGAGCCGCGTGATGTGCTCCTGCGGCGTCACGCGCCAGATGCGGGCAGGGGAGGCGGTGGGTGTCAGCTTGATGCCTTCCGGCAGTTTGCCAAAGAGCAGGTCGTGACTGATGAAGTTAGCCTTCTTTGGATCGAGATGCGCGTGGAAGCCGCCCTTGTCCTTCATGACGCGTTGCAGCTCGCCGACGATCCAGTCGGAGAAACGCAACCGGTCGATGACTTCGGGCTGGTCCTGCTTTTTCGGCGGCATTTCCTCCAGCGCGATCTGTGCCCACACGGACTTCCAAGTGGCGGCGTTGGTCTCATCCACCGCGGTGAGTTCGCTGAGGTTCAGATCGCCCTTTTGCGTGTCGTTGTCGTGGCAGTCAAAGCAGTGTTGTTCGAGGAAAGGCAGCGCGAGGTCTTTGAACTTCGCCTGAACGGGCTTGCCCGGCGTGTAGGTTTCCGCAGCCAGAGCTGGCAGCACGATTCCGGCGCTGAGCATCATCACGATGAGAGAAGCTTGGCGGGTCGTTGGAGAACTTGTGGCTCGGGTGATCATGGGGGTGTTGGAGCAAAATGGAGAGGTTTTTATTCTTCCCGCAGATTCAGGGAGGCCCGCAGATTATTTTGAATTTCAATCTGCTGGCATCCTTGAATCTTCGGGAGATCAAAGTGCGGCTGCTGGAAAAAAATGGAAGTCAGTTGGGTGAGGCGGCTCAGCTAGGTCGCGGTGAAGGCAGTCAGTTGGTTCCAATGCAGATGACCTCCTTCATCGTGTGCATCCAGAGGCGGCCATTGGCGTAACTGAACGATGCGAGCGTCCAGGTCTCACCTGCGGGTCCGAGGTCATTGATCGCGACGAGGGCTTTTTCATCGAGCGTTTCGGCAAAGGCATTGATGACATAAACCGTGCCGTTCATGATGGGGAAGAACAGGTGGCGATTGACCAGAGTCGGGCTCGCTGCGGAAACATGGCCCCAACCGGTGCCTTTGGCGCGTTTGTCGGTCGCGATGTCGATGCCGCGTGAGTTCTTCGTGTCGTTCGGAAGCGCCTCCTTCATGTCCCAGATTCGTTTTGGTTCCGTTCCGGCGATGAGTTGCACCGGGACGCGCAGGTACTCGGTTTTGCCGGTTTCAATGTGCACGCGGCCGATGGCGGCGATGTCGTGAGCGAGGAAGTAGTGCCAGTCACCGACGATGATGTTGGTCTGATTCGTTAGCGGCATGCGCTTGCTGGCCTTGAAGGCGAATCCGTGCTCGCGTTTGCCGGTCTGCGCATCGGTGATGTCCACGTTTTCGGTCACGTTTTGAGTGCGTAGGATCTCACCCGTCGAGGTGTCGAGCACGAGGTGGTTGGGTCCCTGAAACCAGAACACGTGTTTCGCGTTCCAATGCGAGTTGTAGGAGCTGTCGCCCTTGGACTCTCGGCTCCAGAGCGTTTTGCCAGAGTCGAGCAGGGTCAGGCTCACGCCATAAGGCTCTTCCAAGGGGGAATGACCGCCGCCGCGGCCATGCGCGATCGCCCAGCGGCCATCCGCCAACTTCCCAGCCATGGGTGTGTTGTGGACACAGGTGCCGACTTCTTCGAGCCACAGGATTTTGCCGGTCTTCTTGTCGATCGCGTGCAGGTAGGTCCAGACATCACGCGGATCGATTCCCGGTGGCACCGGCTTGTGTCGCTCCAGTTTTTGCCCGGCCTCTTTGTTGCGGACTTCGACCGTGATGATCTTGTCGCCGACGAGGATGGGTTCGCATTCGCGGTTCGTGTGGCGCGTGAGCGGGCGGAACTCGCGAAGCCACACTGGCTTGCCATTAAAATCAAAACAGCCCATCGAACCGCAACGATTGAAGAACCAGACGTGTTCACCATCGGCGATGGGCGCAAAGGTGGTGCCATCGCTGAAAATGCCCGCCGTGCTCACCGGGTCCGTGCCGGGAAGATCGACTTTCCAGAGAATCTTGCCGGTATTCGCATCCAGGCAGTAGCCGACGATGTTCGGCTCAAGCCGGTCGCTCGATTCCTCCATCGGACGATGCGTCGTCACGAAGGCGCGATCACCCCAGATCGTCACCGCGCTTTGTCCGCCTTCCGGCAAAGGAGTGCGCCAAAGGATGTTTTCAGCGCCCACGACCGACCATTTCAGCGGCGGCGCGGCTCCTTCGACTTTCCAATTGAGGTTCGGCCCGGACGCCTGCGGCCAGTTTTGGGCGCAAACGGTGGCTGTGAGGGCAATGGAGCAAAACAGGAGCGCACGGATCACGCCAGTACTTCTTTGAGGGGACCGACGCCGGAATCAAACTTCGCCGCCATCTTCTCGCTCATGTTGAAGCGGTCGCATTGGACGCCTGAAGCCGTCAGGATGCTGGAGTAGAGGGCGTTGATCGGACGCGTGCCATCGAGTTGGGTGAAACAGCCGGTCTTGAAGACGCCGCCGCAGTTCCCAAGGAGCATCACAGGCCAGGTCGCGCCGCTGGTGTGTTGTTTGTCGGCGTTGTTGCTGGTGTAAACGATGAGCGTGTTGTCCATCATCGTGCCGCTGCCCTCAGGCACGCTTTCGAGCTGCTCCATGAGCTTCACGAGCATGCGGCTGTTGTATTGGCGGATTTTGATCCAGATCGGATTATCCGGCTGCTCCATGTGGCCGAGATTGTGGCCCTGCTCCTCGACGCCGATGCCTTTCCATGAGCCGAAGATCTCCCCGCGGCCTGAGCCGATGGTGAGCACACTGGTGATGCCCGATTTGATCGCCGAGATGCCGAGGTCGAGGAGCACGTCATGCCAGTCGGTTTCGAACTGGGGCTTGGTGTAGCGTTCATCGACTTTCGGCGCGAATTTTCGCAGGTGATCGGAGACGCCGCTGAGGCGTGCCCGCAAGCCGTTGATGTCCTGGAAGCCCTGCACGTAGCGCCCATAGCGCTGCTGGTCCGCCATCGGCAGCGCCTTGCCCTGTGCGGCGGCGAGCTGTTCGATGCGGTCGAACATGCTGGAGCGAGCCTCATGCTGCTTGCGAATGTCCCCGTCCGAGATGCCGCCGTAGAGCATCTCATAGAGGTGATTCGGGTTCGAATGCATGAAAATCGGCTGCCCCGCACCACTGGCCGAAAGGTTTGCCACCGTGGGCTTGGCCTTCATGTTTTCCATCGAGTCCATGCCAATGCAGAGATGCGGCAGGAGCGTCTCCGGCAACACTTTGCTCAATTCATAGTCAATCGTGGACGCACTGGGCGGTGTGCCATCGCTGCCGCGGTAGCCGCCGAGCGCCCCGAAGAAGGCGCTGTGCGACGGGCTGGTGTGGAGGCCGTGCAGGCCGTTGATGATGTGCAGGCGCTCCTTAAATGGCTCCAGCGCCGAAATCGGCTCAGGCAGCTTCGCCTTGGCCAGCGAGCCGCTGCTCGTCATGCCCGCCGGGATGCAGGTTTTTGGATCAAAACCCTGATTCTGGAGGAAAAAGATCACACGCTTCGGCCCACCGCTCGTGGCACGCGGGGCAGCCTGGCTGATCCCGGAAAAAAACGGTGATCCCAAAGCAGCACCAGCGGTGGCGGTGATCTGACGGAGGAGTTTGCGGCGGTTCATCATGGTGGCGCGTAAACGTGCCCGATCCGGGTGCCTTTCAGCCTTCAATAAGGAAATGGATGCCGTTTCGCTGCTTGGAAGCGGCTTCTGAGCTGTCAGGCCGGGTTGACCATGGTCACCCAGCCCTTACGCCCGCCCGTATTTCGCCCGCTCGGTCTTGCGGATAAACTTGTCCGCCTCCGGCATGCCGGGGACTTTCATGTTCGGGCCGTCCCAGTCGATGCTTTTTTGCAAACGCAGCGCCACGATGCCGGAGAGGCCGATCTCGGTGAGGTGGCCGCCGAGATCGAAGTCGGCGAAGACTTTCGGCCCGTCTTGGATCGCGTCGATCCACTCGTCGATGTGGCCTTTGACGCGTGGGAGCGAGATGGGCACCTGTTTCGCGGCGGGATGATTGTCCGCGCCGGTGAATTTCGCGTCACTGTTGAGCTTCACATAGCATTCGGAATTCCACAGGCCGCTTTGGAGCTGCCCGTGCTCGCCGATGAGCAGGCAGCCGGTGCGTGGCAGGCTGCCGAATGTGGCGACGAGCGGCGCGGTGACCTCCGCAGGCGGCAAATCGCCACCGGTGTAGAAATGCAAGCGCACCGGGCCGCGATCGCCGCGAGCCGCGAAATGAAAATGCACCGTGCAAGCTGCGGCGAAGCTCTCCTTGCCCATTCCCGTGCCGGTGATCTCGATGCGCGTCGGATAGTCGAGGTTCAACGCGCGCACAGGCATGTTGAAGCCGTGGCAGCAGAAGTCACCGAGCGAGCCGTTGCCAAAATCATACCAGCCGCGCCACTTCGCCGGATGGTAGATGCCGGTCTTGTAGGCGCGTTCGGGCGCGGTGCCGAGCCAGAAGTCCCAGTCGAGCGTCGCAGGGATGGGATCATGGCCCGCAGGGCGCTCCTCGCCGCTCGGCCAACTGTGCGTGGGATGCCAGACGTGGATGTCGCTGATCGCGCCGAAGAATCCCGCGCCGATCAGCTCCATGCTGCGGCGCAGATTCGGTGATGCGCTGCCCTGATTGCCGGTCTGCGTGATCACCTTCGCGGTGCGTGCCATCTCGCGCAGCTCACGTGCCTCCGCGATGGTGTGCGTGAGCGGCTTCTCGCAATACACATGCTTGCCCGCCTGCATCACCGCACGGCAGATCGGCGCATGCCAGTGGTCCGGCGTGGCGATGACGACTGCGTCGAGCGACTTCTCTTTTTCAAGCAGCACGCGGTAGTCGCGATAAACCGCCGCGTCGGCCACGCCCGCGCCATGCCGCTTCTTCGAGTTCTCGATCTGCGCCGAATCGACATCGCACAGTGCGCCGACGTGATGACCGAGTTGCACAATCTTGCTTACGTGGCCCTGAATCTGCCCGCCCATGCCGATGAAGCCGACGTTGAGCTTGCGCGCCGACTGGCCGCGCAGCAGTCCAGAAGGCAATATCAGCGTGGAGGCCGCGGCGGCGGTGTTTTGGAGAAAGGAGCGGCGGTTGGTAGCAGCAGTGGGGTTCATGGCGGTAAGGAGGCATTCAATAAGCCAACGCATGACTCATTGTTGCATGCGTCATGCACCCTGAGTTTCGAAGATTCCGATGCGGCAGACCGTTTGATCCTCATGCGACTTCTCCTTGCTCTACTGGTCACCTCTTCGCTGCACGCCGCCGAACTCCGCATCGGCTCTTCGACCATCAGCATCACGCCCGACAGGCCGGTGGCGCTCGCAGGGCAGTTTGGGACGCGCATATCGCAAAGCGTCGAAGCGCCGATCATCGCCGCTGCGGTGGCGATTGAGTCGGCGGAGGGCGGCAAGGTGGTCGATCAGAGCATTCTCATCTCCTGTGACCTTGTGGGCATTCATCACTCCGTGCTCGCGCAGTTTCGCCAGCATTTGAAGCCGCTGCTGCCGGACTTCGATGTGCGGAAGGTCATCGTTTCCGCCACGCACACGCACACCGCGCCGGTGACGTCCGAGATTCCGGAGGAGACGTTGATCACCTATCCGATTCCCAAAGAAGGCGTCATGCAGCCGGCGGAATACACGAAGTTTCTCGTCGAGCGCCTGTCGCAGGCCGCCGTGCAAGCCTGGAAGAGCCGCAAGCCCGGCGGTGTGAGTTGGACGCTCGGTTTTGCCCAGATCGGCGAAAACCGCCGTTCCGTCTTCGCCGATGGTCACGCGCAGATGTATGCGAAGACGAATGACGCGCGCTTCCGCCACATGGAGGCCGGTTCCGACTCGGGAATCGAGACTCTGTTCTTCTGGAATGCCGAAAAGCAGCTTCAAGCCGTCGCAATCAACGTCGCATGTCCTTCGCAGGAAGTGGAAAGCCGCAGCGCCCTCAACGCGGACTTCTGGCACGACGCACGCGAGCAGTTGAAGGCCAAATTGAACCTGCCTGACCTGACCGTGCTCGGCTGGTGCAGTGCGGCGGGCGATCAATCGCCGCATCCGCAGTATCGCAAGGACGCCGAGGCCCACATGATCAAGCTGCGCGGCCTCACGCGGCAGCAGGAACTCGGTCGCCGCATCAGCAACGCCGTTTTCGACACGCTCGATGCCGCGAAGGCCGACATCCGCAGCGACGCGCCCTTTGGTCACATCGTCGAAGACCTGCCGCTGCCGCCGCGCAAGATCCTCGAACGCGAGTATGCGGACGCGAAGAAGAACATCGCGCAATACAGCGTCGTCGAGAAGCCGGACAACCGCGTCATCACCATGCTGAAGCTCGAACAGGGCATCGTGAAGCGCTTCGAGGAAGCCGACAAACTGCCGCCTTACGAGATGGAGCTGCACGTCCTGCGTCTCGGCGACGTCGCCATCACCACGAACACCTTTGAGCTGTATCTCGACTGGGGCATCCAGATGAAGGCCCGCAGCCCCGCGCAGCAGACCTTTGTGCTCCAGCTCACCAACGGCTGCGGCATGTATCTGCCCACCACGCTCGCCATCGAAGGCGGCAGCTACAGCGGCCTGCCGCACGTCAATAGAGTAGGACCCGAAGGTGGACAGATTCTCGTCGATCAAACCGTGCGGGCCATGCAGGCGCTGTTTCCAACAACAAAGCCCTGACATCGGGCGAGGAAGGGTGAGATCGGCAGGTGGAACGATCAGCCCATCGAGATGCTGGTCACGGCCAGGCCGTTGTGACCGGCGACGATGACGCGGTCAGCGGCTTCGTTGACCACAAAGTCGTGCACGTGGAACGGGGCCTTGCCCTCATAGGCGATCTTGCGCGTCGCAGGATCGATGAGGATCGCGAAGCCAGCGTTGTCGCCACCGCAACCGAGCAACCACTGGCCTTGCGGATGAAATGCCAAGCACTGAACGATGCCCTTGGTCGCAGAGGACTCGATCTCGGCGAGCGTCTCGCCCTTCTCCCAATCAAACAGCCGGAAACGTGCGCCCGCGCCGAGGTGATCGATGTTGCCGATCTGGCCGATGCCTCCAGCGGCCAACTGACGACCGTCGGGTGAGAAAGCCAAGGCCCGCACACCGCCGATGGAGTGGCGGCGCTGCTTCGGGTCCCAGGTATACATGCACGAGGCATCCAGCGTGGTGATGGCTTTTCGTGCGGCCACGTCCCAGATCACGATGCGGCCCATCTTGTCTGCGGTGGCAAGTCGTGAGCCATCGGCGTTGAAGGCGCAGGTGAAGAGCATGGATGGATACTGATGCGGCGTCTCGGCGTCATGGCCTTGCAGCTCGCCCAGCGGCTTTCCGCTGAGTCCGTCCCATAGCCGGCAAATCATGTCATCGGCCACGCTGGCGACGAGTTTGCCATCAGGCGCTGCCACGACTTTGCGGATCCATTTCGCATGGGCAGTGGCCACGGCGTGAACGGGCTTCCGCGATGCCACATCCCACCAGATGAGCTGCTTGTCATACGAGCCGGAGACCAGGCGGCTGTGATCCGCCGCGAGCGCGAGCCCTGTGACATAGCCGCCGGGACGATGCCGCACCTCGCCGCCGTCGAGCGCGATTGGCTCCGGCTTCTCGACGGCGAGATCGGTGAAATAGATGCCACCATCCGAGCTGCCGGAGAAGACCTGGCTCGTGCCCGGCACGCGGGCGAGGCTAAAGTGGATGTCCTGGCGGGAGAGCTTCTTCTCTTCCTTGATGGTGAATGACGCAGCCATGATCGAGACAACGAGTGAGGGTTACGCAAGCAGCTCGCGGATGGGACGGATGCCGGGATTGACCAACGGCACGGGACGCGCGCCGACTTGGTATTCATGGTTCGGATCGATGCCGACCGCCGCCAGAATGGTGGCGAACAACTCACCTGCACCGACTTCGCCCTCGACGACCTTGCGCCCGTCCTCGTCCGTTTTGCCCCACACGGCTCCTTCCTGGATGCCGCAGCCATACAGCGCCGCGCTCCAGGCATCGGCGAAATGATCGCGCCCTAGGCTGGCATTGATGGTCGGCGTGCGGCCGAACTCACCGTAGGCGACCACGAGAGTCGATTCCAGCAGGCCGCGTTGATCGAGATCATCGAGCAGCGTGGCCATCACGTGATCCAGTTCCGGCACCATCTCGGCGTGCGTTTCGAAGTTCTGCCCGTGGCTGTCCCACCAGGCCCGCGAGACGCGCACGAACGACACTCCTGCCTCCACCATGCGCCGCGCCATCAGTGCCTGCTGGCCGAAGAGCGAGGGGCCATACCAGTTGCGCACCCAGCGCGGTTCTTTCTCGATGTCGAAGAGCGGCTCACTGCTCATCAAGCCATGCACCCGAGCATAGGCGGAGGCGTGGCTACGCATTGTCTCGGTCTCGCGACCAGCGGAGAAGCGCGCACTGAGCAGGTCGCGTAAGCGCGCGCGGTCGCGGTGATCGAGGTCGTTGATGGCCTCCAGCCGCGTGAGGTTTGGCGGCATGGTGCTGTCGTCGAGGTTCATCGGCGCATAGCGCGCACCGAGGAAGGCGGGCGAGAGCTTGCCGCTGCCACGTCCTTCGGTTTGTGAGTAAAACGACACGTAGCCCGGCACGCGGCTGTCGGCGCGGCCGAGTTCCTTCGCGATGATGGAGCCGAGGTCTGGGTATTGCAGAGCGGCTTCATTCTTGCGGCCACGCAGCATCATCTCCGCGCCCGTGCCATGCCCGCCATCGCGGGTGTTGAGCGAGCGGATGATGGCGGTGCGATGCATGCGCTTGGCCATCTTTGGCATCAGCTCGGAGATGTGCACTCCGGGCACCGAGGTGGGGATAGAGTCATACGGACCTCCAGTAGGACGACCTGGCTTGGGATCCCAAGTCTCCAGTTGGCTCGATCCACCGGCCAGCCAGAGCAGGATGACGCTGCGTCCAGTCTTGCGTAGCGCGTCATTGATGGAGGTCTCGTCCAGTGCGTGAATCGCTCCGCTGCTGCCGAGCAGAGAGCCGGAGCCGACCGCGAGCGCCTGGCTCAAGAAGGCCCTGCGGCTGATGTGGTGTGCGTTGGTGCCGCAGTAGTTGGATGGATTGCTCATGTCCGTTGGTGTTTGAGAAAAGGGTCAGTAGTTGAAGCGGAACTCCGCGCTCGACAGCATGGCCCACACAATCTGCCGCAGCCCCGCCTGCGGGCGATCGCTGCGCGCGTCGAGATAGCTGGCCAGCAACGAAACTTCCTCCTCGCTCAACTCGCGCTGCCAGATCGCTTTGCCTGCGAGACGAATGCGCTCCGCAACCTCGGGCAGCGCTTCCATTGCTTTCACCAAGCCGCTGCCGTCGAGCAACTGGCCTTGCACGTCGTTGCTGTTGCTGAGGAACAATGCCTCATCCACCGACACCTGGAAGTCCTCGCCCGGGCGCTCGAACCAGCGCTCATAGCCTGATGCACCGCGCTCGGTGTTGAGGATGCGTTGCTCGATCTCCTCGGGCTTCGCTTTGCCTGGCGCAAGATACGACGGCTCCATCGCAGCGAACCGCAGCGACATCGCCTGCTGTCTCGGAGTCAGCGGTCGCGGATGGGCGACCGCGAACAGGTCCATGGGCGGACGCGTGTCGCTCTTCCAACGGCTGTCGCGCTGCCATGCCTTGCTCGTCACGATGCCGCGGATCAGGCGCCGGAGATCGTAGCCATTGGCCGCCAAGTCGCGCGCCAACCACTGCATCAGCTCCGGATGGCTCGGGGTGTTTTCGCCGTGCATTTGGTCGAGCGGCATCACCAGGCCACAGCCGAACAAGCGGTCCCACATGCGATTAACGATGGCCCGGGTAAACCAATGCTGTTGCTCTGTCGCCAGTCCCGTCTCGATCAACCGTGCTCTGCGGCTGTATTGCGCGGGCGGCGGTGGTTTCTTGTCCTTCTTCAACTGCTCCAGCAGCGCACGCTCGGCCTTCTTCTGCTCTTCGGTCGGCTCCATTGAAGCAGGGTCGGTCAAAGGCGCGCCGCCAAGGAAACTCAAGGTCGCGGGCTTCTCTTTGCCCTTGCTGGTCTTGAAGCTGATCTGCCCATACTCACGCTCGCCGACGAAACCTCCGTTGTCGAAGGTGCGGGCAAAGAAGGACTTCATCCCGTAGTAGGTGTCCTGCGTCCAGTCCTTCACATACGGGTGATCGTGACACTGGGCGCAACTGATGTTCACGCCGAAGAAGCGCACACTCACATCATTGGCCATGCGGTCGGTGTCCATCACCCTCTGCCGCAAAAACTGATCCACACCGGGCCGTGACTCGGTGTCCACCTGTCCTGCGATGGCATCGCGGAACACCACGTCCCAGCCTTTCTTCTTCGTCACGGCGAGATCGAGATACTTTTGAAACTCCGTGCCCTGTCCGTCCATCAGCAGCCAGTTCAACTCATTCGACAGATGGCGATCAAAAGCCTGACTTGCCATGAGCCGGTCCACATGGCGAGCCCATGCCTCCGGTGAGTCGCCTTCGGCCACGAACGCATCCAGCTCACCCAATGTCGGCACGCGCCCGTGCAGGTCGAGCATCAGCCGCCGCAGTCGCGTCTCGAGAGGCGCCGTCAGAGCGGGCATCACATCACGCTGCTTCAGTTTTTGATCAATGCAGCGATCGATCACCTCCGCCATCGGCAGGTTCGCCGCAGGCAGTGTGGCCGGGTCAATCTTCTCCCACCAGGGCTTAGCCGCATCCGCCGCTGAAGCCATCGCCCCACACACCATCGCCAGTGACAGCACCCACGCCCTGCGCGCAGATGACTTGCCATTGGTGAGGTGAAGTGAATGGGAGAAGTATCTCATGGTTTGAGTCGCCAACTACCTACTTGAGCGCAAAGCTTTATCTTGCGCGGATGCGAGCAGGCAGACGAGACACAAGCTGATGGATGCGGTGCGAAGGAGCCTCAGCGGCGAGGGGGCTAGCGCCCCCGGCTACAACCTCATCGGTGTCGGCGGGGATTCTCGTCGAACAATCTGTGCGTGCGATGCACGCCTTGTTTCCAGCGGCAAAGACCTGACTCTTTTGAGCCGCACGGCAAGTCAGGCGATGTGGCGGCGTAGGTTATGGTGCAACTCCACGTCACCCGCATGAATCCCAAGACTGCATCCATCACTCAGGCCTTCAGTCCCGCTCGCGGAGATCTGCTGCGCGTCGGCTCCACGCGGCGTGGGTTTCTTCAGACCGGCCTCGCTGGCTTGGCAGGTATTTCGATGCCTTCGCTGCTCCAGACGCAGGCGCTGGCCGCCGCAACCGGCCAAGCGAAGAGCAAGACGAACGTGATCCTCTTCTGGCTCTCCGGCGGGCCGAGTCACATCGACATGTGGGACCCAAAACCGGACGCGCCGAGCGAGATTCGCGGCCCCTTCGGTCACATCTCGACGAAAGTGCCCGGCATTCATGTCTGCGAGCACTTGCCACTCACCGCGAAGATCATGGACAAGCTCACGCTGATCCGCTCGGTTGATTGCAGCGCCAGCAATCACACGCCGATCACCATGCAGGCCTGCAATCCGCTCGCAAAGCGCACGAACGATGGTCGCGATGGAGGCGGTTGGCCGTCGATGGGTTCGATTGCGGCGAAATTTCGCGGGGCAAACGCACCGGGCATTCCTGGTTACGTTGCTCTGGCTGACTCGCTGCCTGCCGATATCTGGGGCGCGGGGCACATGGGTGGCGACTTCGAACCTGTCAGCGGCAAGGATTTGTCCGGCCGTCTCAAACTCTCCGAAGGCTTGACCATCGAGCGTCTCGGCAATCGCCGTGATTTGCTCACACAGATGGACGACTGGAAGCGCAGCGTCGATGGCAATGCTCAAATTGCCGCTGCGGATCGCTACACGCAGCAGGCCTACGAGGTGCTCATGACCGGCAACGCGCAACGCGCCTTCAATCTCGACGCCGAAACGCCTGCGATGCGTGACCGCTATGGCCGCGACAGCATTGGCGAGAAAGCGCTGCTGGCACGTCGTCTCGTCGAAGCTGGCTCCACCTTTGTCACCGTGAGCGGTGCCTGGGGCTACTTTGATCATCATGGCGATGAGGTGAAGTGGGGCGGCATCAAAAAGGGTCTCACGCCGCTGTTACCGAGCGTGGACCGCACGCTGCACGCCATCGTCACTGATCTGGAAGACCGTGGTCTGCTCGACAGCACGCTCATCCTCATGATGGGCGAGTTTGGCCGCAGCCCGACGATCAACAAGAACGCCGGACGCGATCACTGGCCGCGCGTGATGTCCATGGTCGCCGCTGGCGGTGGCATGAGGCACGGCCAGGTCATCGGCAGCACTGACAGGCAAGGCGGGGACATCGACAGCCGCCGCGTTGCCCCAGGTGATCTTGCCGCCACGGTGTTTCATCATCTCGGCATCGACACCCACGCGCACTGGACTGATCCGCAAGGCCGCCCGCGCCCCATCGTGGTCGAAGGCGGGCAGGTGATCAACGAGCTGGTGGGGTGAAAATTACCGCGCCGCAGTGTGCTTTCCATGCCGGCTCGTTCTTCACCCGAGTGGCGTAGTAAAGCGTGAGCACGCGCCCGTCTTTGAGCGCGATGCTGCTCGGGTAGCCGCAATCACGACCGAGCGCGTCATTCACGAGCGCGAATCGTTTTTCCCAATCGAACTGACCGTGCGTGTCGCCCACCATGCCGAGCACGCCGGTGGGACCGACGCGATTGCCGACGGTCATGAGCACGCGACCATCGGGAAGCACGCAGAGATCGGCGGGATGCACGTTCACAGGCGTGAGTTGCTTTGTGGCCGACCAAGTCGAGCCACTGTCCGCGCTTTCGGAGAGCCACACCTCGCCAGCGCGTGAGCGCATCGCGGCGATGATCCGGCCATCGGGCATCCGCTCCAATGCGGTTTCATTGAGCTGCTGTTTCCCATCGCCGATCTCCGACAGGCGCTTCCACGTCTGCCCGTCGTCGGTGGAGCGATAGACATAGCTGTGGTTGCGGTCGCCGGGCAGCTTCTCGCCTGCGGGGCGCACCTGATAGCCGTAGATCGCCATCAGCATCGCCCCATCTGGCAGCGTGACCATGCGGCCAAACGGACTGCCCAGCTCGATGTCGCTCACGTCGATCCGCGTCGGCTCCGACCATGTCTGGCCGCCATCCTTTGACCTCGTGACCCAGGTGCTGCGTTCTTTGTCGGTGAGTTTCGGGCTGTATTTGCCCGCTTCGTCATACGTCGCTGTGCGCCAGAAGCCGACGACGAGGGTGCCGTCCTTGGCCACGCCGAGCGCCGGATTGCGGTCGTCGATGGGCGAATCATTCACCACCACCGGCTTCGACCACGTTTTGCCTTCATCACTGGAGAAGATCATGTCCAGCCGCCCCGCCAGACCGAGGTGTCCCGCGCCACCACGCATCACCACGGCGATGCGGCCATCGTGCAATCGAATCGCCACCGGGAAATAGCCCTGCCCTGTGATCGCAGCGTGTCGTTCGACAGGAATGGACGGCGCATCACCCGACGGAGCGGGAGCATTCGTTTGGGCAAAGGCGAGGACAGGAAATGCCGTCAGCACGGCGAGCAGGAGATGATTCATGGCTGGAGAAAACATACGGACTCCGAACAGCAATCGTGCTGGCTGCGCGTATCCAGATGCAACCACCGCAACGCCCGCCACTTTCCAATTTATGAATGCATGTCTTCGATTCCTCACTGCCTTCGCCACTTTGGCCACCTCGCTTCCACTTTCTGCGCACGACCTCGTCATCGCCAACGGTCGCGTGATGGACCCGGCGAGCGGTCTCGATGCCGTGCGGCACATCGGCATTACCGGCGGCAAAATCAGCGCGATCTCCGAGGTGCCACTTTCCGGTGATCAAATCATCAATGTGGCCGGTCACGTCGTGTCTCCCGGTTTCATCGACATCCATGCGCACGGCCAGACCACTGGCGACATGCAGATCCAGGCGCGTGATGGCGTGACGACGGTGCTCGACATGGAAGTCGGCGTTTATCCGGTGAGTGAATGGTATCGCTCCATGGAAGGCAAAGCGCCGCTGAATTTCGGGGCTGCTGTCGGCCACATCACGGTGCGCTTTGCCGCGTTTCATCCGCAGCTTCGCATCGGCCACTGGGCGGTGAATCGCGCCCGAGTTTCCGGCCTCGGCGCATCGCCCGCAGGTGCCAACCAGATCGCGAGCGAGGCCGAATTGAAGCTCATGGATGAGGCGATTCGTCGCGGGCTCGATGAAGGCGCGCTGGGCATCGGATTCGGCATCAATTACACGCCAGCGGCTGATCCGAGCGAGATCGAGGCCATGTTTCGCATCGCGGCGCAGCGCAAGGTGCCCGCTTTTGTCCACACGCGTGCCTTTGGCATCGCTGCGATCCGCGAGGCCATCGACACGGCAAAGAAAACCGGCGCAGCGCTGCACATCGTGCATGTCGGCAGCAGCGGCATCACGGATGTGCCGGAGGTCTTGAAGCTGATCGACGCCAGCAAGGCCGCAGGCATGGATCTCACGACCGAAGTGTATCCCTACACCGCCGCTTCCACCGCGCTAGAGTCGGCGATGTTCAACCCCGGCTGGCAGGACAATCTCAAAATCAGTTATGGCGATCTCGCCTGGGCCGCGACGGGCGAGAGGCTCACAAAGGAGACGTTTGAGTCGTATCGCAAGCAAGGCGGCTGGGTGATCATCTACATGATGAAGGACGAGAACGTCGAGAAGGCCATCGCGCATCCCGGCGTGATGATCGCCAGCGACGGCATTCCGTTTGTCGATGGCAAAGGTCATCCGCGCGGCGCAGGCACCTTTGCGCGCGTGCTCGGCCATTACTCCCGCGAGAAGAAACTGCTGCCGCTCATGGATGCGCTGGCGAAGATGACCATCCTGCCCGCGAAGCGTCTCGAAGGCCATGTGCCGATGATGAAGAACAAAGGTCGCATCGCCATCGGAGCCGATGCGGACATTACCATCTTCGATCCGGCCAAAGTGATCGACCGCGCGACGTTTGAAGCGCCAACCACGCCCTCGGCAGGCATTCCACATGTGCTCGTGAACGGCACTTTTGTCGTCCGCGATGGCGAACTCGTGAAAGATGCTCGTCCGGGCCGCGCTGTGAGAGTCACGCCATGAAACACCTCCTTTTCCCGCTCCTCCTCGCCACCACCGCATTCGCCGAAGACGTGCCGCAGTGGCGCGATCTCTTCAACGGCAAGGATCTCACCGGCTGGGTGGATGTGAACACCAGCAAGGACACCTGGAGCGTCAAAGATGGCCTGCTCGTATGCAAAGGCCTGCCCATCGGCGTGATGCGCAGCGAGAAGCAGTATGAGAATTTCTTCCTGCACATCGAGTGGAAGCACACGCAGGCCGGTGGCAACTCCGGCGTCTTCGTTTGGAGCGAGGGAACTGCCGCTCCTGGCAAAGATCTGCCCAAAGGGATGGAAGTGCAGATGTTGGAACTCGATTGGCCGAAGCTGCATCCTACCAAGGACGGCCAGCCGAATCATCCCGGCTATGTTTCCGGCGAACTCTTCGGCGCGAACGGCCTGGAAGGCATCCCCGACAATCCACGCGGCCGCCGCAGCATGTCGTATGAGATGCGCTGCAAAGGCAAAGGCGAATGGAACACCTACGACGTCGTCTGCGTCGATGGAACGGTGAAGCTCTCGATCAACGGCAAGTTCGTCAATGGCATCAGCCAGAGCACCGTGCGCAAAGGCTACCTCTGTCTCGAATCCGAAGGCGCGGAGATTCATTTCCGAAACATCAAGATCATGGAGCTTCCCGGCGGTCGCGTGACGCCGGAGCAGACGGCTCCGGTCGTAAAGTAGCCGTCTCGCTCCGCGAGACGAGCTGAGTGCTTTCGCAGTGCCATGGTGGCAACGAACTTCGGAGGCGTGTCGTTTCGGCGTGAGCGTTGTGCTCATCTCGCGGGAGCAAGATGACTACTTTGCTGCCGCCTTCACGAGTTCCTCGACCTTCGTCGTGATCCGTTCCTCCACCGTCTCCATGTAGGGCGCGCGGTGTCCATACTCAAACATGCCGGTCACGCCTTCGTAACCGCCTTCTTTGAGCACGCGCAGGCTGGGGATGTAGCTGGTGAGGTCGTTGTTGTAACCGCAAACCCAGGTGTTGTTCCAGCCATAAGCCGCTTTGAACTTCAGCGAGTAATCCACCACCGTCTCGCCCGTGAGCGCAATGAACGTGAAGCCAGCGCCGAACTGCCAGACCTGAATCGGATACTTCACGCGGTCCGGCGGCGAGCCGAGCGTCTCATACTGGCGGATGAAATGCTCGAACTCCCGTTTCGGCATGCCGCTGAGGTTCGGAACCCGCTGTTTCAATTCATCGAGCGGAATGCCGGGCTGCAAATCCAGCTCCGTCTCGCTCATAGCAGCCCGAATTGGTCCGCCGAGCGGTTTCATCGCGCCTGCGATCACCTGCCGCACCGCTTCGGCCAGAACTTTGCCATACATTGACGCCAACTCGGTCGCTTCGACATCCTTTCCGCGAATGCGCGGCAGCGGATTGGCATCGCCGCCGCAATTCTGCACAAACAACGCCACCGAGCCTGGAAACGACTTCTCCAGCTCCAACTGAGCAAAGCCCGCGTAGTCCCCATTGATGCTGAGGCCGCCGAGCGCCGTCGTGTGGCACGAATAACCGAAGACAATGGCCTTGAGATCATCTCCGCTCTTCACCGTGATCACCGGCACATCCTGATCCACCTGCCCGCCGAAGGCGCGACTCTCCGGGCCACGCGAACGACGCCGATTCACCGCCACTCCGGCCAAGCCCTGCTCAAAGGCCAACTCCGCAGGCGCGAGGCTCGCGATGGCCGCGCCGATGACCTCGTCGTATTTTGCATACACCATCGCCGTGTAGCGATCCTTGGCCGCAGCCTCCTCCGGCGTGAATTCATAATACAACCACAGCACATCCTCCGTCACCGGGCACGAGTGATTGTGCGAGGTGTTCAAGATCAGCCGCTCTCTGGGAACGCGATGCTTCTCCAGCGCCGAATTCGCGATGACTGCAATCATCTTGTCGCTCAGCCCCACCAAATCCGCCGTCACGAGCACCGAGGTCGCCCCTGCATCATCCTTGAGCGCCAACGCTTTCAGCCAGATCGGATGCTCCACCCGTTGCGACATTCGCGTCTTGCCGCCGTAACCTGCCAGCGGCACGGACTCCGTGGGCGTGATGTCGGCCTTCGCCGCGCCAGCCTGCCATCCTGCGAAGGCTGAAGAAGCAACAAGAAGGAAAAGCAGAAGCGGAATGGCTTTCATGGTAAACACGTTGAAGTGAAGAAGTGATGCTCGACTATCGCGCCGAACTCCTCCTGTCTTGCAGTTGTCCGGGCTAAAGCCATGCGTGCAACTCATCATCAACCAGCCGCCATGAAACCTGATCGCATCGTCCCTGTCATCCTCCTCGGAGCACTTATGATCCTGCCGCGTCTTGATGGCGCTCAGCCGAATGTGCTTCTCATCACCGCCGATGACCTGCGGCCGGAGCTCGGCTGCTACGGCTCGGTGGCGAAAACGCCGCATCTCGATGCCATTGCGGCGCGCGGCACCACATTCACGCGTGCTTATTGTCAGCAAGCGGTGTGCAATCCCAGCCGCTCCAGCATGCTCACCGGTCTGCGACCGGGCACGCTCGGTCTCTACGTCAATGGCACGCACTTCCGCGAGTTGAAGCCGGAGATCACCACGCTGCCACTGTGGTTCAAGGAGCATGGCTACACGACGCGCTGCACCGGCAAGCTCTTCCACAACTGGCACACGAAGGAGAAAGGCGATCCGCGCTCGTGGTCTGCCCCCGAATTTCTCCATTACGCCAATCACGGTGACGACACGCCGCAGATCAGCGGGGCGCTCCCCGAAAACCACGCCAAACACACCGAAGGCCTGCGCAAATACGGCTCCGTCGGCATGTGCGAGTGCTACGACGTGCCTGACGAAGCCTATTACGATGGCCGCGTCGCCGCCGAGGCTGTGCGCATCCTTCCTGAGCTGAAAAAGAACGGCCCCTTTTTCCTCGCGCTCGGTTTCTGGAAGCCTCATGCGCCCTTCAATGCCCCGAAGAAATACTGGGACCTTTACGACCGCGCACAGTTGCCTGCTCTGAACCCGGCATGGCCTGTCAACGCACCCAAAATCGCCTCGCATCAAAGCACCGAGATTCTTGGCCCGGCAGATCAGCAAAAGCAGCCCACTGCGGAGCAGATCGCGGAGATGCGCCACGGCTACTTTGCAGGCATCAGCTACATGGACGCTCAGATCGGCAAGGTCATCGCGGCGATGAAAGAGCAAGGCCTTCTCGAAAACACCATCATCGTCTTTTGGGGTGACCACGGCTATCACCTCGGCGAGCACGGCCTGTGGGCCAAGACGAGCAACTTTGAGCTCGACGCCCGCGTTCCCTTGATCCTCACCACGCCGCAGGCCGGGCAAGAAGGTGTGCAAACCGATGCCCTTGTCGAAATGATCGACATCTTCCCCACTCTGAACGCCCTCTGCGGCTTGCCTGCCGCGCCGGGTCTCGAAGGTAGAAGTCTGCTCCCCGTTCTGGATAATCCGGCGCTCACGGTCAAGCCCGCCGCCTTCACCCAGCATCCACGCCCGGCGTATCCCGACCGCACCCCCACGAAACAACCCACACACATGGGTTACAGTGTCCGCACCGCCAAGTGGCGCTACACCGAGTGGCGGCACTGGCAGACCGGCGAGATCGAATCACGCGAACTCTACGATCACACCTCTGATCAACCGGAATTAGAAAACGTCATCGGCCATCCGCCTGACCGGATCGCCCTCGAAGAAGCGGAGAACCTTCTTCGTGCCCAGTTTCCTCTGCCCAAATGATTGAGAGAGTGCCAAAAGCCAGGCACGTCGTCCACGGCACACTCACGGACCGTTTGCTTTGACTTCCGCAGCCATCTCCATAAGCGCGTTCATGAGCTTCACGGAGGCCTGGGATTCGGTGTTGTTCGTGCCGGGCCAGGTTTCGTAGCCGCCAAGTTCAAAGTGGCGCGGCGTGGGCATGTAGCCGTAGTAGCCATGCGCGAGTTCGACCATGAAGGACTTCGCAAAGGGGCTGCGCTTGCGGAATTCGACGCCGGTTTCAGCAAAGGTCTCGCAGGGCGAGGAGCCGATGCAGATGTCGCCAATGCGGAGGATTTGCGCGGGGAATTTGGTCTCCGGGCTGGCTTTGGCGAGGCGCTGCACGCGTCCAGCATAGGCCAGGGGCAGATCGGCTTTGCCACCTTGGATGCGTGGGGCCTTGGATTCGGTTTCTTTGGCCCAGGCGATGAGTTCATCGGGGATGCTGCGCCATTTCACGTCGAGTTCGCGATACTTCGCGGCGAGCGGCGCTTCACCTTGCCACGTCAGTTTTTGCAAAGCCACGTTCACCTTCGCAGCGACATCTTCAGCGACGTAGCGCATCTGCTCATAGGGCTTCTTGCCCGGTTGGGGATTGCGGAAGTTGATGTTGTTCGCGTCGCCGCTGGTGCCATTCGCCATCATCGCGACAAAGGGCGGGTAGTCGCCGCCGTTGGCTTGCAGCTTCTTCAAGGCCTCGCAATACACGCCGTAGTAATCGGCGGAGATGTCCGCGCCGGTCACGCCGCCAACGTAATGCAGCGAGTAGGCCGTATAGACGGAGATGAGCCGTCCGCTCGGTTCACGCAGCGCGATGATGCTGATCGTTGGGTCGGGTTCACCCGCAGGCTCCACCAGTGCAGGATTGCCCGCGCCGGGGTTCATCTTCACCTTGTCGATTTTACCAAACGGATTCGGCGGCATGGAGCCTTCCTTGAGAAACCAGCGGCGGATGTGCACATGCTCCGGCACGTCCACAGTGCCAAACGCGATTTCCGCCGGACGCAGCAGATTCGCCGCACGCCGCACACCATCCGCGATGCGTCGCGCCACGAACTTTTGGTAATCCGTGAGCTCCAAGTCCGAGAAGAAGCCGCGCACCGGCCCACCGAGCGCGTTCACGGCCGAGTGCGTGTGTGTGCCGCTGATGAGCACATTCGCCGCCGGGATGCCGGTTTCCTTCTCGATGAGTTCCCGTGCCTTCAGCGACACGCTGCGATGCAGGCCGAGCAAATCACACACCACCAGTGCCAGCTTCGTTTTGCCATCATCCAGCACCAGACAGCGTGCATGCAGCTCATCGTGAATATGCGTGCATGGATACGGCGCGAAACCTCCCACGACCTCGCCGCCGAGTTCCGGCGTGATGTTGGATGTGGCGGCTCCGGCCATCAGCGGAGCTTTGGGAGCATCCGCAGCGAATACAGAGGCGGTGACGAGGAAGGCGAGCAGAAGTGTGCGCATGGAAGCAATACAGCTCCAGCGGGAGCATTTTGTCGCGTATTGGATGACTCACCCAAACAACCCCATCACCGGCTTCCCGCCATCCACGATCGGGATCGGGCGGCTCTCGCGGTTCATGAGCATCAGATCAGGATCGATGCCGAGTGACCAGTAGATCGTTTTGGCGAGATCTTCGGGCGACACCGGTTTGTCATCGGGATAAGCGGCTTCTTTGTCGGACTTGCCATAGACGATGCCACCGCGCACTCCGGCACCGGCGATGAGCGCGGGGAAGCACGTGCTCCAGTGGCCGCGGCCCCAGGTGGCGTTCGGGATCGGCGTGCGTCCCATTTCGCCGATGGCGATAACGAGTGTCTCATCGAGCAATCCGCGCTCGTCGAGATCGGTGAGCAGCGCGGAGCAGCCTTGATCAAACGTGGGCAGCAGATGATCACGCACGTCATCGCTCGTGCGGTGCGAGTCCCAGCCATAGCCATCCGGGCAGTCGTAATGCACGGTGACGAAGCGCGTGCCCGCTTCGACCAAACGACGTGCCATGAGGCAGCTCTGGCCGAAAAGATGGCGACCGTAGCGATCACGCATCTGTTCAGACTCGGCGCGGATGTTGAGAGCGCTACTCGTTTTGTCCGAGGAGATGAGCGCCATCGCGCGCTTGCGGTGCAGATCCATCGCGTCGCCATCGCCCATGTCGAGACGCGTGCGCACGGCTTCAAATTGATCGAGCAAGCCGACACGCTCCTGGATTCGGCTCACGGGGATGACTGGCTTCAGACCTTCGATCTCATAGCTCAGCTCGCCATCCGCGCAGGCACGCCAGTAGGGATTGTCCTTCACTTCCTTTTTGTCGATGACGGTGGTCATCGGGTTGTAGGCCTGACCGAGCCAGCCCGCATACTCGCCGGGGCGGATGTATTGACCGCGATCCTGTAACCGGCCGAGCCGGTTCGGCAGCACGGCATACGAGGCGAGATCGCGCTCCATGCCACCGGGCATTTTTTGGCTCAAATGCTCCACCACGGAGCCCATCGACGGCCAATCCTGCGGCGTGGCCGAAAAACCGCCGCCGACGGGCAAATGCCAGCGATGGCCCGTTTGCAAATAATGCCCCGCACCGCTGTGATCGTTGTAGTTGTGCGTCATCGAGCGGATGACCGCGTATTTGTGCGAGATCTTCGCCAGACGACCCAGATGCTCGCTGATGAGTAGATCGGGAGTGCGGCTCTGGGTCGGTTTGAATGGGCCGCGCACCTCGCGCTTGGCACCCGGCTTCATGTCGAAGGTCTCAAGCTGGCTCGGACCACCGAACAGGAACAAAAAGATCACCGACTTCGCTTTCCCTCCCGCAAAGGCCTGCTGCGCCTCCTGCGCCGCGAGCACGCCCGGCAGCGTCATCCCAAACAACCCCGCACCGCCAATCTGCAGCACCTCACGGCGCGTGACGCCGGAGCAGTTGGTGCGGGAGGTGCCGTTGATGGTGAGCATGAGTCAACCACTACGGCTGAGTTGGGGGAAGAATATCACGCGAGACGATCTTCACCGGCCTTGCTTCCCGTCGAGTGTCTCCTTGGTCACTGCGCTCGGTTTGGTGATGCCGAGGGCTTTTTTCACGTTGGCGTGCCATTGGCGGATGTTTCGGTCATTGGTGAAGGCATAGAGCCCTTCATCGGGGCCGGCCCAGTCGCGGTGGGCGAGGAGCATTTGCTCGCGCTGCTCGCCCAGCTCGTAGGTGCGCTTCAGCAAGGCATCGCGGGCAGCGGGATCATCGCGCGTGGCTTTCACGGCCACGGCAAAATCCATCTTCACGCCGAGCTCGCTGAGCGATTTGTAGTTGGCGAGCAGTTCGAGCATGCCCTTGGTGTATTCGTGGCCAAAGCGGTGAAACTTCACGCGATCGGCGTATTCGCCCGCAGGAGCTTTGGCTTCGGCGGCCTGGAGGTGCTTTTCAGCCTCCGCAACGGCCTCGGCGGGGATGAGTTTGCCCCAGGCGGCGATGACATTGGCATAGGCAATCCCTGTGGCGTCCACGATGCGGTCGCGCTTGGACCAGTTCGCGTCGAGCGCCTGGCTGTAAGCGCCAAAAAAGGCCTCCATTTCGAGGGCGACAGGTCCGTAGGCGGATTGGTAAAAGTCGGGCATCACTTTATCCGGTGCGCGTTTCGGATCCCACATCATGTGCGTGATGGCCCAGAAGTTCGGGGCCATGGTGGCGAAGGATTTACTACCTTCTCCATACGCGGCGACGAATCCCAGACTGCTCGCTTCGGCCAGATTCGCGATGATCTGACGATCATGGATGAACGGCATGTCGTGGTAGTAGTGATTGCCCCAGCCTTCGCGCACGACCATTTTGGCGCCGATTTTCTGCCAGCCCGAGACGGACTCCCGCCACTCGCGCAGGTTTTCAGGATCGCGATGAGCACCGCTTTGGAAAACGAAGGAAAGATACAGGTTCGGCTCCAGCCTGGCGATCTTCACGGGCGGTTTGTTGTAGTAAGTGTAAGCGAACATGCCGCAACTCTTCGCCGGATTCTTCTCGCGCACCCGACGGGCGATTTCGTTGGCGTAGGTGAAAATGCGGTCGCTGAGCTGGACGTGCTTTTTGTCATACGCGAGCACGCCCGGCACATCGAGCGCCTGGCAGCGCTCGCATTCGCAGAAGCCGCCGCCATCGCTCGGCGAGATGTTCATGATGTCCTGTTTGCCCGCCAGCACGTAGTCCACCATGCGGGCGATGACATCGGGGTGCGTGGTACACATCTGCGGTGGCCGGCGTTTGCCATTGACCAGCGCGAACCATTCCGGGTGCTGTTTGAAAGTCTCGCCTTTGCGCAGATCAAACGCCGCCTCCCAACTGTGCCCGAACACCGCCGATTTCACCCAGCCGAGGCGCGATCGACGTGCCCAGCGCCTGGCGGCATCGTTAAACACCTTCGTGTGGTAAATGCTCGAATAACCGAGCTCCACGGAACGAATCTCAAACGCAGGCTGCCTTCGGTCAATGAGCCCGGGCACGAGCGCATCGGCATTTGCCGGCACATGCTCGCCAAACTCGCCCGGCCAGAACCAGCGCACGCCGAGATGATCCTCCAGCAGCGTGTAAACCGCCAGCATGCTCCCCGCCGCCGTGGTGATGGACCACGGATCACCCGCGCCATCATCACCTGCCAGCACCAGCCCCTGTGGCACGGAGCGCAGCATCCACTCCTCGGTTTTCCATGGTTTCGGCGAATTCCCCAGCGCCACTTCCGCCGCGCCATCGCCGACGAAGAAAGACTGGCCGGTTGTCTTCGAAAGGGCGAACACACTCGCCTTCATGGCTTCCACCTTTTGACCCGTGATCCGGCTCACATAGCTTGCCAGTTCGGCAGCTGCTGCCCGCTGCACCGCGTTCGCGTCATCCGCGATGACGACGCGCTTAAAGTCAGCGAGCTTTTGCGCAGCAGGCGACTCGGCGGAAAGCCGCAGCACGCACGCGCTGAGACACAGAAGGATCAAGGAGGATCGGAACATGATTTTCGGGAATGGGGGTTAATGGTTCGTCACGCCAACACCCTGCCGATGACATGGCCGTGGTCGATCCGAGTAGCTGGCAATAGATAGACGACCTCCAGCGTAACGCCGTCTCCGAGGTCGATCCGCTTCGAGTCGCCCGCTTTCGGTTCGGCGGCGTGGAGTGCGGTTAGGGGCGCGATGAGAAGGGCGGTGAGGAGGAGTCGGCAGATGAATTGGATCGGCGGCTTCATGGAAGAGGTCTTCACGGCTTTTTCACGACGATGATTCGATCACACAGCACCAGATCTTCTTTCGCCGTGCCGCCATAGGTGGGGCCGTCGAACTTCAGGGAGACCCAGGAGTCCCATTGATTGATGGCTCCAGGCTCGTAGAGGCGCTCGCCGAGTTGCTGATTCGTGGCCCAGCTCTTGGCCGAGAACCAAATCCAACTGTCCGGCGTGAGGATGATCGCACCCAGTTTGTAGAGCCGGTATTTGCCAGGGGTGATGTCTTTCTGCTCCAGGCGGATTCGCGCACCTTCCTTGCCCTTGGACGGCTGACGCGATTCCCATTGGTAGAAGCCGATTTGAAACGGCATGTCGGGCAGATGAATGGTGGATGCAAAGCCACGGGCGGCCTCGGCATCCTTCACGGTCTTGGGTCCGGCCTGACGCCCTGAGTTGGTGGGCACAAAGGTCTGGATGAGGGAGCGGTCAATGCCGTCGAACTCGGCAGGCAGCGGCTTCTCTTCACCACCGCCTTCGATGATGGCCATGAAGTCGGCGAGCGTGCCGGGGGCAAAGGGTCTCGGGCTGGCGGCCTTGATGCGGTTGGCGAATACGTTGGCGTCTTTGAAGTAGTCCGGGTGCGACTGGCGCAGTTTGAACCACTTCCACAGACTCGCGAAATCCAGCTCGCATCGCAGCAGGCGGACATTGGCCAGAGCTGCGGGGGATGCGGCGGCGCTGGCTTCCATGGCATCAAATCGGCGTTGCCAGCGGTGAATGTTCTCCTCGGTGAGGTAGGGGTAGATGTGGTCTTCAAAACGAGGTCCGGGCGTGTAGGTGACACCGCGCGGCAGCTCGCGCATTGCCTCGCGCCCTTGCTCCAGTTCTTCCAGATAAAGACGGGCCTGCTCGGCGGCGGGGCCGTAGTGGTGATCGGTAAACTCGCGGATCAGCGCGCTGGTGTCGCAGTTCACATCCTGCATGAGCCTTAGCAGCCTGTTGAAAAAGAGGGGTTAAAAAGGCCAAAACTTGGGGGCCAGTCTTCTTCGCGGCCTGGGTGCTGTTGGTGGCCGATTCGCATGATGGAACCTTGTGGCGCTCTCAAGCGTGTCC
>NZ_JBIIKX010000144.1:0-4652 GCF_044232965.1 Prosthecobacter sp.
CACGCTTGAGAGCGCCACAAGGTTCCATCATGCGAATCGGCCACCAACAGCACCCAGGCCGCGAAGAAGACTGGCCCCCAAGTTTTGGCCTTTTTAACCCCTCTTTTTCAACAGGCTGCTAAAGCCGTGCAGTCGCCGATGAACTGGCGACCGCGCACGGCGGAGGATTTGATCGGCCAGGCGTGGCGAGTGGCGCTGGCGCAGGCGGGCAAAGCGAAGCGCTTGGCGGCTGATCCCTCAGCCACGATGAAGCTCCTGCTCTACGGTCCGCCGGGCGTGGGCAAGACCAGCGTGGTGGAGTTGGTGGCATTGCAGCTCGCAGGCACGCCGCTCTCCATCGAGGACTACAACGGGCGTGAGGTGACGGTGGACCTTGTGCGCGAGTGGATGAAGCAGCTTCCTTATGGCAGCCTGTTTAGTTCATGGTCGGTCAAGATCGTCAATGAGCTGGACCGCTGCTCCCGTGAAGCGCAGGACCTGCTGCTCACCTACCTTGACCGCCTACCACCGGGCCGAGCATTCCTCGGCACGAGCAACCTCCAGCTCGATCTGCTCACCGAGCGGTTCCAGACGCGGTTCCAAGCGATCAAGCTGCTGCCGCCGACCACGGAGGAACTGGCCGCTTTCCTGACCGCTCATTGGGCCGTGCCGCTGGTGACCGCGAACCAGATCGCCGTGGGCAGCGGCGGCTGTGTGCGGGCCGCCCTCGCCGATCTCGAATCCTACCTCGACCACACACCCTGAACCCGAACCAACGAACGACCATGCAACACATCCAACAAATGATTGATCAACACGGCGGCTTTGAGGCCGTCCGCACTCGCTACCTCCGTCTTGAGAACCCGCCGTTCATGCGACTGGTGATCGAGGTGATCGGCGGTCCGTATCCGAACGGCGCGTATGAAGTCAGCGTGGCGCACTACGCCGAGCAGAACGGTGACGCGATGCGCGATCCTGAAATCACGTTCCTCGTAGTTCCTGCGGAACAAGGCACGACCTGGACGCCGCTCACCTTCGAGAACAGCTACCTCGGCTGCTATCAGGTGGTGTCAAGCGTGAGCAGCGCTGGACTAATCGAGCCGCGAGAGCCCGCGATCATGCGTGATTTGCGCGACTTCGCCACCCAGTGGGACCGCAACCTCAAGCAGCAGGGATTCATGGCCGTGTTCGAGCGCCAATATGGTGATCAAAACGGTGCGACACACGCGGTCATGGTGACGAGGCCAAGGGAAGATCGGTTCAATGCTGATTCATGAACCTGAACCCATCCCTCCACCCATGAGCAAGAAAGACCTCATCGAACAACTGCGCCATCGCATTGCCAGCAACGACCGCTGGGCCTTGCGAACGCTAATGCGCATCTACCAGAACCAGACGGCTGATGAGCAATGCCGTGAAACCACCATTGAGCGCAATGGCATCGGGTTCACCGGACCCGATGCCGAGATAATGACCAGCTTCGCACGCCAGTATCAGCGGCGCGGATGCCTCAGCCCCAAGCAGATGATCATCCTGCACCGCCGCATGCCGGCCTATGCGAAGCAGATCGTGCAATGCACCGACACCACCCGCCTTGAACACGCCTTTTGCGGCACCTGCTATACGCACACTGTGGATAGCCAATCTGCCGCATGTACCCACACCCAACACACCACCGACACCACCATGCCCACACGCACCCTGAACCGAAACGCCGAAACCCCTGAAATCGAATTGCCGCCCGACGCGGCCACGGCCGATGATCACCGCAACCCGCCCCGCCGGAGGCGCAATGAAGAGGAACCCGCCCCTGACGTCGGCCACCTCGTGCAGCCAGAGGCGCGCCATGAACTCGACAAGTTGATCCTGCATGCAGAGGTGAAGACGGACATTCTGTCCGGTCTGCGGGCGCTGGAGATCCGTGCAGATCTGGACCGCATCTGGAACCTGAGCAGCATCCAACCGCAGGAAGGAAAGTGCATTTTGAACTTCTACGGCCCACCGGGAACGGGTAAAACTCGTGCAGCTCTTGGCATCGCGTTGCGGCTGCGGAAGCCGCTCTATCAGGTGGATTACAGCGCGGTGATTTCCAAATACCTCGGCGACACCGCCAAGCACATCAAAGCAGCGTTCCAATCCGCGCGTGAGCATGACGCGGTGCTGTTCTTCGACGAGGCCGACAGCCTTCTTTCCAAGCGCGTCGCCACCGGCGAATCCTGCTCAACCTCCATCAACCAAAATCGCAACTGCCTGATGCAGGAATTGGATCGGTTCGACGGGGTGGTGATCGTGACCACGAACCTGTTTGAGAACTACGACCCCGCATTGCTGCGCCGCATCCAGCGCCACATCAAATTTCGCCTTCCAAACGCCTCCATGCGAAGGGAGTTGTTCGCCCTTCATCTACCCAACCCAGATCGGGTGCAGGCTGATTACGCAGTTCTCGCGGAGCTATCGAAGGGACTCAGCGGCGGGGACATTTTGAATGTTTGCGTGAACGCGATTCATGTGGGGAGTGTGGATCCGAATCCGGAGCGGTGGCTTGTGACTCAGAAGATGCTGGAGAAGGAAATCGCCAAGGTGAAGAAGGCGAAGGCGGAGCACTCAGGGGAGAAGGGGAAGAACCGAAGGATGATCGGGTTTCAACCGAGTTGATCGGCGGAGGAATTGCTTTTGAGGGGGCCGGGGCGAGTTGATCCTGGACGTGGCGAGGAGACGGGGTGTGAGGGGCTGGTCACGTCGAAGGGAATCACCAGCCGGGCGGTGAGGATGCGGGTTGGTTTCATGATGGGGGATGATGGAATCGGTCATTTCGAAGCCTTCGGCGGGGATGCGAGGTCTTGAAGTCGGGCCACCGCTTCATTCACCATTTTCTCGCCAGCATCTGGAGCTAGAAAGCTGCATTCAGTGGCTCCGTAGCCGCCTTCTTTGACGGCTTGGGCGGTGGGGATATAGACGACGAATGGCGTGCCTTTGCCGTGATAGGCCAGGCCGAGGATGAAGGTGTTGGCGATGGGGGATTGCGCGGTGAGATCGAGTTGATGCTGAATGAAGGGTTCGCCGGGGATGGCGACGAGGGCGAGTTCGCGGCCGATCGCCATGGTCAGAAGACCGACCTCGGTGCTGAGGTTGCCGTGGCGATTGGGGATGGTGAGCAGGCTTTCCTTCACCTGGATCGCGCTGGCTGATTGCGCCTTGAGATTTTGGACGATTTGCAGCGCGCCTTTGGCCAGCGAGATGCCGGCTTGTTTGGCGATGTTGAAGCGGTTTCCGCCTCGCAGGTTGTGCAAGTCATAGGGATCGAGATCGCCTGACGCGCCTTGGAGAAGCATGGCCATGCAGTCGGGACCGAGTTCTTGCTCGATGTGATCGACCATGGCTCCTGGGTAGTCGCGCGAGACCACCCCTGCACCCATGAGGGTCACGGGGTGGCAGGCATACTGGACGGCGAGGGCTCGCGGCTTGCCGGTCATGTCTTCGACGCGAATGACGCCGACCGTAGGATCGACTGGCTTTGTCGGTCGGCGATCTGGATTCTCCCACATGGCACCGACGATGCCGGCGCGCACAAGTCGCCGATTGTGGGCCATGAAAGCGCTCTCAAAGGGGCCTTTGCCTGCCGCGAGTCGTGCCAGAAAGAGGTTCTGCGTCGCCTGACCGATGGCGGCGATGACTTTGGCCTCGATGGCGGCATACCAGGGATCGGCGGACAAGCCGGGCCAGTCGATGACTTCCGCCGGTGCCTTGGGGCTGCGCGTCCAATCGGGCGCGGCAGGTGGCTTGATGATCATGCCGCGTGGCGCCGGCGCGGCGTGGGTGTGTGTGGCGCAGAGGATGAGGTGATCGAGGCCATACTTCGCTTTGGCTTCATCAATGACCTTCTTGGAAGCGAAGACGATGAGATCGACGGAAACGATGGCCATGGAGGTCTGTGGAGTCTTCAGCACGAGCACTCGCGCAAACAAGGGATCGCGGAGTTGCAGTGGCTGGCCCACCAGATTGACCGCCTGATCGGCTGCGGGCGTGATTTCGACCTTGGCGGTGCCCGCTAGGAGTTGCGCTGGCTCTTGGGCCTTGATTGCCGAGGCAAACAGGCATGTGATGAAAAGGAGAATCTTCATGGCAATAGCGGCATGATGGATTGCGCGACCTGCTTGGACTGAATCGCCGTTCCCTCAGCGGTGTAGTGCACCCCGCCAGCGTCCCATAGTTTTGTGGGGTGTTTCGCGACCAGCGTGTAGAGATCATCCACGACGATGCTTGCTTTGGCGATGATCGTAGCGGCGACTTGGTTCTTTTCGATGACATCTGCGTCAGGGGCGTCGTCCTTTTTTTGGCAGGGCGTGGTGGTGGCCCAGATGAGTTTGGCGTTGGGGGCATGGCGTTTGAGCGTGGCAATCACATCGGGCAATCCGGTGCGCACATCGGCAACGTCGCCGTGCAGGCCAAGGTTGAAGTGGATGACCGAGTAAACATTCTGCCGGAGCACGAGTTTGATCTCATCGAGCAACGCGGGGTCGCCCGCGGCCTTGGAACTGCCGAGCAGGGAGACGTAGGCCTTGCCCTTGAGTTCCGAGCCCACCTCGGCGGCATAGCGCACGGTAATGGAATCGCCGATGAGCAGGACCAGTGGCAAAGCTGGACCATCCGAAGGCTTGGTCTTGAGCGAGATC
>NZ_JBIIKX010000106.1:0-15809 GCF_044232965.1 Prosthecobacter sp.
AGGCCGACGTGAGTGTCGAGCAGACCGTGCAGCGCCTCGGTGCGCTTGGGGAGTTCGGCGTGATTGCCGTCTTTCAGCGATTCGGTGAATGCGTTGAACAGGCTCCAAACATTGCGTGACTCGAAGGTGTCATACCGTGGCTCGCGCCACTCACGCAGGACGGGTGGGATCAGACGGTTGGAGCACACACCGACATCCGCGGCCCGGATGACGAGATCATGGGCTTCGATGTCGGTAATGTTCGCCTCTTTGTAGGCGGCGATGCGTTTGTCCTGATCATGCCATTTGGCCAGCAGCAGGCCGATGGAGCGACTGACCAGTTGCGGCAAATCACGCACGATGAACCGGGTGTGTTTGCGGGCGAACTTGATCTCGCCGCTGAATGAGTAGGGTAGGAGCGCCAAATCCTGTGAAGGATCTGGCTGCTCCCCCCTCCGAACCGAACGTGCGCCTTTCAGCGCACTCGGCTCTCTATCGAACATTGCCATCTCAGGCTTTGTTGCACTGAAAGCTGGGGATGCTGCCCTGTGGTTTCCAGTCGGGATGGACAGGCTTGTAGCGCTTCCACTTGGCAGGTGGAAGCAGCATGATGGCCTTTTCGTCCCGTGAGATTCCGAGGGAGTTGCCCATTTTCAGGCGGGTATAGGTGTCGGTGCGTTTGGCGCGATTCTTTGCCGCCAAGGTTCTTACCAGACTGTCTTTGCACAACCAGTGGAGTTGATTGCCGACGTGTCGCCAGTTCTTCGCACGTGAGTAGTAGCTGCTCACGCCTCTGAGTTCCTGAGTATAGCGTCGGATGATCTCCTCCTCTGACAGATGCAGCAGGGGTGTTCTTGACCGGGGCTTCCGATGCTGGAGGTCGTCAATGTAGCCGCGTTCGCAAGCGAACTTGAGCGCGCGTTCCATCGGCCATTCCAGCGTCGCCACTCCGACCATCATCGACCGTCTGGTTCCGCCCCGTGTCCTGCGGACACGGTTGGGACTGCTGACGATTTTGATGTCGTAGCCGAGGAAACGGGTTCCCTCGGTAGCGTGAACGATGCCTGTCTTGTCATCTGCCAGTTCCACCTTCAACCTCTGTGTCATGAACACGTTGAGGTCAGCGAGGATTTGCTGAGCGTCTGCTTTTGATCCGATGAGGCTGATGACAAAATCATCGGCATATCTCACAAAGCGCATGCGCCTGAAGTTCGGATCATGGGTCTGCGTGGTTTGGCATTGGAGGTATTGAGCCTTCAGTTGCCGGATCAGCGGTTCGAGCTTCTCGGCTTCATCGAGTCGGCCTTCGTCCTTCAGGTCGTGGGAGCGATAGAGCGCACGTTGGTACCGTCCATACAATTGCTTGTATTCCGGGTTGGGCGTACGGGTCGCTCCTTTGTTGAAGGATTGGGCTTTCTGTTTGAGCCACTCATCGAGTTCATGCAGGTAGATGTTCGCGAGAATGGGAGATACCGTGCCTCCTTGCGGAGTGCCGCTGTAGGTGCGGTGGTAAACCCAGTCTTCGAGGTATCCGGCCTGCAGGAAAGAGCGAATGAGCTTGAGGAAGCATCGGTCTTCGATCTTGTTGGCCAGCAGTTCCATGAGCACGTCGTGATTGATGTTGTCGAAGCATCCGCGGATGTCTGCTTCGATAATCCATTTCGTGCCGTTCCAGTTGTGTTTCAGCTCGTCGAGGGCCGTGTGGCAGGAGCGTTCCTTGCGGAAGCCGTGGGAGTGGTCTGAAAAGACCGGCTCGTAGATTTCCTCCAGAATGCGCGCGGCCATGGCTTGGACGAGCTTGTCGGCAGCCGTCGGTATCCCAAGTGGACGGAGTTTTCCGCTTTTCTTGGGGATGTAAACCCGGCGTGTCGGTTTCGGGCGGTATTCACCCTTGCGGAGTATTTCACGGATGAGGTCCATTCTATCGCAGATGTCGGCATGGATATGTCCATCGACCCCGGGAGTAGCGGCCCCTTTGTTCCGGCTGATTTTGCAACTGACCTCGTTCCAGAGGTCTGGATAGTTGGTCATCAGTTGAAACACTCTCTGCACCTTGTGCCCGTTGCGTGAGCACTGAGATAGTCCTTGAAGTCGTTTTATCGTTTTATCGGTCAACATTGGTTGTCCTCCATTGAAACGTTCTTCTTGGTTGTTCTGACTGTCTCCCTTCCCCCGATAGGCGCGGGCTGTTCCCTCCGATTGCTCGTCGGTTATGCCTTGGCTTCGACCAGCCTTGCGGCTGGCTGCACCCGGTGTTAACCGGGCACGTTGGGTACTATGGAGACTCCGTCGCCGTGCAGGAGTTGCCTCCTGTGTAGGCGATCCCGTGGTACATGAATCATGATGATCGTGAACATGTAGGCGCCCCGTTCGACCGTTGTCCGGCTTATTGCCGGCACCGTCCCCTGGCTGATGCGGCTCGTTCAACCTATAAGAACGAGTGTCATGGGGATGCTGCTCCTTATCTGGTGTGGGCAGTGAGTGCGATCCTCCGGTATGGGTCTGGGGTTCAGTCAGTTTAGCTTTCGCCATATGTTCCTCTCCTTGCCGCTGACTCTGGGGAATATCCAGATTCCCGCACAGCGGCTTTACAACCATGCTATTGTCCCCCGCTTCTTTCGAAGTCTCATCCCGTTGCCGGGCCAAGGTTAGGTTGTTGGAGTCATTCATTTTCAGCTAGAATGGCAGGGCTGTCCCTGCGTTCATGATTCACGCCTCACGGCGCACCAGGTTGTCGCACACGAACACACTGGCTCCGGCGACGATGCCGGCGGGGAACGTTTTTCGTGGCTGTTCCGCAGGCCAAGCCCCCAGCAGTAGTCATCGCTGGCTTTCTGGGCGTGGACTTCCATGAGGCCGAAGTAACGCTGCCTTCATGCAACAACGAGTGCGCTTGGGTGCCGATGCGCAAGTTGGTGGTGGCCAGGGTGCGCTGCACGGTGGTGATGAGTTGATGATGTGGAATGGGGCACCAACTGTCGGTGTGACGCGGAGTCGAAACGGCGCGGACTTCTTCGAGGTCCACATGGGAAGCACCGCAGTGCAGGGTGAGATTGGGGCTGCGGCGTGGTGGGATAACGGGGGCAAGTAGATCAAAATTGGCAATCATAGTCGTGTGTTCCTTTCTGGAATGAAAAAGGCCGGACACGCAAATGCGCATCCGGCCTTGGGTTGAGATGTGGGGGTGTTGGGTTACAGCTTGAGGCCTTGCAGGGTGCGCAGGGTGGAGCGCACGGAGTTGAACTCACGGCTGTTGGTCTTGTGTTCGCGGTGGATGCACTTCAGCTTCAAGGATAGGTCGCGGATGAGGTTGAACCCATCCGTAAACTTGTCCCGGATTTGCAGGGTCAGGTCGATGGCTTCTTCGAGGGTGGATTTGCTGTCGTTGCCGGTTGGGCCTTCGGAGTTTGGAGTCGTGATCATGAGTTTGTTGGCTGGGGGTTGAGTTACGGGTGGTTGTGCTGCTGCGGGTGACGGTGCGGTGGGCACGCGCACAGGAGCGGGTGTTTGGTTTGGTGGTGGCGCGGGAGCGCACTCAAGGCGGAGCGGCATGACGATCATCTGCTTGCCTTGGCTATGGAAGCGCAGGGGCGAACGCGAATCGATAAGGCTGATCGTGTTGAGGCCGTACTGCAGTGCCTTGGTGAGCAGCTTGCGGTTGACGAAGATTGTCATTTCCGGGCCGGCCGCTTTCACGTCCGGCACGGGCACGCGCAGCCAGGGTTCGTTCGCTGTATCTTTGCCGAGCAGCAGGAACTGCCCGTCCTTCCATTCGAGGCCGATGCAGAACAACCGTTCATCGTGACAAGGCATGCGCTGGATGAGCTTGATGAGCGTGTCCAGTTTAGCCGGGTCGAGCGTGATGATCGTTTTCGCATCAGCCGGATTGGGAACCGTTTGCCGCCAATTGGGGTAGGTTCCTTCAATCTGTTTGCTGATGAACCGCCAGCGTCGTGTGGACACCTGGACATGTTTGTCATCGGCCTTGAACTGCCATTCGCCATCATGATTAAATTCCTTCCAGCCGAGGAACTTGTGGCTTGGCAAGATGACAGAGCGTTTGAGTGGCAGCGCAAAGGAGTTGGCGCTGTACAGATGCTTGCCGTCCGTGCCGACGATGTAGTTGGCCTTGGGGTTGCCAGTGTCGATGAACGCGCCGTTGAGCACGTAGCGGGTACTGTCGATGCTGGCGCAGTCCATGGCTTCGAGCAGTGAACGGCGCAGATCGGATGGCAGCGGGATGGCTTCAGCCTTCAAGCGCGGAGTCTGCGGGAACTCGTCAGGAACCACGAAGGGGACCTTTGATTCCCCGGTCTCGTTGCCGAGCGGGAAGCGGATGATGCTGGCCTCGGGACTTGCCTCGACTTCGATGGCCTCGCCCCGACCGCAGTTTTTGACGACTTGGGCGAGTTGATCGTAAGGGAGCAGGATGGTGGCAGGCGGGCCTGCGGCGGGATGTTCAAGACGCAGGGTGACAAAGCGGTCGAGGTCGGTGCTGGTGAGAGCGATCCAGCCGTCGGCAGTGCGTTCGACTTTGATGTTGCCTAGAATGGCAAGCGATGGGCGTGGGCCGATGACCTTGCCAAGCCCTGTGATGGCGGCTTTGAGTTCATCGACCGGAAGTGTGATGGGTTGCATAAGAGAATGTGGGTTAAACGCCAGCAGCCCCTGCACCGGTGAGGACGCATGGGCTGGCAGCGTGGTTGGGTTGGCTAGGCGGCTGCCTGCATTTCCTGAGCTTTGTACTTGAGCTGGGCAGTGGTGCATTCAGCGGCTCGGATGTCATCGCGCGGCCCGAGGTAAACCGGCTGGTAGATGGAGCCGGATTCCTGGAACGCGTAGAGGTAGCGGCATTCCACGACACTGCCGGCGGCGGGAACGTCGTGGTTGGGCGGGATGGTGACGTTGCCGGCGGGGCGTACTTTGTCGCCGTGGAACAGGATCAATGAGACGCTGCGCTTGTCGTTCGCCTTGGTGACGATGAACGAGGCAGTCTCGTAGAACTTGTACTTGAGCTGGCTGCCGCCGCTGTTGGGACGGCCGGGAATGTACGGCGCGTCCTTGTGTTTGAACACCACCCCTTCCCTGCCCTCCTGCTTGAACTGGGCGAACCATCCCGCCATGCCAGGCGTGAAGAACACTCTGACCTCATGAATGTGGGGGTGATCGAAGGCGTTGAGCATGTCGCGCAGCCGCAGGTAGCGCACCGAGAATGCCCGATGACGCATGTCCTCCGGTCCGATGGTCAGCAGATCAAAGACATGGAAGGTGTCTCCGACCGCCTCACCATCGAGCAGGAAGTCACGCGGGTATTGGGCGGCACTGCGGGCGATGGCTTCAGGAACCGCCGTGGGAAATCCCAGGCGGTTGATGCCAGTGATTTGGTCGCCGTCTTTGCGGAGGAGCAGGCGACGGCCATCGAGCTTCTCCTGCATCCAGTAGTCGGGGTTGAACAAGAACTGGTCGAGCTGCTGTTCGTTGATGGGATTGAGGAGCTGGCATTGGATGCCGCTATGCCGGCCGGGTGAACCCGGCGGCGTGGTGGTGCCCGCGTCGGTTCCGGGCGTGTAGCCCTTCGCGAGCTTTTCCCGGATGAGCTTGTCGTAGATGCCTTTGGCGATGGGGTATTCAACCGGCGCTGGCGTCTTGCTGCCGGTGCTGAGCGTGGAGCCGCGCCGGCCATAGGCGAAGTGTACGAGATAGCCGGCATCCTTGGGACAGATGCTGGCCTGATACACTTTGTCGGAGGGACCAGAGCGGAAGTACAGAGTGATGCTTTCCATGGAGTGAGTGTCCTTTCTTGAAATGAAAAGAGCCGGACGATCCTGCGATCATCCGACTCTCGTGGGGTTGAGGTGTGGGTGGGAGGTTGCCGCGTCAGTAGTTGTAGGGATCGCGGCGTTGCTGTTGTTGCTGCTGCTGCTGGCGCAGGCGCATCGTGAGAATCGATTTCCCGATGGAAATGAGCCCACAGATGAGGCCGATGACCAGCATGGCCGAGAGCGGGACGAGCACCATGTTGGAGGTGGTCCGCGTGATGAGGTCGATCCACTCGTTGAACTGCTGCAAGGCCAGCGTGACCAGCGGTGCTACCAGCATGGCGGGCACCACTAGTCCGAGCGCGAGACGCAGGTTGAACTTGAACCATTCACGCAGGACGCCCTGCGGTGAGATCCAGTATTCAAACCGGCGACAGGTGAAACTGATCACCTCGGCAGAACGCTCAATGGCGCTGAGTTGCGGCAGGTCGTGATCGACCTCCGGTTCCGGCAGCGGTTCAGGCTGCCAGCGACGGATGACGATCTGTCGCATCTGTTTCGCCCAGGTGGTGGTGGGCACCGTTGGCAGTTGCCGGGCTTGCTGTGGTGGTTGGGATGGTTCGTCCCAGTCTTCGTGTGGCATCATAGTGTTGACGTGTTTTGGCCCCGAGGGCGGTTCCAATGACAAACAACAACACGCAGCCCAGGGCGAGAGTGCCGGTGGCAACTTCCCAGCGGGTGGTGGTGGCGTGTTGTTCCGATATTTGCTCTTCAAGAGAGTTGATCTTCGCGCGGTATTCCGGACCAAGATCCGGTGGTGGCGGAGGCGGATCGTCGAAGAACCAGCCTGCGTGCAGCGGGACAACCGCGAACAGCAGGAGAAGGATGGTGATGAGAGGTTTCATGTGGTGATGATAAAAGGGGTGATGCCGCAGGGCCGTGCATGTGGCACGAACCTGCGGCGGGTTGTTGGGGTGTCAGTGCCATAGGCGGCACTCGTTGAAGTACTCGCAACTTGCGCAGTGCATCCCGGGGGACGGGATGAAGTCGCGGCGCTGCAAGCCTTCGAGGTAGGCCTCCATCTGCCGGAACAGCCGCGTTTGTTGCGCTGCTGTCATGGCTGGCAGTGGGGTGATGACCACCTTGGGGTTCTTGAGTTTGACCAGGTGATGGAGTTGTACGCCGGTCTCATTGCGGCCCGTGTTGTGACGGTAAAGCACGGCGTAGCTGCTGGTCTGGATCTCGGTGCTGTGCGCGACCTTCTCCGCATGAGGCGTGGAGGAGGTGGTCTTGTAGTCGATGATGTGGCCCTGTTGCACCAGATCGAGGATGCCGATCAGGCGGGGCAAGCCGTGCTCACGCAGGTCGGCTTCGATGGATACCTCCACGGCGTCGGGTTTGATCTCTGCCGGAACATGATGTTCCCGCAGGTAGGTATCGCACAAGCGCCAGCCGGTGGTCTTGTCGGTTTCTTCTTCACCGGGCTCCCATGAGACGGGGCCTTCGGTGGTGTCCGCCCACGCGTTGAGGTAAGTCGCGTGGACTTCCTTCAGGGTGAGCGGCTGCTGCAGCCAACGTGCCTTGTTCCAGGCCTTCAGGACGGCATGCACCGCACTGCCAAGGTGGAGTGAGGTGGTTTTAGGCTTCTGCAGTTTGAGCACGTAACGATAGTAAAACTTCAGCCGGCATTGCAGGAACAGGAACAGCCGTGAAGCTGAAACGGTTTCCTGCAATGCACGGATGATGTCCTGTTCGCTGCGCTCTGGGGGTGGGGGAGCTTCAGCGACGGTGTTCATGCGGCCTGATGGTTGATGGGTTCGGAGGGCTGCCAGCGCGTCTGGCGCGTGGCGGGTTTACCGGCCTTGACCAGCAGGTCATCAATGAGCTGGGAAGCCTGCATCTTGTTGAGCTGCTTCACGCCGGTGCCGAAGAGCTGTTCTGATAGATCCTCAACTTCCTGTTTCTCCATCTTGTTGTCGCTGATGATGCGCAAGATGAAGCCGCGCTGACCTTCCGTACAGTTCCAGGCATCACCTGTAGTACGGGGCTGCGGGTGACCATTGGAACCATGGCTGGTGCGGCCGTTAGGTGGCAGCGGGTAACTGCGACCGTTGCCATTGGTATGTTGTGGTTGTACGCGACCGTTGCCGTTGGAGCCAGGGATGAACCCGGGGTGCTGGATTTCCTGATCGACCGAGTGTTGCAGAAGTTGGTAAAGCTTCTGCACTTCCGATTCGGCCTGGGTGATGTCGCTGAGTTCGACTTCAACGGAAGCGCTGAAGCTGTGGCTGCTGTACAGGGGCAGCCCGAGTTTTTTGCTGTAGTTGGCGCTGAGTTTGATAGCCATGATGATGTGTCTCCTTGGAGGGTGTGTGTTTGAGGGTTGGTGGATTGCGGTGGTGAAGCAGCCGCCACGACGCCCGCCAACAAAACACCCGGCCCCTCGTGAGAGAGACCGGGTGTGATGTGGACGGGAATGCCGTGGCAGCGTGGTGCGGCTAGCCGTTGGTGGCTGCCTCTTGAGTGCGGCCCTGCGCCGGGACGCTCAACTGCTTGGCGGCGATGCTCCAGCCCTCCGTGTCACGCAGACAGGAGGTAAGGAGATCGTTGACCAGCGTAGTCATGGGCCGACGTAACCGCCGGCCTTCATGATACAACGCGCAGATGATGACCCGGTCGATGCAGGGCGAATAATGCGTTCGCCGTGGCATGGTGGGTGGATGAGACAACCAAGGATAAGCCCCCGGTCGCTCAAGTATCTATAACGCGGAAGGATGGGGAATTGCAGACGCTCGCCCAGCCACATGGTGATGACACGAGTAACTGGAACTCAATGTGATGCTGCGTTCCCGGTTAATGAAATTGCACCGTCCAAATGTGGAACCAAAGCCCACGCTCAGTTTTAACCCGAGTCACTTGGTCCAAGGCCGCCCAATGATAAACTCAAAAAGTGTCCGAATAGTGTCCGAGTCGGATTTTGACTCCATCCAACAACATTCCTAACTCATTGATTATGAGTGGCGCACCCGTCAGGATTCGAACCTGAAACCTTCTGATCCGTAGTCAGATGCTCTAATCCGTTGAGCTACGGGTGCGTTTGGCTTTCGCCAGTCCCACTGCTCGGAAGCAGCGGGCCACGAGACTAGACCAGTGATGCGTTTTGTCAAACAGTCGGACGCATTTATTCTCGCCTTCTTGGCAAGCAGCGGGAATAGCTTGGATCACCCACTAATTCATGCGTGAATCGAAACCCATGTCCCCTGCGGAGGTCGCCCAAAGTTATGACGTGCTCGCACCGCAGTGGGCCGGTTCTGATTTTCAGCGTGACAATGGCATGTCCCAACACCTTCGTGCGCTGCAATTCGTGCGAACCCCAGGCAAGGCGCTTGATGTGGGCTGCGGCAGCAGCGGGAGGTTCATCGACTTGCTGATGGAGCGCAGCTTTGAAGTCGAAGGCATCGACATTTCCGCCGAAATGATCCGCCTGGCCCGCCAGCGGCATCCGCAGATCGTTTTCCACCACGCCGACCTCGTCGAATGGAAGCCGCCCCATGCCTACGACTTCATCAGCGCCTGGGACAGCGTCTGGCATGCACCGCTGGCCTCGCAGGAGACCGTTTGGACGAAACTCCTGCACGCGCTCGTTCCCGGCGGCGTGATGATCCTCAGCACTGGCGGCATTGATGAGCCCGACGAGGTGCAAAACGCCCGCATGGGCGTGCCCATGTATCATGCCACGCCCGGTCTACCCGCTTTGTGCCACCTCATCGTCGAATCTGGCTGCGTGATCCGCCATCTGGAGTATGACCAGTGGCCGGAGAAGCATCTGGTTGTGGTGGTGCAGCGGGTTTGAGAAGCTGAATCTTGAGCAGTCTAAAACGGCAAAACGAAAAAGGCCGAAACGCACTCGTTTCGGCCTTTGTCGGTTTCGCGGGCTGAAGCCCACGAGTACTTTTACTGCGCCAGCTTCTCCATGAGCTTCTGGGTGCGCTCGATGATGCGTTGAGGCTCGTCGAGAAGACCAGCGCTAAGCAAAGCGTTGTCGAGGATCTGCTCAGAGATGAGTCCTGCCGTCTCGGGGTCGCTTTGGTGGAGTTTGGAGAGGCCTTTGACGAGGCTGTGGCGCGGGTTGATCTCAAAGATGACCTTGGAGCCGGGCATGTCGCCGTCTTTGCCAAGGGCCTTCATCATCTGACGCATCTGCGGCGTCATTTCGCCTTCGGGGGTCAGCACGAGGGCCGGGGAACCGACGAGACGTTTGCCGGTGCGGACGGTTTCGACCTGGGCAGTGAGGCGTTCCTTGATCCAGTCGCACAGGGTGGTGGCTTCGGCTTCGGGGAGGCTTTCACCCTCGCCGGTGGCGTCTCCAAGGTCGATGTCGGGGGCGTTGACCGACTTGAGGTCTTTGTCCTCGAACTTGCTGAGGCTGGAAATGACGTATTCGTCGATGTGCTCGAACATGTAGAGCACTTCAAAGCCCTTCTCTTTGAAAGCGGCGACGTACGGGCCGGTTTCGATACTGTTGCGCGAGGTGGCGACTTGATAGTAGATCGCGGTCTGGCCTTCCTTCATGCGCTTCACATAGTCGGTGAGGCTGACCGTCTCGCCCGCCTCGGTCATGCTGGATTCAAAGCGCAGCAGCTTGGCAATGGCGTCGCGGTTCGTGTGATCGGTGGCGATGCCTTCTTTGAAGAAGCGGCTGAAATCTTTGTAGAAATCGTTGTACTTCTTCGAGTCTTCGAGAGCTTCTTTGTCGAGGTGCTTCAGCAGACGCTTGGCGACGACATCGCCGAGTTTGCGCACGAGGGCGCTGTCCTGCATGCTTTCGCGGGAGATGTTCAGCGGCAGGTCTTCGCTGTCGATGACGCCGCGAACGAAGCGCATCCACTCTGGCAGCAGTTTGCGTGGTTTTGGGTCGATGAGGACTTTTTTGCAGTAGAGACCGACGTTCGGCTCCATCTGGCCCATGCCGTAGGCTTCCATGTTCTGCGTGGGCGTGAACAGCAGCGCGTTGATAGCGATGGGTGACTCGGCCTGGAAGTGCAGGCGGTAGCTGGGATCATCGAAAGCGTGAGCGGTGAACTTGTAGAACTCCTTGTATTGCTCGTCGGTGATGCCGTCCTTCGATTTGAGCCACAGGGCCTCGACGGTATTGACGCGCTCGCCGTTGAGCAGGAGCGGGAAGCTGACGAAGTTAGAGTGCTTCTCGATAATCTGCTTCACCGTGTGCTGCTTGGTGAAGTCAGCGGCGTCTTCCTTGAGATGCAGCACGATTTTGCAGCCGCGCGCCTGATCAGACGATTCATCAATCGTGTAGCTGCTGCTGCCGTCGCTGGTCCAGACGAGGTGCTCGCCGTCATTGCGCCAGGAATGCGTGTGAACCTCCACTTTGTCAGCCACCATGAAGGCGGAGTAAAAGCCGACGCCGAACTGGCCGATGAGCTGGGCGTCGTTTTGCTTGCCCGCGTTCTTCAAAGCAGCGGCAAAGGCCTTGGAACCCGAGTGAGCGATGGTGCCGAGGTTTTCCACCAACTCGGCCCGCGTCATGCCGATGCCTGCGTCGGCGATGGTGAGCGTGCGTGCGGCTTCATCCGTGGTGATGCTGATTTGCAACTCGGCGGCGGCGTCGAAAATGTCCTTCTCCGTGAGCTGGGTGAGGCGCATCTTTTCCATCGCGTCGGCGGCGTTGGACACCAGCTCGCGGATGAAGATCTCGCGGTCGGTGTAGAGGCTGTGGATGACGATATCGAGGACTTGTTTGACTTCGGCCTGGAATTCGTGGGTTTGGCTCATGGTGGGTGGTAGATAGGGTTTGGGGGTGGGAAGAGTAGCGGTTCGGGATGCGTGGTCAAGGAGGCTGCGCCGTCAAAGGTCAAGGAATCGTTAAGTGTCGTGACCTATGTGGCTCGACACTTGACCACCTTGACGATGCTTGAGGGCGCAGCCTTGACTTTACCCTCCCCTCCCCCACACTCCGCCACTCATGGGACTCTTTGATTCACTCGCCAAAAACGCGCTGGGCGGCTTGCTCGGCGGCAAACAAGACCCTGCCGCGATGCTTTCCGGCCTGCTGAACGACGCCGGCGGTCTGCAAGGGTTGATGGGGCAGTTTCAAAAGGCCGGTTTCGGCGAGCAATTCGCCTCCTGGGTGAGCACGGGCGAAAACAAGCCGCTCGACGCCGAGCAGGTGCAAAACGCCGTGGGCATGGATGAGATTCAACGCCTCGCCAGCAAGCTGGGAATGCAAACGCAGACCGTGCTGCCGCTGCTCGCGCAGTTTCTGCCCCAGGTGATCGACAAACTCACGCCGAAGGGCCAGATCGACGACAACAACCCCAGCGGCGGTCAGATTCAGAGCGTGCTCGCCAGCCTGATCAGCAGCAGTTTTGGCGGCTTGTTCGGCGGCGGAAAGCGTTAAAACCGTGCGCCGCATGGCGCGCTTTCAGCGTAACTCTTTCCCGCATGCTCCGCCTCGCCCTCAAAATGCTGTTTGGTGACACGGCGAAGTACCTCATGCTCGTCGCAGGTCTGGCGGTGGCGACGTTTTTGATGGCGCAGCAGACAGCAGTGTTCTGCGGACTCATGAGCTGGACGAAATCCACCCTCAAAAACGTTCCCGCGCCGATCTGGGTGGTAGAGGAGAAGGTGGAGCAGGCCAATGAGACCAATCCGCTGCTGGACACGGATGTGGCGCGCGTGCGCAGCGTCAGCAGCGTGGCCTGGGCCTCGCCGATTTACTCGGGCATCCAGCGTGTGCGGTTGGAGAACGGAAACTTCAAGATCATCCAGCTCATCGGCATCGACGCGAACACACTGGCCGGAGCGCCGGCCAAAATGCTGCAAGGCGACCTCATGAAGCTGCGCCTGCCGCATTCGGTGATCATCGACGACCTCGGCGTGCAGAGGCTGGCAAAGAAGCGCGGGGACAAGGTCAAAATCGGAGACGCGTTTGAGATCAACGACCAGGAAGCGCGCGTGGTTGGCATCGCGGACGCGGTAAACTCCTTCACCGGCGGGCCCTATGTGTGGACGACGTATGAGCGGGCACTGCAGTATGTCCCCGCGCAGCGCAAGATGCTGCAGGCGGTGATCTGCGCCCCACGCGAGGGCGTGACCCTGGAGCAGGCCATCGCGGACATCCGCAAGGAAACGGGATTGAAAGCATTCATCAACCGCGAGGCCAGCTTTGAGGAGTTCATGAGCCAGACGCCCGAAAAGCCGACGACGAACTTCAATGTTTCGACGGTCTGGTGGTATGTGAAGAACACCGGCATCCCGATTTCATTCGGTACCACGGTCATCATCGGCCTGCTGGTGGGCATGGCGGTGAGCTGCCAGACGTTTTACTCCTTCGTACTGGAGAACATGCGGCATCTCGGTGCTTTGAAAGCCATGGGAGCTTCCAACGGCACCCTCTGTCTGATGTTGATCGTGCAGGCCTTTACCGTGGGCCTCATCGGCTACGGCATCGGCCTGCTGGGCACGGCGGGCTTTGCTTTTGGGGCCCTCAAGAATGAGCAGCCGCCGTTTTACATGCCGGAGTTCGTGCCCTTCGCCGTGCTGGCGGTCGTTTTGGGCATCTGCATGCTGGCGGCGCTGATGGGCATCTGGCGCGTGAGCCGGCTGGAGCCTGCGATGGTGTTCAGGAGTTAAACACAAATTCAGCATGACGAATGACGAATCCAAACAGCTCGCGGCGCGAGTGCGCGGCATCTCCAAGAGTTTTGGAGATGGCGAGGCGCGGATCAAGGTGCTGAAGGGCATTGATCTCGATGTGCGGCGCGGGGACATCACGATGCTCGTGGGGCCGTCCGGCTGCGGCAAGACAACGCTCATCAGCATCATCGCAGGCACGCTGGCGGCAGATGAGGGCGAACTGGACGTGTTCGGCCATGATCTGCGGAAGATGAGCAAGGCGGCGATCACGCGGTTCCGGGCGCATCACATCGGCTTTATCTTCCAGGCCTTCAATCTCATCCCCACGCTGACCTGCGCGGAGAATGTGAGCGTGCCGCTCTTGATTCAGGGCCTGTCACCACACAAGGCGGAAAAGCGGGCGCGGGAAGTGCTCGCTCAGGTGGGATTGGGAGACCGCATCAAGCACCGGCCCTCGCAATTGTCCGGCGGGCAGCAACAGCGCGTCGCCATCGCCCGCGCACTGGTACATGAGCCAAAGCTGATCATCTGCGACGAGCCGACCGCCGCGCTCGACGCGAAAAACGGCCATGTGGTGATGGAGCTCTTCGAGCATGTGGCGCGAGGCCAGGACCGGGCCGTCTTGATCGTCACACACGACAACCGCATTTTTCATCACTCCAACCGCATCGCCAGCATGGACGACGGGCGCATCATGGAGGTGCATGACGTGGACGCGGACCATCCGCCGCCAGAGCATTTGCATGCGCCGGAACGTTTGTGAGTAGGATTCGTGACCCGGATCACGGCACCACTTCCACCGGAGTGCCTTGCGGGCAGGCATAATAAAATTTCTCCGCCATGTGACCGGGGAGACGGATGCAGCCATGGGAGGCGGGGTGGCCGGGCAGATAACCCTGGTGCATGCCGACACCGCCGTAGATGCGCATGAAGTAGTACATCTTTGCCCCCTCGAAGCGCGTGCCTGGCGGGCGCGGGTCTTTGCGGTTGTCGATGTTCTGCATGATGACATTGGCCTGCATGTCCTCGTAGTCGCCGTAGATGGAAGATTTGTGGTCGATGTCTTTCTCAATGACGCTGTATCGACCGGGGCGGGTGTCATAACCCTCGGAGCCAGAGGAAATGGGCGAGCCCCCGGCCAGTTCACCGTCCTTGAAGAGATAGACCATCTGCTCGCCTAGATTGATGACGATGCTGGGCCTGCCCTGCATCTCATCGGCATACCAGAAGGAGCCATCACTCTGGCCGAAGCCAAAAAGACGCCGCACCTGGCCGTTCACGAAGCGGGCAGCGCGTGGGATCTCACCGGTGATGACCCGTCTGCCAAAGTGAAAGCCGTTCGTGCCAACGCTTTTGACCGTGGTGCAACTGCTCAGTAAAACGAAGAGGAGAAGGAGGTGGCGCGTGACCATGGGCGAGATTTGGCGGTTCAGAGGGCGATGTTCAAGGTTCAATGTGCAAAGATCGAGCCAGGGCATTCCAAGCAGGTGCTGGATGATGCGATTACATGACCGCAGCGCTGACAATCGCTCGGCCCAGCATCCATGTCTCTCCAGCCAGCCGACAAGGAGCTCGCAGATCATGATGCAGCCATTATCGGGCTCTACGATCCGTCCACCGTGCCTCAACCGATATTATGGTTGCCTGAATGCGGCACAGATGGCTAAAAAAATACGGGTGAGGCTCCAAGCCGCTGATATTCTCACCAATCGGCTGCAAAAGCGTTGCCCCCAACAAAACTGTTGATGAACCACTTCTCCGTCACTGCACATGAGTCATTCCACAAGGAGATACCAGATTTGCCGTTGGGCCGTGGTTTTTGTCCTGAGCGCGCCAGCGTTGTTGATTGGCGCATCCCTTCTCGGTTTTTTCCCGTGGTCGCCCATCAACTGCTCTCACCGCGACGTGGACATACGCAGCGGTCGGGTGCGATTCACTCGTTATATTCTCTGGCTTTGCGTTCACGAATCAGTGGAGGATTCGGCACTCACAAGAGCGCTGCAACCAGACGACTTTGCGGCCACCACTCCCGCGTGGCGGCACGCAGTCACGCTCTCACCAGGTCTGAGCAATTCACCACACTATATTTTCCATTCAGCGATAACTCAGATTCGAGAGTTGGAGATGCTGTGGAGGCACGCCGAGTTCACACCGGCAGCGCGCCGTGCGAGTGCGCAGCGAATTCTTCAGTTGTGGCAGCAGGGCGGTTGTGACGACGATGCCAGGCCCTATTTACAGGCTCTTGGCGAGTTTGCTTTGGACGGCGACAGCAAGCAGAGGACGATTGATGAACCCGGATTATGCAATGGAGTAAGCGAAGGGTGGTGGCCGGGCCTCGATTTGGCGGAAGATCGCGTCCATCCAGGGGCGCTTTTTCTGAGGCAGCGAGAGCTTGAGCACCCGTTTGCGTGCGTG
>NZ_JBIIKX010000145.1:0-4598 GCF_044232965.1 Prosthecobacter sp.
TGGCCTGCTGTGGGCTGGCCTCAAACTGCGCCTTCGTCAGCGAGCCGGGGAGCTGCGATTTGCTGTCCACCCAGGTGATGAAGAAGCGGTTTTCGAGGTTTGCGCTGAGCTTCGTGCCGATGTTGGCGAAGATGCGCAGGCTCTCCTGCTCGCTCCAGTCACGAAAGCCGTCCGAGTGCGAGGCGGTGATGCTGGCGTACACGTCCGTGTCGCCGCTGACGAAACCGGAGGAGATTTGAGCGCGGCGCGTGTTGAAGCTGCCGATTTCAAAGCGCGCCTGGAACGGACTGGCCGTGTGACCGGTGTTGGAGATGAAATTGATCGCCCCGCCGAGCGTGGTGCCGCCGTATTGCAGCGCGTTCGCGCCGCGATAGACCTCGATGTAATTCGAGGTCAGCGGCTCCACGGCCTGCATGTCGAAGCCGCCGTCCGCCAAGTTCAGGGGCACGCCATCCTGCATCAGCCACAAGCCGCGGCCATGGAAGGTGCGCTGGATGCCGCTGCCGCGGATGGACAGGCGCGACTCCTCCGCGCCGAAGCGCGACTGGATCAACACACCGGGCGCGAAATCGAGCGCGTCCTTGAGCGTGCTGGCGCGACCGCGTTTGTACTCCTCCGCATCGACAACGCCCGCGCCACCGGGGATGGTTTTGGCGAGTTGTTCCTTCTTTTCCTCGACGCTTGGAATGGTGAGCGAGGGTGATTTTTGTGCCGTGATGACGACTTCGTTAAGAGTCGTCGTGGGTTTTCCGGAGGGGGCGCTCTGCGCGAGCGCTGCGCCGGTGACTGAGAGTAGAATGAGAGTATAAAATGGTTTCATGGAATGAGAGGTGAGAGAAAGGCAGCCGCGTGGATGGCGGCATGCACATGAGGCGTGGGCCGGACTTGCAAGTCCGGCGGTTTGATGGATCGAACTTGGAAGTTCGATCTACAGGCTCAAACCAGTCCGCGTCGTGGCGGGGGCGTCTCCGGCATCTCCGTACGTTTCACCCAATCTTCGTGAATCATCACGAAAGTCATCATCTCAATCAAAGGCACGGTCAGTCTGACCATCTCCACCAGCACGGCGTCCAGTTTCTTCATGGCCTGTCCTGTCTGCTGCGGCTGGTTTTGATCTGAATCACGGCCTTCCTTCACCGTCTGGCACAGAGGGCAGCCATGCTGGCCGTCGAAGGTCTTTTCCACCGCCTCGATCATCGCGCCTTCAGCCGCATAGGAGATCAGCATGCCCGTCCACGCGATGCCTTGAATCACCGCCCAGTGAAGGCCGAGCGAAAGGCACACCAGCAGCACGATCCCGCGCTGCGCGAGGCGCGCCGAAGGTCGGGTTGGGAAGGCGGGAGACATGGGCGGCGATTATGGAAGCGGGTAGAGAGGTGTCAACACATGCGCCGGGTTACTTCTCACGCACGAGCCGCAAGCTGCGGATGTCGTACATCTTCGCGTCATCTCCGAGCGCTTTGACGGCATCCTCCCGGGTTAGCGTGGCACAGGCGGCGATGATTTCGAGCCTGGGCAAGCCGCCGGACTCGTTGCGTGTGACTTTCACGGTGCGCACGCCTTCCATCTTGGAAAGCGCGCTTTCGACCTTGTGGGTGCAATGAATGCACATGATGCCGACGACCTCGCCGTGATAGACGAACTGGACAGGATCACCTGCGACGCAGGAGGTGATGGCGATGAGACTTAGGAGGAGTGTGAGAAGGTGTTTCATGGAGCTGGTGTCATTGATCGGGGTGGTCGAGAAGCCGCCGCACGTCACGGCTGAGATGCTCGGTCATGAGCATGGCGACCTCGGATTGTGGGTGGAAGACGGAGTAATAACCACGCACACGACCCTGGCGGTCGATGAGGACCAGCCGGAGGTCGTGCTCGTAGAGGTCGAGCGGATTGAGGCGCTTTTCCTCCGGGATGGGCGCGGGCGCCTGAAGTTGCAGTTCATGGGTCATGTAGTCCCAGATTGCCTGCTGATTCCCGGTGACGAACCACCAGGGATCTTCAGGCTTTGCGCCGACGCCCTCGGCGTAAGCTTTGAGAAAGCCGGTCGTGTCGCGCTCGGGCGCCACCGCGAGCGAGACCTGATGAAAATCAGGCCGGGCGTGGTGCGCGGCGTTCAGTTTCTGCATCTGAGCCACGACAGCGGCGCAACCGTGCGGGCACACCGTGTACAAGCAGGCCATCACCGTGACTTTGCCACGCAGGGAGGAGAGCTTCACGCTTTGCCCGCTGCGTTCGGTGACTTCGAGGTCGCCCTGGATGTGAGCGATGACTGGCAGCGGGGGCTGCGGGAGCGTTTGATTGAGATAACGCCCGAACAGCAGAACGCCCGCGAGCGAAAGGCCTATGCCGAAGACGATGCGCAACCATGCGCCGGTGCTGATCTGATGCTCAGCACCGGCGGATGAGTAACGAATGCCCGAGGGCGCGGCGTTGGGAGGTGAGTCCGACATCGTGTTATTCGACCGGGATTCTTTGCAGCTCGGCCTCGGTCCACATCGCGGCGCGGGATTTCTCCGTTTCGCGGACGGCCTTGACCTCGTCAGGTGTGACGGCGGATGCCTTGTTGCCAAACGCGTCACGCACATAGGTCAGCACATCGGCGATCTGTGTGTCGCTGAGCACGGCCCCCTGCGGCGGCATGAGCGGCGCAGGCGTGGCAAAAGGCTTGCCGTTGATGGTGACGGGGCCGGTGAAGCCGTGCAGCACCATGCGGATCATGCGGTCCGGCTTTTTCGCCGCAGTCCAGTCAGATCCGGCCAGCGGCGGGAACATGCCCGGCAAACCGAGGCCGGTGGGCTGATGGCAGGCGAAGCAGACCTGCATGTAAACGGTCTGGCCGCGGGCCATGGCGGCATCCTGGGCATGCAGCCCGGAGTTGAGTGAAAACAGCGCGAGCGCCGTGATGAAGAGGGTGGTTTTGGAAAGAGACATGGAATGATGAATGGACAGGAACCGAAAGAGGATGAGGGGCGGCATGCGGGTTCCCTGTGGGCATGGCACGACCGTTTTTGAGGACGCGAAAGGCTGGCGCACACGCGTCGGACGCACCGGCATCGACATGCCAGACTGCGCATGGACGCACGATGCGTCCGCGGTGTCTCAACCAACGAGAATCTAAACAGCGCCGCGTCGTGGCGGTGGCACGGGAGGACGCAGATCCATCTCAAAGGGTGTTTGCGTCAGCTCCGTGCAGAGGATGACAAAGGCTGGCGGGGTGAGAATCGCACGCTCCAGCACGGCAAGAGCGAGCAGCAGCTTCTTGTGCGACTCCTTCTTCTGCCTGGGATCATTTTTCTCCTTCTGAGTTCCGGTCCACACCGCGCCGCACAGGGCGCAAGGGTGCTCCGCGTCGAAAGTCTGGCTCATGCCGGTGAGCAGCGAGCCTTCCTGAATGGAATAAGTGACAATCATGCCCGCCCACGCGGCGGATTGCAGCACAACCCAGTGCAGCCCGATGGAGAAAACCAGGGCGGCGACGATGAGGGTGCGTGCGAGTTGGCGGAGCATGAATGAGAGCCTCCGGCGATTCTGCGCATGCAGCACAGAACCGCCGGAGAGCATGGGGTGTGATTATTTGCCTTTGTAGATGTCGTGGCAGGCCTTGCAGTTGACGGCTTTTTTGAAGTCGCTCACACCTGAAGCGTCCTTGGCCTGGACTTTCTTCACGGCACCGATGAGCGCCTGGCATTTTTCGACCCACTTGGCTTTGTCGCCCTTGCCTGGAGTCTGGCCGCACATGGCGGTGTAAACTTTGAGCAGCTCGGCCAGATCAGCGTCGGTGGCCTCGCCTTTGCCGACCTTCTTGCACAGGGCGTCTTCAGGCTTGTGGTACTTCTTCATGGCGTCCTTGATGACGTCATTGGCGGCGGCGGAGCTGAGGCCGATGGCAACGAACAGGAGGGCGAATGCTGTTTTCTTCATGTGGTGTTGTCAGGTTTGTGGTGTGTGTGTGTTGGGTTTTCAAATCCAGAGCGTGAACTGCGGATCGGAAATTTGTCGCCCCCGCCCGGAAAACGGCCGGACGGAGGCGTCTGAAGAAACGAGGCTTTCGCCCCGAACTCTGCTCTCCAGAAAGAGCCTCCATGGCAGTCATGCGTGAAATGCATGCAGGCCCGTGTGCCTGCCGCGCGATGCTGCCGTTGTGAGGAGGTGGGCCGGGCAGGAAATCCAGGCGCTGCCTTCAATTCAGCAGCGCGGCTTCACAGGCTCAGGCCAAAGACCGCCGGGGCGGTGGTGTGTCCGGCGTGTGATTCAACACATGAAGCTTGGCTTCGGCACGGACGGGATAAACTGGGGAAGGCGGAGCGCTGATGATGATGGCGGGAGCAGCGTCCGCGATGAGATGCAGCTTGAGCTTGCCATCGGCCTTGGGCGCCTGCTTTTCATCCGCAGGAGTGCCCTCGGTGCTTTTGGCCAGCTTGCAGAGCGGGCAGGGATGTGCGCCATCAAACGTCTCGCTCACTCCCTGCGCCACCGAGCCTTTCTCCAGGCTGTAGGACACCAGCATGCCAGCCCAGGCGGCCGACTGGATGACGACAGTGTGCAGCCCGATGGAAACCATCAGGCCAAGCACCATGATCCATCGTGCGGCAGCGAAC
>NZ_JBIIKX010000044.1:0-50934 GCF_044232965.1 Prosthecobacter sp.
GGGTGGCTGCGGGAAGTTCTCCGGCGACTATCCAGAGTTCCTGCTGGCGTTGCTTGGTTTGGCGTTGCTCAAACATGCAGGGTTGTTCTCATCACCCAGGAGGAGAGGTTTTTCAACAGGCTGCTAGAGAGCATTTCGGCTGGATTGAATCCCCTATCTTTTATCTCGTTGCCATCCTTCCCGATGTTCTTCTTTATATCGGAGAATTGGTGCTCGTATTGCGCATCAAGATTTTCCACCTCCCTGACAAGGCTAAGCGAGCCGAAGCAAAATCCGACTCGACGTAGTCATGTTAGCCTCCATCCCGCAACGCCACCGCCGGATCGACCCGCGCTGCGAACCATGCGGGAACCAGCGCGGCCATGAGGCAGAGGGCGACGGCGGTGGTGCAGATGGTGAGGAGGTCGCCGAGGTTTGTGTGGGCGGGGATGCTGGAGAGGAAGTAGATGTCTTGCGGGAAGATGTCGCGGCCGGGAGATCAGGCCGCGCGGCCACAAAGTCGTTGCGCTGGTGAATGCGCCATTGATGATTAGCACCAGATGTATGCAGTCCTTGACACCAGCGTGCTCATCTCCGCCCTGCGTTCCAGCGCAGGAGCAAGCCATGCGGTGCTCCAGGCCATTCGATCAAAGCGGATCAAGATTGCATTGTCAGTCGGGCTGGCGCTTGAGTATGAGGATGTCGCCACCAGGCCGGGCATGGTGCCGACGCTTGATGCGCGGCGTGTTGGCGTAATCGTCGATGTCCTTTGTGCCCTGGCAGTGCAGCAGAAAGTCTATTTCACTTGGCGGCCCTGCCTCGTTGACCCAGGAGATGACATGGTGCTGGAACTTGCCCTGGCCGCTCGCACGCCTTACATTATCACCAACAACATTCGCCACTTCAAAGGCTGTGATTCGCTCGGCATCCGGGCGATCACTCCAGCAGTGGCTTTAACTCTTATTCGCCCCTGATTTATGGCCACACTCTCCATCGACATTCCAGACTCACTCCGAAATGGCATCCAGGAGCTGACCAGCAAGGACGGCTATTCATTGAACCAGTTCCTGGTTTGCGCGGCGGCGGAAAAACTGTCCTCGTTTGCCACCATGGATTATCTTCGTGAGCGTGCCGCGAGGGCTGACTTTGCGGAGTTTGATCGCATCATGGCGGAGATTCCCAATGTGCCGCCTGATCCAGGCGATGAACTTCCCTGAGGCCAAGTCAGGTAAGCCTATCCCCCATCCCTCAACGCCACCGCTGGATCAACACGCGCCGCGAACCACGCGGGCACCAGCGCGGCCATGAGGCAGAGGGCGACGGCGGTGGTGCAGATGGTGAGGAGGTCGCCGAGGTTGGTGTGGGCGGGGATGCTGGAGAGGAAGTAGATGTCTTGCGGGAAGATGTCGCGGCCGGTGAGTGTGGCGATTTGATCGCGCAGCCAGTTGCGAATGCCGAGGAAGAAGAAACCGCCGCCGAGGCCGGCCACGACGCCGAAGAGGGCGACGATACCGGCTTGTGAGACGAAGATGGCGATGATCTGCCACGCACGCGTGCCCAGGGCGGTGAGGATGCCGATCTCGCGACGTTTTTTCACGGTGACGGTGATGGTGGTGTTCATCACGCAGATGGCGGCGACGAGCATGATGAAAAGCAGCAGGAACCACATCATGGTGCGCTGGTTTTCGACGGACTCGAGCATCATGCCATGCTCCTGCACCCAGGTGCGCCAGCCCCAGGTCTCGGGAATGCCGCTGGAGCGGTAAATCGCGTCCATCAGCGGTTCGGCGTTGTCGGGGTCCTTCAACTCCAGCTCGATGCCGCTGACGTTGCTTTCGAGGTTGAAGAACTCCTGCGCGATGTGCAGCGGCACGTAGCCACGCAGCCCGGCGGTGTCTGCCCTCAGCGTGGCGACGAGGGTGAGGTCTTTGGACAGCACGGTGACATTGTCGAGCGCTTCGGCGCGCTTCTTCTCCTCGGTGTCCTCGGGGATCTCGCGCACCTGACGGATGAACTGGTTCACACTGTCCGCCGCGTGCACGACGAGCGTGTCGCCGATCTTCGCGCCGATCTCGCGGGCGAATTTGTCGCTGAGGACGATGGAATCGCCCTGGAGGTCGAATTTGCCCTCCTTGAGGTGCTTGCGGAGCTTTTGCAGCAGGCCGTTGTCCGCCTCATCCGCCATGCCGATGACGCTGACGCCTTGCAGATTGCCCTCGTTCTCGACGACGACGACGCCTTCCGCCACCGGCACGGCGGAAACGACCTCGGGACGCGCGGCGAGGGTTTTGCGCAGTTCACGCCAGTCGGGTGATTTGGGTGCGTCGTCACGCGAGTTCATCGGCTGCACCATCGCATGCGGCTCGAAGCCGATGAGCATCTGCCGGAACTCGCGCTGCCAGCCGCTGAACACCGACATCACAAACACCAGCACGCCGACGCCGAGCATGACGCCAAGCATCGAGATCACGGTGATGACCGAGATAAACGAACGCGTGGGCCGCAGGTAGCGCAGGGCGAGGAAGAGAGGGGCGGAGTTCAAGAGAGGAAGGGAAGGGCGAATGACGAATGCGGAATGACGAATGGTGGGGCGGGGATCGTTCTCGTCCTCCTACTCGAACTCGTCCTCGATCATTTCGTTGGCGATAAGAGTTAGGGGTTACGAGTTAGGAGAGGTGTGTTGGCTTGGTTTTGAAGGGTATGAGTGTTGGCGGAGTGGCAGAATCGAGGACGAGTAGGAGTAGGAGGACGAGTAGGATTTGAAATCAATCGCGTAGCGCGACGGCGGGATCGACGCGGGCGGCGAGCCATGCGGGTGGCAGGGCGGCGAGGAGGCAGAGGGTGATGGAGCCGAGGCAGGTGGCGAGGATGAACCAGGGCTCGATTTGCGCGGGAATCGTCGCCAAAAACATGCCGGAGGACGCATCGGCGTTGCCGCCGCTGAGGATCGCGATGCCCATGCGAATGTCATCGCGCAACCAGAGCACCAGGCCGCTCAGGGTGAGGCCGGTCAGCGTGCCGAGCGTGCCCACAAAGGCCGCCTGCGCGACGAAGATGCCGATGATCTGGCTCTGCCGCGATCCCAGCGCGGTGAGCACGCCGATTTCACGCCGTTTCTGCGTGGTGACGGTGATCGTGGTGTTCATGACCGAGAACGCGGCCACGACGGCGATGATCAGGAGCACGATCCACATCATCACGCGCTCGTTGCTCATGGCGGCGAGACGCGCATCGCCTGCATCCGTCCACAGCGAGGCGCTCCAGCCTGCGGGAATGATTCCGGCGGCGGTGAAGCGCTTCATCACGTCCTTCACCTCGCCGGGTTGCTTCAGTTCGATCAGCACGCCGCTGACTTGATCGCCGTAGTCGAAGACCTGCTGGGCGGTTTCGAGCGTGGTGTAGCCGTATTGCCCGGCGGTCTCGGAACGGGTGTAGCCCTGGAGGATGAGCTCCCGCGCATGCAGCTTGATGTTCTTGTAAGCGGCGTGGCGTTTGGCCTCGTCCTGCTCGTCGGAGGCGACACGGAAGCGCTGCACGGCGCTGGTGACATTCGTGGAGGCATAGACGCTGATTTTGTCGCTCGGATGCGCATCGAGCTGGCCGGCGATATAATCCGCAGCGACCACGCCGCCGTGGCGCAGCTCCAGGGAGCCTTCGAGGCGGTGCGGCGCGATCTTGGCCATGTAAAACTTCGCGCCGTCCTCCGGCAGGCCGATCACATCCATGCCGGACTGCATGCCCTCACGCTCCGCATACATGACACCGCGAAGGTAGCTGCTGGCGGAGAGCACGTCCGGCTGCGCACGCACTTGGGCGAGCAATTCCGCTGTCGCTTTGGTTGAAGCAGGCTTCTGGCCCTGCGGATGCAGCAGGATGTGCGGCTCCGAGCCGATCAAGACCTTGCGAAACTCGCCTTCAAAGCCCTTCATCACCGAACTGACGACGATCATCATCAGCACGCCCACCGCGACGCCGAGGATGGAGATGACCGTGATCACCGAGACGAACGAACGCTTCGCACGCAGATAGCGTCGGGCGAGGAAGAGGGTGACGTTCGAAAGCATGGCGGCGCATCAAAGCGCTGTGCGGGCGGGATTCGAGGAGAAAGTGAGGAATGAAGTGCGGTCCCGGGGTGAAGGAGCGGCGGCTCTGCGCAATCTCTGCATCAAGCCGCCCAATCCCACCTGCAAGGTGGCACGTTCGCTGCGCGTTTGGTTTTTTGGAGTTCGGCGCTAAACTGTCGAGCTCCAAAACCCCCAGATGACCCCGCGTTTCCAGTTTCCCTCTCTCGTTTTGGGCGGCTTTGCCGTCGCCTGCTCTTTCGCCACGGCGGCGGACACATTTCCGCCGGACCAGATCGAGTTCTTCGAGAAAAACGTCCGCCCGGTGCTCGCGGAGCGCTGCTACGAGTGTCACGGGGCGCACAAGCATCAAAACGGACTGCGCCTCGACTCCCGTGCCGCCGTCGTGCGCGGCAGTGATTACGGCAAGGTCGTCGAGCCTGGCAATCCGAGCGCGAGCAAGCTGATCAAGGCCATCAATCATGCCGCGGGTGTCGAGGCGATGCCGAAGAAGGGCGACAAACTGCCCGCGCCGCAGATCGCCGCGCTGGAGAAATGGGTCAGCCTGGGCCTGCCTTGGCCTGCGGAACCGGAAGTGGTCGATCATGCAGCTCCGAAGGCCGATCCGATGCAGCATTGGGCCTTCAAGCCGGTGCAAAAGCCCGCTTTGCCCGCCGGTTTCACCGGCAATCCGATTGATGCCTTGGTTGGAGCCAAACTGAAAGCCGCTGGGCTTGATTTCGCGCCTCCTGCCGAGCCCGCCACGCTCACCCGCCGCCTCTTCCTCAGCCTCACCGGCCTGCCGCCGACTTTCGATGATTTGCAGAAGAAGCGCGATCCCCAGTCTCTGATCAGCGAGTTGCTCGCCAAACCCGCTTACGGCGAGCGCTGGGCGCGTGTCTGGCTCGATGTGGTGCGCTACGCGGACACCAACGGCTACCAGGTCGCGGGCCGCAGCAATTTCTATCCCTATGCCTACGCCTACCGTGACTGGATTGTGAAGTCGCTCAACGAGGACATGCCGTATGACAAGTTCGTGAGCTACCAGCTCGCGGCAGACCGTCTGACCGCCGCCACTCCAAACGCCCCCGACCTTGCGGCGCTGGGTTTCTACAATGTCGGCGAGAGGTTCATCAATGACCGCGTGCTCATCACCGACGACCGCATTGATGTCATCGGCCGTGGCCTGCTCGGTCTCACGGTTGGCTGCGCCCGCTGCCACGATCACAAATTCGATCCCATTCCGAGCCGTGATTACTATGCGATGTTCAGCATCCTCAACAGCAGCGACGAGCCGGACGAGCCCGCGATGCCCATCATCGGCAAGGCCGCGAATGAAAAAGATGGCCAGGACTACGACGTCAAGGTCGCGGAGATTCACAAGAAGGAACTCGACTTCAAGCGCACGGTTTATGACGAGCTGCGCCAGCAGGAACGCCTCGCCGACTACCTCATTTTTGCGCAGGAGACTGTCAGCATCACGGACAACACCGTCTTCCGCGGCAAAGCCGGCCAGATGAAGCTGCGCGACAAGGTGGCCGACAAGTGGCGCGACTTCCTGAAGCGTTACGCGCTCCAGGCCAAGCCGCATCCGGTCATGGTCGCCTGGAAGCGTTTTGCCGGCCTGCCTGCGGGTGAATTCGCCGCCAAGGCGCCTGCCATCACGCAAGAACTCGCCAAACCTGAAAGCGGCTGCTCGCCGGAGATTGCCGCCACCTTTGCCAAAGCGCCGCCGAAGTCACTGAAGGACGTGGCCAGCGCCTACGCGCAGATCATTCTCGCCGACAAGACGGAGCCGATGCGCCAGCTCATGCAGGACAAGCTCTCGCCCATGTCCGTGCCGGTCGAAGGCGCGGATGCCTTCTTTACCCGCAAGGATCTCGAAATGACCGTGCGCCTGAGCAATGAGCGGGCAAAAATTGATGCCACACATCCCGGCGCACCACCGCGCGCGATGGTGCTGCTCGACAAGCCGAAGCCGAACGACGTGCGTGTTTACATCCGTGGCAATCCTGCACGGCAGGGCGAAGTGGCCCCGCGCGCCTGGCTCACGATGTTTGGCGGCCAGAAGTTCACCGACGGCAGCGGCCGCCTGGAACTCGCCCGGCAAATCTCCAGCAAAGACAATCCGCTCACCGCGCGTGTCATCGTGAACCGTGTGTGGATGCAGCATTTCGGCAGGCCGCTTGTCTCGCAGACCAGCGACTTCGGGGTGCAGACGCCCAAACCTGCCCAGGCTGAACTGCTCGACTATCTGGCCGCCAGCCTCATGGAAAACGGCTGGAGCCTCAAAAAGCTGCACACGCTCATCCTCAGCAGCCGCACCTGGCAGCAGAGCAGCCACGCCACGCCGGAGAAGCTCACCAAGGATGCCGACAACGAACTGCTCAGCCGCTTCAACCGCCAGCGCCTCGATTATGAAACCATGCGCGATGCCATCCTCGCCACAACCGGTGAACTTGACGCGAAAACCCTCGGCGGACGCGCCATTGAACTGAACGCGAAGGAGGCCGAAGCCCGCCGCACGCTTTATCTCAAAGTGGACCGCTACGACCAGGCCAGCGTGCCCGCGATGTTTGACTTCGCCAATCCCGACAGCCACAGCCCGCAGCGCTTCAACACCACCGTGCCGCAGCAGGCGCTCTTTTTGATGAACAGCCCCTTCATGCGCGCCCGTGCCGATGCCATAGCGAAGGCCACGCCGCTGAAAGGCAGCACGCTCGATTCCGAAGCCATTCGCGCGATGTATCAGCGCATCCTCGGCCGCGATCCGAAGCCCGATGAAGTCGAGCTGGCCCAGCGCTTCGCGGCGGATGCCGATGCGCTCAATGGTGAAAAACCCTTCCGCTGGAGCTACGGCTCGATGAAGCTCACTCGCACACCCGATGGCAAACCCGCCTTCGCCGAGTTTCAGCCCTTTGCCCACCTCACCGAGCGCGGCGGTGGCGGGCAGAAGCTCTGGAGTCCCGGTGCAAAGATCCCTGATCCCGATCCGAAATGGGGCCACGCCTTCTGGGCCAACTACGGCGGCCATGCCGCGCCCAAAGACCTCGCTGTCACCGCCTGCTGGCATGTGCCCACGGACATGAAAGTCAGCATCGACGCCGTTTTGAGCCGCAGCAGCGATCGTGGCGACGGTGTCCGCGCCTGGATTCACAACAGCCGCACCGGCGTCGTCTCCGAATACTTCTGCACCCCGCAGAACAAAAAAGTGCCCACCCAAGTCACCATCGAGGTGAAGCGTGGAGACATCGTGAGCTTCATCGTTCACAACGAAGCCAGCACCGACAGCGACAGCTTCGACTGGCAGCCGCAAATCACCCGCGCTGACAACGGCGAATTCCTCACCAACGCCAAAAACGACTTCTGCGACGCCAACCGCTGGCCCTTCGGCCGCCAGAAGCCCCAGCAGCCCCTCAGCCAGCTCGCGCAGGTGCTCATGATCAGCAACGAGTTCATGTTTGTGGATTAAAGTGGTCCGCACAGTCCTCTGTGCGGCGCTCCGCAATCACCTACAGCATCTTATCATCCAGACAGCGCTCTGGTCTGCTGCGCATAAACACACAAAGGTTATCACCCGACTACCACGCGCCGCACAGGGGACTGTGCGGACCACTTTGCTATCGACACCACATCATGCGGTTCGGTATCATGCGGCTCATGAAGTCGATCATTCGCATCGCCGCCGTCATATCGTCACTCGCTCTGCTCATCGGCTGTGTCTGGTTCGCGCAGAAGAAGGCCAATCCTACCGTCATGCCAGGCTCCAAAAGCGGAACGCTGATCATTCCCACGCAGCAGTCTCCGTCTAAAACGATCATGCCGGGCAGCAAATCCTTCACTGGTGGCCCCACGGTCAGCTCCGAGGCCTTGAAGCTGCAAACCGGCCAGACCCCGCCTCAAGCGATGAAGCCATGAACATGGCATCCAAACTTGCACGAATTGCCGTGGTGCTGTTTTCGCTGACACTGCTGGTGGCTTATGTCTGGCATTCGCACGTCACGCCGAACACGCCGCCTCCCGACCCGCTCGGCCTCAGCACTGTCGAATTGGAGCAGCAGCCGGAGGTCGCCAAATTCGAGGGTTTCATCAATCACGGCAGTCCAACGCCAACCGGTAAACGACCAGCGAATGACCTGCGCATCATCAGTTCGAAGGTCATCAATCAACCGATCTTCAGCGTCAGAAAGCTGGAGCCAGAGACGCCAGAATTCCGCGTCGTGACTGCGGACTTCAAGTTGCTGGGACTTCAAATGGTCAAAGATTTGGAGGTCGACCCTGGCATTGTCACCACCGCGCCACAGTCCGCGGGCTTTTTGTTGAAACGTCAGGCCGATTCGCTGGAACAGCCAGAAGCCATCAAGCGCATCATGTTTGATAACGACAGCGCTGCCAGGAACGAACGGATGATGACGCCCGAAAAACTGTGGGAGAACTTCCATGTACAAATGACAATGATGTCCGGCTCGAAGTCGGGACGTGTCTTACTGCCCTCACTTTTCAATTTCCAGCGGCCGCTGCTAAAAACGGACATCCCGCTCAGACCATGACCCTCCCAGCCGTCATCCTCTCTACCGGCCTGAGCATCCTGTTTCTCGTGGTGCTGTTTCGTCCGCTGGAAAAACTGTTTCCGGCGCGTGAGGGGCAGAAGTTTCTGCGTCCGGCCTTCTGGACCGATTTGTTCTTCCTGCTCGGCCAATATCTGCTGTGGAGCGGCCTTGTGTTCTGGGCGCTGAGTCATTTTCGTGGCTGGCTCGATGGCTTCGTGCCGCCAAATTTCCGCGCAGCCGTCGCGGCACAGTCGTGGTGGTTGCAGGCCATCGAAATGATCGTGCTGAGCGATTTCATCATCTACTGGGCGCATCGTTTGCAGCACAAGGTGCCGTTCCTGTGGCGCTTCCATTCGATTCATCACAGCGCGGAGCATCTCGACTGGCTGGCGGCGCATCGCGAGCATCCGCTCGACACGATCTACACCGTTGGCATCATCAATCTGCCCGCGTTCATCCTCGGTTTTCCATTGGAGACGCTGGCCGGATTTCTCGCCTTCCGCGGTCTGTGGGCCATCTTCATCCACTCGAACGTGCGTCTGCCCATCGGTCCGCTGCGCATGATCATCGGCGCACCGGAACTGCATCACTGGCATCACGACAAAGCCCGCGATGCCGGCAACTACGCGAACATTTCACCGCTCATGGACATTCTCTTCGGTACTTACCGCTGTCCCGATCACGAGCCCGAGGCCTTTGGCATCCACGAACCCATCTCGAAGCACTACCTCGGCCAGCTCTGGCATCCGTTTCGCCGCCATAAAAAGGACGCGGCATGATCCCTGCCCGGGGCATGGACTTTCCTGCCCGGCCCTGACGATCTGTCCCGAAAAGGCAAGATCAGCCCCTTCTTGTCGTACATGCCGCTGATATTGCCCTTCCAACACGCACCCAACGCACACCATGTTCCGCATTCCTGGAGTCCCCGGTAAAGACCTCTGTGACAACCATCTCGGCAGCACGCGCCGCGACATTCTCCGCGTCGGTGGCGCGGGAATCATGGGCCTCACGCTCAACAATGTGCTGCGTGGCCAGGCCATGGCGGCGAGTTCTCCGAATGCAGGCCGCGCTGGCTGGGGCAAGGCGAAGCATGTGCTCATGATCTATCTCCAGGGCGGCCCCTCGCATCTCGATCTCTGGGACCCGAAGGAAAACGTGCCGGACAAGGTGCGCTCCGCCTTCAAAACCATCCCGACCAAGGTGCCCGGCAAGCACTTCACCGAGATCCTGCCCGGCCTGGCGAAGGTGAACGACAAGTTCACCATGATCAATTCGATGAGCTACACGCCGAACGGGCTCTTCAACCACACGGCGGCGATCTACCAAATCATGACTGGCTACACGACGGACAAGGTCAGCCCCTCCGGCCAGCTCGAGCCGCCGAATGCGAAGGACTTCCCGAACTTCGGCTCGAACATCATCCGCCTGAAGCCCCCGACCGAGCCGATGCTCCCCTTCGTGCAGCTTCCGCGTCCGCTCCAGGAATCCAACGTCGTCGGCAAAGGCGGCGGCGCCGGTTTCCTCGGCAAGGCCTACGATCCTTACACGCTCTTCCCCGATGGCGACGACCTCGACATGGGCAAGATGGACCGCATCAAGATCGAAGACCTGCAACTGCGCCCCGACCTTTTCAGCGTGCGTCTGGAACGCCGTGCCAAGCTGCGCGATGCCATCAACGACCAGATGCCGACCATCGAGGCCGCAACGAAGGATCTCAGCCTCGACAGCTATTACAGCCAAGCTTTGAACCTCATCTCCAGCGGTCGTGCTCGCGACGCCTTCGCACTCGACCGCGAGCCTGAAAAACTCCGCGACCGCTACGGCCGCAACACTTTCGGCCAAAGCTGCCTCCTCGCCCGTCGCCTGCTCGAAGCCGGTACTCGCGTCGTCGAGGTCATCTGGCCCAAGGTCGCCAACTCCGATAATCACTCCTGGGACCATCACGTCGGCCTTACGCAGCGCATGAAGAACCAGAGTGGCCCCATGCTCGATCAGGGCCTCAGCGCTTTGTTTGACGATCTCGACGCCTCCGGCCTGCTCGACGAGACACTCGTCGTCGCCCTCGGCGAATTCGGTCGCAGCCCCGAAAAAGGCGTGTCCACCAGCGGCAACGGCAACAGCGCCGACGGTCGCGACCACTGGCCTTACTGCTACACCGCCATCGTCGGCGGCGCTGGCATCAAGCGCGGCTACGTCCACGGCAAATCCGATGCCACCGGCTCCGCGCCGACCGAAGATGCCGTGCATCCGATGGAACTGCTCGCCACCATCTACCACAGCGTCGGCATCGACCCCGAGACGATCGTTTACAATCACCTCAACCAGCCGCGTGAGCTGGTGAAGGCCAAGCCTGTGACGAAGCTGTTTGCTTGATCTAATCGTAAACAAAGAGGCAGGACGAAAGTCCTGCCTCTTTTTGTTACTCTGACCGCTGCGGCACCTTCGCCAGCAGGCGCGTGTCGTAGCCTTGCTTCGCCATCCGCTCCAGGATGCCGCGATACGTTGCCTCATCGAGCACGGGCTTACGGCTGAGCACCCAGGCCAGTTTGCGGTTGGGATAGCCGATCACGCTCCACTGGTAGTCCGGGTCGAGGTCGATGATCAGATAGGGCACCCGCAGCGGCCAGATGAACTGCACACGCCATTCGGAGTTGGTGGCCTTGTTGTGAACCCAGGCCACGCCCTTCCACTGCTCCAGCGGCGCGTCGAGGCTGCCGCGTCGGAACAGGAAGATGTTGTCCATTTTGCCATCGGGGCGAAGCGCGTAGCGGTCCAGCGTGCCCACCTTGCCCTTCTCCAACGAGTAAGGGATGTGGGCAAAGACGAACCAGTCGCCCACATAGCGGTTCAGATCGACGTGGGGCACGGTTTGCAGCGGGGCGGGTTTCATGGGAGTGCAGGAGGCGAGGCTGAGCAGCGAAAGCAGCAGAAGGCCGAGGGTGGATGATCGAAAGCGCATGCTTGATGAACGAATCCAGAAGACGCATGGGCGCGAATTCAGGCGTATCATCTTCACATGCCTGTCACACCCACGCTTGAATCCCGACTCGCCGTCCGCGAGCGACCTTCGCGCCCGCATGTGATGCTTCAGCGTTGGGAGAAGCTGGTCTTCCTGCACTGGCGCTGGGATGCGTCAGATATCCAGCGCACGCTGCCGCCGGGTTTGTTCGTGGACACGTTTCAAGGCGATGCCTGGCTCGCCATCGTGCCGTTTTACATGCGCGGCATTCGTCCGCGTTTCTGCCCGCCCGTGCCGGGCATCAGCAACTTCCTCGAACTCAACGTGCGCACCTATGTACATGACGAACAAGGCCGCCCCGGCGTGTGGTTTTACTCACTGGACTGCGATCAACCGCTCGCCGTGTGGACCGCGCGCACGTTTTTCCACCTGCCGTATCAGCACGCCCGCATGCAGGCACCGATGGCAGACGGCTGGATCGACTACACCTGTCAGCGTCGTGGAGAACCAGCGCAGTCGTTCTTTCGCTATCAACTCTCTGACGAAACACGCACTGCCGCCCCCGGCACGCTCGAATTCTTCCTCGCTGAGCGCTACCTGCTCTTCTCGCCAAGCCCGCGTGGCATCCGCTGCGGTCAGGTGCATCACGTTCCGTATTCGCTCGCGGAGGCGAAGCTGGATGCCTGGGACGTGAAGCCGCTGCTTCAAGCCGGTTTCAGTGATCCTCGGCGGCCGCCCGATCACGTCATCGGCTCTCCTGGCGTGGATGTGCACGTGTATCCGCTCACAGCATGATCAAGATCACTCTTTGGAACAAACCCGCGTCTCGCGAACGTTGAATGGCGCTCCAGCCATGAAACTTGCGCTTCTCCCGTTCCTGCTCGCCGCGTCTCTTCACGCGCAAACACCCGTGCCCGCCGCTAAACCGGCTCCCTTGCCCAAACGCGCCCCTACCATCGCGAATGTGGCCTACGGCACGCATGAGCGGCAGATGCTCGACTTTTACAAGGCGGAGTCCGCCAAGCCCACGCCGCTGCTGTTCTTCATCCACGGCGGCGGATGGGTGAATGGGGACAAATCCGGCGTCGGCGAACTCGAAGCCTGCCTCGCCGCCGGTATCTCCGTCGTCTCGATCAATTATCGCTACTCCTGGCAGGCGCAGCTCGCTGGCGTGATGCCGCCTGTGCAATGGCCGCTGGAGGGTGCGGCGCGTGCCTTGCAGTTCGTGCGCAGCAAGGCGGGTGAGTGGAACATCGACAAGCAGCGCATCGGCGCCAGCGGCGGCTCCGCAGGCGCTTGCAGCAGCCTCTACCTCGCCTTTCACGACGACATGGCCGATCCGAAGAGCAGCGATCCCATCGCCCGCGAATCCACGCGCCTCTGGTGCGCTGCGGTGACCGGTGCGCAGACCTCGCTCGACCCGAAACAGCTCATCGAATGGACGCCGAACAGCCGCTACGGCGGCCACGCCTTCGGCTTCATGGACCCGAACGACCGCAAAACCCGCGACACGCGCTTCGCTGAGTTCCTGGAGAAACGCGAGTCCGTGCTGAAGTGGATCAAGATGTACTCACCTTATGAACTCGTCTCCAAGGACGACCCACCCGTCTATCTTTTCTACAGCAGTGTTCCCGCCATCGGCCAGCCGCAAAAAGATCCCACCCACACCTCCAACTACGGCGTCAAACTTCAGGAGCACTGCAAAGCCATCGGCACCGAGTGCGAACTCGTCTATCCCGGTGCGCCGAACATGAAGCACAAGACGATCTCGGAGTTTTTGATCGCCAAACTCAAACAATAACCACAACCTGAACCCAACCATGAAACTCGCTCTCTCCCTCCTCCTGCTCACCAGCTTCGCTTTCGCCGCCGAAACTCCGGCCAAGAAGGCTGAAGCGCCCGCCAAGAAGGCTCCGGCCAAAAAAGTTTATCCACAGAACCCGCCGAAGACGGTGGCTGATTTCAAATATGGGCCGCACGAGCGGAACGTGCTCGATTTCTGGCAGGCGAAGTCGGACAAGCCGACGCCGCTGCTGTTTTTCATTCATGGCGGTGGCTGGATGGGCGGGGACAAGGCCGGGATCGCCGTGGAACCGTTTTTGAAGGAAGGCATCTCTGTCGTTTCGATCAACTACCGCTACATCTCGCAGGCGCAGGAGGTGGTGCCGCCGGTGAAGGCCCCGCTGCATGACGCGGCGCTCGCCTTGCAGACCGTGCGCAGCAAGGCGGCGGAGTGGAACATCGACAAGACACGCATCGGAGCCAGCGGCGGCTCGGCGGGCGCGTGTTCAAGCCTGTGGCTGGCTTTCCATCCCGACATGGCCGATCCGAAGAGCAGCGATCCTGTCGCCCGCGAGTCCACACGGCTCTTCTGCGCGGCGGTGAACGGTGCGCAGACCACTCTGGACCCGCAGCAGATGAAGGAATGGACGCCGAACAGCAGCTATGGCGGGCATGCCTTCATTCCTGGCAAGGAGCGCCCCAAATTCGACGCCTTCCTGGCCGCCCGGGAGAAAATCCTGCCCTGGATCGCCGAGTACTCGCCCTATGCGCTTGTTTCGTCGGATGATCCGCCGGTTTACCTCTCCTTTGGCGCTCCGCCTGCGATGGGACAGGTACAGAAAGACCCCACGCACACGGCGAACTTCGGCGTGAAGTTGCAGGAGCACTGCAAGGCCAACGGCGTGGCCTGCGAGCTGTTTTATCCGGGCGTGACCGACGTGAAGGCCAAATCCACGACTGAATACCTGATCGCGAAGCTCAAGGAGTAAGCCCCACGATCATCTGAAAACAGGCTGCGGAGTGTGGATTATCTCCGCAGCTTTTTCTTCAAGCGCATCCACGTCGGCACGTCGAGATCCTCGCCCTGGACGATGGAGGGTTCGGTGTCCTTGAAGCGGCCGCGATCTTCTTCACCGAGGCTGAAGGTTTGCTGGGGATCGCCGACAGGCTTGCGGGAGACGACGGTGGTGGCGTGAATCGTCGTGGTTGGAGGCGGTGTGTTGTCGAAAGTGATCAGGTCATCCTGCGGCGCAGCAGATTCGGTTTGCAGCGTGACGCTGCGGGCGACGACGGTGGCCAGAGTGGATTCTTTGGAACGAGCGGCATCTGCGAGTTCCTTGGCGGCGGGAGTGCGCACGGGGATGCGGGCTGTTTCCGGCGAGGCTTCGATGACGGGGGCGGAAGGCTCTTCGGCCACCACCGGCTCCGGTTCATCCATGAACTCCGGTTCTTCGACTTCCACAGGCGCGCTTTCCTTCGCGGTTTCGACAGCAGCGGGGGCTGGAGCAGAGGTGATGATTTCCTCGGTTTTGAAGAGCAGATCCGCCACAGGCTCCGCAAACACGGGCGGCGGCGGTGGTATCACGGCTTTTCTCACCGGGACTTCGCGCCTTGGCTCAGGTGGCGCTTCGGAGCGCGGCTGGAGCATTTCCGACGGTGGCGCGGCGGTGGCATGAGCGTTGAGCTGGCTCAGGCCGAGAGAACTGATGAGCGTGATGGCGACCGCATCGCCGAGTTTTGCATCGACACCGAGGCCAAAGAGAATGTGCGTCTGGTCGGGCACATGGCGGCCGAGCTGCTTCATGACGCCCTCGACTTCGACCAGTGTGAGCGATTCGCCGCCAGCAACGTGGACAAGCAGCGTCTGCGTTTGATGCAGCAGACGGCCCTGGTCGATGAGCGGGCTCTTGAGCGCCTTTTTGAGTGCTTCGGTGCCACGGTTTTGCCCACGAGCCTCGCCAAAGCCGAACAGGCAGCGACCGTTCGCGGTGGCGAGCGCTGCGGTGAGGTCATCCAGGCCGAGTTTCACCAGCCCAGGCGTGGTGGTGATGGTGGAAACGGCGCGCAGACTCTGCGCGATGAGCTGATCGGCCTGGTTGAAGGCTTTTTGGATGCCATCCTTCGGCAGGATGAGCTCGCCCATGCGATTGTTCTCAAACAGCACGAGCGCGTCGGCGCGTTTTTGCAGCAGTTCGAGCGCTTCTTCCGCCTGGGCGAGGCGGCGGCGGCCCTCAAAGCTGAATGGCATGGTGGCGACGACCAAAACGAGCGCCCCGGTGCCTTTCGCGATTTCGGCGATGACGGGGGCCGCGCCGCTGCCGGTGCCGCCGCCGAGACCGGCGCTGATGAAGATGATGTCGTGGTTTTCGACCGCCTGACGAATCTGCTCGCGGGAGAACAATGCGGCCTCGCGCCCGAGATCGGGATCGCCACCGGCACCGATGCCTTTCATCAGCTCCGCGCCAAGCTGAATCTTCACCGGGGCCATCGAGTGGCCGAGCACACGCACATCGGTGTGGGCGCAGATGAGCGTGGCTTCGACGATGCGGTCGAGAGTGATGCGATCAACGACGTTGGAGCCGGCGCCGCCGATGCCGACGATGCAGATCCGAGGCCCAGTCTGGCTGGTGCCTTCGCGTGACTGGGAACGGTCATATTCTACCATAATCGTGGGTGGTTGAGGATGAACTGGCTGCTGGTTTAAAGAGTGACGGAGGAAAGAAGCTCCTGCATGCGCCTGCCGAGGCGCTTCAAGGGCGAGAGAAAAGGTTTTTCGCTGTCGAGGATCTGCGCATAGCGAATGAGGCCGATGGGCGCGGAATACTGCGGGTTCTCGAAGGTGGCGGTGATGCCGCTGACGGGAGCGGAGCCAGCGCGTGTGACCTTGATGCCAAACACCTCACGCGCCACGGCGTCAACGCCTTTCATCAGGCTCACGCCGCCGGTGAGGTAAATGCCCGCGCCGAGGCGACCGAGATGCTCCTCCACGCGCACGCGTACCTGGATGAGAATTTCCTTCGTGCGCAGGTTCATGACCTCGTTGAGGAAAGCCCGCTCGACCTCGCCGAGGACCAAACCGGTGTCGTCCTCAATGCTGAGCATCTCGCCATCAGGCACCTCATCATACAAAACACTGCCCTCCTCGACTTTCAGCCGCTCAGCGCGGCCGTTCGGGATTTGCAGGGCCATCGCCACGTCGTTCGTGATGTGGTCGCCGCCCAGCGGCACGCAGCCGGAGGCGGTGATCATGCCGTCCTCGTACAAAACGTAGTCACAGGTGCCTGCGCCAAAGTCGATCATGAGCGCGCCTTGCATTTTCGCCTCACGCGTCAGCACGACCTGCGCCGCGGCGACGGGATTGAAAACCACGTCCTCCACCTCCAGCGGAATCTCACGCACGCAGCGGATGGCGTTTTGCACCCGGCCACGGATGCCGTGGATGATGTGATAGTCTGCCTCCAGCACGCGGCCCTCTCGGCCGATTGGCTGCCGCACGGCCTCAACACCGTCAACGATGTACTGCCGCGTGACGCTGTGCAGGAACACGTTCGACTGCGGGATGGACACGCTGCGGGCGATCTCCTTCGCCTCCTCGACATCATCTTCGGTGATCTCAGTTTGATCGTCCGCGAGGCGGTGGCGGCCACGATTGTTCAGGCTCTCGATGTGCGCGCCGGTCACGCCGAGGAAGACATTGCGGATCATCACATCGCTGCGGTCTTCAGCTCGTACGAGCGCGTCGTTCACGCAGGTCTGCACCTTTTCAAAATCGACGATCTCGCCTTTGCGCACGCCACGCGAGGGCGCCTGGCCAACGCCGAGAATTTTGATGGCCCCGTCACGCTTCGCCTCGCCGACGACGACACAGATTTTGTGCGTTCCGATTTCGAGTCCTGCGTAGATCGTGCTTTTGGCCATGGGGTTCAGCGTGCGGTTGGGGTGGTGGCGGCTGTGTCCGCCAGGTTCAGCCCGGTGACATCCGGCGGCTCGTGAAAGGTGGCGGGCGTGTTCACCCGCGCGAGGAGGTTCAGCGTGGCCACGCGCCACTTTCTGGCACGAGCTTCGTGGATGAAACGGTCAAAGCGGGCGAGCTGGGGCTCCAGATCGTCCACACCGAAGATGATTTTGGCCTCGCCGGCAAAATGAGCGACGAGCGACCACGCGTTCGGGATCTCGATGCGTTCCAGTTTGGCGCGGCCACCTTCGTCGCGCTTTTGCAGTTCCTGCATCAGGCGCAGCGCCGCGTGGACCTGCAAATCCGGCACCGCCTTGCCCGGCACCGCCTCGCTGAGAGCGGGAAACTGGATGCGCGGCATCGCGAGGCTTTGCTTCGTGATCACATCGCACGGCACCGGTGCGCCCTCGGCATCCATCAGGCAGCCTTTGCCGCTCAGTGGCTCCATCAGCTTCCATTTCGCACACTCAATCCAAGCGACCGGCAGGCGCTGCACCACATCGAGCGTCAGTTGGCCGTGGTAGTCGCGGTGGATCACGGCGGACTTCACCTGCGGCAGGCGTTCGATCCTGGCACGCACCTCGCGCAGGTTCATCGTGAGCAGGTTTGTGGCCGTGGTCAGTCCGGTGGCGGCGACGATCTGCTCGCGCGTAAGCGTGCCCTCGGTGTTCACCTCCACCGCCTTGAGCAGAAATTGGGAATTCTTTTCCAGCGCCTCATGCCACGTCACCCAGCCGAGGCCGATGATGATCATCGCGGCGATCATCCACATGGCGGTGCGGAAGCCACGACGGCGGCGCTCCACGGCCTCATGCTCACGGATCACCGGGGATTCCGGCTGGTAGTCGATGACATGCGTGTCCGAATCCCGGCGCTTCCGGGTGGAGCGCTTGGCGGTCTTTTTGGAACCTTTCTTCGCGGCGGACATGGCGGGAGGACACAGCAACCAGCGGCACAGGCTGGCGAATCGCGGTATTTAATGGGCCTTAAATAATGGATTGCCAGTCCGATTGCCATAATTATTCGCGGAAAATTGCGGGGGCTATATTCACAACCGGGGCGGTTGTTCACATCCCTGAGGGGTGCTGATCCTTCTCCACTACTTCCGTACCACCCAGATGTTCCGGTAGCGCACCGGGTTGCCATGGTTCTGGAGGTAGATCGGTCCCGGCGTGTTCTCCTCCTTTTTCGGCGCGGAAGTGGTCGAACCCGGCAGTTCTTGGTTCTCGTGAATCACGACGCCATTGTGCCTCACGGTGATTCGAGGGTTCGCAGTCTTCTTACCTTCGGCATCGTATTTCGCGGCGGTGAAATCGACATCGTAGGTCTGCCAGGTGAGCGGCGGCAGGCACATATTCACCTTCGGAGAAGCGATCCTGTAAAGGCCGCCGCACTCGTTGTCCTTCCCGTCAAGCGCGAAGCTGTCGAGCATCTGGACTTCGTAGCGGCCTTGCAGGTAAAGACCGCTGTTGCCGCGGCCTTGGCCGCGTGCTTCGGGCATGTAGGGCAGCAGGAATTCCACATGCAGGCTGCAATCGCCAAAGGTGTCCTCGCTCGTGATGCCCTCCATGAGCGCACCGATGGCTGCATCGACACGGGAATTCGGAAACCGGTTCACGCCTTTGCCATCGAAGAGCACGACGGCATTTTCCGGCGGCTGCGCCCCCAACGTGGGCGAACTGCGGTCGGTGCGGTTGAGTTCCATCACACGCACGCCGTCCGTGTTGCTCACGAGAATGTTCTGACCGTTCACTTCGGCCTTCAAAGTGCCGTCTTTAACCGTGAAGAGCGCTGTTTTTTCCCGTTCGCCACGCTGACCGGGAGTTTTCGTCACCGTGGAGCGATCACCATCCCAACCGGCCCCAGGAAGTCCGCCCGGATAACTCACCGCCTCAAATTTCCCGTCGCCTTGCGCCCAGATCTGCACGCCGTAGCTTTTGCCATCGAGCTGGCCGGTGTACTCGCCCTGAATCGCAAAATCGTCGTCCGTGTGAGCCGGGTCCGTGTAAGCCTTCGGTTTCGGCGCGGCGGGCTGCTGGGCTTGGACGAAGGTGGAGATCAGGAGGAAGGTAAGTATGAGGCGCATGAGAAACGAACGGCAAAGGAGGGTGATGAATTGCACTCGCCGTCACCGGCTTCATGTGCTTTTTGCCCGCCTCCCAATGTCCGCCACCGCCACGATCACCAACATCTCCTGCTATCAATTCGCCGCGCTCTCCGGCTTGAAAGAGCTGCGCCAGCGGTTGTTGGACCTCTGCAAGGAGCGCGGACTGAAGGGCACGATCTTGCTGAGCACGGAGGGCATCAACATGTTCATCGCCGGCCTTCGCGAAGATGTGGACGCGCTCGTGGATGAATTGCGCGGCATTCCGGGGCTGGAGGGCCTCAGGCCGAAGTACAGCGAAAGCGCCGAGCAGCCGTTCCGGCGCATGCTGGTGCGCATCAAGAAGGAGATCATCGCCTTTGGCGTGGAGGGCATCGAGCCCGCAAAGTACACCTCGCCGCGATTGGAGCCGAAAGAGCTGAAGCAATGGCTCGACGAAGGCCGCCCCGTCATTCTCTACGACACCCGCAACGACTACGAGGTGAAGCTCGGCACCTTCAAAGGCGCGGTGGTGGCGGGGATTGATTCCTTCCGCGATTTCCCTGCGGCGGTGGCCCGATTGCCTGCGGAGATGAAGAAAGCCGAGATCGTGTCCTTCTGCACCGGCGGCATTCGCTGTGAGAAGGCGGCGCCGTTCATGGAGCGCGAGGGCTTTGAGCATGTGTGGCAGCTTGAGGGCGGCATTTTGAAGTACTTTGAGGAATGCGGCAGCGCGCATTATGACGGCGAGCTGTTTGTGTTCGATCAGCGTGTGGGCGTGGACCCTGGGCTGCATGAGACGGCCTCCTCGCAGTGTTTCGCCTGCCAGACGCCACTGACAGCCGAGGAGCAGGCCGATCCGCGCTATGTGGAGCATGTCTCCTGCCCCTACTGCTTCAAAACCACCGAGCAGCAGCAGCGCGAGCAGATCGAGAAACGCCATGCGGCTATTCGTGCCGCCGCGACTCCACTTCCCGGCAGCGTGCCCTACGAGCACGAACGCCCACTGCATGTCCCGGCAGCCTGCGATCACCAAACCTTGCTCGACACGCTCTGCCATGTGATGCCGCACATCGGTCGCGAAACCTGGCTCGCGGCCGCCGAAGCGGGCCGTCTCGCTGACAAAGACGGTCAGCGCGTCACGGCGGATCAAATCGTCCGCGCCGGCGAGCACTATCTGCACCTCACGCCCGCGCAGCGCGAGCCGGACGTGAACGCGGACATCCGCGTGCTGTTTGAAGACGAGGCCATCCTCGTGGTGAACAAACCCGCGCCGCTGCCCGTGCATGTCGGCGGTCGCTTCAATCGCAACACGCTGCAATTCATCGTCGATGTCGTCTGGCATCCGCTGCGGCCACGCACGGTGCATCGGCTGGACGCGAACACGACCGGCGTGATGGTGCTGTGCAAGACGCGGCACTTCGCCCGCCTCGTGCAGCCGCAGTTTGAGCGTGGCGAGGTCGAAAAGCTCTATCTAGCCCGAGTGAAAGGCCATCCGCCGCAGGATGAATTTGTCTGCGATGCCCCCGTCAGCGCCGAAGCAGGCAAACTCGGCGGACGTAACGTCGATGCGGCCGGTTTGGAGGCACGCACCGAGTTCCGCGTGCTCCAGCGCGATGCCGACGGCACCGCCTTGATCGAAGCAAGGCCCATCACCGGCCGCACCAATCAAATCCGCATCCACCTCTGGCATCTCGGCTACCCGATCATCGGTGACGCCGCCTATCTGGCTGATGGCGAGATCGGTGAAACGCAAACCCTCGCCGTGGACGATCCGCCATTGTGCCTACATGCCTGGAAGATCACGTTCCAGCATCCTTTGACGAAGGAATGCGTGACATTCGAGGCCGAGCGGCCCGCGTGGGCGCATGCCGGTTGAACCGAGGCCGAAAACCACAAAAAACGATAGGCATAGAATGAAGAAACCATCGCGAGGCTGCCTTTGGATACTTGGAGTGCTGTGCACTGCCATTCTTGTTATTCTCGTGATCGACAAGATCGTTCCATCGAAGGCTGTCCGAGATCTTCCTGATGGTGCGACTGAGATCCATGAATATTACAAGGACTTTGGTATCACTGGGGACTTTTCTCGCTTACTCAAGGCCCGAATTCCGAGAGATCAGGTCCAGCCTTACGCATTGAGGGTGGGAGCTTCCAACGAGGAACAGGGCAACGCGGGGAAGGACTACTTATCGTGGACGGGAGGACCTGACTGGTGGTCACCAAAGGCACCACCGCTGTATTTTCATCAGGAGCAAGGCTACCGGATTTTGGTTGGATGGGAGGACGGTTTCGTCTATTTCGATGCAGTCGCGTGGTAATCCAGAAGCCTATCAAGACGCTGCATCCAACGGCGTGCAACGTCCTTCTTTGAATTCGGCTTCCCGCCCGCCGTGGATGAGCTAGACGTACTATGGATAACTTGATGAAGGAACGCATGCCCTTTGAGGCGTAGCGACCAGTATGGGCGAATTCCTGATTTTTACTCCCATGGAACACTGATGCCTGAATCAGATCCATCAGTGTTGGATTAGTGGGCATGAGTGGTTCAAAAGTCTGACGATGAACCACGATCTGACCGCCCCAGGGTATCGAGAGGAACTGCGGAAGCTCTACCGCGACACGTTGCTCCACGATGTGATGCCGTTCTGGCTGAAGCACGGCATGGACCGTGAGTTTGACGGCATCATCACGTCGCTGGACCGCGATGGGTCGATTTTGGACACGGACAAGAGCCTCTGGTTCCAGGGCCGGGCGGCCTGGACCTTCGCGACGCTCTACAACACGGTGGAGCAACGCAGCGACTGGATCGAGGCGGCGGGATCGTGTCTGGCCTTCCTCCAGCGGCACGGCTACGCGACGGATGGGAAGCTCTTCTTCAGCGTGACACGGGAAGGGAAGCCGCTGCGGATGCGGCGTTATGTGTTCAGCGAGGCGTTCTCCGCCATCGCGCATGCGGCGTATGCGAAGGCGACTGGGGATGAAAGCTATGCGGAAGGGGCTAAGAAGGACTTCGCGACGTATTTGAAGCACTCCTTCGAGAAAGGGATGATGCAGCCGAAGATCGAGCCGAACACGCGACCGATGATGGGCATCGGCGCGCTGATGATCGGCATCGCGACCGCGCAGGAACTGCGCGTGAACCTCGGCGATGTGAAAATCTCCGGTCATTCGTGTTCGGAGTGGGCGGATCGCTTCATTTTGGAGATTCAGCGGTTTTTCTTCAAACCAGACCTCGGGGCGCTGATGGAGGTCGTTTCGCCCGATGGATCAATGATCGACCATTTTGACGGTCGCACGCTGAATCCGGGTCATGCGCTGGAATGCGCGTGGTTCATCCTGCATGAGGGCCGCTGGCGCGGGGAGCAGAGTTACATCAAGCTCGGTCTGTCGATCCTCGACGGCATGTGGCAGCGCGGCTGGGACACGGAGCACGGCGGCATTTTCTACTTCCGCGATGTCTTCCACAAACCGGTGCAGGAATACTGGCACGACATGAAATTCTGGTGGCCGCACAACGAGGCCATCATCGCCACGCTGCTGGCCTGGCACATCACGGGAGACGCCAAGTATGCGCAGTGGCACAAGCAGGTGCATGACTGGAGCTTCGCGCACTTCCCGGACCCGGAGCACGGCGAGTGGTTTGGTTATTTGCACCGCGACGGCACGCCATCGGTGACTTTGAAGGGCAACCTATGGAAGGGGCCGTTTCATCTGCCGCGCATGCTGTGGTATTGCGGGCAGTTGCTGGCGGGTGAGTGAGTGGTTGAAAGGTCAAGGCTGCGCCGGTCAAGATTGTCAAAGGGTGGTCAAGCACGTCACGGCACGACACTTGACCATTCCTTGACTCTTTGACGACTGCTTGACCGGCGCAGCCAGATTTCGAGTAACGAAAAACGCACTGCGGGGTTGAGGCGCGTGCAAGCCACCGCTAGCGTTTTCTCCCATGGCTATTTCCGTTGATGACATCCTGCAAGCCGCCGAAGAGCATCAGGCGAGCGACATTTTCATCCAAGAAGGCGAGGTGCCGCGCATGAAGATCAACGAGCAGCTCATGATCTTCGGCGACGAGCCTCTGCTGCTGCCGCATGTGGCCGGGCTCTGGCAGGCCTGCGGCGGAGACACGTTGAAGGACATGGATGTGGACACGGGCATGGTCTCGCGCTCCGGCATCCGCTTCCGTGTGAATCTGCACAAGGTGCTGGGCAGGCTGGCCGCCACGCTGCGGCGCATCCGCACGGACATGCCGTCCCTGGGCGCGCTCGGCGCGCCCGAGTGGCTGCTGACGCGCTGGGGGCAGCAGGAGCACGGCATGGTGCTGGTCACGGGCTCCACCGGCCAGGGGAAATCCACCACGCTGGCCGGGCTGCTGCACTGGATGAACACGAACGTGGCCCGCCACATCGTGACGATCGAAGATCCGGTGGAGTACATCTTCACCAATAACCGCAGCATGTTCACCCAACGCGAGGTGGGGCGCGACACGCCGAGCTTCACCCGCGGCCTGCGCGCCGCCATGCGTCAGGCGCCGGATGTGATTTTCGTGGGGGAAATTCGTGACCACGACACCGCCTTCACCGCGCTGCAAGCCTGCGAGACGGGGCATCTCGTCATCGCCTCCATGCACTCCGCCACCGTGGCGGACACGATGGAACGCTTTGTGAACCTCTTCCCCGCCGACCAGGTCGGCATCGGCCTGCATCTGCTCTCCCACCAGCTCCTCGGTGTGCTGTGCCAGAAACTGGTGCCGGATGTGACGGGCAGGCTCACCCTGATGGTGGAGCATCTGCAAAATGGGGGCGCGGTGCGCGACTGGATCGCACGACGCGCTGTGTCCGACATCGCGGAGTACATGACCCGCGCCGGTGACCCCAACTGCCGCACTTTCCTACAGTCCATCGTGGCCGCCTTCGGAGCCGGTGTCATCGACGAGGTGACCGCCATCGCCGCCGCCGGCAACGAGGCCGAGTTCCGCCGTGCGGCACGGGGCATTTCGTGAGGAGTTTGCGATTGTTTGCGGTGGTTGACGATTTTTTGCCATGGTTTCCAATCCAAAAACAGCTCTCCGCTTTCTGAAAACTACCGCCAACGACTGCAAACAACTGCCAACCACCGTCAACTTCCCCAGCCATGCGTAACCACGATCTTATCGAATATCTCTTCATGGTCATCGAGCGTGGCGGCTCTGACTTGCACATCAGCGCGAACTCGCCGCCGATGGGCCGTATCAACGGCGTGCTCACGCCGGTGGCCGATGAAGTTTTGGAAATCAACGACCTGCGAGAGCTGATCTTTGGCGTACTGAAGGAAAACCAGCGCGCGGAGCTGGAGCAGAAGTGGGAGCTCGACTTTGCCATCCAGGTGGAGAATCTGGGCCGCTTCCGTGGCAACGCCTGCTATGTCCTGGGCCGCATTGAAGCCTCCTTCCGCTACATCCCGGCGCAGATCCCGGAGCTGCGCGATCTGGGGCACGGTCCCGCTGTTGAGGGCTTCACCGAGTTGCGTGACGGGCTGATCCTCGTCACCGGCACCAGCAACAGCGGCAAGACGACCACGCTTGCCTCGTTGACGCAGCACATCACCCGCACTCGGCAGGTGAACATCGTCAGCATTGAGGATCCCATTGAGTATTTGTTCTCCCATGAGAAAAGCCTCGTGCGCCAGCGTCAGGTCGGCGCGGACACGCACAACTTTGCCGCCGCCATCAAAAGCGCCCTGCGCCAGGACGCGGATGTCATCGTCGTCAGCGAATTGCGCGATCTGGAGACCATGCGCACCGCGCTCACCGCCGCCGAGACGGGCCATCTCGTCATCAGCACCCTGCACACCCATGACGCGCCCAGCACCGTGCTGCGCATCCTCGACGCTTTCCCGGACGAGCAGCAGGACTTCGTGGCCTCACAGCTCGCCAGTTCGCTCAAAGGCGTGATCTGCCAGTCGCTTATCGGCCGCCATGATCAGCCCGGTCGCGTGATGGCCTCTGAGATCATGGTAGTCAACCAGGGCATCGCCTCCAGCATCCGCTCACGCCGTCTGTCGCAGCTCGGCAACCTGATCCAAATCGGCGGCATCGACGGCATGCACACGATTGATGACAGTCTCATGCATCTGGCCAGCTACGGCTTCATCAGCCTGGATGATGCGATGATCCGGGCTCGTGACCCTGAGTTTGTGAAAATCGGTTTCCAGAAGTTCCTCCAGGAACGCGCCGGCAAGAAGCGATGAAAAAAGCGGAACCGGTTTCCCGGTTCCGCCTTTCAAACGCTGAATGATTCAGCGCGTGGCCGTTACTTGTTCTTGGCGTCGAACTTGGCTTTGCACTTCTCGCAGCAGAAGGCGACGGTTTTGCCGTCTTTGCCTTTGCTGGTGATGCTGGAATCAGCGGGCTTGCCGCTGATGGGGCATTTGTCAGCCGCGGCCGCCAGACCGGCGGATGCGAAGGAGAGGGCAATGATGGAGAGCAGAGTTTTCATCAATTGAGTTAGGTATGTGTGTTTGGTTAAGAGCCCGGCAGGATTGCCAGGCAGGTGGATGAACGTATGAAATCCCGCGTTTGTTGTCGATTCTTATCTTTTACTTGCCATTCCGCCCACGAACCCCCTAAAACACGCGGCTTAACCGATAGTCCCGACCCACCATGAGTTTCCTCTCCCGCGAAGCCACCGTCGCCCAGCCTGGATTCAGCCGCTGGCTTGTCCCTCCCGCCGCCGTCGCGGTCCACATGTGCATCGGGCAGGTGTATGCCTTCAGCGTGTTCAACAAGCCGCTCAGCACGGAACTCGGCGCGACGGTGTCGCAGGTGAATGTGGCCTACATGATCGCACTGGTCATGCTGGGCCTTTCTGCGGCGACTTTCGGCAAATGGGTGGAACGCAACGGCCCGCGCAAAACCATGCTGGCCTCGTGCTGCTGCTTCTGCGGCGGCCTGTTGCTCGCCGCGCTCGGGGTGAAGCTGAAAATGCTCTGGTTGATTTGGTTTGGCTACGGCTTCGTCGGCGGCATCGGCCTGGGACTCGGCTACATCGCGCCCGTTTCGACTCTGGTGAAATGGTTCCCCGACCGTCCCGGCATGGCGACTGGAATGGCGATCATGGGCTTTGGCGGCGGGGCGCTCATCGGTTCGCCACTGGCGCAGGAGTTGATGAAATTGTTCACCGCAGGCGCAGGTGCCGCCGCAGGTATCGCTCCCAGTTTTGATCAGCGCTTGTTCGCCAGTCTCATCGGGCCTTTGAAAGAGCCGCTCAATGCGTTGGCCTCCGGCACCAACACGGGGGCGATGCAGGCGCTCATCACCATGGCGGGGATTTATGCCTGCTTCATGCTGTTTGGTGCCTTCATTGTCCGTGTTCCCGCCCCAGGATGGAAACCGGAAGGCTACGAGCCGAAAGTGGCCGCCTCGCATGGCATGATCACCACCGCCAGCGTCTCGGTCGATACCGCGTGGAAGACTCCGCAGTTCTGGCTGCTCTGGACCGTGCTGTGCATGAACGTCAGCGCCGGCATCGGCGTGCTCGGTCGCGCGGCGGACATGTGCATGGACATGTTTGGCGTCAGCGTCGCCATCGGCGCGGGTTTCACCGGCCTGCTGAGCATTTTCAACATGGGCGGACGTTTTGTCTGGTCCTCCACCTCCGACCTCATCGGGCGGAAGGCGGTCTATTGCATCTACTTCATCCTCGGCGCCGCGCTCTACGCCATCCTGCCCTACACGCAGGAGACGCAGAACCGCACGCTCTTCGTCATCTGCACCGCGCTCATCATCAGCATGTATGGCGGTGGCTTCGCTACGATCCCGGCTTACTTGAAGGACATGTTCGGCACCTACCAGGTCGGCGCGATTCATGGCCGCCTCATCACCGCCTGGAGCATGGCCGCCGTCATCGGCCCCTCGCTCATCAATGGATTTTACGACAGCCGCGTCGCCGCCGGTGTGCCGAAGGCGCAGGCCTACAACGGCACCTTTTACCTCATGTGCGGCCTGCTCGGCATCGGTCTCATCGCAAACCTACTCGTCCGCCCGGTTGATCCCAAATACCACGTCAAAGACACGCCCTCCGCCTGATTTCACGCCATGAAAGCCGTCCTCATCTGGATCATTGTCTCCACCCCGCTCCTTTGGGGTGTCACCCAGTCCGTGAAAAAATCCCTGCCGCTGTTCGGGGTGGAAGCAGAGGCGAAAAAGTAGCCGCCCTGCTGCCCTCCCCGCGTATCGCTGGCCGGACTGAAATCCCGCCGGGATGATCATTCACTCACAGCCGATGTCATACACCTGCACCTTCTTGGCCAGCGGCATGAGCGTCTCCTTCACGGCCTTTTGGTGCACAGGATGCCTTTCATAAGCGTCCATGTCGGCCTTGCTGGCAAAGCGCATCACAAAACCTACGTCGAAGCTGTCATCCACGATCGGGCGCTCGCTCGGCACAGCTGGGCCGACGCTGAGGTGCTGGATCTCTTTGATCTCCGCCTGGAACCTTTTCGCACAGGCGATGAGCGTGGCGCGGTCAGCGGCGTTGCCGGGACGTTTCAGCCAGACGAGCACGATGTGCTCGACCTTGCCCTTGGGCGTCGTCTTGCAGCCAAACGGGCAGGTGGTGCAGGAACTCAAAAACAGCGAAACAGCGGCGGTGAGGATGAGAGTGGCGTTCTTCATGGCGTTCAGTAGCCTGACACAACATGAAAAATCCGTCGAGACTGTTTCTGCTCCTTTTCGCCTTCACCGCATGCTCCGCGCAGGAGGTGTTTGACCGCCTGACCTTCCAGGCGGCACCGAAACCACTCGCGAAGGACGCGAAGACGAGCGACTGGCCGCGCGTGCTAGGCCCCACGGACGACGCGATCTCGCCGGAGACGCATTTGTCGAAAAAGTGGGCCGCAGGCGAGCCGAAAACCGTGTGGGAAGTGGCGATGGGCGAAGGCTACAACTCGCCTGCGATCAGCGGCGACTCCTGCGTGATCTTCCACGCGCTGGAGGGGAAGGAGATCATCGAGTGCCTGCAGCGCGAGAATGGAAAACGCTTCTGGTCGCATGATTACCCGATCTCGTATCAGGATCGCTACGGATTCGGCAACGGGCCGCGCGGCAGCCCCGTGATCGCCGATGGCGTGGTGGTGACTTATGGCGTGACATGTGAATTGCGGGCGTTGGAGCTGAAAACGGGCAAGCTGCTGTGGAAGCGCGATCTGCGGGCCGAAATGCATGTGCCGCAGGATTTCTTCGGCGCAGGCGGCACGCCGCTGATTCTCGATGGACGCGTCATTGTGAACGTGGGCGGCAAAAAGGCGTCAATTGAGGACTCGGAAGGCCTGCGCGATCGTAAAGAACGCCTCGCCGAGGCGGGCGTGAGCGTGGCGGCCTTTGATCTGAAGAGCGGCGAGGTGGTTTGGAAGGTCGAGGACGCGTGGGGCGCGAGTTACGCGTCTCCCATTCCTGCCAGGATGCACGGTCAGCTCAAAGTACTCGTTTATGCCGGCGGCGAGAGCGATCCAGCCACCGGCGGCCTCATGTGCATCGATCCAACGAGTGGAAAGCTGCATTCCAAGTTCGCCTGGCGTGACGATGAATACATCCAGGCCATCGGCACCTCACCGGTGGTCATTCCGGAGAAGAACCGCGCCTTCATCACCACCGCGTATCCGAAGGGTCGGCCGCTCGGCGGCGTGATGGTGGAGTATGACGCCGAGTTTCAGCCGAAGGAGGTGTGGCAGTCCAAAAAGCTCGGCGTGCACTGGATGAACCCGGTGTATCACGAAGGCCATCTCTACGCCATCGACGGCGAGACGGAGCCAAAGTCCCGCCTCGTCTGCGTGAACGCCGACACCGGCGCGGAAGTGTGGGAGCAAAAAATCGAATGGGACGACGCCGAATTCAGCAAACAAACCGGCCGCGCCAATCCCACCCGCCTCAGCATCCTCCGCGCGAGCCTCCTCAAGGTCGATGGAGACTTCCTCTGCCTCGGTGAGATCGGTTCCCTGCACTGGCTCGATCTTAGCCCCGCCGGAGCCAAAGTGATCGCCCAAGCGCAGCCGTTTTACGCGCTGAACACCTGGAGCCTGCCAGCCCTCAGCCACGGCCTGCTTTATGTGCGTCAGCAGCAGAAGGATCTGATGCAGAAGACGGGGGAGCGGGTGATCTGTTTGGATTTGAGAGGGGAGTGATTCATTCACACGCAAAACCACGGCAGCGCCGTCACCTGCGGGTGCAACTGCATCGGATAGGCGCAGCGGCAGATGAGGTTATGGCTGCACGCGACCCGCAGGCAGTGCGCCAAAGACCGTTTCTGTGTGCGGGTATTACACAAAGAATGGCGCCTATGTTCAACCGCACACCCGTCGCAGGCCAAAATGGGTGATTTGCCAAGTGGGATTTTTTGGAGATCAGGGGGCCTTGTAGCGAGGATTTGATGGCTTGCGAAGCCCCTCTTTGCCCTTACTCTGGCCGCCCCCAAACCCCCAAGACTATGACCCAGCTCGATCAGCTCAAGCAGCACACCGTGGTGGTCGCCGACACCGGCGATTTCGAAGCCATGAAGGCCTACAAGCCTCAGGACGCCACGACCAATCCCTCCCTCATCCTCCAGGCTGCTCAGAAGGCCGAGTACAAAGCGATTTTCGACAAGGCCGTCACGGATGGCAAATCCGGCGGTGTGGACGCGGTGATGGACAAGCTCGTCGTCGCTTTTGGTCTCGAGATTTTGAAGATCGTTCCGGGCCGCGTTTCGACGGAAGTCGATGCCCGCCTGTCTTTCGACACGCAGGCGAATATCGACAAGGCCCGCCAGATCATCGGCCAGTATGAGAAGGCTGGCATCTCCCGTGAGCGCATCCTGATCAAGATCGCCTCCACCTGGGAAGGCATCAAAGCGGCCGAAGTGCTGCAAAAGGAAGGCATCAACTGCAACCTGACGCTGCTCTTCAGCCTCACTCAGGCGGTTGTGTGCGCCGAAGGCGGCATCAAGCTCATCTCGCCGTTCGTCGGTCGCATCCTCGACTGGCACAAGAAGAGCACCGGCAAGGATTTCGCCCCGACCGAAGATCCCGGCGTGATCTCCGTGACCCAGATCTACAACTACTACAAGCACTTCGGCTACACGACCGAGGTTATGGGCGCCAGCTTCCGCAACAAGGGCGAAATCACCGAACTCACCGGCTGCGACCTCCTCACCATCAGCCCCGGCTTGCTCGGCGAACTCGCCGCGAGCGAAGACCCGATCACGCCGAAGCTCAACGCCGCCAACGCCAAATCCCTCAAGATCGAGCGCATCGGCAGCGATGAGAAAACCTTCCGCTGGTTGTTCAACGAAGACGCCATGGCGACTGAAAAGACCGCCGAAGGCATCCGCAATTTCGCCAAGGACATCGTGAAGCTCGAAACGATGGTGAAGGCGGCTCTGGGCTGAGGCCCAAGCGTCAAGGAGTCAAGAGGTCAAGAACTAGTCAAGCCATGCAAGGCGCGACGCTTGACCCTCTTGACGATACCTTGACCACTTCTTGACTGTTCTGCTCCCATGCTCACCAAACGCATCATCCCCTGTCTCGACGTGAAGGAAGGCCGTGTCGTCAAAGGCACGAAATTCCTGCAGCTTCGTGATGCGGGCGATCCGGTGGAGTGCGCCATGGTTTACAATGCTCAGGGAGCCGATGAACTCGTCTTCCTCGACATCACCGCGAGTCATGAAGAGCGCAAAACGATGGTGGATGTCGTCGCCCGTACCGCTGCGAGCTGCTTCATGCCGCTGACCGTCGGTGGCGGCATCCGCACCGTGGCGGACATGCGTGAGATGCTTCTCGCCGGCGCGGACAAGGTCGGCATCAACACCGCCGCCGTCAAAACACCGGATGTCATCGACGAAGCCGCCAACGCCTTCGGCTGCCAGTGTCTCGTCGTCGCCATCGACGCCAAACGCAACGACCGTGGCTCGTGGACCGTCTTCACGCATGGTGGCCGCAACGCCACCGAACTCGACGCCGTCGAATGGGCCGCTGAAGTCTGCCGACGCGGCGCAGGCGAGATCCTGCTCACCAGCATGGACTCCGACGGCACCAAGGCCGGTTACGACATCGCTTTGACCCGTGCCGTGAGCGAAGCCGTCACCATCCCCGTCATAGCCAGCGGCGGTGCGGGCAATCTCGACCACATGGTCGATGTACTTCGCGATGGCAAAGCCGACGCTGTCCTCGCCGCCAGCATCTTCCACTTCGGCGAATACACCGTGGGAGATGTGAAGAAGTATCTCGGCGCACGCGGTGTGCCGGTGCGCCTCTGAAAAGTACGATGGGCACTCCTGCCCGTCGATTCGCGTCCCCCACGATTCTCTGCTTGGAATCCCACATGCCATCCGTGTAGGCTCCGCTCATGACTCCGCAAAACCTCTCCCGCCGTCAGTTCGGAACTCTCGCCAGTGTCAGCGCCATTGCGGCGATGTTGCAATCGCAGATCGAAGCCGCTGACAAGGCCGCAGGCGGCAAGGTGCGTCACTCCGCGTGCAAGTGGTGCTACAAGGACATCCCGCTGGAGGATTTCTGCCTCGCCGCGAAGGAGATCGGCCTGGAGTCTGTCGAGCTGCTCGATCCGAAAGATTTTGCCACGGTGAAGAAACACGGCCTGCATTGCGCCATGGTCAGCTATCCCACCATCGAAGGCCCTGGCGGCGTGAAAATCGGGCCGATCCCGAAGGGCTGGAACCGCATCGAGCACCACGATTTGCTCGTGCAGGCTTACGAACCACTCTTGAAGGAGTCTGCCGAAGCCGGATTCAAACAAGTCATCTGCTTCAGCGGCAACCGCGATGGTATGAGCGATGAACAGGGCCTCGAAAACTCCGCCAGGGGCCTCCAACGCATGCTGCCGCTTTGCGAGAAGCTCGGCATCACGCTGGTGATGGAACTGCTCAACAGCAAGGTGAACCACCCCGACTACATGTGCGATCACAGCGCCTGGGGCGTCGCGCTGTGCAAAAAGCTCGGCTCACCGCACTTCAAGCTGCTCTACGACATCTACCACATGCAGATCATGGAAGGCGATGTCATCGCCACCATCCGCCGCGATCACGAATCCTTCGCCCACTACCACACCGGCGGCGTTCCGGGCCGTGCGGAGATCGACGAGACGCAGGAGCTGAACTACCCCGCCATCATCAAAGCCATCCAGGAAACCGGTTACACCGGCTACCTCGGCCAGGAATTCATCCCCAATCGCCCCGACAAGCTCGCCTCGCTCAAGCAGGGCGTGCAGATCTGCACGGTGGGATGATCAAATCCTGTGACTTATTGTTCTAGTAGGTTGCATTCTCAAAGAGCCACTATCAACCTGCCCGAATATGTCCATACCGTTCAATAAAATTGGCCCAAGTCAGTTGGCGCGAACTGTTGTTCAGATACTCGGGAAGGGCGGTCCCATTTTTAATCCCACGAACATCTCATATTTGTCGCCTGGAGATGTTTCATCTGAGATTCTGGACCTTCCGTTTGGACAGGAACTTGGTGTATCCGGATTAGCGCTCGCAAGTTCGATTGTGTCGCTTGGCATCCAAGCCCAAACACTAGACGAGTGTCGAAAAATTGCGGCAGGACTCAAAAAAGTTCAGGAATCACAAGAGAGGGTTGAAAAGGTTTTGTCGGACATCAGGCATCGAGTTGATCGTATTGATACCAAGGTTGCGGAATCACATTTGCGGGAAGCGATTCGCCACGCCATGGGCAAATCGTGCCATCCAGACCACATCGATTTACAGGCTCTTACACCGTTGGTCGAAGATCTGGAGAGTTTTGCGGAAACGGTAGATGGCGTGTTGCTTTTTAACTTTGGCGTGCGCCTTACGTCTGACGTCCGCGAACAATTGCAGTCAATGTTATCAGTGCTCCGCAGTGCTCGTAAAGCGGTTGTGATCTCTCACAACCGCACGGTCTTGGGCGATCCAGATAAAGTCGTTCTATTTCGTCGGGCCTCTGATTACTTGCCTGCTACGGCTGACACAATTATGCGTGTGTCGTTGGCTCTAGGACGCTACGATAAAGCGTTTCACAGCTTGGTGGAGAAGGTTGTTTCCGACGTAAGAAGTCGCTTCTTTTTCTCGGACGAGAAGGACGCGGATCATTTTGCCGAGCTGACCTATGAAGAAGGTTACACAGCTCAATATGCTGCGCTACACAGCGTGCCTGTGACGAGCGCCGCTGTTTCGTTATCCGCTGTGATGGACAGCCTTGAGGTGAATTACGACGAAGATGAAGCAGTTCAGGATTGTGCGGAGGGCATAATTGATGCGTGGATCTCGTCCGATTCATTTCTGATCCATGCGCTGATTCATGAGCTTCAAGGTATCAAGAGCGGTTATGCGGCCGTGTTTTACCCGCAACTTTTGGGTGACGAACTCGCGAATGATTCGCCTCTGCTCCTCCCAATGACCTCAAAATCATCGTGAAGTGCAGCGTAGCGGGGCTGGGATTTCCGGCATGGTTTCCCTCCATTGTCCAATCCGGCGCTGAGTCTCCAACTCACCGCAGCGGCTCCGTGCCCTCGCTGAAGATCGAGAGATAGGCGTCGTAGGCATACAGGCGGCCGTACTTGCCGCCGGTGATCTCGCGAACGATGCCGAGGGTCTGGAGGCGTTGCAGCGCCTTCGTCGCCGTGGGCAGCGAGACGTTCATCTTTCCGGCGGCTTTGCTGGCGGAGAGCAGTGGCACGCGTTGAAGTTGTTCGTGTGCCTGGAGCAGCGAACCGGTGGCTCCTGGCAGCACCACGAGCTTCTCACGGTCTTCACGAAAGATCGTCCACAGGCGACGTGCGGTCAGAGCAGCATCGTCCGCCGTTTCCTTCACACCGCGCAGGAAATAGGACAGCCACGCTTCCCAATCGCCCGTCTCCCGGATGTTCTGGAGGTGCGCGTAGTAGTCGGAGCGGTGCTGTTTGAAGTACAAGCTTAGATAGAGCATCGGCTGCCGCAGCATGCCCTCCGCGCTGAGGATCAGCGCGATGAGCAGGCGTCCGAGACGACCGTTGCCATCGAGAAACGGGTGGATCGTCTCGAACTGCACATGCGCGAGCGCCGCTTTGATGAGCGTGCCGGTCTTCACCGGATCGTTGTGGATGAATTTCTCCAGCGATCCCATGCAATCGAGCACCATGTCCGGCGGGGGAGGCACATGGCGGGCGTTGCCGGGCCGCGTGCCGCCGATCCAGTTTTGCGAGCGTCGAAACTCGCCTGGTTGCTTGGTGCTGCCGCGTCCCGAGGAATGGAGTTGGCCGTGCAGTTCGGTGATGAGCCGCAGAGAAATCGGCAGCCCCTCGGCGAGACGCTGCATGCCCAGCTCCAAGGCTGCGACATAGCAGGAAACCTCCGCCACATCATCCAAGGGCACTCCTGGGGCGAGATCCATCTCATGAGTCAGCAGGTCATTGAGCGAGGACTGTGTCCCCTCGATCTGCGAGGACAACACCGCCTCCTTCCGCACATAGGAATACAGAAACACCTGCCGGTCCGGCAGAACATCGATCTGGCCGTCCAACCGCCCGATGGCGAGCGAGGCGTCCTGGAGCTGCTCATGCAGCGACTCATCTAGGACGATTGCGGGCATCGGTGGGAGCGGCGCTGGCACAAACGCACGACATTCCTCCCCCAAGGTGGAGACAGGAACGAAATGGCCGGTGAGTCCTCGGTTCATCAATTAAAGAAATGGTGTGTTTCCTTTAATTTGGGCCGGAAGATCGAAAGTTTCTATCGTTTTGTGGCTAGGAATGAAAGAAAACCGGTCAGGTCTTTCATTTGGCTGCCCCAAATGTCAGAGTCTGAAGTTTGACGCTCTCAAGCAGGCACGGGCACCAGCTTCTCCAGCTCTTCCGCCGCCTTTTCCCACTCGCTGGTGAATTTGGGGATATTGGTCTCCACGGCTTCCAGTTCGGCGCTGAGGACGCGGAACTGGGCGGCGTCAGCGTAGGTGGCTTCTTCTTGGAGGAGATTGACGATCTCGTGCTTGCGCTTGTCGAGCGTGGCGAGTTCCTGCTCGATCTTGAAAATGCGCAGGTCGAGTTCCTTCTTGGCTTTGCTGTAGGCATTGCGTGCATCGGCCTCGGCACGACGTTGCTGTTTGCTTTTGGGCGGTTCACGCACAGCGGGAGCGGCCCAGGTGGTGGGCTGGGCGTTGTGCAGCGTGGCGGTGAGGGCTTCGCGGGCGGAGCCGGACTTGGTTTTGTCGAGGTAGTATTGGTAATCCCCGGCGTAAGGCGTGATGACGCCGGCGCTGACGTGCAGGACTTGCTTGGCCATCTGGCGGATGAAGTGAACGTCATGGCTGATGAAGACGAGCGTGCCTTCGTATTGCTCCAATGCGCCGATGAGGGCGTCGATGCTGCCCATGTCGAGATGCGTCGTGGGCTCGTCCATGAGCAGGAAGTTCGGCGGATCGAGCAGCAGGCGCACGAGCACGAGGCGGCTCTTTTCACCGCCGCTGAGCACGCCGACGGGCTTGAAGACGTCATCCCCGTGGAAAAGAAACGAGCCGAGCAAGGTGCGGCACATGTTTTCGCCGGGACGGCTCGGCAGGTCCATGGCGGACTCGAGAACGGTGTGACGCATGTTGAGCACGTCACCGCGATACTGGGCAAAGTAGCCGAGTTTGACATTGTGGCCGAGTTCGCAGGCACCTGCCTGCGGTGTGAGGGCTCCGGCGAGCAGTTTGAGCAGCGTGGATTTGCCCGCGCCATTCGGGCCGACGAGCACGGTGCGCTCGCCGCGCTCCATTTCGAGATTGAGGCCGCTGTAAACGGGCTGCGTGCCATAGGCGAAATCAACGTCCTTCACGCGGATGACGCGCTGGCCGCTGCGAATCGGCTGCGGAAAGCGGAACTTCACCGTTTTGGCATCGGCCACGGGCGCATCGACTTTTTCGATGCGGTCGATCATCTTCGCCTTGTCCTGCGCACGGGAGGCGAAGTTGGCCTTCGCTTTGAACTTGTCCACCCAGGCCTGCATCTTGGCGAGTTCGCGCTGCTGATTGTCGTAGGCACCTTGAAGCTGCTCGGCGCGCGCTGCTTTCTCCCGCAGGTAGTTGTCGTAGTTGCCGACGTAGCGGGTGATCTTGCTGTGGGCGATCTCGAGAATGCTGTCGGTGAGCGCATTGAGGAACTCGCGGTCATGCGAGATCATGAGGATGGCGCCCGGATAGCCCTGGAGGTAATTTTGGAACCAGATGAGCGATTCGAGGTCGAGATGGTTTGTCGGTTCGTCCAGCAGCAGCAGATCCGGCTCCTGCACGAGCAGTCGTGCCAAATGCGCGCGCATGACCCAGCCGCCGCTGAGCGTGCGAGCGTTGCGCTCGAAGTCGGATTCGCGAAACGCGAGGCCGCTGAGGATGCGCTTGGCCTTCGGCTCGATTTCCCAGCGATGATCCTCATCCACATGACCGGTCGCCAGTTCCAGCACCGTCACGTCGTCAATCGGCGCACTTTCCTGCGGCAGGAAGCCGAAGCTGATGCCGCGCTCCATCACCACCTGACCATCATCCGGCGTGGTGTCCTGCAGCAAGAGCGAGAACAACGTCGATTTGCCAGCTCCGTTCGGGCCGATCAGGCCGATTTTTTCGCCACGGTTGATGTGAAACGACACCTGGCTGAACAAAGTGCGGCCGGCGTAAGTTTTGCTGACATTGGAAACGGAGAGCATGGGGAAAGGGGCGCGCACAGTGCCCTCGTTTCGCGCCATGTCGAGTGTGCAGGCAATTCGGCGTCAAACTGCTGGATTCGGATTTGGCCTGCGGAAGGTCCGAAACTGCTCTGGGAGTTCCAGAAAGCGAGGTGAGGGAGCGGCGGGTAACAGGAGTGTGGGGAGAGTGCCACGCTCGATGAATTTATCGTTACTAAAGTTTGCTCGTTTTTAAGTAGCTTGAATCACACCCACAACGCCTCCAGCCGCTTCACGCTCACGGGCTGGGCGGTGCCGAGTTCCTGAGCGAAGACCTGCACGCGGTATTCTTCCATCATCCAGCGGAAGGTTTCGTGTTGGGATTTGGGGACGTGGGATTGCCAGTGGTCGAAGTCGGTGATGAAGAGGGATTTGTCGGCGTCTTTGGCGGGATTGGCGAGGTAGCGCTCGTTGCGGACTTGAATGGCTTTTAAATAGCGGGGCAGGTGCTGGAGCTGCTCGTGGGGTGTGGTGGCGAGGAGGTCGGCGGGAATGAGGCGGGCGAGGTCGTGTTCGAGGCCGGGGTAGCGTTTGGTGGCCGCAAGGAGCTTGGCGCGCTGGTCGTGGATCTGCGTGAAGAGCGTCTTCACGCGATGGGTGACGGCAGGGAGATCGCGGCGGACGGTTTCGCAGAGGGTGAAGAAGCGTTTCTCGGTGAGCGGGAACAAGGGCTGCAAGCGCAGCATGTGAGCGAGGATGTGCTCGTGCGCTTGTTGGGCGAGGTTTGAGACAGGCGTGGCAGCGGGAGCGGCGAGCTGAGAGAGGGCGGCTTGAAAGCTGGCGGGTTGCTGCGGCTTGGAAGCGGGCGCGCTGATGCTGCGGAGTTCTTTGGGCAGCCAGGCGAGGTCCTTGGCGAGCGTGTTCTCGGCGAGCTTGCGAATGGCGGCCGGCGTGGAGCGTGTGGCTTCGGCTTGCGTGCGGAAGAGGCGGACGTCGATCTCGCCGTCGCGTAGAACGAGGCCGAGGTAGCCGAGGATGGGCGTGCCGTTGAGTTCTTCGACGAGGATGGTCTCGGGAAGGTCGCCGAAGGACCAGGATTTGAGGGCGAAGCGTTCGACACGCGGGAGGAGCTTCTCCCAAGCATCGGAGCGCAGGTCCTGTTTTTGGACGCTGCTGCGGATGGCATCGAGATCGCGGCTGGAGGCGATGACGCTGTTGTTTTTTGGGTCGAGAACTTCAACGCGTGGCTGCAAATGCGCGGGCAGGCTTTGCGGTGGCCAATCTTCGGCGCGGACGTGGATGCGGTAGCGGCGCGTGATGAAATCGGCGAGTGCGGTGAGGAAGTCATCGCGTCCGGGATCGAAGGCGGCGGCGATTTCGCGTCCTTTGGGGTCGATGGGCATCAACTGACGGCGGATGACTTTGGGAAGCGCGCGCAGCATGACGTTCGCGAGTTCTTCGCGGTTGCCGGGCACCATCCACTGCACCTGGCCGCTGGTGAGATGTCCGGCGAGCTGCGCGGGCACTTGCACGGTCACGCCGTCGTGCTCCTCGCCGGGTTTGTAGTTGTAGGTGACGGGCAGCGCGGTGTTGCCGAGCGAGACTTTGTCGGGGAATTGCTGCAGGTCGCACTCGAAGTCCTCACCGGCGGTGAGATCGGCCTCGGTGGCGCAGAGGAAGTTCGGCTGCTCGTCGAGGTGCTCTTTGACGAAGCGGTTGAGGTCGTGAATGGACGAGACGTTCTTGATGCGCTGGTCGTAGAAGCGGAACAGGCGCTCCTCGATGGCATAGACGCGGTTGTTGCGCACGCGAGTGAGCATGGTCTCGATGCGCTGACGCAGGAGGTTGTTGTGCGCGTAAAAGCGTAGCGTGATTGGCACCTCCTGGCTGTCGATGAGCGCGGCGCGGATGAACATCTGCGTGGCGGCGACGGCATCAATTTTGAGGAAGTCGATGTGCTGGCGTTTGACTTCGAGTCCGTGAATGAGCGTGCGCTGCGTGACGAGGACCCGGCCGGATTTGAGGTTCCAATGCGGCTCGCTGTATTTGTGCGTGCAAAGATGCGCGCCGAGTTCGGCGATCCAGTTCGGATCAATCTTCGCCAGCGTGCGTGCGAAGAGCTGCGTGGTCTGCACGATCTCGCCCGCGACGATCCACAGCGGCTGGCGGCCTTTGTCCTGGCCAGGTTTGCCTTTGCTGTTCTTCTCGCGGCGCTCGTAGAGATTCGAGCCAGGGAAGACGGTCACTTCGCGATTGCCCGCGGCCTTGTAGAGGTTGCGCTCTTCCTTGATGGCGATGTGGCCGAGCTGCGCGGCGAGGATGCAGCGGTGGATGGCGTCGTCGTTTGCCGGAGGCGTGGGAGTGCGGAGATCGTTGCTGAAGGAATCGCAAAGCTGGTTCCAAACGTCGCGCCACTCCTGCATGCGGGTGAAGGAGAGGAAGTTGGATTTGCAGAACTTGCGCAGCGCGTTGCGTGACTTGCCGGTGGCGTCGGGGCAGGCGTTCCAGATCTTGAGGAGCGTGAGGAAGTCGGATTCGGGTGCGGCGAACGCTTTGTGCGCGGCGTTGGCAAGCTCGCGCTTTTCTTCGGGGCGCTCGCGTGGATCGGGTATGCTGAGTCCGGCGGCGATGACGAGCATTTCGGGCAACGCTTTCTCCGTGCGTGCCTGCAACAGCATGCGGCCGAGTGTGGGATCGAGCGGCAGGCGGGCGAGTTCGCGGCCGAGCGGCGTGAGCTCGTGCGTTTCGTTGAGCGAGCCGAGTTCGTGCAGCAGCTCGTAACCGGCGCGGATGGCGGCGCTGACGGGCGGATTGATGAAAGGGAAGTCTTCGATCTCGCCGAGCTTGAAGGCCTTCATGCGCAGGATGACCTCGGCGAGATTCGCGCGCTGAATTTCCGGCATGGTGAAGCGGTCGCGCTTCTCAAAATCCTCCTGCGAGTAAAGGCGGATGCAGATGCCGTCCTGCACACGTCCGGCGCGGCCAGCGCGTTGGTTCGCGCTGCTTTGTGACACAGCCTCGACGGGCAGACGCTTCGTGCGTGTGCGCGGATTGTAGCGGCTGATGCGCGCGAGGCCGGTATCGACGACGTAGCGGATGCGCGGGATGGTGATGGACGTTTCGGCGACGTTGGTGGCGATGACGACGCGGCGCTTGCGCCCCGGTGAGAAGATGCGCTGCTGCTCGGCGGAGGCCATGCGGCCATAAAGCGCGAGCACTTCGAAGCCCGCGCCGAGGCGACCATCAAGCAGATCGCGTGTGTCGCGGATGTCGCGCTCGGTGGGCATGAAGACGAGCACATCGCCGTCATCGGTCTCGATGAGTGCATTTTCGACGGCGGAGACAGCTCCGTCGATGAAACCGAAGTCGTCTTCCTCGGTGACGAGCGGCGCGTAACGAATCTCGACCGGATAAAGCCGCCCCGAGACCTCAATGATCGGCGCACCGCCGAACGCGGCCGAAAAGGCTTCGGTGTCGATGGTGGCGGAGGTAACGAGCAGTTTGAGATCGGGCCGCTTTTTCAGCAAACCGACGAGATAACCGAGCAGGAAGTCGATATTCAGCGAGCGTTCGTGCGCTTCGTCGAGGATGAGCACGGAATAGTTCCGCAGCATGGGATCGCTCTGGATCTCGGCCAGCAGGATGCCGTCCGTCATGAACTTCACGCGAGTCTCGCGGCTCGTGTCATCGCTGAAACGCATCTTGCAGCCGACTTCGCGGCCCCACGGCACATTCAACTCCTCCGCGACACGTTTCGACACGCTCATGGCCGCGACACGCCGCGGCTGCGTGCAGCCGATCTGGCCGCGCACATCGTGCAGGGCCTCCAGGCACATCTTCGGCAACTGCGTGGTCTTTCCCGAGCCGGTTTCTCCCGCGAGGATGACGACCTGATTCTGCCGAATGGCCGCGATGATTTCCTCACGACGAGGCGTGATGGGGAGATCGGGCGGATAACTGATGTGCGGCATGTGGGCGAAGCGGGCGCGGAGGGTAGGCGGAAATTGGCGAATGACGAATTCCGAATGACGATTGTGCCGGTGACGTATGGTTGGCGATGGAATCGTCACACAAGCAATCGCACGCCACCTGCGCCGTCACCGGGAAGTCGCATGCCAGTTCCCAGTTAAAGCAGCTGTGGGAGCTGCAGCCGGGCATTGCCCAGGTGCTGCGGGAGCGGCACCCGGCCCTGAACGAAGACTCACTGCTGAGCATGGAGGCGGTGAACGCGGCGCGGCTGGAGTATGTGCGCACGCTGCTGGAGAAACAGGTCGGCGACCTCACGAAGCTGGATGAGGAAGTCGTGGAAAGCCTGCACAAGCAGGAGGTGCTGAGCGAGCGCCCTCTTTCGGAGTCAGAGGAGATTCAGCAGCTCACCTTCGGCCAGCGGCTGGCGGACAAGATCGCGGATTTCGGCGGGAGCTGGACATTCATCCTCACCTTTTGCGGATTCCTGGCGCTGTGGATCGTGGTGAACGCGGGGCTGCTGCTGGCGCGGCCGTTTGACCCGTATCCCTTCATCCTTTTGAACCTGATGCTGTCCTTTTTGGCCTCGCTCCAGGCCCCGGTGATCATGATGAGCCAGAACCGCCAGGAGGCGCGTGACCGGCAGCGGGCGGAGGGCGACTACAAGGTGAATCTCAAGGCGGAGCTCGAAATCCGCCATTTACACGAAAAGATGGACTACCTGCTGCACCAACATGTGACGAGCCTGATGGAGGTGCAGCAGATCCAGCTCGAACTGCTGCGCGAACTGGCACACGGACGTGGGCGCGGCCAGACTAGCGCGTGACTCAGATCGAACGCGGCAGCGGGCCCTGAGGATGCAGGGTGATGTTGCGCGCGGGCACCTTGGCACCGGCTTTGATCCAGTCCCGCAGGATCTGCACATCGCGTTTGGAAATGGCATGGCCGCTGGGCGGCATGGCTCCGGGGACGGTGTCTGGGAAGATGACGACTTGGAAGAAGCGGCTCACTTCGGGTTTACCTGGCACGATCCAGCTTGTGCCGACCAGCTTCGTCAACGCATGCGTGTCGTTGATCGGCGGCATGGTAGAGAGGCGGTTGTCCCCGTGGCAGTGGACGCAGTTGGTTTCGAGCACGACACGAACCGGGGCGAAAGCGTGCTCTTCCGCAGGGTTCATGGGAGCGGTGCGGCAACTGGCGAGCGTGGCTAACAGAGCGCAGCAGGCGAGGATGGATTTTTTCATGGCGCAGCATGCCTGCATTTCGTGATCGTGAAATCAGAATGCTTGTGCGCGGATTGGCTCACTCCTCGCCCTTGAAGTAGTCCGCCTCGACCGTCTCGAAGACCTTGCGCTGCGGTTTGACCATCCATTTACCGGAATCGGGGTAATGGATCACGTCCGCCTGTGGCTGGTCGGCGATGACGAGGTAGGTGAGGTCTTCGGTGCCGGTGTTGATGAGCTGATGCGCCTCGCCGGGCGGGAAGACGAGGTAGTCGCCGGCCTTGATCGCCTCCTTGCCCTTCGGGGTACGCACCTTACCGCTGCCGCTAAGGATGTAATAGGCCTCCCATTGGGCGGAGTGCTCATGCAGCGGAAAATTGATCTTCCCAGCCGGGAGGCGCTGGATTTCGAGGTCGAAGGGGTGCCCACCGCCCCAGGTGCCGATGTCCTTCTGGCCGCCAGCGGCGATGGAAAGTGACCGGCGAGCGAGGCCGAAAGTGCCTTTGGGGGAGTTTTGCTGGGTCCAGGGGAGGTCGTCGGCTTGGGCTCGGGTCATGGCGGGAGAAGTAGCATGTCGGGAGCGATTTGGCGCGGGTGGCGGAAGAATTTTCGAGGGAAAGGCATCCGTCGCTTGCCAAAGAGACGTTTTCAATGCAGTTAGAATCATTCTAATTCTAAACCGCATGCCTCCTTCTTCCTCACGCACTCCTGCCAAGCCTTCTGGTCTGGACTGCCGTCTCGCCGTGCTGGGTTCGGATGTAAGGCTCACCCCGCACCGTCGCGAGGTTTTTGACGTGCTTGCGGGCTCAACGGACCACCCGACCGCCTACGAGATCCTGGACCGGGTGAAAAGCCGCTCCCCGCACATCTCCCTGGCCACGGTTTACAACTGCCTCGACCACCTCACCTCGGCCGGACTCATCAAGCTCGTCCACCTCGAGCGCGGCCAGTCCCGCTACTGCGCGAATCTGCACGAGCACGTCCATTTCCACTGCGAAACCTGTGGCAAGGTCATCGACGCGCATCCCAACGCCGACTTCGACCCCGCCAAGTTCTGGAACCTCCCCAAAGGCACCCGCGTCACCCGCACCGACCTCGCCATCCACGGCACCTGCGACGCCTGCGCGGCGAAGTAGTTCGTCATTCGTCATTCTGAATTCGTCATTCCCCCCCGCCAACACCCACGACATGTCACTCGAGATCAAAGACCTCCACGCCCAGATCCCCGGCCGCGAAATCCTCAAAGGCCTGAACCTCACCATCAAGTCCGGTGAAGTCCACGCTATCATGGGCCCGAACGGCAGCGGCAAGAGCACGCTGAGCAAGGTCCTCTGCGGCCACGAAGACTATGAAGTCACCAGCGGCGAGGTCCTCCTCGATGGGGAAAACATCCTCGACATGGCTGTCGATGCCCGCAGCCGCGCGGGTCTCTTCCTCGCCTTCCAATACCCGCACGAAATCCCCGGCGTCAGCAACGCGAACTTCCTCCGCGCCTCCTTGAAAGCCCGCCTGCCGAAGGGCGAGGACATCGACGCCGTGAAGTTCTACAAGCAGCTCTACGCCCGCATGGATCAGCTCGAAATGGACCGCAGCTTCACCAGCCGCAGCGTCAATGAAGGCTTCTCTGGCGGCGAAAAGAAGCGCAACGAGATCCTCCAGCTCATGATGCTGGAGCCGAAATACGCCATCCTCGACGAAACCGACTCCGGTCTCGACATCGACGCCCTCAAGATCGTCTCCCGCGGCGTGAACGCCATGCGCAGCGAGAACCGCGGCTTCCTCGTCATCACCCACTACCAGCGCCTCCTTAATTACATCCAGCCCGACATCGTCCACGTCCTCAAAGACGGCCGCATCGTCAAAACCGGCGGCAAAGAGCTCTCCCTCGAACTCGAAGAACGCGGCTACGACTGGGTCCATGAGGAGATGCTGGCGAAAGCGGCGTAACGACTATGAAATCCAATTGGGAATACATCACAGCTCGCTTTGACCTCAAAAACGGCGTCTTCAGCGGCCCTCAGATCGACGAGCAACTCGTTAGATCGAAGCTGAACGACCTCGGGGCTCAAGGTTGGGAACTGGTTTCCATGACACCCATCAAAGAAAGCAGCGGTCACTCTACGGCTTGCATCCTTGCCACCCTAAAGCGCTCCCAACTTGGAACCTGAAACTTTAAACCTGAAACCCGCCAAACTTTAACTTTATGGTCACCGCCCCAGAACCCGTCGAAAACGACATCTCCGACATCAAGGTCGATAGCGTCGGCGATTTCACCTTCCCCGAGCGCAACAAATTCGACTCCGGCTTTGGCATCACGTCGAAGACTGTCGATTACATCAGCGACGTGAAGGGCGATCCCGACTGGATCCGCGAGTTTCGTCATAAGGCGCTCAAGATCTTCCAGGACAAACCCATGCCCACGCATTGGGCCACGAAGGACCTCGAAAACATCCACTTCGACGAATTCCGCTACTACCTCAGCGACGGCCAGAAGCCGAAGCGCTCCTGGGACGACGTGCCCGAGGACGTGAAGAAGACCTTTGATCGCCTCGGCATCCCTGAGCAGGAACGCAAATTCCTCGCCGGTGTCGAAGCTCAGTATGACAGCGAAGCCGCTTACTCGAACATCAAAGCCGCCGTCGCCGAGCAGGGCGTCATCTTTGTGAACAGCAGCGAAGGTCTCAAAGAACACCCCGAGATCTTCAAAAAGTGGTTCGGCAAAGTCATCCCGACTGGCGACAACAAATTCTCCGCGCTCAACAGCGCCGTGTTCAGCGGCGGCTCATTCATCTACGTCCCACCGGGCGTGAAGGTAAAACACCCGCTCCAGGCCTATTTCCGCATCAACAGCGAGCAGTTCGGCCAGTTCGAGCGCACGCTCATCATCTGCGATGAAGGCAGCGAGGTCATGTACATGGAAGGCTGCACCGCGCCGAAGTTTGAGACCGCCACGCTGCACAGCGCCGTCGTCGAACTCGTCGCCATGAAAGGCGCGAAGATCCAGTATGTCACCGTGCAAAACTGGAGCAGCAATGTCTTCAACCTCGTCACCAAGCGCGGCATCGCGCATGAAGACGCGGAAGTACGCTGGATCGACTGCAACATCGGCAGCCGCCTCACCATGAAATACCCCGGCGTCATCATGAAAGGCAAACGCGCCCGTGGCGAGGTCATCAGCATCGCCTTGGCCAACAGCGGCCAGCATCAGGATACCGGTGCCAAAATGGTCCACGCCGCCGATGACACCACCAGCAACGTCATCAGCAAATCCATCTCCATCGGCCAGGGCCGCTCGACCTATCGCGGCCTCGTCCACATCCCGAAGCACCTCAAAGGCTGCAAAAACAACACCGAGTGCGACGCCCTGCTCATCAACAGCAACAGCCACACCGACACGTACCCCGCCATCAGTGTCCGTGGCAATCAGCACAGCACCCAGCACGAAGCCAGCGTCAGCCAGGTCAGCGCTGACCAAATATTCTACCTCATGCAGCGCGGCCTGACCGAAGCCGAGGCGATGAGCTTGTCCGTCAACGGCTTCATCAACGACCTCGTGAAGGAATTCCCGATGGAATACAGCGTGGAGCTCAAACGCCTCATCGACCTCGAAATGGAAGGCAGCGTCGGCTGATCAAGAGCACCCGCACACTTTGTTCGCCATGTCCGCCGCACTTGTTACTGCTTCCAAAAACACATCTGTCACTGTGTCTCAAACTCCCGATTCTCCCGCTCCCTCCGGCCTCGAAATCATCGCTCCAACACGCGACGAATCCTCCGCCCCCGGCTGGTTCCATGCCCGCAGCGAAGCCGCGTGGACTGAATTCCAATCACTGCCGCTTCCCGGCCTCAAGGACGAAAACTGGCGCTACTCCAGCGCGAAGAAGATCGAACTCGCCGATCACTCGCCTGCCGCCTCACCGACTGCTGCGAACATCCAGGCTGCTCTCGCTGCCACCGAAGGCCTCAAAGAACGCGCGGCACGTTTTGTGTTCGTGAACGACACGCTCGTCGAGTCTGATATCACAGGCCTTCCTGCTGGTGTCGTGTGCGTCAGCTTCTCGGAAGCGCTCAAAACACACGCTGACGTGCTTCAGCAGCACTTCATGAAAGGCGAGCAGGCGCTCGGGTCCGGCAAATTCGCGGCGCTGCATCTTGCGCATGTGAAGGCAGGCACAGTCATCATCGTGCCGAAGAACGTTGTCATCGAAAAGCCCGTCGAGGTCTTCCATTGGGTCGTCGGTGATCACGCGGCCATCTTTCCGCACACGCTGATAGTCACGGGCGATCACGCCGAGGTCAGCGTCGTCGATCATTACCGCAGTCTCGAAGGGGAAGGCGGCCTCAGCATCGCCATCGCCGATCTCGTCGGCGGCAGCGGCAGCAAGATCACTTATGCCGCCTGCCAGGAACTGGCCGATGACGCCCAGGCGCTGCATCTTTCCAGCATCACCGCCGGACGCGATGCCAGCGTGAAAAGCTTCCAGGTGCAGCTCGGTGCCGCCTTCAGCCGCAGCGAAAGCGTCAGCGACCTCGTCGGCCAGGGCGCTCGCAGCGACATGCTCAGCGTCTCCTTGCCCATCGGCGATCAAATCGTCGATCAGCGCACGCTTCAGCGTCACAAAGCCCCACACGCCACGAGCGACCTGCTCTACAAAAACGCCCTCTACGGCCAGTCCCGCAGCATTTTCAGCGGCCTCATCATCGTCGATGAAGGTGCCCACTACACCGACGCCTACCAGACCTGCCGCAACCTGCTCAACAGCAACGAAGCCGAAGCCACCAGCCTCCCCGGCCTCGAAATCAACGCCGACCAGGTCAAGTGCAGCCACGGAGCCACCAGCGGCCCCATCAGCGATGAAGAACTCTTTTACCTCAAAGCTCGCGGCATCAGCGACAGCGAAAGCCGCAAGCTCATCATCGAAGGCTTCCTCGCCGGTGTGGTGGAGCGCTTCGGCAACAGCGAACTCCTCGATACCCTCGTCGCCCGCATCGATGAGAAGCTGGAGCGGGCGGTGTGATCACCTCCAAGAGCTTGGGCGAGCCGTTGGCAGGATGTTAACATATCACGTCGAATTGCGCCGTTGGCTCACGATTGGCACAAGTCGCCACGTTTCTCGTGAGCCATGAAATCTGTTTCTGCCTTGCTGCTGTCGCTGGTTCCGCTCATCACTGCCCATGCAGAAGGGTGGAAACTGGATGACGCAAAAGAGTCCATTCAAGTTCACGGCAGTGTCAAGACTGCCGCAGGCGCTATCGGCCAAAGCCTCGTGCTGGATGGCAGCTCCGTCATCGAATTGCAGAACACCGCGCAGCTCAATGGCAGCTTCACCGTCTTGCTTTGGTTCAATCCATATGTGCTCGAAGGCTCACAGCAGATGCTCATCGGCAAAAATCGTTACTCACTCGGCGAACGCCAGTGGGGCATCAGCATCGAGCCGAATGGCAAATTGAAGGCACATCTGCGGCAGGATGGGTGGAGTGAGATTGCCTGCTCCGAGGCATTGAAAGCCGGTCATTGGCATCTGGCAACACTGACGGTTGATTCTGGCAAAGCGGCGCTCTTTTTGAATGGCAAGCCCGTGGGCGCGGTGAAGTTGAAAAAGACGCTGCCCGCCACCCAGGCATCCATCACGCTCGGAGGCATTTTGGACGATGGCAGGCCGCGTCAGTCATTCCACGGAGCTCTTGATGAGGTGCGATTCGAGCCCCGCGTGATGACTGCGGAGGAGATCGCCGCGACTTATCAGCCCATTACCGCCACGCATGAGCTGCCAAAGCCCAAAACGGCGGATTTTCCATTGTGGGACGACTCGCAGAAGCTCGCGGAAGCCAAGGACCAACCTGTGCTCGATGGCGTGGAGTTTCACGTCATCAAGAAATGGGACAAGGCAGCGGACGGCTACACCTTTCTCCATGGCGTCGGCCTTTGCTGGCACAAGGGGAAGCTCTACGCCTCCATCGGCCACAACCAAGGCAATGAGAACACTGTGACTGAAGAGGCGCAGTATCGCGTGAGCGAAGATGGCGGGATGACGTGGAGCGAGCTTCGCGTCATTGACGCAGGGGAGGAGCAGAACCTCGCGGTGAGTCATGGCGTGTTCCTGTCCCATGCCGGGAAGCTGTGGGCCTTCCACGGCGCTTACTACAACCACATGGAGCACATCCACACGCGTGCTTACTCGCTCGATGAAGCCACCGGCCAATGGGTGAAACACGGCGTCGTGCTCGACAACGGCTTCTGGGCGCTGAACCAGCCAGTGAAGATGGGCGATGGAAGCTGGATCATGCCCGGCATCAGCGCGGGGCCTTATTCAAACAACGGCACCTTTCCCGCCGCCGTCGCCATCAGTCATGGCGATGACTTCACGAAGTGGGACTTCGTCAGCATCCCCGTGCATGACGGAATGAAGATGTGGGGTGAGTCATCCATCGTCGTGGACGGTCCGAATGTGCTCAACATCGCCCGCTACGGAGCCAAACCGCTCGCCTTGACCGCGAAGAGCGCCGACTTCGGCCGCACCTGGAGCACCATGGGAGAAAGCAACCTGCCCATGACCACCAGCAAGCCAGCCGCAGGCATGTTGAGCAACGGCCGCCGCTACCTCGTCTGCACCAATGCCGCCAACAATGGTGGCCGACGTGCCCCGCTGACAATCGCGATCAGTGAGCCGGGCAAAGGGGTCTTCAGCCAAGTCTTCGTCATCCGCCACGCCGAGCACAACGGTCCCGGCGAGTCGAATCCGAAGTCCTCCTTGAGCTATCCCTGTGCCACCGAGCACGATGGCAAGCTCTACGTTGGCTTCTCCAACAACGGCGGCCGAAAGGGCAATCTCAACAGTGCCGAGATGGCGGTGATTCCGATTGAGCGGCTGAAGTAGATTCGATTGCCAATCTTATGCCGCCGAGCCTCTTTTTCTCGAAGAAGAAAACTCTCAAAGCCTACATAATCAAGGGGTTATAGAGGGCATATCGCCAGAGGTTGACGCCTCACCCGGCGGTATGCAGGACACAATTATGACAAGCTCGGAGGGCGCTCGGAAACGGGGGCGGCCTTTCATGAAGATCAAGCATGGCAGCGCAGTGGTGCCGATCTACAAGGGCCGTGTCCGCAGATGGGATTGCTACACCGTGGCCTATCACATGAACGGCAAGCGCGTGCGGCGCAATTTCGGCAGTCTCGAAAAGGCCAAAGCTGAGGCTCAGTTGATGGCCCGCCAGATTCAGGAAGGTAAATCCTCCAACAACGACCTGACTTCTGCCCAGCGAGAAAACCATCTCGCTGCCGAACGTCTGATGGCTCCCTTCAAAATGCCGCTGGTGGCTGCGGTGGAGGAATACGCTCGCTGCCGAGAGTTGCTCGGTGACGTGCCACTGATGGCAGCCATCCAGGAGTTCGTACGGCGCAATCGGGGCGTGCAACTCGGGGTGAAAGTGCCGGACCTGATTGATGAGTTTGTGAAGGCCAAGGCGGAAGACAATCTCAGCCGCATCTATCGGTTCCAACTATCTGGAAGTGTGAAGCGCTTTGCGGTCGCTTTTCCCGGCGAGATTTTGACCCTCAAGTCTGGTGACATTGACCGCTGGCTTCGCAGCCTCAATCACACTCCGGTGACTCGCAATTCTCTGCACCGCTGCATCAAGGTGTTCTTCTCTTTCGCCAAGTCACGCGGCTATCTACCGCAATCGGAAGCCACCGCGGCAGAACTGGTGCCCATTGCCAAGGAGGGTGAGACGAAGACGGAAATCTTCCAACCAGCGGAGATGATCAAGCTTCTTGCCGCAGCTTCATCGGAAGAGTTGGCGCTTCTGGCTATTGGCGGATTTGCCGGGTTGCGCATGGCCGAGATCAAGCGTTTGGACTGGCAGGCGGTAGATCTGGCCCGACGAATCATCACGTTGAGGGCGGATCAGGCCAAGACAGCGTCGCGGCGAATCGTGCCGATCAGTGATAATCTGGCGGCATGGATTGAGCTATTGCCGCGAGAAGGCAAGGTGGTTGGAAAGACTGCGCCTGATCTCACCAAGTTGGCAGAAACGCTCGGCATGGAATGGCCTCGAAATGCGCTTCGACACTCCTACATCAGTTACCGTCTGGCCGTCGTCAAAGATGCCGCCAAAGTGGCTTTGGAAGCGGGCAACTCGCCAGACATCATCTTCAAGCACTACCGCGAATTAGTCACGGAACCGGAAGCCAAGGAATGGTTCGCCATCATGCCCGCCAAGGGATGGAGTCCTCCTGAGCCCAAGAAGCCAAAAGCCATGCCCCGTCGTCCGAGAAAACTCGTCGATGCCATTTTGGGTTGAGACTTCGTTGCGCAACGAGATGCAACTTTCATCGCTTTTCCCGATTCGTGGACGGTGAAAGTTTGGCGATCGGGTCGATGAGTCGAATGAGCGCCACCACGGCATAGCCACGCGGCGTGGCGCGCTCCTGCTCCCAGTTTTCCAGCGTGCGCTTGCTGATGCCGAGGAACTCCGCCGCATCCCGCTGGCTGAACGCCTTGCGTTCACGCCACTCTTGGAGAGCACGGGCGAATTTTCGAGGAGTCACCCCTTTGGGAAGTTTCATGGACATGGGGGAGAGCTACGCAGTTAGCGGACAAGTGGCAACTCGATTGACGCACCCTACGGCACCTCCCAAACCCTGCGACCTACTCAAACCTCACGGCATCATTTGGTGATGCAAACGGATGGAATCCCGAAGTCACGGTGACGAGGCCTCCATTCATGGACCTCCCAGATCTCTTTCCCGCCAACCCCATGC
>NZ_JBIIKX010000045.1:0-50894 GCF_044232965.1 Prosthecobacter sp.
TTCTCAGGGTGCGCAAACACCATGATGCTGAAGAACCAGCAGAAAGTGGCGAAGCCCATCAGCAGCGTGATGAGGATGGACCACCAAAAGATTCCGCCAGAATCTTTTTTCTTTGAAAAACTACCGCCGCCATAGGAGCGGAACTCGTTTCCGTCGCTTAAAAATCGGATTTGCATGGCAAAAGTGCGAAAATTTTAGTATTTACAGGATGAAAGTGTTCAAATTCTACAAGATTGACGGAATTTGAAAAGAGTTTTTTGTGAAGAAGTTGGCAATAACTTTGCTTCTCATTATGCGGCCAGGGGTTCAAATGAGGTGCCGCAACCGCAGCTTCGGGTGGCGTTTGGGTTGGTTAGTTTGAAGCCGGAGTCCGCCAGGGAGTCCGTGTAGTCGATCTGGCTCCCACGGAGAAAGCCCAGGCTGTCATGATCAATGATGATGGTGACACCCTCCTGGGTGAGAACGCTGTCTTCAGAAGTGGGTTGATCCAGCCCCATCACATATTGCATTCCTGCGCAGCCGCCTTTCTCCACGCGTAGGCGCAAGCCAGTGCCGGGAGCGGCGTTTTTTTCCGCAATGAGAGATTTGAGGTGGGTGATGGCGCTGTCGGTGAGGGAAATCATGAAAATGAGGAGGCTGACGCTGCGGTTGCGTGCCACAGGTGCGCGGAGATTGCAATTCCTCACCCGGCATCCAATGTGACGTTTTCTTGCAGCAAGAGGGCTACGTCTCCAGCTGCCTACTTTATCGAGATTCATGGCCAAAATACGCATTCTCCCAGACGCGCTCGCCAGCCAGGTGGCGGCGGGGGAGGTCGTGGAGCGACCGGCCGCGCTGGTGCGGGAATTGGTCGAAAACAGCCTGGACGCCGGGGCGCGGCATATTGAGGTGCATGCCCAGCGCGGCGGCACTGCCTTGATTCGAATCGTGGATGATGGAAGTGGGATGGACCGGGAGGATGCCATGCTGTGTCTGGAGCGACACGCCACGAGCAAGATACGGACCAAGGAGGATCTTGGAGCTATCTGCACCTTTGGTTTTCGCGGGGAGGCGCTGCCCAGCATCGCCAGCGTGTCGCGCTTCCGCCTCGCCACACGCGAAAAAGACGCCCTTGTGGGCACAGAGATCGAGGTGAACGGCGGCAAGCTCACCGCTGTGCGGGATCATGGCGGTGCCGCAGGCACAGTGATCGAGGCGCGTTCGTTGTTCTTCAATGTTCCAGCGCGGCGCAAATTCCTGCGCACGGAAAACACCGAGTTTTCGCATGTTGAGCAGCAGTTGCGGCTGCATGCCATTGCCAATCCGCAGGTGGCGTTCACACTCACGCACAATGGCGAGCTGGTTCTGCACCTTCCTGCCACGCGTGACATGCTGGAGCGCATACGTGGTCTCGTGGGCGATGATCTCGCCTCACGCCTGCTCAAGATCGATGAAACCACGCTTCACGGCGTGACGGTGTCCGGTTACATCGGCGGTCCTGGAATGAGCCGGTCCAATCGCCAGATGCAGACCACTTATTTGAACGGCCGTCCCATCGAAAGCGCCAGCATCTCGTATGGCCTGCGCGAGGGGTATCACACAGCGCTGATGAAGGGCCAGTATCCGGTGACTTTTCTGTTCATCCAGATGGACCCCACCGCCTTCGATGTGAACGTGCATCCGGCGAAAAAAGAAGTGCGGTTTCACGATGGCAATGGCGTGCGTGACGCCATCGCTCGCAGCGTGAGCCGCACACTCGAAAATGCCTCCAAGCTGCACACGGGGCATGCGCCTGCGGTTCGGCCGCTTCCTGTGGCAAGCATTTCCGCGCCGGTTATTCCAGTTAGCCGCCAGGAAGAGCTGGAAATGCCGGTCACGCCTTCTTCTGCGCCGCTGAGGCAGATGCCCGCAGTTTCTACTCCAAATCCAGTGATGGCACCGGGTCCATCACGTCCAGTCGAGCCGGTTAGCGCACCGGCCTCCGAGGTCACGCCTGCCAAGCCGGTCGAGAGTCCTAAGGCGGCATCTTCTGACGCGCCCTCGCCGAATGACTTCCGTATTATTGGCGTTTTGCAGAGGCTCTACGTCCTCATGGAAAGCAAAGAGGGTCTCGTGCTCATGGACCAGCACGCGGCGCACGAGCGCGTGAACTTTGAAAAATTCCGGCGTGCGCTCGAATCGGGCGGCGTGCCCTGCCAGCGGCTGCTCATGCCCATCACACTGCAAACCACGCCGCGAGATGCTGATGTGCTGAGGCAAAATCAAGCCGCGCTGACCCGCCTGGGCATCGAGATCGAGCCCTTCGGCCCGAATATCTTCAAGGTCGAGGCGCTACCATCATTCCTGAAGACGGACGATCCTGCCGCGTGGCTCGACCAAGTCATTGAGGAGCTCAGCAGCCTCACGGCCAAAGCCTCTTCGCTGCGCCTTAGTGAGGACGCTATTGCCACCACGGCCTGCCGTGCATCCGTCAAAAGCAACGACGTGCTCTCCATTCCTGAGCTTCAGGCGCTGCTGAAAGACCTGTTTGCCTGCGAAATGCCCTACTGCTGCCCGCATGGCCGCCCAACGCTGGTGCAAATCTCCACCGCCGAATTGGAGCGTAAATTTGGTCGTCGTGCGCCGGGGTAAGAGACGGTCCGGGCCATCTGAAAACTTGTGATAAGTCGGTGCGGAGGCTGCGTTAAAGGCGCTCATCCCCCCCAAACCCTTTTCTCTCATGAATGCCCTTCGCAACGACCTTAGCCGTCGCTCTTTTGTTTCCGGCGCAGCCAAGACCTTTCTTGGTGTCAGTGCCGCCACGCACCTGAACACCCGCGTGATCGCCGCGCCCGGCCAGGGCACCTCGCCGCTCAAGCAGGCCGCCACCGCGCGGAACGTCATCTATTTGTACATGAACGGCGGCATGAGCCACCTGGACACCTTTGACCCGAAACCGGACAAGCAGGACATCATGGGCCTCACCAAGGTCATCAACACCAACGTCGATGGCATCCGCGTCTCCAACAACATCCCGCTCATTGCCCGCCAGATGGACAAGCTGGCCGTCGTTCGCAGCATGATGTCCACGCAGGGCGCGCACGAGCAGGGCCAGTATTACCAGCACACCAGCTACACGCTGCGCAGCAGCATCCGCCACCCCAGCATGGGTGCGTGGCTGCAAAAGTTTCAGGACCGTGGCAATCCCACGCTGCCCGGCAGCGTCATGATCGGCAACGACAGCCGTCATCCTGGCGCAGGTTTCTTCGAGAGCCGTTTCGCGCCGCTGATGATCAATGATCCCGAAAGCGGCATCAACAACGTCAAAACCAACCAGTGGTTCACCGAGGAGCGCTTTAACAGCCGCCTCAACACCGCCAAGCAGCTCGACCGCCAGTTTGCCGAAACCTACAATGTCAAAAACGTCCGCGCCTACGCCGACATGTATGACGACGCGCTCAAGATGATGAAGAGCGAGGAATTGAAGGCCTTCGACCTCAGCGCGGAATCCGACGCGTTGCGTGGCAAATACGGCAACGACCGCTTCGGCCAGGGCTGCCTGCTTGCCCGTCGTCTCGTTGAGCATGGCGTTCGCTTTGCGGAAGTGTCCTTCGGAAGCTGGGACACGCATAATGCCAACTTCACCCGCGTGCCGGAGCTCTGCGATGAACTCGACTCCGCTCTGAGCACTCTGCTGCAGGATCTCGAATCACGCGGCATGTTGCAGGAGACGCTCGTCGTGCTCGCCACCGAGTTCGGCCGCACACCTGAGATCAATCAAAACGACGGTCGCGACCACCACGCCCCCGGTTTCACTTGCCTCCTGGCCGGTGGCGGCATCCGTGGCGGCCAAGTTTATGGAGCCACCGACGAGAATGGCGGCAAAGCCATCGAAAACCCGGTCTCCATTCCTGATTTCAACGCCACGATCGCCTACGCGCTCGGCATCCCGCTTGATCAGGTTCTCTACAGCCCCAGCAAGCGGCCCTTCACCGTTGCTGATAAAGGCAAGCCGCTCGCAAATCTGTTCGGCTAAAGCCAGCCTTCAGCTTACGGTGCTTTCTTCGCCTCCACCTTCGCGGGTGGGGGCGTTTCTTTAGGCTTCGGTTTGGCCGTGAGTGTCAGCCAAGGGCTGCTGTCATTCACGATGAGCAAATCCCCGCGTGGTTCGGTGAATGGGATGAGATAACGAGCCGTGACTGTCTGCAACACATCAGGTGCGCTGGTGATCACTTCGACGGCAAAAGGAGACTGGCTTGCCGCCGCATCGGCGGTCGCTTTGAGCGTCAGTTTGACCTCGCCGCCCTTCGCTGGCACGTCCACGAGGTCCGCAGTCACTCCGGCTGGCAGTTGAACGGCACGCGCCTGAATCTTGCCTGCGAACGTCCCGTTGGTTTTGACCGTCAGCTTGACCTCCGCTGTTTTGCCTGACTCCACGAGATACGCGTGCGTGTCGAGCGTGGCGGCAAGGGTGGGCACGAAGGGCTTTAATGACAACTCATAGAGATGATCCGCGCTTCCTGCGCGAAAGCGGTCGGAGACGACGAGTTTGAAGTCACCATCCTTCGGAGCCTTCCAGCGCAGCGCGGGGTCAAGATTGTCACCGTCGTCGGTTTGTGTGAGGATTTTGCCCTCGGCTTCTTCAACGCGCATCGTCGCGTCCAGGGGGCTGCGAATTGACTGCGCACGCACCGCGATGGCCAGATCATCGCCCTTTTTGGCCGTGAAAGTGAAGGAGTCTTCCTCTGTCGGCTTGCTGATGCTGCCAGGCACGGTGGCAGGAATCGTGAGTGTTTTCGGTTCGCTCGCAGGAGCAGGTTTTTTCGGCTCATCCTTCACCGTGAGGCGGTACACATGATTGGCGCCGCCTTTCAGGGCCACATCCGCCGCTGGTGGATGTGCGAAGGCGAAAACCTGCGCAAACAGCGTCCCGTCCGCCGTCGGTGTGTACTCGATGTGTGGGTCCAAGTTGTGCGTGTCATGCCCGGCGGCGATTTCGACGCCGCGCTCATTCAAGAGCCGCATGGCCGGGTCCATGGGGGAGCCGAGCGCATAACCGTGAAGCTCAAGCGTGATCGTTTTGCCCTTCTGCACCCGAATCGCGTGTGTATCAACATCCCCCGCCTTCTCCAGCACGCCGTTGATCGTCACGTTCATCCTGGCCTCGGAGGTTTTGGCGTCAGCCAGGACGTCATTGGGCTCCTTTTCTAGTGACTCCGTCAATTTTCCCACCACAAAGATGCGCGGTGGCGTGCTACCTTCGGGGGTGTAAAAGCGCACGAGGTAGGGCCCCGGCGGCACATCCTTGGCGATGGTGGCGATGAATTTCTTTGGCTTATCTCCCGCCAGCAGCACCAGTCCAGGATGGTTCGATCTCGCGACGGGCGATCCCGTTTCCAAACCCTTGCCCGTGACCATGCATTCGACACGCGTCCCGGCCTGACCTCCGGCGGGAAAAATGTTTTCCAGCCCGGGAGGGGCCGCAGTGGCGGAAATGACTAATAAAGAATTCAGAATGACGAAAGTCAGCAAGTGCCAGCCATTCGTCCTTCTGCATTCTGCATTCGTCATTTCATCTCTCATCACGCAAACAGCTCACGGATGGGCCGGCCGCCGTTGATGAGCTGCACGGGTCTCCCGGTGTTCGTGTGAAGGAGTTGATGCGGGTCGATGCCCAGCTTCGTGTAAAGCGTGACCGCAAAATCCTCGGGCGAGTAGATGTTTTCGCTGGCGTAGTAGCCCTTGGGGTCGGTGGCGCCGATGACGCCGCCGCGTGGGACTCCCGCGCCTGCGAAAAGGATGTTCATCGCGCCAGGCCAGTGGTCGCGACCGTTGTCCTTGTTGATTTTCGGCGTGCGGCCGAATTCCCCAAGCGCGACGATCAGCGTGCTTTCCAGCAGACCACGTCGGTCGAGGTCGGTGATCAGCGCGGACATGCCTTGGTCAAACTTCTGCATGAACTCGCCTTTGCAGGTCTTAAACACATCGCGGTGATGATCCCATCCGCCGTAGTTCACGGTGACAAACGGCACGCCCACCTCGACGAGACGACGTGCCAGCAGCATGCGCTGGCCCAAGTCGTTGCGGCCATAAAGATCGCGGGTCTTTTCGTCCTCCAAATTGATGTCGAAGGCTTCCTGGGCGGACTTTGAGGCAATCAAATCGACCGCCTGCCCGTAGAACGTGTCAAAGCTCACCGCCGGGTCTTCCGCCACGGCGTTGTTCAGCCGCTTCATGCGATCCAGAGACATTCGCAACTCACGGCGCGACAATCCGCGCGCTTCCGAAATGTCGGAGGGCAGCACCACGTCGCGCACCTTGAACCCTTTGTCGTTTGGATTGCCACCTGCAACGAAAGGAGCGTGTTCTGCGCCCAGGAAATTCGGGCCGCCACTGCGGGTGATGCTGGGCAGCGTCATGTAGGCGGGCAGTCCGTTCTGCACGCCGCGCTTGTAGCTGACCACGCTGCCAAACGAAGGATGGAAGGTCACAAAGGCACCGCAGCCGACTGGTACCGGTGTGGGCGCGCCGGTCATCATGTAATGGTTCCCGCCGCCATGGTTGGGATCCTTGTGCGTGACGCTGCGCAGCACCGTGAATTTGTCGGCCACCTTGGCGAGGTTGGGGACGCATTCCGAGAAATGAACCCCAGGAACACTGGTGCGGATCGGGTTGAACTGGCCGCGGATGTCGCTAGGAGCGTCCGGCTTCGGGTCAAACATCTCGTAATGCGACGGACCACCGTCGAGCCACACCAGAATGCAGTTCACCGGACGTGAAAGCGAAGGCTGAGGGGCCGTGGCGGCCATGGCCTTGGCACGCAACAGATCGGTGAAGCCCAGGCCGCCGCCTGCGGCGGTCAGACCGAGCTTCAAGAAATCACGCCGCATGTGGCCAGCGCAGTTATGGGTGATACGGGACATTTTTTGAGAGGGAAATAACCCCGAAATTACGGGCGCTGCCCAGCCTTCTTGCAAAGGGATCACATTGTCTCGCATTCGCTGCGAGAGACCTCCCCGGCTCAGTTCACTCGCTTCTTCGGCATCGTGATGAAGGCCTCAGCGAGATAATGCGGAATCAGCGGCTGCTGGATGAGTGCGTCGAGCTCGGCTTGGCTCAATGTTTGAATGATTTGAGCCAGATGCAAGGCGCTCGGCTTGGCGGATCGAACGTGAGACAAATCCAAAGGCGGCTTCGGATCGAACGTGAGCCATGTTTGGCCGTCCGCCGTCCGCTCCCGGGCAATCTCAGCAGAAACGGTTTCGAGATCGGGCAACAGGCGGCCGTTTTCGACTCGCGCGATGTAAAAGCTCTGACGGCGGGCATCGCCGATGATCGGATAACTGTCCGGCACCTCAATATCCGGTGCCGTGAGCGACGACCAGCCGACGCACCACACGTTTCGCGATAGCGCCACACCTTGAGCAGCAGCAATCGCGATGCGGACACCGGTATAAGAGCCTGGGCCATTGCCAATGACAATGCCGGTCAGTCCATCACCTGCGGCGGCGAGCGCATCGCGCAAAGGTGCAAAAACCTGCGCGTTGTGCGAGCGTTCGGATTGAAACGAGGACTGGAACAGCACGTCAGCGCCACGCACGACGGCGATGCTGCCGTGGGCGGTGGAAAGGTCGAGGGCGAGGAGGGTTCGGGTCATTTCACGAGTGGCCCTTCCGTGACACGCCGCGAGCCATCCGGCAAGGCTTCGATGTGAAACCAGCGCGTATTAGGCGGCATCAAGTCAGGAAACATGTCCGCCCACTCGACAATGATGACGCTGGGCTCGGTCAAAAACTCGTCCCAGCCGATGCCGATGACCTCGGCGGCGGATTCCATGCGGTAAAAGTCGAAATGGAAGACCGGCAGACGGCCGTCGAGGTATTCGTGGACCAGTGTGAACGTCGGACTTGTCACAGCAGCCTTCGATTCCATGCCAGCGACAATGCCGCGCGTGATCTGCGTTTTACCCGCGCCGAGATTGCCACAGAGGGCCACGACATCGTCTGCGGCAAGTGTTGGCGCGAGTTGCATGCCCCAAGCGTGGGCGTCGTCAGCAGTCGTGAGTGTGATCATGCATCAGCGCTCAGAGCAAAATGATCCCACCCCGTGCTCTCGAAATCCGGCGGCCTTCCTTCGCCGGGAGGGACGAGTTTGCCGATGATGGTGAGAGGGAGTTTTGGAAAGGCTTCTTGCCACTTTTTCATCAAGGAACGCAGTGTGCGCGGATTCACGGCGAGAAGGAGTTCATAGTCTTCGCCGTCGCCCCAGGCTTGGTCGAAGGTGCAGCCGGGATTGCAGGGCAGAGAGGCCACGTTGACTTGATAATGCGTGCCGCTGGCAAGGGCGAGGCGTGGCAGGTCTTTGGCAAGACCGTCGCTGATGTCCATGATCGCGTGCGGATGCGCGTTTTCGGAGAGCCAGCGGCCTTCTTCGAGGCGTGGCTCGAATTTGAGGTGCTTGCCTTTGATCGAGCCGCCAAGACGACCGGTGACGAGCAACACATCGCCCGCTTTGCCCTCGCTGCGTGAAAGCCAGCGCTTGGAGGGCACGGTGCCGCTCATGGAAACCGATAGCATGAGCACCAGGCCGCGTGAGGTCTCGCCGCCGACGATGTTGATGCCGTACTGCTTCGCAATGGCCCGCATGCCGCGATAGATCTCGGTGAGGAACTCGACCTCCATGCTCGGTGGAGCGACCAAGGTGATCATGGCATGCCTCGGCGTGCCGCCCATGGCCGCGAAGTCGCTGACCACACGCGCGATGGCCTTGCGCCCGATGAGCTTGGGCGGCGTTTCGAGCGTGAAATGCACGTCCTGCACCAGCGCGTCGGTTTTGAGCAGCGTGTGCTCGTTTTTCGTGCTGCGGACGACGGCACAATCATCACCAGCCCCGGCGATGACATCGCGGTCGAGTTTCACACCGCGCATGAGTTTGCGGATGAGCTTGTCTTCTCCGATGTCGGCAAGAGTAGGCATGGTTGGCGAGTCGGACTCAGCTCTTCACCACCACATTCTGCCCATCAAAGTGAAGCATGCGATTTTTGAGACCGCGCATGGCCTGGCGGTGAATGCAGACCTCGATGTCACCGATTCGATGGCGTTGCTCCGTGGGGGCCTGCATGCCGCTGATCCAAGTGATCTGCCACCATTCCTGCCCGGCGAGGTCGCCTTGGCTGCAACGGACATAATCGAGGTGCAGAACATCAGCCGGATGGCCGAAGTGCTCGATGTTGTGTTTCGATTCCAGATACTCCGCGAAGGCCTGCGAATAGATCAGGCCGCTGCGGAGTTTGTGGAGGACAAGTGCCATGGGTGTGTCTGAAAGCGACAAAGCGCGGGACGGGGTGGCCGTTCCGCGCTTTGTGAAGTGACGAAGATCGTCGGGAAGCGGGAATCAGCCGAGTGCCTTGGCGTAGTTCGCGGCGACGGCGGACCAGTTCACGGCGTTCCACCAAGCAGCGATGTAGTCTGGGCGCTTGTTCTGATACTTGAGGTAGTAGGCGTGCTCCCAGACATCGCAGCCGAGGATCGGCGTGCCGGAGGCATCCATGAGCGGATTGTCCTGGTTCGGCGTGGAGGTGATGGCGAGCTTGCCGTCTTTCACGACGAGCCAAGCCCAACCGGAGCCGAAGCGGGTCACACCGGCCTTGGCGAAGGCTTCTTTGAAAGCATCGAAACTGCCGAAGGTGGCGGTGATGGCCTCACCGAGAGCGCCAGTAGGAGCGCCGCCGGCGTTCGGGCCCATGATGCTCCAGAAGAGCGTGTGGTTAAAGTGACCGCCGCCGTTGTTGCGGATCGGCGCTTGCACGTCGGCAGGCACCTTGGAGATGTTTTTGCAGAGGTCTTCAATCGACAGCGCTTCCAAGTCGGCTTTGCCGGCGAGGGCGTTGTTCAGATTGGTGACGTAAGCGTTGTGATGCTTGCCGTGATGGATCTCCATCGTCTGCTGGTCGATGTGAGGTTCCAGCGCGTTGGAAGGATAAGGCAGAGGGGCGAGGGTATGGGCCATGGTAGGGTGGGGTTGAAGGTTCTCGGGTAAGTATCGCGAATATGAACGGGGGCAAGTGGGAGAATGCCCCATGACGAACGAAAAACCGGGCGGTTTGGATGCGTTCGTGGCATAGAACCCCATGAGCCTTCCCCCGCCACTCCGTTTTGCCTGTCTCACGCTCGTTTTGATGCTGCTACCCTCGTGCGGACTGTCGTTTCGCTCGGCGTGGAAGTCACCGGCATCGAATGCTGGTGTGAATGGCAAATGGGAGGGCACATGGCTGAGCACGGCGAGCGGGCACACGGGTAAACTGCGTGCGGTCATTTCCGAGCCTGGACCGCTTTTGGCCGCGTCGAAGCAGCAACCGAATTCTGTTCCGCACCAGTTCTTCTACCACTGTACCTGGCGCGGCATTTTGAGCGCGGCCTTTAAAACGACGCACCAGGTCGAGAAGCAAAAAAACGGCACGTACACCTTCAATGGCGATCATCAGATGCCGAACTGGGTCGGTGGCGTGTATCATTATGAGGGAACGGTCAAGGGCGACGACTTCAATGCCTGCTACGAAAGCGCGATGGATCGCGGCACTTTCACCATGAAACGTGTTCGCTGAGCAACCATCCGGCTCCACGCGGGGTTCATTCCGTCGTGTCATTCCCCATGAAGTGGTTTTCCAGTTTTCGCGCCAAGCTCATCTTCACCGTGTTTCCCGTCGTCGCGGGCATCACCATCGCCACGCTCGTGCTGGCGGAGTGGAAATTCACGGCCGCGTATCGCAGGCTCTTCGCGGAGCAGTTTGAATCGCAGATCAGCACCTTCAGCGCGGCCAAAAAGAAGCGCACAGAGGCCTTGTCCGAGCAGCTTGCCCGGTTGGCACAGCAGCCAGAAATCGTCGCAGCCATCACGAAACAGGATTTCGCCGCCGCTGGGCAGATTTTGCGGCCGCAGCTTGAAGCGCTGGCGACGGACCGGCTGCAAAGCGAGTTTCCAGCCGTCGGCGGACGCGGGGGCGTCAAAGAACGTGACCGTCCCGATGCCGGACGCGCGATGGCGCGGCTGATGCCCGCGCAGATGCCTTACATCGCCATCATCGACCCGGAGGGCAACTTCGTGGCTTCTCCCAAGAAAAACGCGGTGCCGGGCCGCAACCTGATGCCGCCGCTGCCAAAAGAGAGCGCCACCAGCGCCGAGTTCCGCCGCAAATCCGGCAGGCTGCAATGGCTGGGCGAGCGGAAGCTCGAAGACATCCTCAAGGAGCAGGAGGTCGGCTACTTGCGCGTCGAGTTTGGCGAGGACGGTCGCACAGAGCAGGTGCGCGAGGTCTTCATCACCCCACTGCGTGATCCGCAGAGCGGAAAGTTCCAGGGAGCCATGCTGTTTGGCCTGCCGCTGCAGGTTCTGGCCGAACGGGTGCTCTACGAGCAGACGAAGCGCTCAGAATTTGGCGAAATCATGAGCGGTGTGTGGGTGGAGGAGGCGCTGGTGAGCACCACGATTCCGAAAAACGAGCGGGAGGAGGTCGCTCGCCACATCGCGGAGTCGATTCATCGTTCGGGGCGGGCGCAGCGGGAAATGTCCATGCCGATCAATGGCGTGCGGCACCAGATATTCTATCGCGTTCTCAATCCCGACTCGCCCTTCCCGCTGGCGGCGCAGGTGAATCTCTACCCGCTCGACGCGATGGACCGTGAACTGGCCGAGCTGCGGCGTGATGTGGGCGGCCTGGGCTTTGTGGCGCTGCTAATCGCGCTGATCGTGGTGCTCTATATCTCGCGTGGACTCTCCGGGCCGATCAGCGACATCGTCAGCGGCACGCATCAAATTGAGCAGGGCAACTTCGACGTGCGCGTGCCGGTGCGGAGGCAGGACGAACTCGGCAAACTGGCCGCATCCTTCAATGAGATGGCCGCCGGACTCGCGCTCCAGGAGAAATATCGCAGCGTGCTCAATGCCGTGGCGGATCGCACGGTGGCACAGCAGTTGATCGAGCAAAGCAGCGGCCTTGGCGGCGAAATCCGTCACGTCTCGATGTTGTTCTGCGACATTCGCGGCTTCACCGCCATCACCGAGAACATGGAGCCTGCCGAGGTCATCGAATTGCTGAACGAGCACATGACCGCGCTCACCGATGTGGCCTACAAGCACGGCGGCATCGTCGATAAATTCGTCGGCGATCTGATCATGGTGCTGTTTGGCGCTCCTGTGAGCACCGGTGCCGATGCTCTCAGCGCGGTGCAGTGCGCGCTGAGCATGCTGCAAGTGCGCAGAACGCTGAATCAGACCTCGAAACACTCGCTGGAGGTCGGCATCGGTCTTGCCACCGGTTCGGTCGTGGCGGGCTGCATGGGGTCGGACCAGCGGCTGAGCTACACCGTGCTCGGTCATCGCGTGAATCTGGCCTCGCGGCTGTGCAGCATCGCGCAGGCGGGTGAGATCGTGATGGACGCGGAGACCTATGCGGAAGCTCAGGAGTTGATTCAGGCGGAACCGATGCCACCGATGCAGTTGAAGGGCATCTCCGAACCGGTTCATCCGTGGCGGGTGGTGGCCGCGTAATCCTCCTGCATGCCCGATTCACGAGCCAAGCCCGACCTCCAAGCCAAACTGCGCGATGTGCCGCATGTGCCGGGCGTGTACATCATGCGCGACCGGCTGAATAACGTGATCTACGTCGGCAAGGCGCGTGACCTGCGCAAACGGCTCGCTAACTACTTCACACCTGCGCGCTCGAAGCTGGCCGACCGCAAAACTCGGGCGCTCATCTCCAGCATCTGGGATTTTGATCTGCATCAGGTCCGCAATGACACCGAAGCGCTGGTGCTCGAAGGGCGGCTCATCAAAGAGTTTCGTCCGCGCTACAACGTCAGCTTCCGCGACGACAAGCGCTACTTTCTCGTGCGCGTCCACATGGGTGATGCCATGCCCCGGCTCTCCACCACCCGGCTCAAGAAAGAGGATGGTGCCCGTTACTTCGGGCCCTTCCCACATGGCATGGCGCTGCGCACGACACTCAACTGGCTGAATAAAAAATTTGGCCTGCGCGTCTGCCGTCCGTTGAAGCCCGGCGAGGCGGACTACAAGCACTGCTCCAACGACATCATCAAAAACTGCTCCGCGCCGTGCATCGCCCGCATTTCGCAGGAAGATTACAAAAAGCGCGTCGAGCAGGCCTGCGAGTTCCTTGATGGCAAGAGCAAAGACCTAGTCACTGCCTTGGAAGAGGAGATGCAGCAAGCCGCCGCCAAGCTCGATTTTGAAAAGGCTGCCGAATTGCGGGACATGGTCGAGGATTTCAAGAAGACGCTCATTCCCACGCGCACGTTTGAGCGGGGGGCACGGGCACGGGTCATTCGCAGCATCGACCCGATGGCGGATGTGCAGGAATTGAAGGATCTCCTTCATCTGGAGCATGCGCCGCTCGTCATGGAGTGCTTTGACATCGCCAACATCGGCACCGCGCACTGCGTGGCCAGCATGGTGCGTTTCAAAAACGGCGTGCCCGATAACTCCAACTATCGCCGCTACCGGATCAAATCGGTCAGCGGTCAGAACGACTTCGTTAGCATGGCGGAGGTCATCCGGCGGCGTTTCTCGCGTATTTTACTCGAAGGCCGTGCCGCAGCCGGTGATGATTCCGAGTTCTCCCAGGAAGCGCCTGCGGAGGCGATGCAGCGCCTTGCCTCGAATCCGAAATTCGTCACGCTTCCGGATCTCGTCATCGTCGATGGCGGAAAGGGACAGCTCGGTGTCGCCGTCACGGAGTTACAGCGGCTCGGGTTGCATGAACTGCCGATCATCGGCCTCGCGAAGGAGCACGAGGAGGTCTATCGGCCCGGAGAGAGCCATCCGGTCATCATTCCACATGAGCGTGGTGCCTTGAAGCTGCTGCAACGCATCCGTGATGAGGCGCATCGCTGGGCGAACGGCTATCATCAGCTCCTGCTCGGTCGTCGTGTGGCTGAAAGCATTCTGGACGACTGCCCCGGTGTCAGCAAGGCACGCAAAGCGGCACTGCTGAAGGCATTCGGTTCCGTCACACGGCTTCGCAAAGCCAGCGAGGAGCAGATCGCAGAGGTGCCGGGCATCAGTAAGACCCTGGCGCGGCAGGTGCTGGAGTTTTTGGCGAGCCGGTGACGGTTGGGCGTGCGCTGGAGATGTTGGCTGGTTGCCCCTCACCCCAGCCCTCTCCCCGCATATGCCACAGACCATCTGTCCATCCTCGGCGGGGCGAGGGAGTACGCTTTTCTCCCTCTCCCCGGCCCTGGCGAATTGAACTTCATGGTTGTCTTCGGGGAGAGGGCTGGGGTGAGGGGACGACCTCAATCGTTCGTTACCGTTCCAAAATGCTCCCGAACTTGTTCATCGACCGCCGGGGCGACTTATGGTATACCCCAGCCATGCAAATCCTCGAACAGCTTGGCCTCGGGCTCGGACTGGCATCGCTCGCAGGCTTGAATCTTTACCTCACGGTCTTTCTCACCGGCCTGCTGGTGCGCTTTGACGCATTGCATTTGGCGGAGAAATTCCAGTCCATCGAAGTGCTGGGGCACGACTGGGTGCTCATCGCTGCCGGTGTGATGTATGCCATCGAGTTCGTGGCGGACAAGGTGCCGTGGATCGACTCGCTCTGGGACAGCGTCCACACGCTTATCCGACCGATTGGCGGCACGATCCTGGCCATGCAGGCCATCGGCGAGATGCCCGCGCATCTGGAGGTCGTGGGAGCTTTGCTGGCCGGTGGCGCGGCGCTGACCACGCACAGTGCGAAGGCTGGAACGCGGCTGCTGGCCAATCACTCGCCGGAACCGGCCTCAAACATCGCCCTGAGCATCGCGGAGGACATCATCGTTGCGGCGGGCACGTTGCTCATGGTGCTGAAGCCCGTGGTCGCGCTGTGCTTCTTCACCGCCGGGCTGATCGTGCTCTGGCTAGTGTTGCCGCGCATCTGGCGCGTCGTGCGCCGTTCGTTTGAGATCGTTCGCGACAAACTGCGCACGCTTTTTGGTCGCACTACACCGGATTACTCGGTGACTGCGCCCGGGCCATCCAGGGCGTGAGCCTTCAGGTCGTCGAGATCGACCCATTCGAGCGCGGATTCGTGGCTGGCGGACAGGCAGACGGGCGGGGCCACTCCGGCGTCGAGCGCGTCCTTCCAGCGCGTGACACAGAGACACCAGCGGTCGCCGGGTTCCAGGCCGGGGAAGTCCCATTCCGGAGCGGGAGTGCTCAGATCGTTGCCCCGTGCGGCGGAGAAGCGCAGGAAGTCGGCGGTGGCTTCGATGCAGACGGTGTGCAGGCCCACATCACCGGGACCGGTGCGGCAGTAGCCGTCGCGGTAGAACCCGGTCATGGGTTGGCGACAGCAGCAGGTGAGAGCGGTTCCGAGGACGTTGGTGCGCATGGGGATTGGGTAGATTCAGATTTTGAGTTTACAACGCGAATGGCCGCAATTAGCCGCGAATGAACACGAATGTCTGAATTCGCGATCATTCGCGGAAATTCGTGCTCATTCGCGTTGGAATCAGAGCATCTGTCACTCACTTCCACCAAGCCGGCCCGACAGGCTCAGGCGCTGGCAGCTTGTAGGCCTCGGGCACTGCTTGGCCGATTTCATTGTCTTTCATGACAACCCCTTCGACTGCGCACTTGAGTTCAAAGGCCTCGCCCAGGTTGGTTTGAATGCGGTTGCCGCTGATTTCAGTCTCCATGGGCGGGAGTTTGGCTTTTTTGTCGCCGCTCATGCCGATGAGGATGTTGTGCGCACAGTTCACAAAGGTGTTGTTCGTCACCTTGGCGCGTTTGACCTGGAAGTAGCCGTTGGGCACCGAATCGGGGATGCCGAGCATGAAACACATCGCGCTGCGCTCGTTATCGCCGGTCAGGCTGTCAAAGAGGTTGCCGGTGACAACGTGATCCTCGCCGATGATACGCACGCCGCCGCTGCCTTTGGCTTTGTCGCCGAAGAAGACATTGTTCTCGACTCGGCAGGCGTTCCCGTGGCGCAGCGTCAGCGTGCCGGACACGCCTTTGAAGGTGTTAGAGTGGTAGAGATTGCCGCAGGACTTGTTGGAGATGCACTCGGCCTCGCCATCGCATTTCTCGAAGAGGTTGTGCTCCACGATGCAGGCGGCGGTTTGCATCGAGGTCTTGCTGTCGCCGAGGCGGATCGTCTCGCCGCCGTTCTTGCCGAGCTTCTGGCGTGGGCCGAAGTGATTGTGGTCGATCTGGTGTTTGCCCTGATCCTTCGCCTCGTTCGAGAGCCACACGACCAGCGTGGTGCCCTGCGTGGTCTTGCCGGCGATGTAGCAGTGGTCCACGCGGTTCCGGGCACCGTAGATCGAGACAAACTGGGAGGAGTCCACCGAAGTGAGCTGCGTGTCATTCGTCACCGCGCAGTTGGTGATACGGCAGTCGCTGGCGAGCTGCTTGGAGTCGAGGCGCAGTTCGACGACCTGCGCGCCCGTCGGATTCTGAAACCACAGCCCGTCCACCAAGACGTGCGCCCCACCCACCGAGAGCCGCGAGTCGCCCGTGAACACCACCTTGCCCGGCGTCTGCGCCTTGATCGTCACCGGCTTCTCCGCCGTGCCTTCCGCATGAATCTTCAGCCGCCCATCGGCCCAGATGCCGTCTTGGAGGATCAGGGTGTCACCTGCTGCGATGGTTTTGGCGGCCTCCGTAAACGCCGCAATGTCAGCGACAGAAATGTCTTTGCCGGAAACGGAAACCGCGAACGCAAAGGCGAGAAGGTGGTGTTGGCGCATGTCGCCATAAGAGACGGCTTCCCACACATCAGCAAGTCTGTTCAAACTCGCCCTCAATTGAGGCTTGAAACTTTCGCCCGAAATCCTCATTCTCACTTCTCAACCTCTATCCGAGTTGCTCACTTACCATGGCCTATGATTCACTAATGACGGCTGTCCGCAGACAGTCTCACAAGCTGCGCCATGCTTTCCAAATATAGCTTTTTGCGGCTTTCAGCCATTGCTGTTGCTCTCGTCTCTGTCGGCCTTCCAATCCGGGTCGCTACGATTCTCAATGGAATGAATTTTCGAGGCCATGTTCATCCATCTGTGTGGCTGATCGAGGGCACCAGCATCGTTTTGTGTTTTGTGCTTTCACGACTAATTCGCAAATCGGATGGCGGCTTGTCCCGTGCCGTTTACACCTGTGCATGGGCTGGTGTTCTTCTCTGTGTGATGCATTTTCTTACCCCAATGCCCGCGCGGTGGTGGTAAATGTGGCGCTAAAGATATCCTCATGTGACACACCCCGCTTCCACGGCAGGAAGTCATCTTGCACTAACGCTATAGCCTTCGGCGTGTAGTTGCCGCTTGCAGTGGTGATGACGAGTTCGAGCCTGTCCTCGCCCATTTGCTCGACGGTCTTCGCGCCGGTGATGATGGGGCCGGTGTCGAAGTCGATGATGTCCGGCATGCGGCGGACCAGGTCGCCACATGTTGCACCGGCTTAGCGCTTCAAATTCTGATACACGCCGAAGTCGTTGAAGAAGAACTTCTTCGCCAGCCAGTACATCCAGTGCTTCTCGGGGATCTCCTCGCCTTCGCGCCATTGGCTCGTTCTGGGCGTCATGCCCTCGATTTCGGCCATGGCGGTCTGGCGAATGGTGGAATCTTTGGCGCTGTGCTTGGTGACGACGGCTTTCACGAGGTCGGGGCGCTCCAGGACGATGCAGCCGCGTGTGTTGGCGGAGGCGATGTTGCGGAAGTCGCGCAGGAACTCGCTCTTGGTGAAGACATCGAAGAGATCGTCGTTGGTGCGGACGCTTTCTTTGGCGAACTGGATGATGGGGCAGGGCTCGATGGCGCCGGTGGGGCTGATGTGGTGGCTGATGCCATTGGCCATGGGGCAGAGCGCCTGGCCCTGGTGGTCGTAGTAGGCATCGACGATGGCGATGGGCAGCTTGGCGCGCATGTTGACGACGAACCGGCGCACCTGCGTGATCTGCCCGGGTGTGAGGGCGAGATCGGCGCTGATCTTCGGGCCGACGGGACGGTAGGTGTGATACCAGGCGTAATGCACGCCCATGTCGATGAGTTTGCGCAGCCAAGACTCGGTGAGCAGGTCGTCGATGTTTGTCTTGCACAGGCTGGTGGCCACGCCGGTGAGCACTTTGGCGTCGATGCAGTTTTGCAGGCCGCGCAGCGTGCGAGTGAGCACGTCCTTGTTGCCACGGCGCTCGTTGCTGACGATCTCAGTGCCCTCGATGCTGACGAGCGGCGTGACGTTGCCGAGCTTGCGCAGGTTTGTGGCGGCCTTCTCGGTGATCATCTGGCCGTTGGTGAAGACCTGGAAGTAGGCGTCCGGGTGCATGCTGAGAAAATCAAACAGCTCGGGATGCATGAAGGGCTCGCCGCCGAGGATGCCGAAGAAGGCGTTGCCGCGTCGCTTGGCGTCGTTCACGATCTTGTTCAGCTCATCGAGGTTCAGCGACTCACGCGGTTTATCGACATCCACCCAGCAGCCTTGGCAGCGCAGGTTGCAGGAGTTCAGGATGGAGATGTAGAAGAAGGGAGGAAAATACTGCCCCTGCTTCATGCGCTGCTTGTGCAGCATGACCGAACGCGCGCCCTTGTAGCCGAAATTCCAGCCGATCTTGGCGAGACAGACGGGATCAACGGTGCGGAGAATGCGGGAGGTGAGGGAAAGAAGCATGGGCAGGCTGGATTACGTTCAAGAGGTCGTGTTGTGCTCAAAGGTCAAGGTGTGAGGCCACAAAAAGCAGTTGGAGTAGCGCAAGCGCGGCTTGGCACGGCTGCGCCCACCGGCTTAGTCTCATGTGGGATTCATTTTATGAGCCGCCAACCAACCAACGACACTCTTGGGGCACGCAACCACTGGCGCAGGGTGCTATGGGTCGTCGTCATTCTGCTGATCGTGCTGCTGGCGCGCCGCCTTGCCGGGGCGGCGGATGCATGGCAGACGGCGGACAGCCTGCTCATGAGCGGCAAGGCCAGGGAGGCGTCCGCCGCCTATGAAAAGCTGATTCAGCAGAAGCCGAAGGAGGCGCGGGGCTACATGGGGCGCGGGCGCGCCCGCTGGCGCTTGGGGGAGTTTGACGGCGCGATCGCGGATTACACCCGGGTGATCGAGCTGACACCGAAGGATGCGGCGGCGTACAACAATCGCGGCCTGTCCTATGACAACAAAGGCCAGCGTGACCTGGCGTTGGCGGATTATGGCCGGGCGATTGAGCTGAACCCCAAGAACGCGCTGTATCACTTCAACCGTGCGCTGACCTGGAACGCGCTGAAGCAGCCGGACAAGGCGCTGGCGGATTACACGCAGGCCATTGAGCTGGATCCTAAATACGGCGGCTCCTACACCAACCGCGCGGATGTGTTCACGACCCTGGGTGAGTATGAAAAGGCGGTCGCGGACTGTGACAAGGCGCTCGAATTGAATGACAAGGACGCGGCTGCGTATTTCAGCCGGGCGATGGCCCTTGATCAGATGGGCGAGGACGAGCGCGCGCGGGAGGACTTCGACAAAGCGGTGGAGCTTGGGCCGAAGGTGGCGAAGTTTCACAACAACCGTGGTTTCTTCCTCCTCAATCATGGGGAGAACGAGGCCGCCATTGAGAGCCTCGACCAAGCCCTCGCATTGGTTCCGACAGGCGGGATTTATCTGAACAATCGCGGGCAGGCCTGGCTGAACCTCGGCGAGCATGAGAAGGCGATGGCGGACTTCAACAAGGCCATCGAGGTGAACCCGCAGCACGCCAAGGCATATCGCAATCGCGCGGGCGGCTGGCTGGCGACGGGGGCTTTTGAAAAGGCTGTGGCGGATGCTACGAAGTGTCTGGAACTGACGCCGACGGAGACGCGGGCGTATCTCATCCGTGCCGAGGCGCGTGAGGCCCTGGGCGACAGTGCCCGGGCGAAGGAAGACACGGAGCGCGCCATGATCCTGGGGCCGCAGCCACCGCTCGGAGTGGCAGCCTGGGTGTCGGTGGAAATCAAAAAGCGTGATGAGGAGATGATGGAGATCGTGCTGAAAGACGCTTCACCCGAAAACCGCGCCAAGCTCGCTTTGGCGCGGCATGAGCACGCGTTTGCCATCCTGGATCATCCCAAGCGTGAGCCTGACCAGGCCGCGCTGGAGGAGGCTGTGGCGCTGGCACGTTCCGCCTGCGTTTTGGACTCAGCCAATGCTGCGCACGCTTTTCTCACGGGCCTGTTGTATCGCGAGCTGGCAGCGTTTGATGAGCGTGCGCTGGCGATGGCGGAAAAGATGCTCACGCAGGCTGTGGACGTCGATGCGGAGCACGCGGCGGCCTGGCTGGAACTGGGCATGATGTTGGCGGAGCAGGATCGGGCGCTGGAGGCGATCCCGGCGCTGGAGCACTCGTTGGAACTCGATCCCGCACGCGCAGGCGCGGAGGTGGCGGGGCGTTTGTGCGCGCTGTACGCGGCCAATGATGAAGGATTTCGCGGCGTGGACTTCTTTGACGAGCAGTATGCGGCCAATCCCGAAGTGCCCGCGCTCGCAGTGGGCCGCGCGTTGATGCTGGACTACATGGGAGACCGTGAGGCGGCGCTGTCACAGGCGCGGGACATCGTGTTGATCGAGGAAAGCGGCACGCCGGAGCATGCTTATGCCGCGAAACTCGTCGCGGAATGGGAAGGAGCGAAGCCGTGAAGAAGTTCATCTTGTTTTGGATGCTGAATGTGGTCATGGCGCGTGCGCAGCAGGGCGAGGTGCTGATTTCCACGGAACCAGAGCTGCCCAGCCGCGCTGCCGAGCAGAAGCAGTTTGAGTACCGCAAGAAGGCACTCGAATTGCAGCCGCCCGGCCCGCAGCGTGACGCGCAGGTGAAGCAGGAGATTCAAAGGCATCTGGCGGAGAACAAGCGTATCTCCATGCAGGAGCAGGCCTTGCGTAAAGAGGCTATCTCCGAGTTGAAGCAGAAGTGGACCAAGGTCGAGGCCGACTGGAAGACGGAATGCGCGCGGCATGATGCGAGGAAGCAGCAACTCGAAAGCCTGCCCGATGGTCCGGCCAAGACCGCGCAGATCGAGGCGGAGAACGCCGCGCACCGCAACACCAGCAAGCAGATCGCCGTCGAGCGCAACGTGGTGCATGAGGGCGTGATGAAACAGGCCAACCGCGAGGTCATGGGTGGCCAGACGGGCACCAGTAACAGGATGGGCAATACCAAAGGCACTGCGATCACCGATCCAAATCATCGAGGCATGAATGGTGACTTGGATGCGGGTGCTGGTTATCGAACCACCGAGAAGGCGGGCAAGATTCTCAACGAAATCGGTGTCAAAGGTCCCAATGGCGGTCCGGTGAAGATCACGGGCGGCGTGCTGGAGACCGCGCCGGAGTTTGGCATGACGGTGAACGCGGCACCGGGTGCGGATCGCATCGGCAGCGCCGGGCATCAGGCGCAGGTGAAGGTGGGGGCGCAGCATGCCGAGACCTATATTTCCGAAACCGGAGGAGCAGTGAACAAAGGACCGCTCAAAGATCACCTTGCCACTCTGGATGACACGAAGAAAGCCCGTCACGGCTCGAATGCGGCACCAGAGAAACTCGTTGGCGGCTCACCTGAGGGGCAGGTCATGGCCAAAGGCACGCTGAAGGCAGCGAACTCGGCCGGATTGACCCCTGAAACAATAGAGGCCATCGCTGCGAAAAACGGGGTCAAAAATCCGGGGAAGATTCTCGACACGCTTGCTGAAATCAAAACCGGGCGCGCCGCGATCACCAGCCCGGAAGAAGCGGCGATTTTGAAAAAGGCGTCACGAGACATATTGGATGCCGCCGAGGTGAAATCCAAGACTGCGGCAGCCGCCGAGGTGCAGGCCAAGCAGACTCAGATCGCCGAGTTGGAGGCCAAGGGCCTGAAGACGCAGGCGCAGCAGGTCCGCAACGAGATCGCCGATTACAACGCCAAGGCGAAAGCGGCGACGGAGGCCGTGCGCGGCCCGGTGGAGCCTGTGACCAAGCCCGGCGCCGCCAGCAGCAAGCCTAGCACCACCGTGGAGCCGGAGGCCAAGGTCAGCGGAGGGAGCAAGGTGATCTCCCGCACGGGCCTCATCCTCGGCATCTACGGCATCTACGAGGGCTACGGAAAGGCCAAGGAGGACATGGAGGCCAAGAAACAGGGCGACCCAAAAGGCATGATCGGCTGGACCAAGGACAAGGCGGAGCTAGCAGGCCGCACCTTGTGGCACGGCCTCGGCTTCGGCGGCATGGCCGAAATTGGCACGCAGGCAGGCAAGGATGCTTTTGATCAATACAAGAAGGATCTCGAAGCCGGAAAGATCTCCGCCAAAGACTGGAAGCCCTACCTGGAGATGAAGGGCAAGGCCTTGGCGGGCGGATTGTTTGCCGCCGGCAAAGCCATGACCTACGACGCCGCCAAGCAGAGCGGCACCAACCTCGGCAATGCGGTTGGTGAAGGCCTCGGCGCGGCCAAGGGGCTCTTTGATCAGTTCAAAAGCGCCCGCGATGAGCAGAAGACCAACGAGGCACGCTCCAAGGAAATCTACGACAAGCTTATTAAAGACGGAGCCTCCACCATGGGGGCCCAGCGCGCCGCAGATGCGGTGAAGAACGGCGATTACACCGAGGCGAAGCGCCTCAACAAAGTTCTCGAGGGCAAAAAAGCCGCGAAACTGGCCGCTGCGGAGCCTGCGTCCAAAACGCGCACCTATCGTGATCGCAAGAAGCGCGAAGTCCGCAAAGAGAACACGACCAAAGAAATCGCCTCCCAGGAAAAAAGCACGGAGGAAGAGTTGAAACAGCGCGAGATCGTCGCGGACAAACTCCGCGCCAAAGGTCTTCCGACGGCGGCGGACTTGCTCGACCGGCTCGTCGCGGTTCTTCAAAAGGAAGGCATGGCCGGGCTTGATGCCGCCATCGCCGAGTTCACCGAGATGCAGGGAGCTTTTTCCGGGGTGGTTGCCTTGTATGGCGATGACCAGGCTACTCTGCGCCTTCAGGTGGTGGGCGGAAAAGTCACCGGCACCTTCAGCCAAAATTCCACGGACAAGGATTCCATGACCACGACCACCCAGACCATGAACATTCCCGTCCAAGGCACGGTGGACATGGTTTCCGGTTCCATTGAGGTGACGGGGAAGGGGAAAATGACCACCATCACCAAGCTCAACCCGAGTGCTCTGAAGGGCTTGTCACGCGAGGCCTTGAAAGGCCTGCAAACCACCACCACGACCGTCACGGACAGCGTGTGGCTTTTTCGTGGCAGCTATTATGGCAAAGGCTACAAGGGGACGGCGGCGCAACCCTGGAGTGTTTCACGTTGAACGGGCCCAAGCATCCATCCGGCGAAACTTCGGCCGTTCAAAGTTGTCATGAATGAGGTGGAAGCTCTTGCCCCGGTGGGCGGGTTCGCTAGCCTGCCGTTGTGAGTTACCAAGTTTTTGCCCGCAAATACCGCCCCCAGACTTTTGCCGATGTGCTCGGCCAGGATCACGTCGTGAGGACGCTGCGCAATGCCATCGCGCAGAATCGTCTGGCGCATGCGTATCTGTTCGTGGGGCCGCGTGGCACGGGGAAGACCTCCACAGCGCGTATTTTTGCCAAGGCGCTGTGCTGCAAGGGCGGGGCGAACATTGATTTCGACCCGAATGACGAGCTGAGCATCGAGATCGCCGAAGGGCGCTGCATGGACGTGCTGGAGATCGACGGCGCGAGTAACAACGGCGTGGAGCAGGTGCGCGAGCTGCGGGACAACGTGAAGTTTGCCCCGTCGCGCTGCAGCTACAAGATTTACTACATCGACGAGGTTCACATGCTGACCACCGGCGCGTTTAACGCGCTGCTCAAGACGCTGGAAGAGCCGCCACCGCATGTGAAGTTCATCTTCGCCACCACGGAGCCGAACAAGATCCTGCCCACGATCATCAGCCGCTGCCAACGCTTTGACCTGCGCCGCATCCCGAACGCGATCATCGCGAAGCATCTGCTGCATATCGCGGAGCTGGAGGGCGTGCATCTGGATGAAAAAGCTGCGTATGCCATCGGCAAGGGCGCGGAGGGCGGCATGCGCGACGCGCAGTCGATGCTGGACCAGCTCGTGGCCTTCTGCGGCGGCAGGATCGCCGAGCAGGACGTGCTGGACATCTTCGGCTTCACCTCCGGCGAGTCGGTGGCGCAACTGGCGCGGAACATTCTCGAAAGCGACACCGTGGGCGCGTTGCGGGCGGTGTATGAGCAGAACGAGGCGGGCAAAGATCTGGGACGCTTTCTTGCAGACCTGATCCAGCACTTCCGCACACTGCTGGTGCAGCAGGCCGACCCGGAGGCCGCGTCGGAGGATTTGAGCCCCGAATTGATTCAAGAAATCGAGACGCAGGCACAGATGGCGAACACTGAGCAACTGCTGCGTGTGGTGGACGGCCTCGCGGAGGTGGACTCCCGCATGCGCTGGGCCAGCAACAAGCGCCTGCACTTTGAACTGGGTGTGATCGCGGCCGTGCAGAGTCTGAATGAAGTTTCGATCAGCGATGTGATCGACGCGCTGGATGGCGGCACGAGCGCCGGGCTGCCACGGCAGGCACCTCGTCCACAGAGCGCGCCGCCGGTGCGCCGTGCTCCGGCTCCGGTGAAGGCTGCCGAACCCGTGAAGGTGGAGGAACCGGCGCGTGCTTCGTCGTTTCCCGTTCGCAGTGAGGAAACGGTCGTGCGTGAGGAACCATCCGCGCCGGTCCCGGTGGTCGCCGTTTCGCCGCCACCGGTCAAAGTGGTCTCGCCCGAGCCTGTGATCGAGAAAGAGCCTGAGGCGGTGCGGGAACCCGTGAGCGATGCGGAATTCTGGCCGCAGTTCACGGCTTTGGTGCAGGAGCGGCGGCAATTGATCGTGCCTTGGATTCAGACGGCTTCGTTGCTGGGAATTTCACGCAACACCGTCAAGGTCGGCTTCCCGACTTCGGAGAGTTTCGCCCGTGACAGTCTCATGCGCCCGGCGCAGGTGAGTTTTCTGGAAGGCCTGGCCAAAGAGCTGACCGGCCAGGCGATGAAGTTCGAGTTCGTGCTCGATTCGAGCCTGAAAGCCCCCGAATTTTCCGAGATGGGCCTCGGTCTGCTGGATGAGCCGCCGCCCGCGCCGAAACCCAAGGCGGAGCCCAAGCCGGTGGCGAAGGAGGAGGCCCCGAAAGCCACCGCCGCCGAGGAACCTGCCGCGCCACAGGTGGATGATTCGTTTTACAACGATCCGCTGATTCAAAGCGCGATGGCGAGGTTCAAGGCCAAACTTGTGCCAACTAATTGAATCCAGCGGGCCTGGAGCGTCGCATAAAGGTGTTGCGGAAATGAGCTTTTCCCCGCAATAAAACGCCCGGCTTTCCGGCCCAACCCTAGCTTCGTATCGTGCCAGTAGAATCATCCCCTTCGTCCGCCGCGGCTTCCAAGCCGTTCCTTCTCAAAGTTTTATGCAACCTGGGAGTGATGCTCCTGCAATGGGTGGACTCGGACTACCACCCGGAAGGCGCGGAAGCGGTGATGCAGAAAGAAGAGAAGGTGGACATGAAGCGAACGATGCCCTTCATCATTCTGCATGCCTGCTGCCTGCTGGTGTTTGTGGTGGGGTTCAGTTGGTTCGCGGTGGCTGCTGCTGCGGCCTTTTATCTGTTTCGCATGTTCGCCATCACGGCGTTTTATCACCGCTACTTCTCGCATCGCGCCTACAAAACCTCGCGCCTCGGCCAGTTCATCTTTGCGGCCATCGGCAACATGGCCTGTCAGCGTGGCGCGTTGTGGTGGGCCTCGACGCACCGGCATCATCACAAGCACTCCGATGACGAGCACGACATCCACTCACCGCGCCAGAAGGGCTTCTGGTGGTCGCACCTCGGCTGGATCACCAGCCAGCGCAATTTTCCCACTGACTACAGCCGCATCAAGGATCTGGCGAAGTTTCCGGAACTCGTCTTTCTGAACCGTCACGACATGCTCGTGCCGGTGGTGATGGGCGCGGCCATCTATGGCGTGGGCATGCTGCTGGAAAGGTATGCACCAGGACTCGGCTGTACGGCGAACCAGCTTTTCGTCTGGTGTTTCTTCGTCAGCACCGTGGTGCTGATGCACGGCACTTTCTTCATCAACTCCCTGGCGCATGTGTTTGGCCGCCGCCGTTATGAGACGTCGGACGACAGCCGCAACAGCCTCATTCTCGCGCTCATCACGCTGGGCGAGGGCTGGCACAACAACCACCACCGCTACCAATACAGTGCCCGTCAGGGCTTCGAGTGGTGGCAGATCGACATCAGCTACTACCTCCTCAAAATGATGTCGTGGTTCGGCATTGTGTGGGATTTGAAGCCGGTGCCGGCGAAGATTCGAGAGGAACGTGGTCCGGTTTAAGCCGGGGATGCGACAGGTTGTTGTTCTGCGGGCGTAAACCACTCCCCCCCATGGATACAGACGCCGCATCACCTCCCGCTGCAAAAGAACAGCAGCGGAGCCTCGTGCGATACTTCACGGTGGCGTTGATCCTGGCGCTCGCAGTGCACTTGCTGCTGTTGTTCTTCCTGGCGATCGTGGTAGAAATGGCCGGCCCTTCGCCGCAGGCGGCCATCTTGGCGTTCACTCAGGCGGAGGCCCCTGGGCAGGCACCCCAGGTCTCAAAGACGCTGCCTGCCGACGAGATGATGCCGCCACCGCCTTCTCAAATCCTGGACGCCTCCATCCATGGCTCCCTGTCGCTGCCCATGCCGCAGAGAACCGTCTCACCCGTGATGAAGCTGGGAGAGGCGAAGCCCATTTTCCATGGTGGGGGCGGCATGGGTGTGCCGCAGTCGATGCGAAGCCGCAGCAGCCTGGAAAGCCGATTGAAACTTTTGAGGGAGAGAGGCGGATTGCCAGGAGCGGAGAGCGCGGTGCAGCGTGCCCTAGAGTGGCTGGCACGCACGCAGAATGAGGACGGCTCTTGGGGCAAGACTTACAAGGTAGCGATGACCGGTTTCGCGGTGCTGTGCTTTCTCGGGCACGGGGACACGCCCGATTCGGCGGAATATGGCCGCCAGGTGACCCAAGGTGTTGATTTTCTGATGGCGGTATCGGCGAAAAATGAGGGGCTCATGGCCACCGTGCCGAGTTCCAACGCAGCCTGCTATGAGCACGGGATCGCCACCTATGCGCTGGGCGAGGTGTATGCGATGGCAAGGTTTGGCCAGAAGAACCTGGGGCCGGTGGTCGAGGCCTTTGATCGAGGCGTGCGGATCATTCTCCAGGGGCAGACGGAGGCGGGGGGCTGGTTGTACAATTACAAACCCGGCGCCAATGGCGACATGTCAGTCACGGGCTGGCAGTATCAGGCTTTGAAAGCCGCACGGCAGACACGTCTGAATTTTCCGACGCTGGAAAAGCAGATCCAAAAGACTGAGCGCTTCCTCCTGAACATGCGGGGACCACGAGGAGGTTTTGGCTACCAAGATCCGGCGGACAGTGCATCTCTGACGGGGGTTGGCGTTCTGGGCCTGCAAATGTTCAATCCCCAGGATCACCGGCTGGCCATCATTGAGGGGCTTCAGTTCATCCTAGACTCGTATGGGCGGAAGAGATGGGCTGGGGCCGATGTCTATGCCTGGTATTACAACACGCAGGCGGCCTTCAATTTCGGCGGGGCTGCCTGGGAACGCTGGAATGCGGTGTTTCAGAAGGAACTGCTGCAAAACCAGCAACTCGACGGTCGCTGGCGTCATGTGTCCGCCGGCGCAAAAGCGAAGTTCGATTCTGATCTTTTCTGCACCGTGCTCTGCACGCTGATGCTGGAGGTGTACTACCGTTATCAGCCGCCAGCCACTCGTTAGGATCAACCCGTCGTGCGCAGTCCAGACGCGATGGCGTTGATGGAGATCAGAAGGTCGGACACCATGGCTTCGGCGGCTTCAGTGTTGCCAGCGGCACTGAGGGCGCGCCAGTCACGCAGCAGGGCGATCTGCTGATGGTGCAGCACCTTGAGCGGTTCTTCGCGAATGTTCAGCGTGTAGGCCAGACGCGGGCGGCGTTCTTCGACGGTGCCTTGGAACAGCTCGTCGATGATGTTCCTCGTGGCCTCGTATTCGCCGAGGATGGTGCCGAGGAAGCGATCACGCACGGTGATGTCTTCGACAAGGCCGGCGTAAGCACGCATGAGGCCGGTGTTGGCGCTGACGAGAGAGCTTTCGATGTTCGTGAGGACGTAGCGAAGGAAAGCGGAGCCTGGCAGAGCGGCGGCGAGGGTGGCGTAGCCCTTGGGGTCTTCGGTTTTGAGTTTTTGCAGCGCACTGCCCGCGCCGAACCAGCCGGGAAGATAGAAACGAGACTGCGTCCACGAAAAGACCCAGGGAATGGCGCGCAGATCGTCCAGCGAGGCTTGGCCGGTGCGGCGGGCGGGGCGTGAACCGATGCGGGCGTTTTCCAGGGCATCAATCGGCGTGGCCTGGCGGTAAAACTTCATGAAATCCGGCGCTTGCAGGAAGGCGCGGTAGGCATCGCGGCTGTCAGCGGCGAGTTTGTCAAAGAGAGCATCGAGCGCAGGGTGCGCACGGGACTCGGTGCTGCGATGACGCGCAGTTGCGGCGGTGGCGGAGGCGATGAGCAGCTCGGAGTTGTAAACGGCGGAACCGATGTGCGCGTATTTTTGCGCGATGGTCTCGCCCTGCTCGGTCATGCGCATGCCGCCGCTGAGGGAGCCGTGTGGCAACGCCTCCATGAACCAATGCGTGGGGCCCGCCCCGCGGCCGACGGTGCCGCCACGGCCATGGAAGAAGATCGGGCGCACTCCATGGCGCTGGATCGTTTCCGAAAGCTCACGCTGCGCACGATGCAGCGCGCATTGGCTGGCCACGATGCCGCAGTCCTTGTTCGAGTCGGAATAGCCGACCATCATCTGAAACACCGGTGTGCCGCCGTTGCTTTGCGCCTTGAGGCTGCGCTGCGTGACGGGATGTGAGAGAAAGGACTCCACAATGCCGGGACCGGCTTCGAGATCGCCCATGGTTTCAAACAAGGGCACCACGGGCAGGGGACAGACGAGGCCTTCGGCGGTCCATTCCATGAGCCCGGCCTCGCGAGCCAGCAGATACACGATGAGCAGATCCTCTACGCTGCGGGTCATCGAAACGATGAGCGAGCCGAGGCCGGCATTGCCAAACTGATCGCGATGTTCTGCCAGCACGCGGTAGCAATCGAGCACGGTGTCAGCTTCGGGACCGGCGGAGATGCCGGGAGAAAGGAAGGGACGCGGGGAGGCGAGCTCGCGGTCAAGGAGCTCGCGCTTTTTCTCGACGCTCCAGTCGATGAAGGAGCCGGAGTCGAGCACCCCGGCGGTGCGCAGGAGCTGGTCGAGCGCTTTTTCGTGGAAGGCGGAATTCTGCCGCACATCGAGCGCGGCGGAATGGAAGCCAAAGGCGGTCAGGTTACGGCGCAGTGGGACGATCTGCTCTTCCACGACGCTCTTGGAGCCGACATCGAGCAGGGTTTGCGCAAGGATGTCGATGTCAGCCCGCAGTTGCTGCGGCTGGGTATAGGCGGCGGGCGAGCGCGGCTTCTCGATGGCGAGCAGCACCTTGGCACGCATCAGGTACACCGCTGCGCGCCAGGGCTCCTCCTTGTTGCGCTCCAAAATGTAAGCGAGGTCGATGTGCGGCTCGTTTTGCAACGGCGCGGCGAGCGCCTTGATCAAGTTCGTGAGCCGGTGCGGCGTGACTTGGAACAGCGAACTCAGCGGCAGGTGGAAGGCGAGGGATTCGAGCGCGCGGCGCTGCACGCGCAGGGCGTTCTTGCGCATCGTTTCCAAGGCATGCTTGGTGACATCAGCAGTGACGAACGGGTGACCGTCACGGTCGCCCCCGATCCAGGAGCCGAAGCGGAGCAGGGGAGGCAGCTCGTCGATCTGAGCTTCGTCATACCCTGCGGCCTGCCAGGCTTCGCGCAGGTGGGTGTGGGCGCGGGCCAGGGCCTCGGGAAACACATCGCGCAGGTAGTAGAGCGCGTTTTGCAGCTCCGCCTCGATGCTCGGGCGGGTGACGTGGATCTCGCCGGTGCGCCAGAGATTTTCGAGCTGGGTCTGAAGCTGGCTTTGCAGCCGGGCCTGCTCACGCGGCGTGTAGGCCGGGTTCTCATGCCGGTTCATCAGGCTGTAGATCTCGCGGTGCAGCTCGCGCACGGTCTCGCGCTTCGCCTCGGTGGGGTGCGCGGTGAGCACCGGCTCCACACAGACGTCTTTCAGCGCGGCGAGAATGTCGGCCTGGTTGAGTCCGAGGGTGCGCAGTTTTTTCAAGTTGTCCGCCCACAGGCCCTTCTCGGCCTCAGGGCCGTGCTTTTTCTCGCGCAGGCGGCGGATCTGGGAGGCGGCGCGTTCCTCCACGACATTGAGCAACTGAAAGGCGATGGAGTAAGCCTGGCCGAGCGAGCGGTTCGTCTGCTTCGGCACCCCCGAGCCGACCCACGGCAGGCAATCGGCCAGTTCCGGCTCCCCCAGTTGCTTCAGCACCACGGCGAAGGCGTTCATGAGAAAACGCAGGTCGTCTTCGAGGATTTGGAAACCGTGCTGGCGGAGATTGGGCGGGGGGCTTTCGGACATGGCGGGTCGGTGAGGCAGGGGCAAAGCAGGATTGGTGCCTGAATGGACAGTGACGAGTGTCGAATGCCGAAGGATGAGGGAAAGATCAAGCGGCAATGTTGTCACGGGGGGCAGGGCGGGCGTGGAGCAAGCCCTCGCGTCTCCAGCGGTTAAACGCTTGCGCCCATCGAGGTAAAGCTTGGCGCCAAGAATGTGCAGCCGCAGATCAACGGACCTGAGCGTAGCGAAGATAGACAGCCGTAGGCTGCCCGAAAGGTGAGCACAGCGAATCAAAAAGCACAGGCGTCCAACACCCGCGAGAAGTCGCAGACGCGCTCGTGGGTGGAGGATGTGTTTGCGCAGATGAGCGGCAGCATGAAAGCGCTGTAACAAAAAAGCATCGGTCTGAAGCTCAACGCCGCAGCGTGAGCTGGGCCAGATCAGACCGTTGGCGATGAAAAACATCCCCAAACATCCCCAATCGACGCATTGAGTGCCCATCAGGCGTTTGCCCTGCCACCAGGGCAGGTTCTCAGGGGATGTCTTGACAATTCCCGCGCCCGGCACACTTCATGCGCTCCCTTTTTCCGTCGTCCGCCCAAACCCCATGCCCAAGGCCCCCACAAAACGTTACTGGACCGTCCGCTCCTCCTCCATTCACAACCGCGGCATCTTCGCCCGCTGCGACATTCCCTACGATGCCCCAATCATCGAATATGTGGGCGAAAAAATCACCAAGGCCGAGTCCACCCGGCGTGGTGACGCGCTGGTGGAGAAGTCCAAGAAGACCGGCTGTGCCGCCGTGTATGTCTTCACGCTGAACCAGCGCTATGACATCGACGGCGCGAAGGGCCGCAACCCCGCCCGCTACATCAACCATTCCTGCGATCCGAACTGCGAAGCCTACATCATCCGCGGCCGCATCTGGATCTACTCGCTGCGTGAGATCAAGGCGGGCGAGGAGCTGACGTACAATTACGGCTTCGACGTGGACACCTGGGACGAGCATCCCTGCCGCTGCGGCGCGGAGCGCTGCGTGGGCTTCATCGTGGAGGAGAAGCAATGGCCGAAACTCCTGCGCAGGATGCTGAAGCTGGAGCAGGATGCCAAGAAGGGGAAACTCAAGCTCAACGGGCACAACGGCCATGGCAGTGTGAACGGCACGAACGGCCACAAGGTGAGTTCGGCGAAGAAGGTGTCGGTGAGCAAGAAGCGTTAGCGACCTGTTGAAAAGCATCCGCCGTGAGAAGTCAGAGGTGAGAAGTGGCGCAACTTCTGACCTCTCACGTCTTACACATTTCCTCATGGGTTGTTCAATGAGCTGTCAGGCTGTGGAGTGATGCAGGACGGAGCTTGACTAAGGCTTCGGCCGCCCGGTAAATGCGCCCCTGCATGCCGGACCTTAACGACGCGCCTGATCTCGACGCCACGGTGCCTGTGGCCGGGCCCACGCCTTCCGCCGGAAGCACGCCGCGTTTGACGGTGAATCTGCCGCTGCCGGAGGACCTCGCGAAGCTGTTGCCGGAGGGGACCTACACCGTCCAAGGCTTCCTGGGCCAAGGCGGGATGGGCGCGGTGTATCGTGGCACACAGGTGCGTTTGCAGCGCCAGGTGGCCATCAAGATCATGTGCCGTGACCAGGGCAAGGACCACGGCTTCGAGGAGCGCTTCCGCCGCGAGGCGCTGGCCTTAGCGCAGCTCAATCACCCAAACATCGTCAACGTCATCGACTACGGCGAGGCGGGGCCGGATTACCTCTATATCGTCATGGAGTTTGTCGATGGCACCGACCTGGTGGGCGTGATCCGCAGCGGGCAGATGACGCAGGAGACGGCGCTCAAGCTCCTGCCGCAGATCTGTGACGCGCTCCAGTTCGCGCACGACAACGGCATCGTGCATCGCGACATCAAGCCCGCGAACATCCTGCTCACGCGCGATGGTCGCATCAAGATGGCGGACTTCGGCCTGGCGAAGCGTTTTGATGTGAACAGCACTTTTCACACGCAGACCGGTGCCGGCATGGGCACGCCGGACTACGCCGCGCCGGAGCAGTTCGACCCGCATGGTAATGTGGACCACCGCGCGGACATCTACGCGCTCGGCGTAATGATCTACCAGATGGTCACCGGCCAGCTTCCGCGTGGCGCTTGGAAGCCGCCTTCAGAAAAGGCGGATGTGGACGCGCACTGGGACAAAATCGTCTCCCACGCCCTGCAAACCGATCCGAGTGACCGCTATACGAACGTCAGCGAGATCAAGACGGACATCAGCAGCATCTCGTTGCCGGTTGGTGGCCAGGATGCTGTGACAGGCAGTGCGGTCAGCCGAGATCGCAGAGTCAGCGGCAAGGTTGGAGGTTCCACAACCGTGCTGACGCAGGCTGGAGGGCGCAGTGCCGCCGTGGTGCAGGCTCCAGCGCCGCCGCGCTCGAAAAAGCCGCTCGTCTTTGGGCTGACGGGCACATTGGTTTTGTCCGCAGCGGTGGGATTCCTGATGAGGAAGAAGGAAGAGCCTGTAGTTGTGGAACCAGTCGTTCTATTCGCATCCAGAACGTGGACACCCCCAGCTCCCACCGTCACCGCCGGGACCGAGTGGACGAACCTCATTCCGCACATCAAGCCGGATCGGGATGCCATTCGTGGCGAGTGGGCGGTGGATGAGAAAGGCCTGCACGCGAAGCGTGCCGAATGGGCCATGTGCAACTTCCCGGTGCAAGACCCCGGCACGGACTATGACCTGCGCTATAAGGTCACACGCGGCGAGGGCTCGCACCTCGCCATGTTCTTCGCCTTCCGCAAAGGCGGTACCGGCGGCTATGTGCCGATTGATTACATCGGCGGCGGTGCTGAGTTCGCCGACGGCCAGCGTCTGGCCACCCTCGAGGATCTCACGCACCTCGACATGCGTGACGCCGCCACCATCAAGGCCAAACGCAAGGAATGGCTGCCGCGTGGCAAAGCCTGCACCGTGCTGATCCAGGTGCGCGAGAAGGAGGTCATCGTCTCCGTGAACGACGAAGAGGCCTTCCGCTGGCCCGCCGAGTGGTCGAAGCTCCAGCAAAAAGGCGGTGCGGGCGGCTCCATGTTCCTTGATGTGACCGGCGGCCCGATCTTTGGCGTCGGCATCTTCAACTGCGAGGCCGTCTTCCATAGCATCGAGATGCGAAAGGTGAATTCCGTAAACGGCACGCCACCGCCGCACGACATCGCCATTGGCAATGACTGGACTGATCTCGTGCCTCATGTGAAACTCGATCGTGACGTTGTCCGCGGCGACTGGAAATCTGTCAAAGACGGCCTCGCATGTGTAAACCTTGTGAAGTGGTCTCTGTGCAAACTGCCTGTGAAGCAGCCTCAGGGAGACTACGAGATGCGCTGCAGGCTGACACGCACGGGCGGACCCGTGGACGGATTGTTTTTTCCGTTTCGATGGGGCAACACGGGGGGATCGATCGGAATTGATTACCCGGGGTTGCTGAAGTTCGATGGCTTGCGCAGGGCAGGGCTGGAAAGGATTGAGGGACGTGACCTGAAGACACCCTCTGACATGGTGGCAGCACGCAAAGAATGGATCCCGATGGGAAAGACCTGCACCGTGCTTCTCCAAGTGGGGGCCAAAGAAGTGCGCCTGACCGTGGATGATATCGAAGCGGTTCGGTGGAAAGCCGATTGGTCTCAAATCCGGCAAACCGGAAACATCACGCCATGGGGCGGGGTTTTCGCTGGACTGAGCGGTCCCATCTTCGGCGTCGGCATGTTCAACAGCGAGGTTGTTTACCACAGCATCGAGATGCGAAAGGTTCCCGCTGCCCCGGTCGGCGAACCAGGAAGCATCCCGCACCTGCTCACCTCGCCGGACTACGAGTGGACAGCACCTGTGAATCTGGGGCCTCTGGTCAACAGTCCGAACGTTGACCTCGGCCCGATGGTCTCGCCCGACGGACTGCATCTTGTGTTCAGCTCGCTGAGGGAGGGTGACGCCGAGCTTTTTGAATGTCGTCGGCCCAGCGCCGACGAGCCGTGGAGCAAGCCGTCGCGTGTGTTTCCGGCCATCGAGGAGGGCCATCAAGACCAGCCTTGGATGAGTCCGGATGAACTGAGGCTGATCTATCACGCCACGACCGGACCAGGGCATCACGGGAAGCCGACGGAAGGAGACATCTATTTCCGTCATCGGCCGACGAGGGATCAGCCTTGGCCGCCACCCGTGAATCTGGGGGCGAAAATCAACCATCCAGGACACGATGTGGCTGTCAGGCTTTCCAATGATGAACGAACGCTCCTCTTCACCTCCACCCGTCCCGGCGGACAAGGCACCTGGGATGTCTGGCAGGCCAAGAGGACATCGCGTGAGGCTCTTTTTGGTCAGGCAGAAAACATGGGACCGGGCCTCAACACAGCCGACGCAGACTTTCATGCCACTTTCGCGGCCGATGATCGGACGCTGCTCTTCCTCCGCGGAAGCAGGGATCTCAATTTTTGCCGCTTGTTCATGGCCACGCCGGATGCCAAGGGGCAATACCAGACCACCGCGCTTGATTTCCCGATCAGCGGCAAGTTGCACAATCCATGGCTTTCCGCCGATGGCCGCACCCTCTGGTTCGCCTGGAACGGTCCGGGAAGCTTAGGTGACATGGACCTCTGGGAAATCCGGCGCGTGCCCAAAGCGAAGAAGCAATCCGCCGCTGCCGGTGGATCATCTACCAGTCCTGGCGCTGCCACCAAGGAGGCGCCGTTTGAGAACTCTCTCGGCATGAAGTTCGTGCCCGTGCCGGGCACCAATGTGCTGTTTTGCACGCACGAGACTCGCGTGCATGATTACACTGCCTTTGATGCCGAAGAGCCTGATACCGAAGGGATGTGGCGGCTGCAGCATCACGAGGGAGTGCCTGTGGGCCGTGAGCCAGATCATCCTGTGGTAGGAGTGACTTGGGAGGATGCGCGCCGGTTCTGTGATTGGCTTGGGAAAAAGGAAGGACGCACCTACCGGCTGCCCACGGATCGTGAGTGGAGTTTCGCGGCTGGTATCGCCGCACAAGAGCCTTGGACGGAAGAAGCGTTGCCTGAACAGATCAACATGAAAGGTCCGGATCGATTTGAATGGGGTGTGCAACTACCGCCGCCTGCTGGTTTCGGCAACTTTGCGGACATGTCCTGCAAGCAACAATTCCCCCGCATTTCTTGCATTGATGGCTACAAGGATGGCTTCCCCACGACCGCGCCCGTGGGCAGATTCCAACCAAATCAAATCGGACTGTATGACATGCTCGGCAATGCGGCGGAGTGGTGTGAGGACTGGTTTGAAAAAGATCGTGTCACCAAAGTTTTGCGCGGACAATGCTGGCGGGCTTGCCATCGCACGGACTTGCTTCTCACGGCACGAATGAAGATTTCACCAAAGAGCAGGACCGGTGCTGCGGGGTTTCGCTGCGTGCTCGTGCCGGGTGAGGAGAAGTGAAAGGCTGCCGCATGTGTCACTCGGACTATTTGAGGGAGTGAAAACGCGGATTGCACGGCAAGGGTGAAACGTTACTTTGGTGTTGTGAAACCTGAAACCCTGGCCCGCAGGCTCGGCACCACCGCGCACCTCTCCCCACTGCTGATGAAGGCACGGCGGCTAGGGCTGCGTGTTCCGGAGGATTTGGAGCGGCTGGCGGTGCGGCGCGGATGCCGTTATTACGAAGGCGCGGGTGATGCCGCCGTGGTCCGCTAGGGTGCGTCCGCGACAGTGGACGTGGTGAGTGACACGCCGTTGCTTTCCAATGAGGAGCTGGCCGTGGCGCTGCTTGCCATGAGCTCGCCCTATTCCCAGCAGCGGCTGCGGATTGGCGCGGCGATGCTTGCTGCGGAGGGCAATGTGCCATCCCGTCTTGCTCGCCTTGCCCGGCTCGAAAGCTGCGAGACGGTGATGCGCCACATCGCGCTCTGCGGACGCAAGGTAGAGCCGGATAATGGTTTTTGGGATGAGTTGCTGGATCTGCTGCCGGAACTGCCGCTGCCGCCAGTGGACACTCTGCCTCACCTCACCCGCTTTGTCGCCATGACTGGATACACCCGGCGCGGACGGGAGACGATCATGCAATGGATTCGTCCGGCACGCCCCGCCGCCGCATGAGTTCTGCGACTGACAATCCTGCGGAGGTGCTGCAGACCCTCGACGCCGCGCTGGATCACGAAGTGTCCCTGGTGATCTACGGGCGTGGGGCGCTCTGCCTGGGTTTCGAGCGGCCACGTGCCGAGTTTCTGACGACGCAGGATTGGACGGCATCATCCGGGCGCGTCAGCTCGACGAACTGGTGAATGACGAGAAGTTTTGGGACGCGGTGGATGCGACGAACCAGAAACTTCAGTCGAAGGGCCTCTACATCACGCATCTGTTTGAGGAGGATCAGATGTTTCTCCGCCCGGAGTGGGAGCAGCACATCGTTCCCGTGCCGCGTCCGCCCACCCACTGGTTGAAGCTGTTTCGTCCGCACACCATCGACTTCATCCTCACCAAGATGATGCGCGGCGCGGATGAGCAGGACATGCAGGACGTGGAGTTTCTGATCCGCCATGATCGCATCACGGCAGCGCAGATGGAGCCTGCCTTTGCCAACGTGCGGATGCCTGACATTCAGGAACTGCGGGATGCCTTTGAGCGGGCGTTGCCGGTGGTGCGGCGGCTGCTGCAATCGGTCGGTTGATCGCAACTTTCTTCAGGGGGGGGGGTTGAAGCGCGTCACCCCCCTTCACTCCTCCATGAAGACTCTGACGCTTTGCCTGTCTATCCTTTCTCCTGTGGCTCTGCTGGCCGCAGATGCCGCTGAAACAACGCATGCGGGCATCGCGCCGGACCAGTTGCAGTTCTTTGAAAAGAACATCCGCCCCGTGCTGGTGGAGCACTGTTACAAGTGCCACTCCAGCGAATCGGAGAAGGTGAAGGGCGGGCTGACGCTGGACACCAAGCAGGCGACGCTGCTGGGCGGTGAATCGGGGCATCCTGGCGTGACACCTGGCAGCATCGCGCAGAGCAGTCTCTATGAGGCGATGACGTGGAAGAATGAGGACATGCAGATGCCGCCGAAGCAGAAGCTGCCGGACGATGTGATCGCGAACTTCAAGAAGTGGATCGAGATGGGCGCACCTGACCCGCGTGAAAACAAAGTGGCCAATGCCAGCGGCGGCAAGCGTGTGATCGACATGGATGAAGGGCGCAAACACTGGTCCTTCCAGAAGCCGGTGAAACAACCGCCACCGGAGGTCAAAACGCCAAACTGGGCGAAAACGGAGATCGACCAGTTCGTGCTCGCGGGCATTGAGAAAGCCGGTTTGCATCCGGTGCGTGACGCGGACCGCCCGACGTTGATTCGTCGCATCGCCTTTGATCTGACCGGGTTGCCACCGACGCCGGACGAGGTGAAAGCCTTCGTGGCGGATCAATCACCGGACGCGGTGAAGCGTGTGATCGACATGTATCTCGACTCGGAGCGTTACGGCGAGCGCTGGGCGCGGCACTGGCTGGATGTGGCGCGTTACGCGGAGAGCAGTGGCAAGGAGGTGAACGTGCTCTACCCGCATGCGTGGCGTTACCGCGATTATGTGATCGAAGCGTTCAAGAAGGACAAACCGTATGACCAGTTTCTCAAGGAGCAGATCGCGGGTGATTTGATGAAGTTTGAGGGCAAGCGTGATCAGGCTGAGAAGATCGTCGCCACCGGCTTTCTGGCGATTGGATCGAAGGGCCACAACCAGCGCGACAAGCGGCAGTTTGCGATGGATCTCGTCGATGAGCAGATCGACGCGATGTCGCAGTCAATGCTCGGCCTCACACTGGCCTGCGCCCGCTGCCATGATCACAAGTTCGATCCGGTGACTCAGCGCGACTACTATGCGCTGGCGGGCATCTTTCTGAGCAGCGAGACGCAGTTCGGCACTTACAGCCAGCTTCAAAACGCGAATCCGGGCACGCTCATCGAACTCGATCGCGACGCGCAACAAGTCAGCGCTTTGGCGAGGATCGCGACCACCGAGGTGGCGTTATTGAAAAAACGCTACGCGGACGCCTCACAGACCGCGGAGAATATTCGTGATCAGGTGCGCGGTATGAGCGCATCCGAGCGTCAGAGCCAGACCGCGCAGAGTTTTCTGCGCATCCGAAGTTCCTTTGACCGTGCGGAATCGATGAAGGCCGACCTCGACCTGTTTCATGAGGACGGCACGCCGCGCACGCTGGCGATGGGCGTGCTGGATCGTGCCACACCGATCAACAGCCCGATTTTGATCCGAGGTGACCTCAAGCAGCCGGGAGATGTCACGCCGCGCGGCCTGGTCGAGGTGCTGTGTGCGAAGGGTGAGCCGCTGAACATCGGCAAAGGCAGTGGCAGACTTGATCTCGCGTATTGGATCGCCTCGAAGGACAATCCACTGACCGCCCGTGTGATGGCGAACCGCGTCTGGCTCAAGCTGATGGGCAGCGGGCTGGTGGCGACGCCTGACAACTTCGGCACGATGGGCCAGAAGCCCACGCATCCTGAACTGCTCGATCATCTGGCGGTGTCTTTCATGGAGAACGGCTGGTCGGTGAAGAAGCTGATCCGCGAGATCATGCTGAGCCGCGCTTATCAGATGGGATCGGCTTACGATGCGGCGAATTACGCCGCTGATCCCGACAACAAGCTTCACTGGCGCATGAGCCAGCGCCGACTGGACGCAGAGGCGATTCGTGACGCGATGTTGTCCGTGGCGGGCGCGATCAATTTCTATCCGGTGGACGGATCACCCGTGGCGCGTGCCGGGGAGGGCAGGGAAGGCATCATCAACCTGCTGCGCGAGGTGAACTCGAAGCCGCAGACCTATCGTTCGATCTATCTGCCGCTCATTCGCGATCAAATCCCGGAATTCCTCAGTGTCTTTGACTTCCCGGATGCCAGTCTCGTGAATGGCGACCGCGACACGACGAACGTGCCCTCGCAAAGCCTGTTTCTGATGAACAACGCCCAGGTGCAGGCCGTGGCGGATGGCTTTGCGCAGCGTGTCGCGAAATATGAGGGCGATTCACAGGAACGGCTCAGTTATGCCTACCAGCTTGCCCTTGGCCGAGAGCCAACACCGCAGGAGAAGCAGGCCATCTCAAACTTCTGGATGCGTTTTCCACTGGAGGCCGCGAAAAACAAAAACATTCCCAAGGACAAGATCCAGGGCGTGGCGCTGTCCGCGTTCTGCCAGGGACTCCTTGCCAGCGCAGAGTTTCGTTATCTCAACTAATCACCCTCGATCCATCGCACCTCATGAATGCACCACTTTCTCATCGTCGCGAGTTTTTGAAGACCACCAGCAGTGGCTTTGGTTATCTGGCCTTCGCGGCTCTCGCGCATCAGCAGGCGCTGCGGGCCAATCCAGCGGCTGGCCCCTTGATGCCAAAACAGCCGCATTTCACGCCAAGGGCTAAGCATGTGATCTTCCTGTGCATGCAGGGTGCGCCCTCGCATGTAGACACCTTTGATTACAAGCCTAAGCTCATAGCGGATGCGGGCAAGTCAGCGCCTTCGGCGGCAGGACGCTACGGCACGGCGAAACTGATGCCGCCACAGTGGAAATTTGGCCAACATGGCAAGAGTGGCCTGTGGATCTCCGAGTTGTGGCCGAATTTGGCGAAGCACGCGGATGATCTGTGCATGTTGAACTCGATGGCGACGGATTTGCCAGCGCATCCGCAGGCGTTCACACAGTTGCACACGGGCACGACGCAGTTTGTGCGTCCTTCGCTCGGCGCGTGGACGCTTTATGGTCTCGGCACGCAGAATCAGAACCTGCCGGGCTTTGTGACGATCAATCCGCCGGGCAATGCGACACGCACCTTTGGCAGCGCGTTCCTGCCAGCCATCTATCAAGGCACCAAAGTGGGAGGTCCGACGATTCCAGGGCTTCCGGCGGCGCTGGGGCGTCGTTTCGGCGGCGGCATGGAACAGGCCACAGTGGCGAACATCAAGAACAGCCGCTTCAACACCGAGGCGCAGCGCGCGCAGCTCGATCTGGTGCAGTCGCTCAACAAATCGACCATGCAGCAGGGCGGGGGAGTCAGCGCGGAAGTCGAGGGCGTGATCGAATCGTATGAACTGGCCTTCCGCATGCAGGCCGAGGTGCCGAAGGTGATGGACCTCACGAAGGAAACCGAGGCCACAAAGGCACTTTATGGCATCGGCGACGGCGAATCAGATACGTTTGGCAAGCAGTGCCTCATGGCGCGTAAGTTTGTCGAGGCGGGGGTGCGCTTCATCGAGATTACGCATGGCAACTGGGACCAGCATTTCAATTTGAAGGCGAGTCTAGAGCGCAATTGCAACCAGGTGGACAAGCCGGTGGCAGGATTGCTGGCGGATTTGAAAGCACGAGGATTGCTAAAGGACACGCTGGTCATCTGGGGCGGTGAGTTTGGCCGCACACCGCATTCGCAGGGCGATGACGGCCGCGATCACAACAACAAGGGCTTCACGATGTGGATGGCCGGCGGCGGTGTGAAAGGCGGGATGAATTACGGCATGACCGATGACTACGGCTACGAGGCGGTGCTGAACAAGATGCATATCCACGACTGGCACGCGACGGTGCTGGCGCTGATGGGCCTTGATCATGAACGACTTACCTATCGTTACGCGGGCCGTGATTTCAGGCTCACCGATGTCTATGGCACCGTGGCGAAGGAAATCATGGCCTGAATGTAGGTTTATAAGCAATGCACGCGTTGCATCCTCTGTGAATCGTCTTATGAATGACGTGCTGCATGGGAATACGCGCCACAGGATCCACCGCAATGCCGCCTGCCAATGATTTGGCCGGGATGATGGTGGCCGAAAACATAGAGCGGGCGCGCAGTCTGATCACCTCCGAGCTGCCAGAAGGCCTGCGTGCTTCAGCTCTGGCTCTGCTGCACGCTGTCTTGGTCAAAGTGGCTGTGGCGGAGCATTTTGATGCGTTTTGCGCGCATGCATTTTCGAAGCCGGAGTGGGCTGCGGTGGCGAGTCCGGTCATCGCGGAGATGTTTGAGCATGATGAGGACAAACTGGCGGAACTGGCGCGCATCCCGGACCTTGTGATCGAGCTTGGCAGCGGTCAGGCGACGGTGACCTGCATGGTGGCCGCGCGCTGGGCCGCGCGAGGAGAGACGCACCGTTTGACGCGGCTGGCTGAGTCGATCTCAGCCTCGCATGTTTCGAAAAATGCCTGTGCGGTGGAGGTGATGCTGGCACTGGCGGCGACGCTGGCCGTGACGCGCTTTTCAAAGGCCGAGCAGCTTTACAATGCCGCGCTGCAACTGGCCGGTGAAGAGCACCAGGAAGTGATCGCAGACGCCCAAAAGTGGCTGGCCGCAGGGCGTGTCGTGTGCAGCACCTCGCAGGAGGAGCGTGATTTCTGGGATGTGCGGTTGAGAAAGCCACGAACCGTCTGGACGTGGCAAAGTGGCAACGAACTGCGGGCTCTGGACACTTTGTCGGATCGTCTTACCCCGGACATGGAAGGGGCGGGTTTGTTCAAGGCGGTGGTTCCAGGGTGCTGGTGGGATTTGGCGATCAAATGCGCAAGTCAGCAGGAAAAGATGGGGGAGATGGCAAGGCAGAAGGAGATTGCTCAGTCTGCTGCGCCGCCACGAGCCGCACCGGAGCCTCAGCATGAGAAACCTGTGTTGGAAAACGCTTCACCTCAAGTCCAGCGAATGTCCAAAACCGGACGTGAGCGCGGATTGTTCCTGCTGGGCTGGGTCTGTGGCGCTTTGGCGATGGCGATCACTGTGGTGGCGCTGCCTGGGGAGTTTGTGCAGCGTGTCCTGGCTGGAATCGGCCCTGTGAAACCTGTCATGGCTTCTGCTATGGAGAAGGAAGCGTGGCGAAAGGGCAACCTGATGCGGATAGCCGCTGATTTGGCACCCTACGCAGAACAGCAGAAGGTCGCGAAGGCAGGACTGTGGCGGGATAACGAGAAGTTGCTGTCGGGCCAAAGTCAGGAGCTTCCCGAGGGCAGTCCGCAATACATGAAGTTTCTCATCTGGCTGCATCTGGACCCACCGGATGATGGGGAGGTTCGCAAGCGTGTTTCCAAGCTGTTGTTGGGCAAAATGAAGTCTGATGCCTTTTCGTTATGGGAGGAATTGATCTATCCTGGCTCGGCGAATGCTCCCGAGATCAAGCATGCCGCACGAGAAGCCATGGATGATCGGTCATTTCAATGGAGTGATGAGGACAAAAAGCGGCTTCGGGCGATGGCTTCGAGTGATTCTTGATTCCCACCTGCACCTGCCTGGCTAGTTGGGTGTGTTTTTTGATCTGGATGCTTATTGAGCATCAATCATTTGAGGGGCGTGACGTGTTCGCCAGTTTCAAAAAACGTATCAGGATGCCATGTTAAGTATAGTGTGGAATTTATGAAAGCTTGCTATATTAGCTAATGTATCCAAACAATATACCCCATAAAATAAAATTACCAGATTTTTCAGAATGTTTTTGCAATTTTGCGCCACAACTGTTAGAGTTTATTCATGAATGTGAAAATGCTGCATCAAAACAAGTCTCGTGGCCCGCTCTGCAAATAGGATTCAATGCTCTCTTATGATTGAGGAACTCCAGCAATTTGGCAGCCTTTCCGTGGCGCATCGAACCGGCGGTGCTCCGGTGGAATTGATGCGATCCAAGGATGAAGTCGTTTTTCTGGCGTTCGACAACCGCATTCGCCGTCTGGTGGAGCTGCATGTGCTGCGCGGTGGCAGCACGCTCGACGCTGCGCTGAAGCGCTCGGCTTTTGACCGGGCTCGTCAGGCATCCGAGATACGGGGGCATTCCTTCATGCGCATTCTGGAGGTCGGTGAGGATCAGGGGTTGGTATATTATACCAGCAACCTCAATGATGGTGAGTTCATCGACGATTACATCAAGCGTCGGGGTGCCCTGGCTCCTGCGACAGCGCTGGCGATGGCTTATCAGCTCCTGGACGATTTGCTCCAGTTGCGGGGGTATCAACGTCTGGTCTCCCGCATGCACCTGGATCGCGTCTTGGTGACGACTCTGGAGGACACTTTTTTGCAACTACGCATCTTTGACTACGGATTGTCTCAAATGGACACCGTCTCCGAGGAGCCGAACGGTGCCAGGCTTGTGGTGGAGGCGTGCCGTTTGATTTTCCAATTGCTGACCGGCCAGGGGGATGCTGGTGGGAATCCAGACCGTTTCCCAGCGCTCACCCAGTTGCCAATGAACCTCCGCATCACCGTGCGGACTGCTCTGACCGATCCTGCCAACGCGCCTACTTCGATTGAGAAGCTGCGTGATGATGTGCGCGAGGCATTCAGCGCCTTGGTCAGTAGCATCCAGGCCCGTAATCTGCGCAAGCAACTCGTGGTGAATGCCTCCCTGCTGCCTCAGTCCCAGCTTCAGGAGCTCCTGCTGGAGAACGTGCCGGTGGAAACGATCATGGGAACCCGGTTTCGGGTCGAGGATGCGGAGCACACGCGCCGCTACCCATTCTCGATTCCTGCGGTCAATGTCAAGGCTGAACAGCCTGTCACGGTCCATCTCCTGCCCCCCTCGCGGATTGTCGAAAAAACGCGCTATGAGGCGGTGCCGCTGCAAATGTGGCGGTTCAATCCGGAGCGGCATCCGAACATTCTGCGTTCCCTCAGCCTGTGGGAGAGTCCTGACTGGACGTTCCTCACCGAGGAGCGCGAGCCGGGGTTCGCGCTCAGCCGCCTGATGGCGGAACGTCTCACGCTGAATCCCGCCGAAGTCTTGGTGTTGATGCGCCAGATCCGCGCCGGTCTTGACCAGGCGGTGGAGTGCGGCGTGCAGCGTGTGGACCTGCATCCTTCGAACATCCTGCTGCGGGTGGGTAAAAACGGACCCCTGCTGGCGCGTGAGCTGGAGCGCTTGATGCAGAAGCGCCTGGACGCGTGGCCGACATTTGTGGTGAAACTCCGTCCACACATGACAATGCGCAGCCTTTACGAGCCGCTGCTGTTGGACATGGACATCACGGACGCGCCGCAGGAGGAGCATTTGATGGACCGTGATTTCCGTCATCGCTCGTTTGTTACTTTGGCGGCTTATTTGCTGACAGGTGAGCGGCAGAGCGGCGGAGCACCGCAATTTCCTGAGTCCGTGCCTGAGGCTGCGGCCACCTACGTGCGTGAGTGCTCGGAACTGGCACGTCGCGCGGGGAAAACCCCAAGTCCGGGCGAGTTTATTGAGAAATTTGAGAGCCTGCTTTCCGCTCCGAGGGTGGATCTTGCCACGCGTCTGCGCGGCAGTTCTGTGGCGGTCGAGGAAATGGAAAGTGTCGGCTCAGTTTCGGATTTCGATGAGGACTGGAGTGCCAATGATGACACGGTTGACGGTCTGGACGATGGCATGGTCTCTCCGATCAAGCGTGGTATCAAGACGCATGAGTTCAATCCTTTGAACGTTCAAAAGCGCGGCCTTCCCTGGGGGGTGATTGCTGCTGCTGCGGTGGTGGTTCTTGGCATTGGCGGCTGGATGTTGATGCCTGGTGAGAAGCCCGTCACCCCGGTGACGGCCGCCGAGGCATCGCCCGGAGTAGAGGCTCCATCGAAGCCGATTGCTCCAAAGCCGTCTCCTGCTTTCGTGGCCGCTTCTTCGAAGGATTCAGATGAAAACAAAAAGCAAGCTCCTGCGGGGAAAATTGCCGCGCCGCCGGTCAAGCCCGCGGTAGTCGCGGTAAAAACACCTTCGCCTGTGGTTAAACCTCAGTCGCCAGTCGTGGCGGCACCGGTCGAAACCAAACCAGATGCCAAACCCGTGGAGATGGCGGTGGTTCCGCCGCCTGCGCCGGTGCTGAAGTCGGACAAGCCGGCTGCCGAAACTGCCGAAAAGCCTCCTGTGGTCATTCCGCCGTCGGTTAAGGATCCCATCACGATTCGTCGTGCGATCGTTCCTACTAAAGAAGAAATTGAGCGCATGAAGCAGGGGCATGTTGAGAACCGCACAGGTCGGCTGCCCGCAGTTTCCACCGCGTCGCCTCTGCCGCCGAAAACATAAACAATCCGTGACCGCATCTGCCTGTATTGAGCCTCCTTTGCTTTCAACCCGTGGGAATCCTCACGAAAGGTTGGATTTTGCTTGGACTCAAGGCTCACTCACAGGTAAAAGTTCCGTCGTGGTGATGAGCGACGCAAGCAAGGCCGACTCGATAGAAAAGCCTGGGGAACTCCAGGCAAATGATCGTTGGCCTGGTTGTGTGGCTCCCGTTCCACCATTCCACGTCAAGGCTGACAACACTTCCGCACCCCTTAACCGAGCAACCAGGAGAGACTGATGAAGGTCAACAACACAATTGTTATTTCAATCGGACAGGCAGGCAACCAGATCGCCGCGTCTTTCTGGAAAACCATCTGCCAGGAGCACGGCATCGACCCGCTGACAGGCCAGACGGCCCAGGGGCAGGCACCACGCGGGAACTGGAGCGCGTTCTTCACTAAGCTGGGCGAGTCCACCTCCGGCAGCTATGTGCCGCGTGCCATCATGGTCGATCTGGAGCCCAGCGTGATCGACAATGTGAAGGCGACCTCGGGTTCACTCTTTAATCCTGGCAATCTGATCAGCCGAACCGAAGGCGCGGGTGGGAATTTCGCCGTTGGTTATCTGGGTGCCGGACGCGAGGTGCTTCCAGAGGTCATGGGCCGCTTGGATGCTGAGATCGACAAGTGCGACAATGTCGGCGGTATTATTGTGCTGCACGCCACGGGCGGTGGCTCCGGCTCCGGCTTCGGTGCTCTGTTCATCGAATCCGTTAAAGAGAAGTATCCTGAGTTCCCTGTCTTGAGCTGTGCGGTGCTGCCTTCTCCGCAGGTTTCCTCGGTCGTCACGGAGCCTTACAACACGGTCTTCACCCTCAACACGCTGCGCCGCTCCGCTGATGCCTGCCTGATTTTTGACAATGAGGCGCTGTTCGAACTCGCGCACCGCAAATGGAACATTGAAAGCCCCACGGTGGATGATCTGAATCTGCTCATCACCGAGGCGCTTGCCGGATTGACGGCATCCATGCGTTTTAGCGGTTTCCTCACCGTTGAGATCAGTCTGCGCGAGCTGCTCACCAATCTCGTGCCGCAGCCTTCGCTGCACTTCCTCATGTGCGCCTTCGCGCCGCTCACCCCGCCGGACCGCAGCAAATTCGAGGAAATGGGCGTGGAAGACATGATCCGCAGCTTGTTTGACAATGGTTCTGTCTTCGCTGCCTGCTCGCCGATGGAAGGCCGCTTCCTCAGCACCGCCGTGCTTTACCGTGGCATCATGGACGACAAGCCGCTGGCCGACGCCGCCCTCGCCGCGATGCGTGAGCAGCTTCCGCTCACTTACTGGATTCCCACGGCGTTCAAGATCGGCTACGTCGAGCAGCCGGGCGTTTCGCATCGCAAGAGCATGGTGCTGCTTGCCAACAACACCGAGATCGCCCGCGTGCTGGACCGCATCTGCCACAACTTTGACAAGCTCTGGCAACGCAAGGCCTTCGCCAACTGGTACCTCAATGAAGGCATGTCCGAGGAGCAGATCAACGCCCTGCGCGCCTCGGCCCAGGAGCTTATTCAGAGCTATCAGGTCGCTGAGGAAAGCGGCGCCAAGGCCAAGGTGCAGGACAGCTCGGCGGACATTCCGCGCGGCAGCGCCAGCCTGGATGACAGCCGCGCCGGCATGAGCCTGCGCGACCTTGTGGACCGTCGTCGCGCGTAACAAATCGAATCAGGCAACAGCAACAACAGTTTGGAGGAACACCCGTGAGAGAGATTCTGAGCATTCATGTCGGACAGTGTGGCAACCAGATCGCCGACCGTTACTGGCGGCTCGTGCTTCGTGAGCATGGCCTGACCGAGGCCGGCACACCTAAGGAGGGCAGCAATGCCGCGTCCAATGCCAACATGGAGGTCTTCTTCCATAAGGTGCGTGACGGTAAGTACATCCCCCGGGCTGTCCTCATCGACCTCGAGCCTGGCGTCATCGCCCGTATCGAAGGTGGCGACATGGCGCAGCTTTTTGACGAAAGCTGCATCATCCGCAAAATCCCTGGTGCCGCCAACAACTGGGCGCGTGGTTACAACGTCGAGGGAGAGCGCATCATCGACCAGATCATGAACGTGATCGACGCGGCGGTGGAAAAAACTAAATCGTTGCAGGGTTTCCTCATCACGCACTCCATCGGCGGTGGTTCCGGCTCCGGTCTTGGTTCCCTCATCCTTGAGCGCTTGCGTCAGGCTTATCCGAAAAAGCGCATCTTCACTTTCTCGGTCGTTCCTTCGCCGCTTATCTCCGATTCCGCGGTCGAGCCTTACAACGCGGTGCTCACGCTTCAGCGCATCCTCGACAACGCCGACGCCGCCGTGCTCCTCGACAACGAGGCGCTCTTCCGCATCGCCAAGTCGAAGCTGCATCGCAGCCCGAACTACATGGACCTCAACCACATCATCGCGCTCATCATGAGCTCGGTCACGGCGTCCCTGCGCTTCCCTGGCAAGCTCAACACCGACCTCAGCGAGTATGTGACCAATCTGGTGCCGTTCCCCGGCAACCACTTCCTCACCGCCTCGTTCGCGCCGATGCGCGCTCCGGGCCAGGAAGGTCAGGTGCGCATCAATTTCCCTGACATCGCCCGTGAGACCTTCTCCCAGGACAACTTCACCGCCGCCATCGACTGGCAGAACGGCGTCTATCTCTCCGCCTGCGCCCTCTTCCGTGGCGATGTGAAAGCCAAGGAGGTCGAGGAAAACATGGCGGCCATCCGCAAGACACTCAACTTCGCCAGCTATGTCCCCACCGGCGTGAAACTGGGCGTCGCCGAGACCGCACCGGAAGGTTTCGCCTCCAGTGGTCTTGCCCTCGTCAATCACACCGGCATCGCCGCCGTCTTCGAGCGTCTCATCAGCAATTTCGACATCATGTTCGACAACCATGCCTACACGCACTGGTATGAGAACAACGGTGTCTCACGCGACATGATGGCCCACGCCCGCAACACCATCGCCAACCTCGCCCAATCTTACCGCGACGCGAGCTGACCGTCTGACGGCCACAGCGACTGCCGCGCGAAAAACTGCCCCCCTCAACCGTGGATACTGCACTGGAGCGCCAAATTGCCTCCGCCTCCCGCAGCGTCGAGGAGGCGCGACGGCTTGCGTATCACGATCCCATCCGGGTCGGGGCTCTGGTGGAGCAGATCAGCGTCCTTGCTGACCTGCGCCAGAAGGAGGGGGACTTCCGCAAGGCCGAGTCCCTTTACCGCGAGGGATTGTTTCGTGCCCAGGAACTGCGCAAACAAGACCCGGACCTCCTCACCGGCATCTATTCGTTGCTCGCACATCTCTATGACCGCTGGGGCCGCATGGACAAGGCGGCGGAATTCTACGAAAAGGCGCTGCAAATCAGCATCGACAACGGTTTGGACGACAGCGACAAGGTTGCCACCATCAAGAACAACCTGGCGATGATCTTCAAGCAACTCCGCCAGTTTGAAAAGGCGGAGCGCTACTACTGCGAGGCTTTGGAGACTTTCCAGCGGCTCGATGGCGAGCAAAGCTCACGAGTCGCCTCCGTGTACAACAACCTCGGTGTGCTCTACTACAGCAGCATGGACGTGGACCGTGCCCAGGCCATGCATGAGCGAGCGCTTGGCATCCGGCAGAATCTCAACGAGAGCCAGATGGACCCTGCGGACCTTTCCCAAACTTTCATCAACCTGGGTGCCGTGTACAAGGCGTCAGGTGATTTTCAAAAGGCGGAGGCCTGTGTGGACCGTGCCAAGCGCATTCGCGCCGCGATGAACGGCTATCATCCCAATCCCCGTCGTTCCGCCTCCCTGCTCATCGACAAGAGCTTGTGACACCGGTGGCGCTCACAAGGCGCGTTGGAGGAATGTTTTCTCCTCTGGCAGCAGCAGCAGCGGAGGCACACGTTCGACGAGGCGGAAGACGCGGCCCGGATCACCACCGCAGCCTTTCAAAAGACTGGCATACACCACTCGCTGACCGGCGGGGAGATTTTCCGGTCGGGCGATCTTGGAAAGCGCGGCACGCACCTTCTCAGGCTGTCCTTGGCGATGGGCGGAGAGCGCATGGACGAGATGAAATAGGTCTGCTTTCCCACTGTTGCCCGCCTCACTCCTTTCTTGAAGTTTTTGCTGGGCGATCTCGATCTGCGTGCCGATGAGCATTTGCAGATAAAGGTTTTGAAGTTGGAGCGCTGCGTTCTCGGGTTTCTGCTCCAGCAGGCTGGCACAGGCTCTCAGCATGGCGGGGCCGTCATGCTGTGACTCAGCCAGTTCGTAAAGTTTTGCCAGCATGGCCTGGCGGTTATTTGGGTGTTTGACCGCGAGCGCCTGATAGCAGCGCTCAGCCAGCTCCCACTGGCCGAGCTGTTCGGCCAGGCGCGCGGCTTCGAGCGTCTCCGCCAGATTTTCACCACGTCCGGCCTCTTCAAAAACACGCGTGAGCGTTTGGACGGCGCGGGTCGGGTCGTTTTCGAGGTTGGCCTGGGTTTCTGCCAGCCAGAGCCGGATTTTCTGCGCGGAGAAGGCCGTGTCGATGCCGCCGGATTTTAACAACCGGCCAAGTTCCTGCCATTTGCCCTCGCCACGCAGGGCGCTTACATAGTACGGCAGCAGGCTGGTGTGACGCGCGGCCATCGGCGCTGGCACCAGGCGCAGGATGAGCGCGTGCTCCCGCTCCTGTGCCAGCCAGGCCAGCAGTGGTGCCGTTTCGGCGGGCGGCCGGTTGCTCCAGCGTCTGATTTCCGCCTGGAGGATGTCATTCCTGAGTTGCGGGCTGATGCGCATTTGGGCGGAAAGCACCTTTAGGTGGGCGCTGGCCTTGGCTGAGTCCGCTCCCTGGGCCTGTTCCACGAGATCAAGCAGCTCTTTGGCCCTGGGCGCGGTGAGATCCCGGGTTTGCGCCAGTAGTTCGATGGCATCCAGCGCCCGTGCGCCGCTGTGCGCGGCTTTCCATAGTCTTTCCCGGATGGACTCGCGTCGTCCGGGGTCGTTGCTGGAAAGATCTGCCAGGGCCAGTTCCATCAGCACCTCTGAATTGTCGGGATCATTCGTTAGAAGGGTGCGCAAGGTGTCCGCAGCTTCGTCCGGCCTGCCATCGGCGGCGAGAATGTCTGCCTGGAGCCTCAATCCTGCGGTTTGCCGGAGTGTCTGCTCCGGCAGTTGGGCCAGCAAATCCCGTGCCTTGGAAAGATCGCCCTGACGGATGTGGATACGCCCTAGCAACGCAAGATCCGCTGGGGTTGCCGCCCCGGTTTGCCGCAGCCGGTTGATGAGGGCCATCATGGTGCGCGGGTCTCCTTCGGCGTGGTAAATGAGGTCAAGGCTGGCATGCAGCACGTCGGGATCATCGGGAGCCCAACGGCTGGCCTCCTTCATCTCACGGATCG
>NZ_JBIIKX010000107.1:0-15489 GCF_044232965.1 Prosthecobacter sp.
ACGAAACCAAAGACGATGACGACGGTCATCCGCGTGGCGGGGCGGCCTTCGACCTCGGTCTGGCCGATTTCGAGAAGCCGAAGCTCAATTTCTCCGGCGTCGGCGGCATGGAGGCTCTCAAAGAGGATATCCGCATGAAGATCATCTACCCGCTGCAACACGCGGAGCTGTTCAAAGCCTACGACAAGAAGATCGGCGGCGGTGTGCTGCTCTACGGCCCGCCCGGCGTGGGCAAGACGCTCATCAGCAAGGCCACCGCAGGCGAGATCAAGGCGAACTTCATCGCGCTCGGCCTGCATCAGATTCTCGACATGTGGATCGGCAACTCGGAGAAAAACATGCACGAGGTCTTCGAACTCGCCCGCCAGAACGCGCCGAGCATTCTCTTCTTCGACGAAGTCGATGCGCTGGCCGCCGACCGCCGCGATCTGCGTCAAAGCGCGGGCCGCAATCTCATCAACGCCTTCCTCTCCGAGATGGACGGTGCCGAGTCCAACAACGACGGCGTGCTCATCCTCGGTGCCACCAACGCGCCGTGGCACATTGACCCCGCCTTCCGTCGTCCAGGCCGCTTCGACCGCACGCTCTTCGTTCCACCGCCAGATGAAGGTGGTCGTGCTGCGATCATCGAGGTCATGGCGCAAAAGAAACCCATCGGTGAGCTCGATCCACGTGCGCTGGCGAAGAAGACCGACGGATTCTCCGGTGCCGACCTCAAAGCCGTCTTCGATCTCGCCACCGAGGAGGTTCTGAACGCGGCGATGAAGACCGGCAAAGTGATTCCGCTCACCACGAAGGATCTCATCAAGGCCGCTGGTCGCCACAAGCCTACCACGAAGGCTTGGTTCGAGAGCGCGAAGAATTACGCGATGTACTCGAACCAAAGCGGCTTTTACGACGACGTGCTGAAGCATCTCGGCCTCCTGAAGCGCTGAACCCCATCCACAGCGCATGTCCGACGACTTTCATCCTTCGCCCGAAGCCGCGTTTGCGCGTGGCAGGTTGTTGCAGAGCCAGCACCGCATGCAGGACGCCATCGCGTGCTACAAGCAGGCATTGGAACTCGACGCGCATCACACGCCCAGCTTTGTCATGCTCGCGCTGTGCTGGATGGACGATGACGAAACCGCTCCAAAGTCCGTGGACGCCGCGAAACGCGCCGTGGCCCTAGAACCCGAAAACGCCTTCGCCCGCAGCGTTGTGGCGCTCGCTTTGAACGCCAACGCCAAGGACGGCCAGACCGGCGCGATCAAAGAGGCGCTCAAACAGGCCGAGGAAGCCGTCGGCCTCGATCCCGACAGCGACTTCAGCCACGCCGTGCTCGCCCGCCTGCACCTGCGTCTGCGCGATTTTCCCCAAGCCGAGGCATCCGCCCGCGCCGCGCTGGCCCTCGACACGGAGAACACCATGGCCGCCGAGGTGCTCTCCGCCGCGCTGCTGCTGCAAAAGAAGGACGGCGACAACAAAGACCTCATTCGCTACCAGCTCGAGCGCAACGCCGACGACGACAGCGCCCACACCAGCGCCGGCTGGCAGGCCGTGATGGAGGGCGATCACAAAAAAGCCAACGAGCATTTTCTCGAAGCGCTGCGCCTCAACCCGATGAACGAAAACGCGCGCATGGGCCTCATCGAGTCCTTTCGTGCGCGTTCGTGGCCGTACCGGCAGCAACTGCGCTTCGCGCATTTCATGAACCAGTTCACCGAAGGGCGGCAGATGGCCATCATGATCGGTGGATTCATCGCCTACAAGGTGCTCAGCACTTGGCTGAAGACCGTGTCGCCCATCCTGGCCTACCTCGTCATCGGCGCGTGGCTGCTGTTCGTGCTGTGGGCGCATCTGGCTCGTGGCTTCAGCTCCGCCTTCATGGTGATGGACCGCTTCGCGCGGCAGGCACTACGCCCGCGTGAATACTGGGAAGGCATCGTGGTCGGCGGGTTGATCTTCGGCTCCATCGCCTGCCTCGCGCTCGGTTTTGCCTGGGGTTTGGAGGCCGAAGGCGGTTTTTCAGCCCTCGTCTGCATCCTCGCCGCCGTCATCAACGCCGCCGCCTTCACCAACGACCACTGGCTGGGTCTGTATGTCTATGGTGCCGCTGCTGCTCTCGCCGGTTTCGGCTCCGTGTATGCCACCCTGGAGGCATTCGCCGACCTGCACCTGCCTTACGCCGGAGAACTGGGAGCTCTGATCATGCTCCTCGGCATCGCCACCACCTGGCTGCGCGGACTGGGAGTGCTGTATCGGTGACCCGTCGCCGCCCATGGAGCGCCGACGAGTCGTCGGCTGAAGGTTTGGCGACGACTCGTCGCCACTCCATGCTCACTTCTTCATCAAATACGCAAAGAAGTCCTTCAAATCGGCGTCGCTCATCCCTGTCGTCAATCCTTCGGGCATCAGGGAGATCGGTGACGCTTCCATCTTCTCGATGTCGGCCTGCTTCACCGGCGTTTTGTTGTTGGCCATGTCTTTGATGACGATGCCAATGCCGTCCTGGGCGTCGATGAGGCCGGTGAGGATCTGGCCGCCCTTGGTTTTCACGATGTAAGCGCCGAAGCCTTCGCGGATTTCGAGACTGGGGGTGAACATGTTGTCGAGCCAGAAGTCCACGTTAGCACGGTCGTAGCCGGTGAGGTCGGGGCCGATGGTGCCGCCTTCGTTGAAGAGCTTGTGGCAGATGAAACAGCGGGCCATGAACTGAAGTTTCCCTTTGTCAGCGTCTCCAAGGCCGGTTTTGAGCACGGCTTTGATGCGCTCGGCCTCTTTCTTCTTTTCCGGCGTGGGACCGGTGACAAGGAGGCCGCGCCAGTGCTTGTCGATGGCGGCGTCGATGTCCGCGTCCTTGTGCAGGCTGAGCTGGCGGACGATGTCGATGGTGAAATGCTTCACGGGCACCTTCCAGTCGTTGACGAAGCTCACGAGGATCTGCGCCCACTCTTTGCGTCCGGCCATGACTCGGAGGGCGTCTTCGCGCAGAGCTTTGTCTCCCGCGATTTGACCTTCCCAACCGAGCAGCAGGGCTTCGGGGATACGTTTGTCGTCAAACTTGGCCGCAGCCTGCAACATGCCGCGTTTGAGGCTGGGCGGGTTCGTGGCTTTCAAAATGCCGACCATGGGCATCACGGCCTCTTGTTTCCCGAGTTCGGCCAAAGTCTTCGCGATGGCGATGCGGGCGGTGTTGCTGGCTTTGGTGTCAGAGAGCAGTTTGAGGGCGTTTTTGAGCGCATCCGCGTTTCCGCTGCGCAACGCAAGCGTGAGATCGCCGCCGCTTTGCTTCGCCATGTAGTCGTTGAGGGCCTTGGTGAGCGAATCGGGCAGTTTCGGCATCTCTGCGCCTTCGAACGCAGAGGCGATGCCTGCGATGAATTTGCCGCGCAACGCTTCATCGTTGGTGAGCGCGAACAGGTCGGCGCAGGAGTTGAGGTTTTCTTCACCACCAGCTATCGCGTAGCGTTTCGCGAGCTTTTCGGCGAGATGTTCGCGGAAGAGTTTGGTTTGGAGGAATGCAGGGTCGGCTTTGAAGTATTTGAAGACTGTTTCGCGCTCTTTTTCGGCCTTCGATTCGAGCGCCCACCAAGCGAGTAATGGGAGATGACCGCTTTCGTCTTCAATGTCGCCTGCACGCAGAAGAAAAAGCGCGCCTGCGCTGGGCAGCTTCTTTGCTGAAGCGAGGATTTGAGCACAGACTTCCAGATTCTTTTCTTCGCGAAAGGTGGGCAGAGCCTGGCCTTCGCCAGCCATCTTCCAAGCCCACCGGCGGATGTAGGGATCGCTATGATTGATTGGCACTGCTTCGACGGCGTTGAGTGCATCCAGCGCCCAAAGGGTTTCCAAGGTGAGAGGCATCGCTTTGAGCTTCGGCACGAGCTCAGTCATGTTTCGCCATGCGATTTCGTGGATGGCTTGCTTCCTGAACCACTCATTCGTGTGGCTCAGATAACCAAGAAGCTCCTCACCGCTCGCCTTGCTCAAATCAAACGGCTTCAGCTTCGGCGCACCGCTCGCGGGACGGACGCGGTAGATGCGGCCGCTGGTTTTGTGCCAGTCATCGACGGGGCTGACGTGGCTGAGACGCGTGTCATACCAGTCGGCCATGTAGAAGCCGCCGTCTGGGCCGACGCCGGCCCAGACGGGGCGGAACCAGCGGTCGGTGGTGGTGATGAGCTGCTCTTCGTCCTTGGTGCGAAAGGTGGAGCCGTCGGCGATGCGCTCGCTGACATAGACGAGATTGTGCAAGGCATTCGGGGCGATGATTTTGCCCTCGTAGGCGCTGCCGAGCAGGCCGCCTTCATACACGGTGAATGCCTGGGGGAAGCGTTTGTTGTCACCCTCATGCTTCATGTGCTCGAACCAGCCGAAGGCATACGGATTGGTCAGCGGTCCGTGTTTGCCCCAGCCTTTGATGCCATAGCTGCCCTGTTCGTAGTGCATGCCGCGCGTGGCTCCGTTCGTGCCGGAGAAAATGCGCCCCTTGCTGTCGATATCGAGGCTGAAGGTGTTCCCGCCGCCCTCGGCGTAGATTTCGAAGGTCTTCTTCCTCGGATGGTAGCGCCAGATGCACTGGCCTTCCCATTTCACGTTCTTCGTGTTGGCGCTGCTGACGTTGCCGGTGGTGGTGCTGCCGTTGGCTCCATAAAGCCAGCCGTCCATGCCCCATTGCAGATTGGTGGCGACGCTGTGGGTGTCCTCCAAACCGAAGCCGCTGAGCTCGACCTCGGGATCGCCATCAGGCTTGGCATCAAAATCAGCATCGGGATAGCTGAGCAGATAGGGCGGATTCAGCACCCAGATGCGGCCCATGCCGTGGAGGGCGGCGCTGGCGATGTTCAGGCCGGTGATGACGTCCTCGTGCTTGTCGAAAAAGCCGTCGCCGTCCGTGTCTTCGAAGACGGTGATCTTGTCCGCGCCTTTTTCGCCACGCGGCGGCGGCAGCGGCACTTTGTCGAACTTCGCACGGAGGTGCTGGTCGTAGCTGATGATCTTCAATCCGGCGGGGAACTGATACTGGCGATACTGCGTGACCCACATGCGGCCCTTGGAGTCCCAGCTCACATAAAGCGGCTGCTCGACGACCGGCTCGGACGCCATGAGGTCGATGGCGACATCGCTGCGCGTTTTGAATTTCTTCAGCGCCTCCTGCGGCGGTGTGGGCGGTGTGTCGTCACGCATCACGCCGCGACCGGGGCGGGTCTCCATGATTTTTTTGACGGCCTCATTGCCCGCGATGTCATCCGCTTTGGGATTGGGGTCGGCAGCGAGGGCGGAGGCGCCGAGCGCGAGGAAAAGAAGGCGCGATTTCATGGTGGTGGAAAACAAACCTCCCCGGCGGGGTGGTTTCTTGCGGCCTTGTCGCTTGTTCCGGTATTTTCGTGCCAGCACATGGCCTGAATCGCGGCTCGAAGCTCACGGCGGTTGCTCCCATCGCCGCGTGTGCCACAGTGTCATGATTCACCACTTCATGAGCCACCCAGCCTCCGCTTCTGCCGTGTCCCGCGCCTTGCCGCCCTCCCCGACGGAGCTTTCGGCGATGATGCCGTTCGGTCGCTATTCGGTGCAGGCGCAGGTGGGTCTGGGCGGCATGGGCACCGTTTATCGTGGCACTCAGCTCAGCCTGGGACGCCCCGTGGCCATCAAAGTGCTGCGCGTGAGCGACGGCTACGACTTCGCTTTTGAGGACCGCTTCCGCCGCGAAGCGCGCGCGATGGCTGCATTAAATCACCCAAATATCGTCGCCATCTACGACTACGGGCATCTCGGCAGCGAGTTCTTGTACTTCGTCATGGAGTTCGTCGATGGCACCGACCTCGCCGAGATCATGCGTCTGGGACGCATGACGTCCGAAATCGCGCTGCAACTGCTGCCCCAAATCTGCGCCGGGCTCGAATACGCGCACTCGAAAGGCATCGTCCATCGTGACATCAAGCCTGCGAACATCATGCTCACGCGGCAGGGCGAGGTAAAGATCGCCGATTTGGCCTCGCCAAGGACGTGGCGCGCACCGCGTCCATCGCCACCGAGACGCACATGGTCATGGGCACGCCGGAATACGCCGCGCCCGAGCAGTTCAACGCGCACCGCGAGGTCGATCACCGCGCGGACATCTACGCCTTCGGTGTGCTGATGTACCAGATGCTCACGGGAGCGCTGCCACGCGGCACCTGGCAGCCGCCCTCAGTGCTACGACCCGACCTCGACCCGCGTTTCGATGCCATCGTCATTCGCGCCCTGATGCCGGACCGGCAACACCGCTTTCAATCCATCACCGACATGCGCCGCGCCATCGAGGCCACGCTCGTCCCCGCTGTGGCGCAAACACCCAGCACACCGCTGCAAACCTTCGCGCCGCCTAAAGCCGGCCGTATCCTGCTGCTGGAGGACGATCTCATGGTTCGCGACCTCATGCGCCGCGCCTTGGAAAAGGCCGCGTTTGAAGTCGTCGAAACCGGCGACGGCAAAGACACCGTACGGCTTTACCACGAGGCCGTGCAGCAGGGCCGTCCTTATGACATCGCCATTCTCGACCTCACCATCCCGGACGGCATGTGCGGTCGTGAGACGATGATGCACCTGCGCCGCATCGACCCGCAAATCCTCGCCATCGTCTCCTCCGGCTACCGTGACGATCCGGTGATGAAGGACTGCGCCGCCTACGGCTTCGCCGCCGCCCTGCCAAAGCCGTATCAAGTCGAAAGCCTCCTGCAGATGGTGAACGGCGTGCTGGCCGTGGGCCGCCGACGCGCCGTGTGATTCACATCACCCTTGCCGCAGCCTGCGCGTCCATCGCCTGCCACACGGCATGCACCACGCGCATGTAGTTCATGCCTTCGTTGAAGTCAGGCTTGGGTCGCGGCGCTGAAGGATCGCGCACAGCAGCGATGAAGTCGCGTTCCACCGTCCAGCTTCGCTGCATCTCGGTGGGAATCGGCACCGACTCCAGTTTGCCGCCGCGTTTGCCGAGTTGGAGGTCGTCGGTGGCGAAGTCATAGCTCAGCGTGCCTTCGGAGCCGAAGAGCCACAGTTTGTCCGTCGGCGCATGCGCGGCCACGCCGCTGAAGAGCATCGTTGCTTCGAGACCGCTGCGGAATTTCGCCATCACGTTCACGAAATCGGGGATATCGACCTCCACGCCCGCGCGTTCAGGAATCACCACATTGCCGCGTGCCTCGACCTCGACGATGTGGCCGAGCCAGCGCTGTAGCACCTCGGTGTAGATGCCCAGCGTGAGGATTTGGATGCCGCTCAGGTCCGATTGCTGCCGCCAATGCGCGGGAGTGTTCGGATCGAGCCACGCATCGTTAAAACTATGCAGCAGCGCCTGATGCGGCGTGCCGATGGCACCTTCCGCGATCAATTGCTTCACGAGTTCGCCGCCTTTCATGCCCTGCGGTGCCGGACAGATCCCCGTGACAAGTTCAGGATAACGAATCGCCGCCTCCCACATCTGGTTTGCCTCCGGCAGCGAGGCCGCCATGCGCGCCTGCGTGAAAACATGCTTTCCGTGCTGGAGCGCGTAGCACGTCATCTCCGCGTGCATGTAGGGATGCGTGCCGATCCAGACCACATCGACCTCAGGTGACGACGCCACTTCCTCCCAGCGCTCCACGGCATGCGCTTCCGGCGCGAATTCGCGGCAGAAAGCCTCGGCGCTTGCCAGGGAACGGTTTGTCACCTGGACGATCTGCACGTTCGGAATCGCCCGCAGACCGGGCATGTGGCGTGATTTGACGATGCCACCGGCTCCGATGATGCCGATGCGGATGGGTTGCTCTGTGGAAGTCATAGACGTATGAATCGTGACACGTTTGCGCCAACATCCAAGCACCGCATGCAAATCCTGCACATCTACCTTTCGCCAGAGCACAACTTCTTCGGTCACCACGGTCAGCCCGCAGGCACGGCGCCGATGATCGAGGTGCCGGAAGTCGAATGCGTGGCCGGCAAAGGACTCGTGGGCGATCGTTTCTTCGGCTGGAAGGAAGACTACAAGGGCCAGATCACCTTCTTCGAGCACGAGCAGTATGAACGCCTCTGCGAAAAGTTCAGCGTCATCGACGTGCCACCCTCCGCCTTCCGCCGCAACATCATCACCAAGGGCATCGACCTCAACACGCTCATCGGCGTCGAATTCGAGGTGCAGGGCATCCGTTTCCTCGGCACGCAGGAAAGCACGCCCTGCTACTGGATGAATCAAGCCTTTGCCGAAGGTGCGGAAGACGCGCTGAAAGGTCACGGCGGACTGCGTGCGAAGATTTTGAGCAACGGTATCCTACGCAAATCATGAACACGCCCTTCGCAGCCGTTCTGCTCGCCGGTGGCCGCTCCACCCGGATGAAGCAGGACAAAGCCCTGCTCCACTGGCATGGGCAGGAGTTGTGGCAGGCGCAGTTGCACAAACTGCAATCCCTCGGAGCCGCACGCGTGCTGCTCTCCTGCCGCCGCGAACAACCCTTGTTCGTGAACGATGGCGTTGAGATCATCCATGACCCCGACGGTGTGGATGACGGCCCGCTGGGCGCGATCACCCGCTGTTTGGAGCGCGTGCAAATGCCGCTGCTCGTCCTTGCCGTCGATATGCCGTGGATGACCGCCGCGTTTCTGCGCGAGCATCTCGTTCCGGTCGCTGAACCCGTGCGTGGCCGGTTCTATCGCGGCCCGCATGGCGATGAAGTGCTCGCCGGTCTCTACGTCCCCGCCATGCTGCCCCTCCTGCAAGCCGCGCTGCGTGCAAAACACCTCGCGCTGCAACCAATCATCGAAGCCTGTGTCCATTCAGATTTGGCCACCACTCAGATGCTCAGTGATGATCAAACGCCCCTCTTCCACAACGTGAACACACCGCATGATTTGAAGTGAGGCTTTGCAAAGTGGTCCGCACAGTCTCTGTGCGGTTTGGGTGTTGTCGAGGCTCATGGATTTGCGGAAGACCGCACAGAGGACTGTGCGGACCACTATGAGCGGAGTTCATGCCCCAAAATCGCGAGTGTAGCGATGGTGGCGGTCTCAGCACGCAGGACCAGCGGGCCAAGCGTGATGGGCACAAAGCCCGCGAAGAACGCCTGTGTTTCTTCCTCGGAGGTAAAATCTCCCTCAGGGCCAATCAAAACGCCCACACTGTTGGGCTTCGAAGATGGCAACGCTCGTTTGAGTGTGCGGCTGTGCTCGCTGAGAGCGGGAATGAGTTTGAAGTCGGCTTGAATCTTCAAACTGGCTGCGAAAGCGATGGGAGCCTTCAGTTCGGGCACAAACGGCGTGTGGCACTGCTTGGCGCTCTCGATCATGTGCCTGCGCCACTTGGCGAGCTTCTTCTCCGTCTGCGCGGCATCGAGATGGACGATGCTGCGCTCGGTGATGACGGGCTGGATGCTGGCGGCACCGAGTTCGACGGCTTTTTCGAGCAGCCACTCGAAGGGTTCGGCTTTGATGAGGGCGGGGAGGAGATGAATCGCAGTCTGAAACGGCTCGACTCGCGTTTCGGAGATGATTTGGGCCTGCACCTCCGATTTGGAGATCTGGGTGATCTCGCAGACGGCCACACGGCCTGCGCCGTCGAAAATCTCGATCGTGTCGCCGGGCTGCTTGCGCATCACTCGGCTGCAATGCTGCGCTTCATCGCCGGTGAGCGTGAGATGCGGCCCAGTCCATTGAGTGGATGAGAGATGGAAGCGTGGCAGCGACATGTCAGCGTTTCATCAGCGCTTCGATTTCATCTGCTTCAATCGGGATGTGCGCCATGAGGTCGATGTTTTCGTGTTCGCCGATGACGATGTTGTTTTCGAGGCGGACGCCGAGCTTTTCCTCACGGATGTAGATGCCGGGTTCGACGGTGAAGACCATACCGGGCTGCACGGGCTTCCACATGTGGCCGACATCGTGAACATCGATGCCCAGCGGATGTGAGGTGCCGTGCGGAAAGTATTTTTTATACGCGGGCTTGTCGGGATCCTGTTTGTCGATGTCCTCCTGCGTGATGAGGCCGAGGCCGAGGAGTTCTTCCTGCATGAGAAGGCCGACTTGTTCTTGGTATTCACGGATGATGACGCCGGGGCGAAGCATCTGGCAGCACTGTTTGAAGACGCGGAGCACAGCGTCATACACCTGACGTTGGCGCGGCGTGAATTTGCCATTCACGGGAATCGTGCGCGTGAGGTCGGCGTTGTAGTTGCCGTAGTTGGCGGCCACGTCGAGTAGCAGCAGCTCACCATCCTGACACTGGCAGTGGTTGGTGATGTAATGCAGCACGCAAGCGTTTGCCCCGGTAGCGATGATCGGCGTGTAGGCAAAGCCACGACCGCGCTGGCGGATGAACTCATGCGACAGCTCGGCCTCGATCTCGAACTCATGCACGCCGGGCTTCACGAACTTCAGCAGGCGGTCGAAGCCGTCGCTGGTGATGCGGATGGCCTCGTTGAGCGCGGTCAGCTCGTGCGGGCTCTTGATGACACGCAGCTCGTGCATGAGCTGGGCGAGGCGGCGATAGTCGTGCAGAGGATATTCGAGCTGGCAGCGGTGCGTGAAGCGCGTCTCGCGCGTTTCAGTCGGGATGGTGGCGCGAGGGTGCTCGTTCGAGTTGAGGAAGACGTGGTCCGCCTGGCACATGACGGAGCGGAAGTGTGTCTCGAATTCCGTGAGCCAATGCACGCGCTGGATGCCGCTGCGCTCGGTGGCCTGCTCCTTGGTGAGCTTTTCTCCCTCCCACACGGCGATGTGCTCGTTCGTCTCACGCACAAAGAGCATCTCACGCTGCTTCGGATCGGCCGCGTCGGGGAAGAGAATGAGGATCGTCTCCTCCTGATCCACACCGCTCAGGTAAAACAGATCGCTGTTCTGTACGAACCCGAGGGAGCCGTCCGCATTCGTGGGAAGCACATCATTCGCGTGAACGATGACGACCGACTGCGACGGCAGCTTGGCGTAAAGGTGCTGACGGTTGGAGACGAACAGTTCGGCGGGGAGGGGCTGGTAGCGCATGATTGGAAGGTAGAACGAATGTCCACATTCGTTGCAAGGTTCGTCTCACTCTCAAACGAATGTGGACATTCGTTTTACTTCACCAGCACCGCCTTCGGCGGATGACTGTCCGCCTGCATCCACTTTTGCACCTCGGGCCAGAACGCTTCGACAGGGAGTGCAAAGGTCGTCACACGATCAACGCGGGCGATGTTGATGCCGACGACCTTGCCTTCGAGCGTGGCGACGGGGCCGCCCATATCGGCGGGGTAGAGCGGGATGTCATGCTGGAGGACTTCGGGGAAATTGTCGGAACGCAGGGAGATGCCGCCGTTGGCAAAATCCTCGCCTTCCCAGTTTTGCAGCACTTTCGTGCGGCTGGCGAGGCGGACGCGGCAGGTCTCCTCCTTGTCCTTGCGCAGGTAACGCACCTCGATGACCTCGCCGGGCTGGCGCTTGTTCACCAGCTCATGCACACGGCGGTACTGCGCCACGGCCACGCCGGCAATGTTGAGCAGCACGTCGTTTTCCTGAAGGCCGGCGATCTCGGCGGGGCTTTCGCTGGCGATGCCGATGATGCGCACGCCTTTGACCTCCTTGGGTGTTTTTTCATCCATGCGGATGCCGAGCGCGGCCCCGGTGCCGGGAATCCGGCGACGCTGGGCGCTGACGATGCCGATTCGCGGCTCCTTGCCCACGTCCGCCGTGCTGCACAGCCATTGGCCGAGTGCCAGGGGCTTGGCCGCGCCGAAGGAAACGGCCTGAAGCCCCGTGAGACCGACGGCCTGCGCCAAAACGAGGTCGAGCCGCACGTCACGATGCACCTCGCGCAACGGCGCGGTGCGACCATCGGCCAGACGGACCGTGGCTTTGCCAAGATCGGGCACCTCGCTGGCCTTGGTCAGCAGATAACCTTCCGCCCCAACGATGGTGGCAGTGCAGATGGGACGTCCGAGCACACTTTCGATGCGGGCGGCGCATTCAAGCGTGAGCGGCTTGAGCTGCATGACAGCGGCGAGGGTTTGCCTGCCATTCGTGCGCTGCTCCGGCGGCAGCGTGGGACGCGGAGATTCCGCATGTGCGGAAAACGGGCTGAGGAGTAAGAGGACGGCGGAATGACGAATGACGAATTTCCGAATGACGAACGAATGACGAAGCTCAAACGACGAAGTCGAGATGCCAGACGCGCGGGCGCATGTTTCAGCGTTCTTCATTCCGAGTCCTCCTGCGGCTTTTGGGCCAGCTTGACCGCCAGTTCACGCTCTTTGCCGCCGCTGCGGAGTTTGAGCTTCAAGGTGTCCCCGGCGGCTTTGGAGCGCACCGTGGCGGTGAACTGCTGCTGGTCGGTCATGGCGTCGTCATTGACGCTGAGGATGACATCGCCCGCACGCACACCGGCCTTCTGGGCGGGTGAGCCTTCGATCACATCGGCCACCTCCAGCTCCACGTTGTCGCTCATGACGGTGGCGACGCCCAGATAGCCACCCGCGCCAACGCCCCACACCTTGATGACCTGGGATTTGTGCATCGCATCCCAGGAGCGCAGAAACGGGGCCATGGACACATGCACGTTTTGATCGCGGTTCTCCCAGATCTGGCTGTGGATGCCGATCACCTCGCCGGCGAAGTTGAACAACGGCCCGCCGGAGTCGCCGCCCATCAGCACGCAGTCGGTGTGCAGGCTGTTGGCGGTCTGTTTGATGATCTTGCCCACGCGGAGCACCGGACCACGCGATTTGTCAAAACCACCCGGATGCCCGAGCGCGAAACACCACTCGCCCGGCTGCGCCTTGATGACCTCGCGGCTCAGTTTCACAAAGGGCCAGGGCTTTTCGCGTTTCTTGAGCTGGGCCAGCGCGGCGTCCGTCGCCTTGTCCAGGCCGAGGGATTTCGCGGTGGTGACACTGCCGTCCTCCAAAATGACCCGCATGTCCTTGCCGGGGCCGCCGGGGACATGCGCGGCGGTGAGCAGCAGGCCGTCAGCCGAAATGATCACGCCGCTGGCCGTGCCGCCGCCGGTTTGGATGGCGACCAGCGCCGGACGCACCTGCGGCAGGAGCTTTTGCACGTCGTTCTGGATACGCAGCAGCTTGGCGACATCGGTTTTGGCCGTTGGGCTGGCGTCCAGACCTCCGGCGGCCAGGGAGCATGAGAGCATGATTCTCGTCACCACGAGGATCGTGGCGGCTCTGCCGGGAAAATGAGTGCAGAGGAGGAACATGCGCGTGCCGGAAACTACGTTCTCCTTCTCCGCAGGTCAATCTGGCATGCGAAGGGGGAATCTGCGGTTGAATACGGGGCGGGGCTGCGCTTCTCTCGCCGGTCTCACCCCCAAAAAATCCACTTTTCTCATGAACTACGACCTCATTGTCATCGGCGGCGGGCCTGCGGGCTACGTCGGAGCCATCCGCGCAGCGCAACTCGGCAAAAAAGTGGCCTGCGTCGAAAATGACCGCGCCGGGGGCACCTGCCTGAACTGGGGCTGCATTCCGACCAAGGCTTTGCTGAAAAACGCCGAGCTTTACCACACGATCACCCACCGCGCCGAGGAGTTCGGCCTGAAGATCGGCAGCGTCGAGTATGATTGGTCCAAAGTGATCGGCCGCAGCCGTGGCGTGAGCGACAAGCTCAACAAGGGCATCGAGTTCCTCTTCAAGAAGAACAAGATCGACTACCTCCGTGGCACCGCCAGCATCCCCGCCGCTGGCAAGGTCGAAGTGACGGCTGCTGACGGCAAAAAGGAGACTCACGACGCCGCGAACATCCTCATCGCCACCGGTGCGAAGACGCGCGACATGCCCGGCTTCCCCTTCAACGGCACCACCGTCATCGGCAGCAAGGAGGCCATGACCATGGCCACGCAGCCGAAGAGCATCATCGTCATCGGCGCGGGCGCCATCGGCATTGAGTTCGCGTATTTCTTCAACGCCTACGGCACCAAGGTCACCGTCGTTGAGATGCTGCCCGACATCCTCCCCGTCGAGGACACCGAGGTGTCCAAACTCCTCGAAAAGAGCCTCACCAAGGCCGGCATCCGCATCCTGACCAACACCAAGGTCACCGGCACCTCCGAGGACGGCAAAGGCGTCAAAATCACCGTCGAAGGCGCGGCCAATGAAACGCTGGAGGCCGACGTCTGCCTCGTCGCCATCGGCGTGAAACCCGTGCTGCCCGGCGGCATCGAGATCAAGCTCACCGACCGCGGCTGGCTGCAAACCGATGATCGCTATCAAACCTCCGTCAAAGGCATCTACGGCGCGGGCGACATCATCGGACCGCCTTGGCTCGCCCACGTCGCCAGCTACGAGGCCGTGCAGGCCGTCGAAGGCATGTTCACCAAGCACAAGCCCAAGAAAGTCGGCGTCTTCCCCGGCTGCACCTACTGCCACCCGCAGGTCGCCAGCATCGGCCTCACCGAGCGTGCGGCGAAGGAAAAGGGCCTCAAGTTCAAGGTCGGCAAGTTCCCCTACGTCGCCAGCGGCAAGGCCCTCGCCGCCGCCGAGCCCGAAGGCTTCGTCAAGATTCTCTACGGCGAACCGCACGGCGAAATCATCGGCGCGCACATTATCGGCAGCGAGAGCACCGAGATGATCGCCGAGATCGGCCTCGCCATGAATCTGGAAGCCACCTGGGACGAAATCGAAGCCACCATCCACGCCCATCCGACTCTGTCCGAGATGGTCAAGGAGGCCACCGAAGTCGCCAAGGGGCATCCGATTCATGTGTGAGTAATCCACCGGATTCCTGAATATGAAAACCCTGCTGATCGCACTCGTGCTCACAGGGTTTTTATTTGTTCTGACCTCGTGTTCAGACTTCTTGGAACGAAAGCCCACGCCTGAAGAGATTGTGGGCAAATGGGAGGTGGCTTGGGTGGCCCCCAGCGTGAAAGAATGGCTCGCCAACAACGACATTCATCAATTGCCACCCAAGGCGGGCATCGAATTTCATGCCGATGGAACATTCACGGCGACAAGCCTGCCCTACACGCTGGATCACTCCATGGACAAGTGTCGAGTGATCAATCGAAACGGCAGATGGAAATTGATCGATAGCACCGCTGATGACGATCTGGTGAAATGGGGGATACAAGTCATGCCAGCAGACGTGAATGTCGTTTGCCTCTTCGATTTTCACGAAGATTCACAAGGTATCTATCTTGATAATCCCGTTGATTGGGAGAATCAAAACAGCGTGGTTATGAGGAGGGGCAAAAAGCCGAACTGACTGCAAAACTCCAAGGCCAGCGGGCTTGCGTCTCATAGTCCAAGGGGTGCGCGCCCGCCTGCATCGCTGTGCGAAGCACTGCGGGCAGGAAGCTCTACCCTGGGAATCGCGATGAAACACCCGCCATGCTCAAGGGCGAACCCCAACGTGGGTTCCGTCCATCGTCGAAGGCTGGTGAACGCTCGCGGGACGGAACCCATTCAGGGCTCCCTGACCTTCCGAAAACGTGAACGCCTTTGACCCAGGGTTGTGCCAACCCTGGGCTGCATGACGGAAGCCCGTTGGGCTTCACTCTTCGCGAGTCCGACCTACACACCC
>NZ_JBIIKX010000108.1:0-15295 GCF_044232965.1 Prosthecobacter sp.
AGACTCCGGGTCAGTTTGTTGAACATGGCTCCTTCTCAACTCCCGCCCATTCCAGCACCTTGCCAGAAAGGCGTTTTATTTGCGAAGACACCGCCTAGTTGAGATCCGGGAGTCGTCTGATGTCGCTATCCTCGAAAATATGTATTCGAAAGGTGTGCTCCTTGGAGACACTGGAAATGGTTGGAAAGTTGCGTTCGGCAGGGAGTTCCACATGACCGATGACGCCAAACTGTTTCCGCCTGTAAAAACGTGGGAGAACGACGGCTTCAAAGTTGATGAATATGGCCACTGGTTAAAGGGACCATGGGAGCCGGCTGGAGAGAGAATCAACTCGGCTGGCCAAGGCCGCGAATTCATCCGAAGCCGAGACGGAACGGAGATGCTTCCACTCACTGAAGCCGAGAAAATTGCAGTCCCGTTTTACCAAGGCGTGATGATGAATCAGCTCGATCCATCATCTAGCCGATGGGAGTCTGGCACGGGACTCAAGGCAAAATGGAGCGACATCCCATGGAATGAGAAGAGCTTCCACCCCCAGTATCTTATCAACTCTCAGCACTGCTTTGGGAAGCATGGCGACATCCACAGATTCAAAGTCGCGATTCGAGACATTGCTCGAACGACCGATGAACGAACCATGATCGCAGCAGCAATACCAGGGTTTCCAACCGGGAACGCCTGCCCTGTGTTTCAGTGTGTTACTTCGCCAACAGCATTCGCTGCGGTTCTAGACAGCTATAGCTATGACTATGTGGCTCGAATGCGTTCCGGCGGAACGCACATGAATTACTACATTCTTGCTGAGACCCCGCTGCCGAAGTTCGAGTCGATTGATGAGTATCAATTCCAAAGAGCTGCAGCAGCTCTTGGCACACCCATGAAGGTGTTTGCACGCGAGTGGATGCAGGTCGCTGCTAAGTTTCCACAAATGCGTTCCCGACCTTGGCAAGGCCACTGGGCTCTAACGGCTGTGGAGAGGCTGCGACTTCGTTGTGTGATTGAGTGTGTGGTTGCTCACCAGTTCGGAATCGAAAAAGACCAATTCGCATTCATTCTTTGCGACTGCGATCACCCTCGCAGCGACGCCAACGCGAACGAGTTCAGCAGCCGCCTCGACCCCAAAGGCTTCTGGCGGGTGGACAAAGAGAAGGACCCGGAGTTGCGGCACACGGTGCTGGCGCAGGTGGCGTATGCGGACCTGTGCGCGCAGGGCCTGGAAGCCTTCCTGACCGGCCCGGACGGCGACGGCTGGCAGCTCCCCGAAACCCTCCGCCTCGCCGACTACGGCCTCGGCCACGACACCCGCGCCCTGGCACCCCAACCCGTCGCCCCCCGCCTCGGCCCCCGCTTCCTCGACTGGCAACTCCAAAAAGACCCCGCCCAATCCTGGCAAGAATGCGAAGCCCATGCCGCCCAACTAGAATCCCTCTGGTCCCACGCCCGCACCCTCGCCGGTGTCGAGGCAACGGAGAGCAGCGAAGAGGCGCCACCCGCCACCATCAAACATCAGACAATTGAGACCCAACCCGAACTCTTCTGAGCAAATATGGCTGCAACTTCCCTGAAGCTGAACCGCAACGAAGCACCTGACCACTGCCCCTCGTCGGTGACCGAAGTGCTCAAGAGCTGTGGCGATTTGCTCAATGAGTTGGAAGGAAGGTTTGGCCAGTCAATGTCGCTGGCTGATTGTCGCTCAAAGTCGAAAGACACCCGGCAGAGCCTGATCAAGACCTTTAAGCTTCAGGAAGTGAAAGAGCATGGGAAGACCGTAGCCCGTGGCCTATATGTGATGTTCGATGGCAGCTCGGCCACTCGTGAATCCGCGTTCTATGTCGGCGTCTCTAACGACGTGCCCAACCGTCTGTCAGGACATCTGGCGGGCAAGACACCAGCACAATCATCTCTCGTTTACCTGCTCATGAAAAGGCACCTCGAAGAGGATGATCCGTCTGCGCTTTGGGCCAAGGATGACGAAACTGGAAAACTGAAGGAAAAAACCAGAAAAGTGCTGTTCGCTGAAAACCGCAAATACTGCGAACGCATCGCGCAGGAGTTGATGAACACATGCCGGGTCGTGATCCAGCCAGTGCCCGATGTGGTTTCCCTCCATGTGCTTGAAGCCATGGCTGCGGTGGAGTTTAAGTCCGGCCCTTGGAACAGCTTCAGACCTCATTAACCTTATGCCTGCTATCCCAGTCGAAACTCGCGACTTTTCGCAACCTAACGGATGGGGAGTCCCCAATCGGACATCTGACGAAGATTTCTCGATCACAGGTCTTCTGCATGCAGCCATTAGCGCCGGCCATGGCATGGGGTGGCGTCAAGCAATCCGAACGCAAATAGGCGGCCTCTCGGAACTGCTTTGGAAACAGCACGCATTTCAAGCAGCTGTATATCCAACAGTCGTTGCTTTAAAGAATCGGAACCAAACAGAACGACTGATGCCAACGACCCGGTTTAGCTTGATGGACCCATCCGAAAAACGAGGCCTCACCTACCATCTTGGCAATACGATGGCGACTGCGTGGGGCAGGGCTGTCCTGAATATCCCTTGGTGGCTGCATCTGGATGTTTATTGGGATGAAGTGAAGCCGGCACTTCATCCTGGAGACTCGCGCCCAGACTTGGTCGGACGCCATCGCGATGGACGTTGGGTCGTGATGGAAAGCAAGGGACGGTCGAGTAATCCCAATCAGGAAGCAGAAAGCAAAGCCAAAGCCCAATCTCAAAGAGTCATTAGCATCGGCGGGGCGGTGCCTTCACTCCACATTGCCGCATTTTCGTTCTTTTCAATAGATCGCGGAGCAGTTGGGCGCAGTAAACCGAACGTGGTTAAAATGCGTGTCCTTGACCCCGAAGGCAGCAGTGAACAAGAGGGAAGCCTTTCGCTAGACAAACTAACGAACGCTGAGTTTTTTCGGCTCTATTATCGGAACTGGGATTTTCTTTTCGCTGCTGGGGCTAACCTACGCGAGGAGGAGGGGCTATTATGGAGAGAAGTTCCCGATCTCGACCTTCGTGTCGGCATCCTCAGCGGTTTAAAGCGCGCCCTAGATGAGCGGGAATACGCCAAAGTTCCCGACGTCATCGCGGCTGGCACAGAATTCTACGGCATTAAAAGCCGCTACCCGTTCTGGATTGGCGACGGCATTCTCCTAGAACCCGGCGGCTCCTGGATCAAGAACTGGGGCGAGTAGCCCTCAAATGTCTGCATTGCATTGATTTTAGCCTCATGCTCCCAAGTCCCACATGGCGCGGCATTCACTTCCGCATTCTCCGCGATTCGCAGGCCCAGCAACTGCTTGGCGTGATCGAGGAACTCGCGGAGGTGGGCGTGAATGTGATCATTGCCGAGGTGGACTACAGCTTCGCCTTCGCCAAGGCGGAGACTGCCCGTTACCAGTTTCGTGAGGAGGGCATCCACCCGTCAGCCAGCAGCTTGCACAAGCGCTGGCGAAGAAAACTCGAAGCTGCGGCATCCGCCTGATCCCGCAGTTCAACTGCCTAGGACACCAAGGCATCAATACTTGCCGATATCCCCTCCTGGAACTGCACCGTAATTTTGACGAAACTCCGGGCCACGACGACATCCCCACACGCGCTTGGTGCCCGCAGCATCCTGGAGTCATGCCCGTGGTTTTGCCTTTGATCGACGAGATCATCGACGTCTTCGAGGCCGACGCCTTCCATGTGGGTATGGACGAAGTCCTGCAAATCGCCTCGCCCTTGTGTCCTCGTGGGTGCGCTCAGCACAATCCTGCTGAGTTGTTCGCCGGGGTGGTGAGTGAGTTGCGCGCTCATATCACCGAGGAAAGAAAGCTGCCAATGCTGATGTGGGGAGACCGTTTGGTGCCGCAGTCAGCGATCCCAGGAGCAACCAATCATGAAGCATCTGCCAACGGCACGCACGCTGCCATCCACCTCATCCCCCGTGACATCACCGTGTGTGACTGGCGGTTTCGCAGCAGCCGTGACTATCACGGGGTCTATCCTTCCATCCGCCATTTTCTAGACCACGGTTTCAAGGTCTGGCCCGCCGGTGGGTGGCTGTGGGAAAACGCCTCCCCGTTCAGCCAGCACGCCCTCGAATTGCGAAAGCAGACCCCGGACGTGCTCGGATTCCTTTGCACCACCTGGAACCACATTGCGCCGCTCAAAGCCCCCACAAGCCCCTCCATTCGCGACATCCTTCCGCTCTGGGAGAATGCCGAGCAGGCGACGTGAACAGCGGACGCTAAATCAACTCCGCCAGCGGGCGAAGCTGGGACACGGATAGTGGCAACCCTTGTTGTTCCAGCGTGTCGAGCAACTCCTCTGCTGTGCGCGGCGGATTCTTGAGTGACGCACGCTGGCTTTTCAACGCCCGGCACACCATGCTCCAGTCCAGCGTGATGAGGTGGCTGATGAACTCGTCGGGATGCTGGGTTTCCACGCCAAACTCCGCCAGAACTGAGGCGGGAAAATCCTTTTCGTTGAATGTCACGATGACCTCGGCGTGGCCGCAGATCGCGGCGGCCAGCACATGACGGTCATCGGGGTCTGGAAGACTGAGAGAGTCCACCAGCTTCATGTGACCGGTGACAAGGCAGTCCGGCACGGCCTTGTTCATCAATTCCCGTGTCCTCTGAAGCTGCTCAGGCCTCAAGTCTGTGCGGTTGGCAAGGAGGTTGCGCGTCCACTCATCATGAATCTCGTCCGTCCATCGTGCCCGGAAGAGTCCGGTGCAGGAGAGGTGCAGCAAGAAGTCGCGCAGTGGTGCCGGGTAGAGCACACAGGCATCAAACAGCGCGGTGAACGTGGTCATGCAGCGGCGAGGATCAGTAGCCCATGTTTAGTTCCTGCGCCTGCGCAGCGAGCTGCTCCAACGCCTCACGGCTCTCGCCCTTCACCTTCTCCAGATACCCCATCAGATGCTCAAACTTCACCCGCCGGCGGCTACCAACTCGATGATGTGGGATGACACCCGTTTCGAGCAGCTTCACGAAATACGGGCGGGACACACGCAGCAGGTTTGCTGCCTGCTGTGTGGTTAGTTCGTGATGGGTGGGCACCAATGTGACCGCATTGCCCTGCGCCATCTGATTGAGGATCTCCAGGAACATCCGAAAAGCCACCTCGGGCACCTCGACAGGCTGGGAGGCTTTGTTGTCCGGAATCAGGCGTAGCGACTGGCTACGGCGGGCTGTGGCCGCCATGCTGGCAAACAGCCGGGCAGCTTCACGGGCTTGACGCGCCTCTTCCAAATCAGGGGCGGTAAGTCGGGTGGTAGCGGGCAGAGAAGCAGTTTTCATGGAGGTTGGTGATACGAATCGAACGAAACGAGCGAAACAAACGAAATCAAGTTTTGATTGTTGCCGCTACCATAGTTCTTTCCCTGAAAGCGCTTACGAAGAATCAATGAGTGGTTGTCTTGATGAACCCAATCTTCAATAGTTCTCGACCAAGCTCATGCTGAATCCGATTCTCTTTACCGAACGCGTCGTTCAGGACTTCCTGCGCTACCAACTCACGGCCTACCCCTTTGCCGACAAGGCGCTGTATGCCCAGATGCGCAAGCTGCTGAACCTCGATGAGACCCGGCGAAGCCCATTGATGAAGGGTCCGTATGTCAGCCTGAGCCGCACCTTCGAGGAAGGCATCGCCGTGGCAGACGCGGTGAAGGAAGGCTGGCTGCACACGCACCTGACCCAACTCATCAGCCACCCCCACCTCTACGGACACCAGGAGCAGGCGATTCGGGCGATCACGAGTGGTCGCACGACGCTGGTCTCCACCGGCACCGGCTCCGGAAAAACGGAGTGCTTCCTTTACCCCATCATCAGTCGCTGCCTTCAACTGCGAGACAAGAATGCGCCTCCCGGTATCTCAGCGGTCATCGTTTATCCCATGAACGCTCTCGCCGACGACCAGATGGATCGTCTTCGCGAACTCCTCGCTGGCACCGGCATCCGCTTCGGCATCTACACCGGCAACCTCAAGGAAAACACCAAGGACGCCACCGGTCACCGTCTCCCTCCGGGCAGCTCCGCAGAGGACTATCGCAAGCGGCTAGCCAAAGAACGTAGCAAGGTCGAAGGCAAAGACCGGCAGATCATCCATCCCGCCGAAGAAAACATCTCCCGCGAGGAGATGCGCAATCCCTCCCTGCGCCCAAGGCTGCTGCTCACCAATGTGAAGCAGCTCGAGCTCCTGCTGACCCGCCAGAAAGACATCGAGATGTTCGATGGGGCCACGCTCGACTACCTCGTCTTCGACGAAGCCCACACTTTCCGTGGCACCATGGGCGCGGAGACCGCCTGCCTGATTCGCCGCCTGCGCTCCTACTGCGGCAAGTCACCCACGGAGACTGTCTGCGTAGCCACATCCGCCACCATCGTGGACCCAAAAAACGAGGGCAGCAGTGCCGCTGGCCGTGAGTTTGCCTCTCGCTTCTTTGGCGTGGAGCCGGACAAGGTCGAACTCGTGGGCGAACGCTATCAGCCGGATGTCTGGGCACCAGAGGGGCTTCGCACGGTGCCGCCAGCACTGAATGGTAATCCTGCCGATCATTTGACGGAAATCCTGAGAGCCGTGGAGCAAGACGATGATGAAGCTGGAAAGGCCATCGCCCTAATTCTCAAACTGGCGCTCGGAATGAAACTGTCCGAGAAGAACTGGCGGCTGAATCTTTACGAAGAACTGAGCCGGAATGAGCTGCTCTTCCAGCTTGTCGAATTGCTGCGAGGCGCACGAGGCTTGGAGGAACTCTCTGCCGAAGTCGCCAAGAAAATTGGCCGTGCCGTGACTGATGAAGAGGTGTTGCTATGGCTTGCGTTGGGAGCTGCCTCCCGCAAAGAAGAGCGTCCGCTGGTGCGTCCGGTCATTCACACCTTCGTGCGTGGCATGGGCGGCGCGGTGGTGACTTTCCCACCGAACCAAACAGAGCCCAAGCTCTACCTCTCTGCCGAGACGGTGGAAGAAATCCCTGAACTCGGTGCCAAGCTAAAACCGCTTCCTGTGTTGTCCTGCACCACCTGCGGTCAGCACTACTTCGAGCATTGGGCAAAGGACTTTGCGTATTCCGGTGATCACCCGTCGGGCGGACAAGCCATCGACAAGGACCATCAATACTGGGAAGCGTGCGATGATGCCAATGGGGGCAAACGCGCCGTTCTGCTCGACCGTTTGATCGCTCAAGAAGATGGCGATGAGGAACAGCCTGACAAAACTGCGACCGTGTGGTTTTGCCGTGTGTGTGGCTGCCTGCACAGTCACCCGCAGACGAACTGCAAGAGCTGCGGACGCCCGGAGGTGCTGACACGCATCTACGCTGCCCAAACCCGCCAGGAGGGTGATGGACGCCTCGGCTCATGCTTATGCTGTGGTGCCCGTGGACGCATGGCCTTTGGCCGTCATCGTGAGCCCGCACGTCCTGTCCGGGCAGTGACGGTGTCAGACGTGCATGTGCTCGCCCAAAACATGCTTCAGCATGCCGAACGGAAGCGCCTGCTGGTGTTTGCCGATAACCGTCAGGACGCTGCATTCCAAGCTGGTTGGATGCAGGACCACTCCCGCCGCTATCGCTTGCGTGCCCTGATCTATGAACGTCTTCAGGATGGAACGGTGTCTCTCGGAGATTTGGTGGCCTGGCTCGACGACCGCCTGGACAAAGATGACTCCTTGAGCAACGCCCTCGCACCGGAAGTATGGCGTGCCCACCGCAAAGCAGGAGCCACCGCCGAGCACTACAAGGCCAGAAAGTTCTTCATTCGCGCACAAGTGCTGCGTGAGCTGACCGTGGCAATGCGCCAGCGTATTGGCTTGGAACCCTGGGGAAGACTCACGGTCAAATACTCCGGACTGAAAGAGAGTGATCCTTACTTCACCAAATGGAGCAACTTGATCGGGATGCCCGCAGACGAACTCCTGCGTGGAGTTGAACTGATTTTGGATCGTGAACGGCGCAATGCGCACCTGCTGTTTGACCGCGAGAATCATATCTTCACCCGTCTGTGGAAGGAGGGAATGCGAGAGATCCAGCGTGGATTCCTGCCCCTCCTGCCGGACGTTCCGGTCGGTTTGGTTCTCCGTCGCACGGCAAACCATAACCAGAACCGCATCCGGCAGTGGCTGAGCAAAGGCAACTCAAGCATTCGCCAAGCTGCGACCAAATGGAATGTGCCTGACGAATCACGAGTGGAGTTCGTGGAGGAACTCTGGCAATACCTCACCAAAGATACCCGCGTGCTGGTCGAAGCCCGGCTGCTCAGTCCCAAGAATGAGGTGCTGTCAGGCTGCCAGGATGCGCACCAGATTGATGGCGACATCCTCCAAATCTCAGCTTCGGAGAAGCGAGGAATCTATCGTTGCAAGACCTGCCGCCAAACCGTCAACAGACAGCCACCTCTGATGAAATGTCTGGCTCACAACTGCAAAGGCGAAGTGGAGTGGGAAAACGAACGTGAGGATAATTATGACCTTCAAGTGCTCGACGGAAACTTCACCATGATGCGCCCGCGTGAGCACTCAGCACAGGTTCCTCAAGCAGAACGAACGGTGGCCGAACAATGGTTCAAAGGCGCGGGTGATGCAGTGAACTGCCTTGTCTGCACCCCCACTCTGGAACTTGGCGTGGACATCGGTCAGCTTGACTCTGTGCTCATGCGCAACGTCCCTCCGCAGCCCGCCAATTACTTTCAGCGGGCAGGCCGCGCCGGTCGCCGCCACCGCATGGCGGTCAACCTCACTTATGCCCGACCGGCCAGCCATGACCGCGCCTTCTTCGAGTCGCCGGAGAAGCTGCTGAACGGTGTGGTTCTGCCTCCGCGTTTCAATCTTAGCAACCCCGTTCTGGTGCGCCACCATGCACACGCAGTTCTCCTGACGACCTTGTTTTCCATGGCTCTGAAAGGCGGTCATGGTATTTCCAGTGATCAGCAAGAAGATGTGCAGGAAGTGCTGAAAGCGACGTTGCCACCGCAGATTGGACCGTTTTTCTTCGATGCGAGTGGTCACCTGAATCTGGCACCCGTTCAGGCCTCCGCTTTTGAAGCACTGGTGCTAAAACATCGTGAGATCTTGCTGGTAGCTCTACGTGCGGCATTCACACAAGGCTGGCCAACTGACGATGCTCCAGTCGTCACCGACGAGATACTCGCTGACATCATTAACACTGCTGCCGCCGAATTTCAGGAAATCATCAACCGAATCTGGACACGTCTGCAATGGCATCTGCGTCAGCTTGACAGACTGCGTGATGAAGAGGCCAAACAAGGGGCCTTGAGTGATGAGGAAACCGCCTTCCGTGAACGATGCCGCCGTTATGTGAACAAGATCAAAGGCAATGGTGGCCGCCCAAGGGGCGTTGCTGAAGGTTTCGATGACACGAATATCTATGCCGTGCTCGCCGCCGAAAGCTGGCTGCCAGGCTATGGCCTCGACACCGGTTCGGTGATTGGCTCTGCCATCAAGAGCATTGCCAGCATGAGCCGTGATGACTTCGACCTGCCACGCCCTTCGGCGATGGCCGTTCGCGAGTATGTTCCTGGTAACCTGATTTATGCCAACGGCGAACGCTACACCCCAAGGCTGTTCCGGCTTCCTCCAGTCGAACCAATCATCTTCAGCGTTGACCTACAAACGCAGGCCGTGCGTGAGATTGACCAAGCTGGCGGCGCTCTCGGCGGCACCAGCATCAAGGCCATGCCCATCTGCGATGTCGAAATGCCACACATGTCACACATCAGTGACGAGGAAGAGTTTAGGTTCCAGATGCCTGTGATGATCGCCGGCATGGAGCAAAAACGTCATGACGGAGGGAAGGCCTACAAGTGGGGCACTGCTAGCGTGCTTCATCGCCAAAATGTTCATATGCGACTGGTGAATCTGGGTCCGAAGGATAAGATTGATCAAGGTAGTCTTGGCTACCCCGTCTGCTTGGTCAGTGGTCAGAGCCGTTCTCCCTATGCCTCTGATGCGGAACGAGAAAACTTCATCGACACCCAACTAGAACGTTGTGGCAAACGCCCCGAAATGGCACTCGGCTTCTATGCCGACATCGTGGCGCAGAGTCTGAAGTTTCAGGACTTGCTGGATCAAAAGACAGCTTACAGCGTCGGTGAAACCCTGCGTTTGGCCGGCTCGCTGGTTCTCGACATGGAGCCCGATGATTTGCAGCCTCTCGTGATCCCGCAGCCAGGAGAGGAGAAGGTTGATTTGATCATTTATGATCCCATGCCCGGCGGCTCAGGCTTGCTCAAACAGATGATCGAAAAGTGGCCCGCCTTGATCGAAAAAGCCAAGCAAATAGTGGAGACGTGTCCGTCAGCCTGTGACTCCTCGTGCCCGGATTGCCTCCAGCGATTCCGAAACGCCTTCTATCACCGCTTCCTTGACCGCCACGTGGCCAGTGAGTTCTTCGACCTGTCTGGTGACTCCATTCCCTTCACCCATGACGTGCCCGCACTTCTCCCCACCATGAAAGGTGCGGATGACGAACTTCCCGTCAATCAAGCCGAAGCACGTCTGTTGGAAATCATCCAGAAGGCCGGTCTGCCAGAGCCAGCCTGTCAGCATTCCATTCCACTGCCAAAGCCCTTTACCTCCACCACCCCCGACTTCTTCTACGAGGACCCCAAAGAGGTCACGGACGGCATCTGCATATACCTCGACGGATTGAGCAAACACATCCACGGCAACGCCGCAACGAAACAGCAAGACCAAGCCATCCGCTCGATTCTCCGCAGCCAGAATTTCGCGGTTCTCGAACTTCCCGCATCCCATCTTAACGACCCGGATTCGCTAGCCGACTTCCTCTACCAACTGGCCCGAAAGCTGGTCACCAAGAGCAAAGCTGAAGACATTCGTGGAAGCAGGCAATGGAACTCGTAGTGATCGGTCGAGTATTTCATTCTGCCTTTTGATGCGGATCCACCCCCGAGATAATCTCAGCCTATGCCATCCGTCCTTGATACCCTCATCACCGAAGCCACCCGTTACGCCCGCTTCACCATGAAGACGAGCGGCTGCCTTGCTCCGATCATGATGGCAGCGACAGATCAGGGGATCATCCTTTTTAGCCCAGACAATTTGAGCGACACGGTCGCGAAGGATGCTTTCGCCAACAAGGTCCGGCTGATCACGGGATCGTATGGTGCTTCCGCTGTCGTGCTCATCCTGGAATCCTGGATCACGAAAGCGAAGAAGTGTGAGAAGCTGGACACGGAGACACCGCCTTCGGAATCCTATGACCGAGAGGAAGTGGTGGTGCTGATTGGCCAGTCTGCGCAGTGCAACATTACTCACCTCCTGCCCATTCATCGTCTCGGGAACGGCAAGTTCTGGAACCTGGGTGATGCCGAAGACATGCCCGCAGATAGTTTTGAAGGGCGATTTTCCGGGCTTCTGCCACCCAAACCCGTGGACGAAAAGACCCGCCAGATGGGCAAGGTGCTGCTGGAGGCGATGGGCGTGAAAATTCAAAAGCTGGCTCGTTGAACATTCAGAGCCATCACTCCAACTCGACACGCCTCAAGATGCTCAAAATATCCCCCACGGGCATCTTCGGAGCTTCAGCCATCCCGACGACTTCGGCCACCTTTTGAGGATCGAATGTGATGCAATAGTCCACGTAGCGCGTGCAAACGAGAGCATGGCGCTTCGAATCAAGGCCTGGCCACCACCATGGGCAGCGAGCCCTGAATGGAGGGCGCAGTTGTTGCTGCCTCCACATGGCTGTGTCCACCCGGCGTACAGGTTTGAGATCGACAGCAAAGGCTGCTTCCGTGACTTCCAGGAGTTGCACGTCGCATAGCCATGCGTCGCCCCGTTTGGCACGGTAAATGACCTGCCCTCCCTCACACTTGCGAACAAGAGTCTTCATGGCCTCGAGGGCGACGGGTTCTGGCAGATGCATGCCAGATGGGATGTCGGAAGAACTATTTTCCATGAGAGAGGCGGTGGGCAAATTTCACCGGCAAGCCGGCGGCGATGATGGCGGATTGAGTGGCAGAGACGTCGTAGGCCACCCTGCGCCACCAGACGTCCTGCATGTCGCGGCGATAGATGAGATAACAGGCCCGCTCGTCCTTGTCGCGAGGCTGACCGACGGAGCCGACGTTGATGACCTGCTTCCGGTCTGGGCGGATGGATTCGAGGCTGGTGATGTCAAGCGCACGGTCCTCCCGCTCGACGAACATGGCGGGCTGGTGGGAATGGCCGATGAAGCAGATCCTCTGCCGCTGGTGGGCAAAGTGCCGGGCGGCGGCGGAAGCTTCGAGCACATAGTCCCAGGCCTCCGGCTGCGGCAGCGCCGCGTGCACGGCCTCGGCATCGCGCCCCTGCCAGGTAAGCGGCAGCGCCCCCAACCAGGCGCGGTGCTCCGGGCTGAGCCGGGCACGCGTCCAGCGGATGCCTTCCAACGTCTCGTGCGACACATTCGGCGGATCGACCTCGGAGGCGGCGTAGGCATCATGATTGCCGCGCAGGATGCTCAGAAAGCCCAGTGCCCGCAGCCTCTCGATGCATTCCGCCGGCTGCGCTCCATAGCCCACGACATCGCCCAGACAGAGAAGATCGCGGATGCCCTGGGTTTCGATGTCCGCCAGCACGGCCTCAAGCGCCGGCAGGTTGGCATGAATGTCACTGAGGATGGCGATGGACTCACTCATGGGGTGAACCTTTAAGCTCCCGGTCTGCCATGGTTGCAACTGAATCTAGGACGAGCGGGCGAAGCTTCGTGATACGATCCCGTTCCTCCATCCAGAAATCCCGCTCGGCCTCGGTCCGGCCGGGCGGCAATTGATCGAACGATTCGACCAATACTGCAGGGAAGACTGTCTGGGAGCACTCCCACACCTAGAACCCGGACATCTCCCCCACCGCCTTCAAGCGCAGCGTGAAAGCTGGCGACGTCGCTGGCACCGTCTTCCTGTCCCCGACCGAATCCGCTGTCACTGTCTAGGCCGCCGGCCCCTTCAAACTCCGCAACGCCTGCGGCATCGGCGTCAACGACATGACGATCCCCCCTCGCTTCCTCCGCCCGCATCACCGATCCACCTTTCGACAATCCGGAGCGGAGATCTCTGGAAGAAGCCCGTATTCATGCAATAGATGACTACCTCCATGGAAAACGTCGCCCCATTGCCGAAGCCACGCCTGCCGACTTGGCAGGAAGCAGCCGAGCTCAACTCCAAACGCTCCTTGACCACGTCCGAAGAACGCAACGCCCAAGCGGACCACCTGCGGGAGATGAGCAGGATCGAAGCGCAGAAGCACGCCGCCGCGACAAGACGCTCCTGATCGACTGGGCACGCAACGTCGGCGTCCACCCTTCGCCCTGGCGGTGCGAAACGGCTCCCCGCTACGCCCTAGGAAATGCTTCCGTGGGCCAAAGAATGCGGCCGACTGATCGAAGGTGCCACTCGCACTCTTTATGGCTGGCCACCCCCATGTTTGTAACGTTAATAACGTAACTAACCATAATAGATTGACGCTTAACTCACTGGTATTGAGAAGGGTCTAACCATTACTTAGCCCCTTTACCAAAGGTGAACCTCCACGTTCGGTGTCATCCATATTCCCTAGATCAACCTAGCGAATTTTGCCCCTAGTGAAGTCTGCCACTCATTATTTATGTAACGTTATATACGTTATTTTAATTAGAATCTTTGAAACTAATTCAGTGAACAAAGGGGGTCGCCTATACCGACCCTCTTGCCAGCACGTAGATGCCGAAGTGGCGCGGCGCGGGTGATTTCCTCACTCATGATTTTGCAGGCAGCGTTTTCATTCGTGGCTGCTGCACGCGCAGCACATCCAGCGTGTAGCCAGCGCCATTGTCGAAGGGCTTCACCTCTCCCGTGACCTGCACGACGGGGTAGCGCACGGTGTTCAACCCATAGAGTCGATAGGCGGCGGCGAAGATTTCGCATTCGACGATACCGGTGCGGTCGCAGATGGAGATGAACTTCATGGGCTGGCCGTTTTGCTGCAAATGGCTGCGGCTGACGATGATGAGGCCGCAGACGGTGACCCGCTGGCCGTGGTAGCGGTGCAGGTCGGCGATGGGGCAGTAGGTGTCCCAGGCGATGTGGGGATGCAGGTCAAGAGGATGGCCGGTGATGGTGTAGCCGAAGAGTTCCAACTCATCGTGGAGCTTTTGTAGCAAAGTCGGTTCCTCGCGGTAGGTGGCGCGGAGGGGATCAGACTCGGAGGCTGGGAGATGGGGAGACTTGGAAAAGAGCCAGTCGGCTCCGGCATTCACATCACGCGAGCTGTGCAAGCAGCGCCAGAACTGTTCTGTGCGGGAACTGCCGAGGTTGTCGAATGCGCCAGCGCGGATGAGGTTCAGCGCCTCGGGGCCTTCAGGGCGGACACGCTCGCAGAAATCCCGCACGCTGGTGAAGGGTGTCTGAGCGAGTTCGGCCCGCCACCGGGTCAAGGTGGCCTCGGAGAGGTCCTTGATGCAGCGCAGCGGGACACGGATCGCTTTGCCCAAAGACGGGGCAGGGGAGCCGCTGGGGGCGGCGGAAAGCTCGACGGTGAAGGCATCGCTGGGGATGTTCACATCGGGAGAGAGGAAGCCGATGCCGAGGCGGCGGCATTCAAGGGTATAGTCCAAAGGGGAATAGAACCCTTTGCCATTCGTGAGCACGCCCGCCATGAACTCAGCGGGGTGGTAGTGCTTGGCATAGGCTCCCTGATAGGCCTCGACCGCATAAGCGGTGCTGTGAGCACGGCAGAAGGCGTAACCTTGAAACCCGGCCACGAGATCCCAGACATAAGCGATGCTGCGGGCATCACGACGGCGTTCCTTAGCCGACGCCATGAACTCCGCCTTCACTTCATTGATTTTGGCGCTGTCCTGCTTGACCAAGGCACGACGCAGGACATCGCCACGACCTGGAGGTAGCCCGGCAAAAGCTTCGCAGATTTGCAGGATGTGCTCTTCATAGGCCACAACGCCAAAGGTGGAGCGCAGCACCGGGGCGAGGCTGTCATGTGTGTAGTCCACGGGTTCGAGGCCTTGCGCTCGACGGGCGAACTGCGCCTTCTTGAGGCCATTGGCCGCACCGGGACGAATGACGGAGACGATGGCTACGAGGCGGTCGATGTCGCGCACATCGGCCATGCAGGCGAGGCTGGTCATGGCGGGGCTTTCGATGTGATGCACACCTCGTGCATTGCCGGTAGCGATCATGTGCCAGACACCGGGATCACTCCACGGTTCTACCGGTTCGGTGCGGGCGGGGTGCTCTGTGCCGCCACGAGCACCGACTTCGAGAGATGGAAGATCAAGAGCAAGTCCCTGTGACCT
>NZ_JBIIKX010000046.1:0-49816 GCF_044232965.1 Prosthecobacter sp.
GCGAAGGCCAGCCAGTGCATGCCGGTCAGAGTCGAGGCCAGACGCTCGTAGTCCCTGGAAAGACGCTTGAAGTGTGCTGCCCAGCCAAAGCTGCGTTCCACCACCCAGCGGCGCGGCAGCAGCACAATGCCCTTCTTGGCTTCCGAGAGCTTGACCATCTCAAGTCTGATGCCGTGCTCCCGGCCCTGCCGTGCCGCCTCTGCTCCAGTGTAGCCCTGATCCACATAGGCCAGTTCCACGTTGTCTCCGGTGGCCTGTTGGATCTGCGCGGCAAGCTCTCCGACCTGCGCACGCTCCTGCTCGTTGGCCGCCGTCACCTTCACTGCCAGCAGATGTCCCAGAGTGTCCACCGCAATATGCGCCTTGCTGCCTTTGCGCCTCTTGTAGCCGTCATAGCCAGCCCGGCCTCCGCTTTCAGGCGAGGACTGCAACGTGCGGCCATCAAGAATAGCCGCCGAGGGCTGCGCGTTGCGTCCCCTGGCCAGACGCGCGAGCTCACGCAGATCATGAGCCATGGCTTCGAAGCTGCACGCCTTTATCCAGCGCTGCGCCTGCTGGTAAACGTTCTGCCAGGGGGGGCAGGTCATGGGGCATCATGCGCCACTGGCACCCGCAGCGCACGATGTAGCGCAGCGCGTTAAAAACTTCATGCGGCGAATAGTCCCGCTGGGGCGCATCTTCCTTCATCAGCACCAGGTAGGGCTGGCAAAAATCCCACTCTGCATCGCAAATGTCACTGGGGTAGGCGGTTCTTGGCTTGTTGCTCGAAGGTTCCATTCCAAGTTTATTGCTTGGAACCTCACCGGGGTACAGCTCTTTTTAAAGTTAATAACAGGCTCTAATTCAGTGCCATTCCACTCAGGCTGGAATGATCCGGCGTGTTCTCCGTGAGCGCGTAGCCAAGGAACCCGCGGATGGACAACGAGTCCGCGCACCGCGAGGCGATGGCCCGCTCGCTGGGCAGGTTCTCGAAGAAGCCCACCATGAGCATCTTTAAATACACCACAGGATCAATACCGTGGACGTCCGCCCTTTCTGCGCTCAGCTTAGGCAGGCGTGCAGATCTTCCAGACATCGGCGCAAAGCCCATCTTCTCCAGCGTCCGGTTCACCCGCCGGTAGAAGCCATCGGGCGTCGCCGCCGGCAGTTCCCCGGCCATGATCCAAAACTCTTTTTGCTCCCCGCCTGCTTCGCGTTGTTCAACAGGCTGCTAGGTTACGCATTGCCATTGATGGTGCGTCCTGAAACCAGCCGCCGCGTTTTTACCCCGGCCATCTGGAGCACTCTCCCGATTTTCGGCATAATTGGTGGGTAAACCGCTGCAACAATCCGGCGAAACGCTCGTTCCGGTTTGCCCAGCCATGATTCGTTCTCTTTTTGCGTCATTTCTTCTCGTCACCGCCGCCAGCGTGGCGCAGCCGCCGAATATTGTTTTCATTTTTTGCGATGACCTGACCACTCAGGCCGTCAGCGCGTATGGCGACAGCCGGAAACTGCTCGAAACGCCGAACATGGACCGCATCGCCAAGGAAGGCATGCGTTTTGACCGTTGCCTCGTGACGAACTCCATCTGCGGCCCGAGCCGCGCGGTGATCCAGACCGGCAAGTACTCGCACGCCAACGGCTTCTACAACAACAGCAACAGCAAGTTCGACAGCTCCCAGCCCACCTTCCCAAAGGTGATGCAGAAGAGCGGCTATCAGATGGCCGTGATCGGCAAGTGGCACCTCATGACCGATCCCGTCGGTTACGACTACTGGAACGTGCTTCCCGGCCAGGGCGCGTATTACAACCCGCCGATGACTGAGAATGGCAAGAACGTGAAATACGAGGGCTACACCACCGACATCATCGGTGATCTCACCCTCAAGTGGCTCGACCAGCGCGACAAGACGAAGCCTTTCATGATGATGAGCCAGCACAAGGCCCCGCATCGTGAGTGGGAGCCGCCGCTGCGCCTGCTCGGCTTTGACAAGGACCGCGTCTATGAGGAACCGGAGACGCTGTTCGACAACTACAGCGGCCGCAGCAAGGCGGTGAGCGATCACGACATGGGCATCGACCGCACTTTCACGCCCAAGGACGCCAAACTCGTTCCCCCCGGCAATCTGACGCCTGAACAGCGCAAGCAATGGGACGCCTACTACGAACCGCGCAATGCCAAGTACACCGCTGCGGCCCCTGCGGGCCGTGACCTCGTGAAATGGCGCTACCAGCGCTACATGCACGACTATCTGGCCTGCGTGAAGGCTGTGGACGAGAACGTGGGCCGTGTGCTCGACTACCTCGACAAAAACGGCCTCACTGAGAACACGGTGGTCATCCTGAGCAGCGACCAGGGGTTCTTCCTCGGCGAGCACGGCTGGTTCGACAAACGCTGGATCTTTGAGGAGTCGCTGCGCACGCCGCTGCTCGTCCGCTGGCCGGGCGTGATCAAGCCAGGCAGCAGCACAAACCAGATCGTGAGCCTGATCGACTTCGCCAGCACCTTCCTCGACATCGCGAAGTGCGAGAATCTGGCCGACGTGCATGGCCGCAGCTTTGTGCCGCTCATGAAAGGTGAAACGCCTCCTGACTGGCGCAAATCACTCTACTACCACTACTACGAGTATCCGGTGCCGCATCGCGTGCGCCCGCATTACGGTGTCATCACCGACCAGTTCAAGCTCGTGCATTACTACACGCCCGATGTCGATGACTGGGAGCTGCTCGACCGCAAAGCCGACCCGCTTGAGTTGAAGGACTTTTCCAACGATCCCGCTTATGCCGACAAGGTGAAGGAGTTGAAAGCCGAAATTTTGCGCCTCCAGGCCGAGGTCAAGGAAACCATGCCACCGCCGCGCTTCACGCATGGAAACAAGGCCTTCGATGGCGAGGTGAATCCTCCGCAGCAGCCGAAAGGCAATGGCAAGAAAAAGAACGCCGCGAAAGGGGAATAACCTCAATTCCAGAAATGGAACCACTGGTTCAGCCAGCCGACCACGGCGGCGATCGCGCCGAGGACGAAAACGCCTTCGGTGAACATGCGCAGCTTGGCACCACGCCGGGCACGCTGCTGGGCGATGGGCACACGGCGCTGACGACGCGGGGCAGGGGAGGAAAGCTCCATCGGCGGCACCATGTTGATGTTCGCGAGGCGCTGCTGGCGCTGAAGGCGCGGCGCGTCGGTGATGAGGCATTCCAGTCGGTGGATCTGGCTGCGCACCTCATCCGAACGTCTGGCCAGATGTCGGGTTTCCCTGCGTGGAGAAAGCTCCTGCTTGATCTCCTTCGCGGTTTGGGTGCGACGGGAGCGAACTTTACGGTTGCCGGAGAAGAGGGCCATAAGCGCGGTGGGTGAGAGGTTTGCCGGAGGGAAATTAGAACATGAGGCGGATCAGCACGATGGCGATGAGCACGGTGGCCATCAGTGGCAGTGTGAAAGCAAACCCACGGCGCATCCAGGTGGCAAGATCATCGGCGCTGCCGTTCATGCCGGAGAGCACGGGAGCATCCGCGTCTTCCAGCGTGATCGCGCTGGCGGCGGAATCCGGTGGTGTCATGGCGTGCAGGCGGCGCATGCCCTTGGCGAAGTCATTTTCCGCGTCCTCAATGGCGAGGAGAGCGTTGTCGAGCTCCTGGTCCACCTGGGTGCGGTGCCATTTTTCTGGCTGGAGTGATTTCAAGATGTCGATGTGACGGCGAAACTCGTCGAAGGTCAGGCTGAGTTCCTCCACGCGCTTCTGGGCGTCGTAGAGCTCGCGTTCGACATGACCGTTGGCCCGGCCGATTTTTTCGAGGAGATCCCGTTTGCCGGCCACGAAGCGCTCCTGCTTGATGCGCAGTGCTTCCAGATGCTGTTTTTGGCGCTCAATTTCCTCCTGTTGATGGCGGAGTTGGATGAGCTGCTCCTGGGCGGCTTTGACCTTGAGGTCCACATTTTCCAGAGAGGCTGAGACCGCGTGTCCGTCCATGAATTCGGGGGCTTCTTCGAAGACGAGGAGGTTTTCCTCGATGTGACCGGGCGCGGTTGCCGTGGCGGGTGCTTTGCGGGTGATCATGGGAGTGCTGGAAATTATTTCCAGCACGGAAATACTACAGATGTCTTAAATACTCCAGATTTTTCGTTCTCCTCTTGGCAAAAAAATACGGAAGACCTCCAAAAACCACAGTCAGCACAGCCAGTCCGCTGAGGCTGAGCAGTTCCAGCCGCCCGTCATAGGCCATGCCAACCGCTGCATCCTGCCTCAAATGCTGCCAGGAGGGGAGCACCAGCACCGCCATGCCGCACACGATGTAAACGAAGCTGGCGATCAGGCAGACGGTGCCGCCGAAGCCGGACACGATGCGCGCGGGGTTGGATTCACGGAAATTCGGCACCAGCGCCCCAAGCGACAGCGCCAGCGAGGTCAGGCCGTAGCTCAGCATCAAAATCGAGGCGCTGAAGAACCCGATGCGCCGCCAGGGCAGTGCCAGGGAAACGCCGGACACGATCACGAGCGCCACCATGATGAGTGAGAGCACGCTGGCGCTCAGCCGCAGCTTCAGGCCGAGCACGCGATGCAGCGGCACCGGGGACAGGCCCAAAATCCACATGCGCCGGCCTTCCAGGCTGAACTGCGGGTAAATGAAGCGCGTCGTCAGCGTGGACAGCGCCAGGCAGCAGACCAGCAGGTTCAAATGGCTCACCACCGCGATCCAGAAGGGGCTTTGCAGGTCATAGCCGAGTTTGCGCAGGTTCATGGAATACATCAGCAGCAGCCCGAAGATGACCGCTGTCTGCCCCCACTGCACCGGCTCGCGTACAAACATCCGCACCTCCTTCACCAGCAGCGCAAAGGAGGCGCGGTCCAGCGCCAGCACACGCCGCAGCCATTCCGCCAGCCGTCCCGGCCGTGCGCAAAACTCGGGCCGTTTCGCGGCTGAGTCCACGCCGGGCGCCGCGCTCATGACGCGGTTCCACGCAGGGTAAAACTGCGAGCCCGCGATCCGCGCCGTGATGACGATGCTCAGCAGCGCGTGCGCCAGCAGCACTAGGTTGAAAAACAGCGCTCTCTCCCGAATCCCGCGTCCGGCGGCCTGGATCGTCTCCGCCACCCAGGTGCTGGGCAGCAGCGGGTGCATGCAGATTTCCGTGTGGCGCAGGATCTGGTTCAGGCTCGCCGTCAGATCCCCCGTGTTGAGGGTTTCAAAGCCCGACTGCCAGACCGGCAGCGTGCGCACCAGCAGCAGGGCCAGCACCAGCGCCAGCGGCTTCCACATCCAGCGCCGTGCCCAGCGGGCCAGCGCGATCAAGAGCCAGGTCGAGACATTGGCCGCGATCGTCACCAGCGACAGCAGCGCTGGCAAAACGGCGAGCATGAAGCCTGAATCGGCCTCATACACCCGTGCCAGGGCCATCAGGATCGGCGCGCTGAGCAGCAGCAGGCCCCAACTGGCCAGCAGCATGCCTTCCAACGTCTTCCACAGCACCAGGCTGCGCGGTGGCAGCGGCAGCGCGATCTGCCACTCCATCTCGCGCCGACGAAACAGGCCCATGCCCGTGATCGTCGCGTTCGAGATGATCAGCATGATGAAGAAAAAGAAAAACAGCAGGAACACCAGCCGCTCCGTCAGCAGCGGGCCGATCAGCGGAAGCTTGGCGATGAAGTCCAGCCCCCGCGCCACCAGGAAATACGCGCCGAAGCCATACAGCACGAGAAAGGTGCCCACGGTGAGGCTGAGCAGCCGGTTCTCACGCAGCCCGAACCGCGCCTTGTGCACCAGCATGCGCCAATGGGCGCTCGCGAGCAGGGTGGTGGCACGGGCGACGGTCATGGGGCCTGTTGTTAAACCCGCTCCTGCCTTCGCGCCAGCGTCGAGTCACTTGCGCCCCCTTACCTGCGCAGCGCATTGATCAGCTCATCGAGCTTGCTGACGATGGCCTGCAGCTCGCTCTGCGTCGGCGGGTCACTCACCACCAGCCCCCAGCAAGGCCACACCGTTGCTGTTGCATCTCGTGCCTGCGATGGCGGCGCTGAAAGCGGCATTCGTCACCTCCCCCGGAGGCCCTTGCGGGCCAGGAGGTCCTCCCGGCTGTCCATCGGCTCCGGGCGGGCCTAGCGGTCCGGGCACACCGTCGGCCCCAGGCGGCCCCTGCGGCCCGGCGAGAATGGCGTCGATGAGATCCTTCAGGCCGTTGAACTGCGCACGCATCTGCGCCGAGGAGTTCGGCGCATTGTTGGCGGGAAGAGTGGGGTCGAAGGGCATGGCGGTTGAAGACTTGGAGAAGAGGGGACTGGGAGACGAGGAGTGCTTCTCCCGGTGTGAGCTGGAGTCTTGGAGCCGAGGAGACTGGCGGGACTTCTTCGTTTGCACAGATTTGGGGCGGGGCGTAATTTCCTCCCAGCCGGTGGCGTATGTGTGCCATCCCCTAATTCTTCCGTCATGACCTCTCTTCACCGTTTTGCCCTCCTCGCCGCTGCGGCTGCGCTAAGCACTTCCGCTTTTGCCGCCTACCCGACCTTCACGACCACGACGCCAAACGGCGGCCAGCGTGGCACGGAGATGAAGCTGACTCTCACAGGATCCCAGCTCGCGGATTTCGAGAGCCTGATGTTCTTCTCGCCCGGATTCACGCAGAAGAGCGTGGAGAAGGCGGAGAACGGCAAGGTGGAACTGACCATCGCCATCGCGCCGGATGTGCCGCCGGGAAATCACCTGATGCGCATCCGCACGAAGACGGGCATCTCGCACCCACGCCAGTTCTTCGTGGGGATCTTCCCGAACGTGGATGAAAAGGAGCCGAACAGCGACTTTGAGACGCCGCAGGTGATCCAGATGAACCAGACGGTGGAAGGCATCGTGCAGAACGAGGATGTGGACTACTACCGCATCTCGGCCAAGAAGGGCCAGCGCATCTCGGTGGAAGTCGATGGCCTGCGCCTGGGCTACACGGTGTTTGACCCCTTCCTGGCGATCATCGACAAGGACCGTTTCGAAAAAGTCATCTCTGACGACACCATCCTGCACCGCCAGGACGGCTACTGCTCGTATGTGGCCGAGGAAGACGGCGACTACACGGTGATGATCCGCGAGTCCTCCTACCGTGGCGGTGGCAATTCGTTTTACCGCCTGCATGTCGGCGGCTTCCGCCGCCCTGATGTGGTCTATCCCGCCGGTGGCAAGATCGGCTCGAAAACCAAGGTGCGCTTTATCGAGCGTGACAGCTCCTTTGAGGAAGAGGCCCAGCTTCCGGCGGAGATTGACCCCAACTACATGATTTACTCGAAGACCCAGGAGCCTGCGCCCTCCGGCAATCCCTTCCGTCTGGTGAATTACGACAACGTCCTCGAAGTCGAGCCGAATGAAGACCAGGCGAAGGCCACCGCCGCCGCGACGGGAGAGCCGATCGCGCTGAACGGCATCATCGAAAAGCCGGGTGATGTGGATTACTTCAAAGTGCCGCTGAAGAAGGGCATGACGCTGGAGGTGCAGACCTTTGCGCAGAGCCTGGGCTCGCCGCTGGACAGCGTGGTGAACATCTACAATGAAAAAGGCGGCAGCCTCAGCGGTAACGACGACGGTGGCGGCCGCCGCCGTCTGGACAGCAAATTCAAGATCGGCATTCCGGCGGACGGGAACTACTTTGTGCGTGTGGCGGACCATCTGGAGCGCGGCGGACCGAACTACGTGTATCGCCTCGAACTCATCGCCGCCGAGCCGGAGGTGTTCTTTGCCTCGCCGCAGTTCACAGTGAATGACACGCACTACCGCCAGTTCATCGCGGTGCCGAAAGGCGGCCGTTATGCCACGCTGGTGAACATTTCCCGCGTCAATGTGGGAGGGGATTACAAGTTTGAGGCGCCGAACCTGCCGCAGGGAGTCAAGCTGCTCACCGAGCTGGCTCCGAAAGATCTCGGCAGCATACCGTTGCTGTTTGAAGCCACCGCCGATGCGCCGCTGGGACATCAGGTCGTGCCGGTGAAGCTCAATCCAGTCGATCCCGCCAACAAGGTCGTGGGCAAGCTGCGCCAGGAGTTCGACGTCGTCCGCAACGGCAACGTGGTTTATTACACCGAGGTGGAAGACCGGCTTCCCGTCGGAGTGGTGGAAGAGGCGCCTTACTCGCTGGAGATCGTGAAACCCGCCGTTCCGCTGGTGAACAACGGTATTCTGGAGCTCAAGGTCGTTTCCAAGCGCAAGGAAGGCTTCAAGGCTCCGATTCGTGTGTTCATGATCTGGAAGCCGAACGGCATCAGCTCCCTGGGCGAGCAGACCATCGCCGAAGGCCAGAACGAATGCACCTTCCAGCTCGATGCGAACGCCGCCGCGCCTGCGGGCACCTGGAACTTCACCGTCATGGGCGAGGCCGACGCCGGAGCTGGCCGCATTTACAATGCCTCGCCTTTCCAGCAGGTCGTGACGGCTCCGGCCTACCTCAACGCGCCCGCCATTCCGCTCGTCGCCGTGGAGCAAGGCAAGGAGGCGGTCATGGTGGCCAAGCTGGAACATCTGCTGCCTTTCGAAGGAGAGGCCAGCGCCCAGGTGCTCGGTGTGCCCGAAACCATTCCGATCGAAGGGGCCAAGATCACCAAGGACACGAAGGAAGTGACCTTCAAGGTGAAGACCGACGCGAAATCCCCCATCGGCAAGCAGGCCAACCTGTTTGTGCGTGTGGACATCCCGGTGAAAGGCACCAACACCACCACCATTCATCGCATCGCGCTCGGTTCCATCCTGCGCATCGATGCGCCGCGCAAGGTGGTGACTCCGCCTGCCGCGCCGGTCATCGCCGCAAACAAACCGAAAGAGGCTGCGAAACCCGCCGCTCCTCCTGCACCGAAAGTGCTTTCCCGCCTCGAACAGCTTCGTCAGGAGGCTGCCGGCAAGAAGTAGCAGCGAAGGCTGACCGACAGACTGTCAAAAAGGGCATGACGCGAGTCATGCCCTTTTTCGTGATGGGAGGTGTATTGGAGTCCCGCCTTGAGGCGGTTCAGAGCCGACTCAAATCATGCCGAGCTTCATCTTGCCCTCGACGCTGATCATGCCCTGGTTCCAGGCGGGATCCCAGACGAGTTCCACTGCGGCGTCGTCCATCTCCTCGATGGTCATGATGCGGCTTTGCGCGTCAGCGGCGATGGTGGGGCCCATGCCGCAGCCGGGTGCGGTGAGGGTCATCTTCACGAGCGCCCTGTTCTTGCCCTCGGCGTCGGCCTCGACCTTACAGTCATACACGAGGCCAAGATCGACGATGTTCACGGGGATTTCCGGGTCATAGACGTTCTTGAGCTGGTTCCAGACCTGGCCTTCGAGATCGCTGACATCGGCGGGAATGTTGGAGGAGGTGCTTTCCTGCTCTTTCTTGGAGGCTTCAGGATCAATGCCAAGCGCATCGACATCCTTCGACTGGATGCGGGCCAGGCCGAAGTCTGTGGCCACGGTGTAGGTGCCACCGAGGGACTGGGTGATGATGACCTTCATGCCGATGGGCAGTGTGATCATGTCGCCGCTGGGGATTTGAACGGCTTCGACTTCGCGTTTGAGTTCGAGGGAGGAGTGCATGCTGGAAAATGACGATTGGTGAATGAACGAATGACGAAACTAGCTGGTGAGAACGATCTTGATTTTGCCCTGGGTCTTGCCGGCGAGGTTGAGGGCGTCGGCGAGGGTGCCGCTTTGGTCATTGACCGGCTTGGACTCTGGACTTTCCGCTCTTGGTTCTTTGCCCTCGGCCTCCAGAGCCGCCCGCAGCGCGCCTTCGACCATCTGACCGCAGTGGATCTTCATGGGGGGTAGCGGGCCGAGCGGCTGGCTGAGTTCTTCGGCTGACATGGAGAGCGCCTCGGCCTTCGTCTTGCCGCGAATCAACTCGGTGGCGATGCTGGCGACGGCGATGGCCGTCTGGCAGCCGAAACTTTGAAAGCTGGCCTTGTCGATGACCTTCTGGCCGTCCTTGTCCTTGTATTTGATCCACATGCGGACCATGTCGCCACAATCCGGGCTGCCGACGGTGCCGACGGCGTCGGCATCGGGCATTTCGCCGAGGTTTTGCGTGTTGGTGAGCGCTTGTTGGAGGGTGGCTTCGTCCATGAGAGGGAATCAGGCTTCGATTTCGATACGATAGCGGGGCAGGGAAGGATCAATCTCCTGGCTGTAGGCGGCGATGCCGCCGCTGAGGCATTTGGTTTCGGCAAAGCCGTGGCCGATGAAATACGCCGCCGCGTCGAGCGACCGGGACCCGGTGTGGTCGTAGAGCACGAGGGTTTTCGTCTTGTCGCCGCTGGTGAAGATTTCCTGAACGAGTTCCTGGGTGAGCAGGCGCGCGCCGGGTAGCTTCACGGCGTCATGCTCCTCGCGGGTGCGGACATCCAGCACGATGAGGTCGGGTGTTGAGCGGCGGAGCTGTTCGAAGTCCTGCGCGGAGATTTGCAGCGAGGCGTCGCCTTGGTGGCTGTCTTGGATGTGCGCGACGGCCTCGGTCACGGGGATGTTTTCATTGCGCTCGCAGACCTGGGCCAGCGTTTCACCGGGCTGGAAGCCACAACTGCGGCAGCCGCCGATGTGATAACGCGCAAACAACGCCCGCTGCGCCCCAGGATAGGCCTGGAGCACCTGGCTCATGGTCATGTCGCCGTTGAGGGGTGGAAGTTCGGAAGGCATGGCGGAAATGACGAATGTCGAATACGGAATGACGAATTGCGGGAAGCGTGGTGGCGGCTTTTTGAATGATTCTAAACGCCGGGGTTCTGCCATAACGGCAAAACCAGGCAATGCAAGCCGTCAGGGCGTCCTGGTTCGTGGCTCTCATTCGTCATTGATGCGCTGCGCTTCCCTGCGGGCTGCCTGCGGCAGTCTGTCTCGATTCTCTCGGCTCGACATTCCTCATTCTGCATTCACCTTTCCAGCCATGTCTTCCGCTCACGAACCCCGCATCCCGGTGCTGCCAACTTTGATGACGGCGGGTAACATTCTCTGTGGATTCGTCGCCATCCTGCAAATCTTCGACGGGCGGCATCTGGCGATGAACCAGCATTACCACTACGCGATCGTGTTCATCCTGCTGGCCTGCTTGTTTGACGCCTTGGACGGTCGCGTGGCGCGCATGGGGGGCACGGAGAGCCCGTTTGGCCGGGAACTGGACTCGCTGGCGGACATTGTGAGCTTTGGCGTGGCACCGGCGCTGCTGGTGCATGACATCGTGCTGAAGGAAATCGACACGCCGAAGGGCTTGGGCTGGCTGATCTCGTGTGTTTACCTTGTCTGCGGGGCGATGCGCCTGGCGCGTTTCAACTGTCTGGCGGCGGCGGATGTGAAAAGCAGCAGCAAGAGCTTCCGTGGCTGCCCGATTCCGGCGGCGGCGGGCGTGATCTCCTCGTTGACGCTGCTGGTCATCTGGCTGGACAGCACGGAGAAGGAGATTGGGAATTGGAAATACGCGCTGGCCGGGCTGATGGCGTTGCTGTCCTACCTGATGGTGAGCAATCTCGAATATCCGAGCTTCAAGGCGGTGAACTGGCGCACGAAGCGGTCGTTCCACTGGGTGCTCATCACCATCGTGGTCATTGCCTTCACGGTGATGAACTGGCACTGGATGCCTTCGGTCATTTTCGTGAGCTACCTGCTTTATGGATTGGCACGGCCGTGGATTTCCCGCCAGTGGCGGCAGGAGATCGAGATCGAGGCGGAATCCATCGAGATCGATCCCGAGGTGGAGGCGCTGGCGCTCAACGGCGAGGAAGATCGTCAGCAGGGGCCGCGCAACGCCGATCCCGCCGCGCAGATTTGAACAAAAACGTTTCACAATCGCGCGGCATGCGTCATTGAGCGTGCACACCAACCCTCATGGCAGATTTTTATCAGCACGCCCGCGTGCCCACCCTCCACCACCTCGCCCACGCGGACAGCGCCGAGCGTGAGCAGGAAATGCTGGCCTGGGCGGCGAAAAAGCCGGTGGCCCTGCTGCTGCCAGCTTTGTATGCCGAGTGCGAACGCCCGGCCCTGCCGCGCATCCTGGAGGAGGTCTCGCAGGCCTGCCACGTCAGCGAGGTGATCCTGAGCATGAACGGCATGAACGCCGCCGAGCACGATCGTGCGCTGCTCTTTTGCCGTCAAAACCTCAAGGGCAAGCGAGCGCATATTTTGTGGAATGACGGGCCGCGTCTGAGCCAGGTTTACCAGCGCATGGCGGACGCCGGGCTGCCCGGTGCGCATGCGGGGAAGGGGTCCAACATCTGGATGGGCATCGCCTGGCTGAAGGCGCGTGGGTTCAAGGGCGTGGTGGTCAGTCATGACACGGACATCCTGAACTACAGCCGGGATCTGCTTTGGCGGCTGTGCTACCCGCTGCTGCATCCGCGCATGGGCTACCGCTTTGCCAAAGGGTACTACAGCCGCGTGTCCGACCGCCTGTTTGGCCGCGTCACCCGCCTGCTGATTTTTCCACTGATTCAGGCTTGTCGCGATGTGCTGGGGGCGAAGCCGCTCATCGAACAGCTCGACAGCTACCGCTACCCGCTTTCCGGCGAGTTTGCCGCCGACATGGACGCGCTTCAGGACTTCAGCCTGCCCGGTGGCTGGGGTTTGGAGATCGCCTTGCTGTGCGAGGCCTTCCGTCATCTGCCGGGAGAGCATCAGTGTCAGGTGGATCTTGGTTTCCATTTCGAGCATCGCCACCGCAGTCTCTCGCATGAGCAGGTCGGTGTGAATGAGCCGGGTCTGATCACCGCCGCCGCCGACGTGGCGCGTTGCCTAGCCTTCCAGGTGCTGCGGGAGTCGGAACCGCGTTCTGCGGAGAACTTCATGAGCCTGATCATCGAGCGTTACCGCTCCCGGGCGCAGGAATGGCTGTCGCGCTACGAGCATGTGGCCCTCCTCAATGGTCTGCGTCATGACGCCGAGGAAGAAGGCGCGGCTGTGACTGCCTTTGGCCAGGCTTTGGACCGCCTCTTGAAAAATCTGCCCTCGGAGGGCCTTCGCGTGCCCGCCCTCCGTGAGACCCCGGCCAAAACCTTCGCGCAAATCCCCGGCCTCGCCGAGGAGATCGCAGGCTGTGCCACAGAGGTGTGTTGATGGCTTGCATGCGGGACGTGCTCCGCGTATCGGCAGCGCATGAAACTGCCGCCGCATCTGCTGGATGAAATCATTGTCGCCTTGGGGGATGTCTTTGTCGGGCGCAGGTATGCGGACAAGGTGATCGAGTTCACCTTCAAGCGGCATCGCAAATGGGGCAGCCGGGACCGGCGCATCTTCGCGGAGTCGATCTACGAGTGCGTGCGCTGGTGGCGCTGGTACTGGTATCTGGCCGGTTTACCGGATGCAGAGCACACGCAGCCGGAGGAAATCACCCCAGAGCGCCTGTGGCGGGTCTGGGCGGCCTACTGGATCGTCAACGGTCGCGATCTGCCGGCGGATGAAACCGCGCCGCAGGTGAGGTCGGCCGATATTTTGAAACGGGCGAAGGATGGTGCCGCGCCTGCGATCCGTGCGGCGATTCCCGACTGGCTGGAGCAGCGCGGTGAAAAGGAACTCGGCAGCGCCTGGCCGGCGTTGCGTGAGTCGCTGAACGTGCCTGCGGATGTGTTCATGCGTGTGAACACGCTCAAAAACGACCGCCGGGCGCTGCGGGAGCGGCTGGGGCAGGAAGGGTTTGAGACGGAGATCGTCGAGGATGTGCCGAGCGCCCTGCGTTTGAAGCAGCGGGCAAACCTGTTTGGCACCGCCTCTTACAAAGACGGCCTGTTTGAGGTGCAGGACGCGGCCTCGCAGCTCATCGCGCCCTTTTTGCAGCCAGAGCCGGGCCAGCGCGTGATCGACGCGTGCGCCGGTGGTGGCGGGAAGGCGCTGCACCTTGCGGCGCTCATGCGCAACAAGGGCCGCATCCTCGCGCTGGACATTCATGCCTGGAAACTGGCCGAGCTGCGCAAACGTGCCTCACGCGCGGGCGTGGACATCATCGAGGCGCGGGAGATCGAAGGCTCGAAGACCGTGAAACGTCTCGCGCAGAAGGCGGAACGTGTGCTGCTGGACGTGCCATGCTCCGGCTTGGGCGTTTTGCGGCGCAATCCCGATGCGAAGTGGAAATTAAGCGACGCGGAGATCGACCGCCTCACCGCGTTGCAGGCGGAGATTTTGGAAAGCTACAGCCGCATGGTCGTGCCCGGCGGAAAGCTGGTCTATGCGACGTGCAGCATCCTGCCGAGCGAGAACGAGCGCCAGGTGCAGGCGTTTTTGGCCAAGCACGGCGACGAATGGACGCTGGAGGAAGAGCTGCGCCGCACACCGGAGACCGGCGCGTTTGATGGGTTCTATGCGGCGAGGTTGCTGAGAAAACCCAATCAAGAGATGCCCACGGAAAGAACGGAAGACACGGAATGATCAGAGCCTTCTGTTTCCGCATCATTCCGCGTGTTCAGTAGGTCATCCAACTCAATGGCATCCGCATCCGGTGCCGCAGGAACCGCCGCTTGAGGAGCTGGCGCTGCTGCTGGCTCCCATGAGGCCGGTGCCGCCGATGGGGACGCGGCGGACCGGCTGGCCGCTGTCAGGATGCTGCGTGAGCGCGGCGTCCTTCATGCTTTGGCGGATTTCAAAGCGCTTGGCGGGCTCGCCTTCAAACTGGGGGATGGTTTCGTAAACGTAGGTGGGCATGATAGTGGAATGACGAAATCAGAATGACGAATGCCGAATGGGACGCAAGGCGGGAAATAAAAACGGCGTCCCGGTGAGGGGACGCCGCGTGAAGAAGATGAATGACGGGCAGATTACTTCTCGGCCGCCACTTCTTCGTCGATGGTGATCGGCTTGTAGCCGCCGATGGCCTTGAAGTAGAGCAGCAGCAGGAGGTAGATCGCCGCCATGGTGGCGGGGATGTAGGCGTCGAACTTCAGCGTCTTGCGGTCGCCCTGCTGGTCGGCCAGCACGACCACCTGCTGGTCAGGAGTCTTGGCTTTGGCTTCCTTGGCCTCGGAGAGTTTTTTGCCATCAAGACCGATGGTGGCGGTGGCATCCAGGTTGAGGAACTTGCTCGGGGCGGCGGCCTTGTAGGTTTCGTAGAGAGCCGGGTTCTTGGCCTTGAGCTCTTCACCGGCGAAGCGGTCCTTCATGTAGCCGAGGCCCGGGCCGCCGATGATGCCGGCGGAGAGCATGCCGATGCCACCCATGATCGAGATGGCGACAGCACCCGTGCGGGGGAAGCGGTCGGAGGCCACCGCGAGCATCGTGGGCCAGAAGAAGGTCTTGCCAAAGGCGTAGATGCCAAGGGCGATGAGCGCCGTGGTGAAGGTGTTCATGGTGGAGGCCAGCGTCAGGCCGCCAGCGGCGAGCACCGAGCAGACAAAGAGCAGGCCCACGGGGGACAGCTTGAGGGTCTTCTCGATCCAGTGGGCGCAGAAGCGCAGGCCGAACATGATGGCGGAGGTCCAAAGGAACAGCGCCTTGCCCTGTTCGGGGGTGAACAGGTTGCCGGTGATGTTTTGAATCCAGCCGTCTGTGCCAAGTTCCACCGCACCGACGAGGGCGTGGGCGATGAAAAGAATGAACAGGACGATCGAGCCGAGAGAGAACTTGGTGATCAAGCCCACGCCGATGAGCAGCGCACCACCGACACCGTAGCCAACGTTTTTGGCCATCTCAGGAGCCAGACCGATCACATCCTTGAAGAAGCCTTCCGCGAAGAAGGAAAGGAGGAAGCAGGCCACGGCACCGCCGAGGATACCCACGTCCTTGAGCATATTGCCAAAGCTGACGCCCTTGGCGGCGGCCTCGGACTGCGGGAACTTCTGGCCCATGAACATGAGGCCGTAGATCACGGTCGGGATGAGGTAGAGCGCGAGCTGGATGCGCCAGTTGATCTCCATCTTATCGTCGAGGAACCAGCCGATGATCACGCCGATCACCATGCCGGCAGGCCAGGAGGCGTGCAGGATGTTGAGGTAGTGCGTGCGGTTTTCCGGGAACAGCGTGGCGACGAGCGGGTTGGCCACGGCTTCCAGTGCTCCGTTGGCGAAGGCGAAGATGAACATGCCGAGCGAGAGCACCATGAAGGCATTGCCACCGCTGGCGGTGAAGGTGATGAGCGCGGAGGCGACGTGCAGGAGGAAGGCCAGCACCACGAGCTTGCCATAGCCGATTTTGTCCACCACCACACCGCCGAGGATGATGCCGAAGCAGAAGCCGTTGAAGCCCATGCCGCCGATGGCGCCGAGCTGTGCGCCTGTGAAGCCGAACTCCTTCGCCCAGTTGTCAAAGATGCCGCCACGGATGGCGAAGCCGACGCCTGCGGCAAGGATGGCCATGAAGCCGGCCCAGAGAAGTCTCATTCGATTGTTTTCGCTCATAGAGGAGGGGAGTGTGTGGATATGGTTGGGTGGTAGTTGTCGGGAAAGCGCGTGTTTTAGGTGCCACGCCTTCAAGCGACAAGGAAAAAATGTTCTCAAAGCTGAGAAGGTTGTCGGGGGTGAAGGGGCTCGTCGGGCCTTTCACATGCCTATTCCCCTTGGACCAAGTGTGGGCAGTGGTCCTTCGATGGCAGCGATTTCTACATCATCCAGGGGCTCCTCAATGGTGGCTTCCGCGAGTCATGTCAGGGGCTGGCCGATATTTTGATTGCTCGGCAACGGTTCGGAGGAGTAGAAATGACCCATGCGCATGGCCACCCTTAGTTTCTATATTTTCGTTTGGATGTCCGGTGTCTGATGTGGTGCGCGATGTGTTAACCCCATTCAACTGTGTCACCATGGATAAAACCCCGCCCGAAATCATCATTGCCGAACTTCAGCAAAGAATTCTGCACATGGAGTCCGCAAGTCTGCAGTTTCAAGAAGATGCGAGAGCTCGCATTGATGAGCTGGAAATAGAGAATGCCAAACTCAAGCTGGAGAACGAGAAGCTCAAGTTGTCAGGCGGGCCATACGAAGCCTGAGGCCATCCAGGCAAACAGCCGCGCTCTTCTATGCGCGATGTTTGATGCCTCTTTGAAGTGGTGCGGCATACCGACGATCGCGCCGTCCATCCCGGCGCACCGAAAAGAGCTGGGGCTGAATGTGTGAGCGCCGTTGAACTCGCTGGAAGAACTGGCGGGCGGCCGTTTCAGTGGGAGGAAGCGAGGTCCACCGGCTTGTAGCCGCCTCTGGCGCGGAACCAGAAGAACATGCCGAGGTAGCAGACGAGCATGAAGCCTGGCAACACGGCAATGTTGGTGAAGGCACCGCGTTTGCTGTCAGCCTGCACGGCGGTGAGTTCCTTCGTGGAGGCTTCGTCGAGAGCCTGGATCTTTTTCTGATCGAGGCTGGGCGTTTCGCCAAAGATGCTGGGTTTCGCCGGACCAGCGACTTTGGCGAGCAAGGCGCTGTGATCCTTCGTCAGGCGCTGATGCATGTCCTGATCCTGCTGGTAACCGATAAAGGGACTGCCCAGCACGCCGAGAAAGAGCACGCCGACGGCGGAGACGCCATTGAGAGTGAGCGCTCCGCCTTTGGGAAATTGCTCGGAGGTGAGGCCGAGGGTGGTGCTCCACAGAAAGGTTTTGCCAAAAGCATAGATCGTGGCGGCACCGACGATGGTCCAGCCGACGCTCTTCGAGAGCAGCATGAGGCCGACGATGGCCACGGCCGCTCCCATGACCAGCAGACCAATGGGCGAGAAACGATGCACGATCGGCCCGGCGTAGAAACGCAGGATCGTCATGATGGCGGAGACATAGACGAAGACCCAGGCAGCGAAGTTCGGCGAGTCGGCTGGGCCATTGAGCTTCAGCAGTTCGGGCATCCAGCCATCCGTGCCGAGTTCGGTGGTGGCGAGCGGGCCGATGACGATGAGCACAACCAGGAAGAGCCAGTTCCCCAAAGAGCGGGTGTAGAGGCCGATGAGGATGGCGACCACGCCTGCGATCGCGAGGTCGTAGGTCCAGTTCACTTCCTTGCCGGCCATCTGATAAACGGCGGCGACGATGAGGGCGGCGATCATGAAGAAGCCGACAGCGCCGACCTCCTTCAGCATGTCACGGTAGCTGACGCCGGCGGCGACGCGTTCATTGATGGGGAACTGACGCGGCAAGATCAGCAGCGCATAGAGCACGACGGGGACGAAGCACAGCGCGAAGCGGAACTTCCACACGGCGTCGAAGCCGAGGGTGGTGTTGGGGAACAAGGCGCAGAAGAGAGCGCCCAACGCGAGTCCGGCGGGCCATCCGGCGTGCAGGATGTTCAGCCACTTGGATTTGTCCTTGCTGAACACGGTGGCAACGACGGGATTGATGAAGGACTCGACCGTGCCATTGGCCACGGCGACGAGGAGCGTGCTCCAGTAGAAGGAATTGAATCCATCCGCCCGCAAGGTGAGAACGAGAGAGACGAGGTGACAGACGATGGCGAAGAGAGCGACGGTCTTGTACCCGATCCAGTCGATGATCAGGCTGAAAAAGATGATGCTCAGCGCGAAGGGCCACATCCCGGCCCCGTTGATGGCTCCCTTCTGGGATTCGGAGAGATTGAAGCCGTCTTGCAGCAGGCCGATGGTGTTGGCCCGGACGCCGAAGACGAAGGAGGTGGCGACGAGGGCGATGAAGCAGGCCCAGAAAAGTTTCATGTCGGGTTTGCCGACGGCGGAGTGGCTCATGAGAGATGGTGGTGGGTGGAATGCGGAGCGATTCCAGCAAATGTGCCTCCACTGCGCAATGCCTTTTTGCAGGATCATGCGTTTGCCACCGCTGACGTGCGCCTTGACGCCGTGCGCACGGGGCCGCATGTTCGGGGCGCTGCCGGGGGGCGGATCGATTCCCGGCGGCTGTTCTTTTTCCGACCCCCATGTCTTTTCCGTTCTCACTGAAGAATCTGCGCCTGTGCCGCGTGGTGTGCTGTTTCATGGCCGCAAGCCTGCCGTCGATCTCCCAGGCCCAGGTGGTGCTGAAGGCGCAGCCGGTGCTCGATGAGCCGAAGGAGGCCGTCGCCAAGCTGCCACCCCCACCCAAGGAAGATTTGAAGGCTTCCTGGCAGACGCAGAAGGAGGCGCGGGCGATGACGCTGAGCGTGCCTGCTCCGCGGGGTCAGATCGTGGACCGGCATGGCATCCCTTTCGCGCAAAACCGCGCGGCGAGCTACCTGGCGCTGGTCATGCCTTACATGGAGGGGGCGGGAGACGCCCAGATCGTGGCGTATGCGAAAAACGCCATCGACGGCGTGAACAAGGCGCTGGGCAAGAGCTGGTCGCTGGCCGATGACAAGCTGCTGCTGCACTACAAGCACCGCCGCTGGCTGCCGCTGGTTTTTTCCATTGAGGAGGGCCTCAATGTGGAGATCACGCCGGACATGGAGGAAAAGCTCAAGTCGCTGCTGGGGCCGAGTCTTGTGCTCCAGCCGGCTTACCTGCGCCATTACCCGCAGGGCGCGACGGCCTGCCACATCATTGGTTACACGGGCAAGACGCGTCCGCTGCCCACCGGGCCGATTGTGGACGGTGATCCGGTGTTTGAGGAGATGGAAGGCCGCGAGGGCATCGAGACCGCCTTTGACAGCGATTTGAAAGGCGTGCCGGGCATCGTGAACGTGCTCTTCAGCCCGGACGGCAAGCGTCTCTCCGAGGATGTGCGTCGTGTGCCGAGCCCTGGGCGCAATGTGGTGCTCTCCATCGACTACAACTTCCAAAAGTACGCCGAGAACGCCCTGCGCAAGCACACCACCAGCGGCGCGATGGTGATCATGGATGTGACAAACGGGGACATCCTGGCCATGGCCTCCAATCCTGGTTTTGACCTCAATGAGTTCGTCCCCGGCATCCGTGCAAAACGCTACGAGGAGCTGACCAAAGATCCGCGCCTGCCGCTCTATCCGCGTGCTTTTCGCGGCGAGTACCCACCGGCCTCGACCTTCAAGATCGTGACCGCTCTCGCCGCATTGGACAGCGGCAAGGTCACGGCGAAGACCTATTATGACTGCACCACGGCGCTGGAGGTCGGCAACCGTGTGTTCCACAACTGGAACAAGGAAGGCGAGGGGTCGATGACGGTGGTGACGGCCATCAAGCGCTCCTGCAACACCTGGTTTTACCGGGCGGCACTGGACTCGGGGGCTGATTACCTTTCCAACATGGCCCTGCGCCTGGGCTTCGGTGAGCGCACAGGCATACCGCTGAAAGCGGAAGGCGCTGGCTTTGTCCAAACCAACGCCTGGTCGTTGCAGAACCTGGGGCAGAAGACGCAGTCGGGTGACTTGGCGAACATGGCGATCGGCCAGGGCCGCGTGCTCGTGACGCCCTTGCAGGCCTGCCAGTGCATGGCGGCCTTGGGGGACGGTGCGCGCATTCCGCAGCCGCGCTTGGTTTTGCAGGTGCAGGACATCGCGGACCGGGTGGTGATGGCCTACGAGCCGAAAGACCGCAAACGCATCGACCTGAACCCTGACCATCGGCAGACGGTGATCAACGGCATGGTGGCTGTGGTCAACGGCGGCGGCGGCACGGGTCGCTCCGCAGGGATCAAACACGCCGAGATCGCGGGCAAGACCGGCACCGCGCAGTGGAAGATCGCAAAAGACCAGAACCTGGCCTGGTTCACGGGTTTTCTGCCGGCCGGAAAGCCGATGTTTGCCTTTGCTGTCGTTTACGAAGGCGAGCCGGGGGAGACAGTCAGCGGCGGTCAGAAGGCCGCGCCGATTGTGCGCGAAGTCTTCACCAACATCTTTGAAAAAGCCCCGGCTGATGATCCGATGCTGCTGGCGATGAAAGATGTTCCCAAGGCCAAGGTGGTTGAGGAGGAGGTGACCGGCTCTTCTGACAATGAAAAAATCGAACCCGCCCGTCCGCCCCCGCCGCAGAAAAAGGGCATCGGCGGATTCTTCCGCAAGCTGTTTGGCCGCGACTAGCGTAAACCGAAAGCCCGTCCTGATCTGCGAACCGCGAACCATCCCTGATGAACATCCAGCTCGCCACCGTGTGTGACTTCGCCGCCGACTACAACGGCAAGCTGTGCATCCAAGGCGCTTTCGACACTCTTTGCGCGCAGACCTTTCCGGTGGTCCATCCGCAATGCTCCATCGCCGTGCGGGCCGTTTTCATGCCTGACGACGCTGGCAAGCATGAGTTTGTCATCCGCTGCGTCGATCCTGAGGGGAAAGAATGCCTGCCGCCGATGCCCGCCGGGCTGGAGGTGACGTTCCCCTCGTCCTTCATTCCCTTTGTCTCACGGAACATCGTTTACACGCTCCAGCGCGTGAAGTTTGAGCGCCAGGGGCTCCACCGCTGGCTGGTGCAGCATCGTGGCGACACCCTGGCCAGCATTCCGCTGCGGGTGACGCTGTTTGACGACCGCCGCTCCACCACTGGCCCGGCCGGCTGACCGGGGAAATTCGCAGCACGCTTTTCTTTATGACCACGATTCATCCCAAGTCACAGGAGGAGACGGCCACACCTGCGGGAACACCGGTGCGGCAGCTCTCGGTTTTTCTGCAAAACCGCGTGGGTGCGCTCATGGCGCTGGTGAAACTGCTCGCCGAGCACCGCATCGAAGTGCTGGGCCTTTCCCTGCAGGACACCACCGAACTGGCCCTGGTTCGCCTCGTGCCGAGTGATCCTGAGACGGCGCAGATGCTCTTTATCGAGAAGGGCATCCCTCATGCGGTTTTTCCGGTCACCGTGGTGGAACTGCGCGAGACCGACCGCTCCCTTGTGCAGGCGCTTGCCGCGCTGCTCTCTGCCGAGATCAACATCAGCTTCAGCTACCCGCTGCTGGTGCGCCCCTCGCAGCATCCTGTGCTCGTGCTGCATCTTGATTCACCAGATGTCGGTGCGGAGGTGCTTTCCAACGCCGGCTTCAAGGTGCTGATGCAGGAAGATTTGAGCCGCTAGGCGCGCGGCTCCAACCTCCATGTCTATGTCAGACAGAACGCGTGGACGGTGTTCGATCCAGATGGTCAGGCGTTAGCGCTACGCATCTATTTTCTGCCGGATTCACCGACACCTTGCCCCATGCGTGCATGCTCGCGCCAAAGAGCACGAGCAGCAGCAGGCAGCATGGGAAATTCAATCGCATGGAAACTCTGCATCCGTAGGAGGTCTGGACTGACGACGGAAGCATCTTTGCACGGCAGCCCGGATGGGTGTCCTGTAACACTGGGCTTAGAAGAGGATGCACTCGACGAACCAGCCTCCCTGCGCTAATCTTTAGCATGTCCGTCACACTCAGACCCGTTCCCGCCACCGTGCTGCCCAACGGCACAGTGCGCCTGCTGGAAAACATCCGGCTGCCGTTCCCCGCGATGGCGGTAGTGACGCTGCTCATTGAGGACGATGCGCCCGCAGGGCCGGAAACGGCTCTGCTCAGCCAAGACGCCCTGATGGACTGGAACCGCGATGAGGAGGAGGCTGCATGGGCGCACCTGCAAGAGGCGAAGTAGTGCTGGTGAACTTCCCGTTCACCGATTTGAGCGGACGCAAGCTGCGGCCCGCCGTCGTGCTAGCCGCCGGGGATTACCACAACGACATCATTCTGTGCCAGATCACCAGCCAAGCTTATGGCGACCGTGAGGCCGTGTCGATTGATCCGGTCAATGACTTCGATCAAGGCACGCTTGCCAAGCCCAGCTTTGCCAGACCGCGCAAGCTCTTCACCGCCAATGAGAGATTGGTGAGCCGGGTCATCGGCACGTTGAAGACAGCCAGGCTCGAAGCGATTGCACAGGCCGTCACGAGCGCCATCGCTGGCCGCTGACTTGTGTCAGGCGGCGCGGTTGTCGTTAAAACCTCTTTCGTTTAGCTACTTGAAGCGGCTACAACAGCGATACTGATGCGCTCGATCCTCCAGTTTGGTTTGATGGTGCTGCTCCTTAGCGCGGAAAACCGTCTCTGGGGCAAAGTGGCTTTCGGTCAACAAATTTCAGAGCGGGGCTTTGTTGAGAGCGGTGTGTTTGTCGGCGTGGTCGATACGCCGCCGGTGCTAATGTCATCAGGGGCGCTGGCGGCCAGCGGCGCGAATCAGCAGCCTTCGAGGATGGTTCAATGTTTTACCATGAAACTCGGCGCGAGTTTCGCGATGAAACTCCGTGCGTCTTCCAGTGCGTTGAGTTCGATCAGCGGATCTTCCCGGCCCACGGTTTGTTCTGGCAGGGGGACGTAGATGGAGGCCATGGACCAGCGGTGCTGGATGTTGCGGAAGACGGAGTCAAGGTAGGTCAGCAGGATGTGTTCATAGTGCTCCGGGCAGGTGGTGCCGTCCGAGCCGATGTACCAATACAGATTCAACGCCCGCGTGCGCAGCCGCGTTCCATCCGGCGTTTCCTTGTCATGAAAAATCCGCAGCAAGGTGACGGTGATCTCGCGCCCGTCATCCAGCCGCACAGGGATGTGGGTGCTGTTCGTCACCGTCCATCCCTGGCCGGGCAGGCAGACCTCCGGGCGGTGCAGGCTGCGTTTCACCAGCCCGCTGAGGATGATCGTGGCCATGAGCTGCCTGCCTGTCTGGGAGCCGTAGGTGTTGCGCACGAGCTTGACGCCCTCGTCCAGAACGTTTTTTTCCTGCGCTGTCATGTCAAACTCGCGCCCCTGGTAGTCTCCCAGGGACAGGGGAAGTTGCAGCACGACACCGGGTTCGGAGACATGAAAGCTGATGTCAGTGCGGGCGCAGATGCCGAGCGCGGCCAGCGGCAGCAGCAGCGCCGCCGCGATCTGTGCCAGCGTGCGGTTCGGCCGCAGGATGGCGGCGCGCCCCTCTGTCGCTGTGGAGCCGCCTCCGTGCCGTTTTAGATTAGACTTCATTTCCCGCCCTTCTAGCAGCCAGCACAGGGCAAACATGCCGCCCAGGGCCACGCCGAACACCGCAAAACCGGCGAAGGTGTGAAAGGGGGACATCTCCTGGTGGTCCCCCAGGCGGCGGCCCACCGCAAACTCGGAGCCAAAGGTCAGCGTGCCCGCCACCAGCAGCAGCAGGCGCACCACATTGCCCGCCACGGCCAGCGGCACCGAGCAGATGAACAAAATGAGCCGCGAGCGCGGGTGTTTCAGCGCCAGATAGCCCAGCAGAGCCGAGATCATCATCAGTGCGAAGAGGGAATTGATACCGCTGCACTTGGCGTCCACGTCCAGGCTGAACAAATCCCCGGTTTGCCGGCCTTGCGCCGCATCCGGGGCGGATTGCAGCGCCGAGCCCTCGCTCACCGCTGGTTTGCCAACGAGGTTCAGCATCGTGGCGGCCATCGCCGCCGTCTTGGGGCGTAGCGGGGAGGCCACGGAGTCCTCCAGCGGCTGCATCGGCCAGGTGAAGAACAGAAACAGCCACGCAAATCCCAGCGCCCGCATCCAGGCCGTTCCAAACACCAGCAGGATCATGCCCGCCAGCACCAACTGCACCGCCAGAAAGCCCGGATAGCCCGTGTCCGCCTTGTAGCCCAGCCAGTAAAAAAACAATCCTGCCGCCAGTGGCAGCACGCCGCGCCAGTCTCCCTGCCAGGGCAGCTTGCGCAGTTCCTCGCGCCGCAGCCACACCAGCCAGCCCACCAGCAGCGGCACCAGCAGGCAGAACTGCCAGTCCGCATACTTGCTCACCCACTTCGCCCAGCCGTGCAGCACGCTGAACCGCTGGCCAAACTCCCAGTGCTGATAGGGCCACGCCAGAAACAGCACCGCAAACACCGCCGGCAGTCCCCACAGCGCCAGCCAGCGTGGTATTTTCAAGCGCAGTCCGCCTGCCGCCGGGGAGTCCGGTGACGTTGACAATACGGCGGGTGGGCGGGTGGATTCTGTTGCCATGACGTGGGTTGACGCGCAAAGGCTGGCCTTGTTTGTTGCGTCTGGCAACCTTCATCGCGTAACGTAACATCCACACGACATGGCAAGCAAAAAGAGCACCCGGACCAAGCTCCTCGAAAATGTGAACGATCTGGAGCTGCCGGCTTCCACCGCGATCTGGAGGGACGACCCTGGCTCGGTCAAAGAAGCGCCGGAGAAAGCCGCCGATGGCCTGTCTGCCGCGCATGACCCGCTGCTGATCAAGCGCGATGCTCATTCCCCCGCCAGCTCCAACCTGCGGCGTTCGCATCTGACTTACCGGCATCTGGTCATCTCCCTCATGACCTCGGTGGTGATCGGTTTGCTGGTGCTGTGGGTGGAAAACAGGTTCTACGAGCGCGAGATTGCGCCCCGGCTTGCTGCGTCAGCGCCCGCGACCCCCGCCGTTCCTGCGGCAACGGGTGTGGAGGCGGCCGAGCTTGTCAGGGCTGAGGAGAAAATCGCCGCGTTGCAGCAGCAGTTGGATGTCATCCGCCGCGAGCAGCTCATCACACAGCAAAGCACGCGGGAGTCCTTGGAGCGCATCTCCGGGGTGCTCAATAACCCGCAACTGGCTCCCAAACCCGCCGCTCCGGCCACCGACCAGCCGGGTGAGGCGCGCATGGCCGACGCCACGCCCAGCATCACGCCCACCCAGGCGGAATTCATCCAGATCAAGGAACGCAACCGCCTCACGCAGTACGCTGACGAGGCCATCGCCACCGGCCTGCGCAAGCCGCTGGCCGCCATCGTCGAGTATTTGCGTGATCCCGACTCCAAACATCTCCATGAGGCGGCCCAGGCTGAATACATGCGGGTCGTGCGCTCCATTCAGTTCATCCAGCGTGACGATCCCGGTTACCGCCTGCCCGTGTCTGAGCTGTTCAAAGGCCAGAAAATTCGGGAAGAGGCGGATGTGAAGCCCGAGGCGTTGCTCAAGCTCCTCGCCGACTATCAGCAGCCCTGGGAGGTGCGCGTGCGCGTTTGCTTCCTGCTGCTGGGCAGCGCCGCGCCGGAGACCAACGCGAAACTCATCGCCGCCATCAAGGATGATCCTTCCCTCGAAGTCGCCAAGCACGCCCAGCTCGCGCTGGAGCAGCGCGTCAAGCGCCGCTTCCGCATCTTCGACATCCCTGCCATCGATGCCTGGTGGAAATCCCAGGGCAACTAAAGCTCCCCGCTCCCGAACTCCCGCATGAAAACACTCTTCCTCACCAACGAATATCCTCCTCACATCTACGGCGGAGCCGGCGTCCACGTCGAATACCTCTCCCGCGAGCTGGCGAAGCTCATCGAGGTCGATGTGCGCTGCTTTGGCGACCAGGACAGCAGCGGTGAGAACCTGAGTGTGAAAGGTTTTGGCCTCGACACGAAGGACTGGGACTGCCCGCTGAATTTGAAGTCCGTTTTCGGCGCGCTTCAGCGCTGCCTCGACTTCAACACCCGCGGCATCGACGCCAGCATCGTCCATTTGCACACTTGGTATGCGCACTTCGGCGGCATCCTCGCCAAGCTGAACTACGGCGTGCCCATGGTGCTCACCGTTCACTCACTGGAGCCGCTGCGCCCGTGGAAGCGCGAGCAGCTCGGCCACGGCTATGATTTCACCGTCTGGCTGGAAAACACCGCGCTCAGAATGGCCGATGCCGTCATCGCCGTGTCCGAGGAAACGCGCATCGACCTGCACAAGCACTTCGACCTCGATCCGCACAAGATCCACGTCATCCACAACGGCATTGATCTCGATGAATACCATCGCGTTGAAGCGCCGGACGTGCTGAGAAAGCACGGCGTCGATCCTGACCAGCCTTACGTCCTCTTCGTCGGACGGATCACGCGACAGAAAGGCATCATTCATCTCGTGCGGGCCATTCAGCACCTCGATCCGGGTTTCCAGATCGTCTTGTGCGCCGGTGCGCCTGACACACCGGAGATCAAGGCGGAGATGGAGGCCGCAGTGGCTGCGGTGAGCGCTACTCGCCCTGGTGTCGTGTGGATTCAGTCCATGCTGCCCGCGCCGGAAAAGATCGCCATGTATTCGCATGCCGAGGTGTTTTGCTGCCCGTCGATCTATGAGCCGTTTGGCATCATCAACCTGGAGGCCATGGCCTGTGAGACCGCCGTCGTCGCCACCGCCGTCGGCGGCATCAAGGAAGTCGTCGTGGAAGGCGAGACCGGCTTCCTCATTCCGATCGAGCAACAGACCGAGAGCCCGTTTGAGGCCGTGCATCCTGAAAAATTTGCCCGCGACCTCGCCGCAGGCATCAACAAGCTCATGGCCGATCCCGCGCTGCGCCAGCGCATGGCCCTGGCCGGCCGTCAGCGCGCCGTGGACCACTTCAGTTGGAAGTCCATCGCCCGCAAAACGCTCGCGCTCTACAAGACGCTCGCGGTTTGATCCGCCTTCGTCTTCTTCACGAGTCGCACTCCCTCGACGCGCATTTTTTTCTGCCCGACCAACGGCGTTAATCCCGTGCCATTCATCCTTGCCCCTTTCTTGCTTGCTTGAGTTCTTGCCGATTCAATTTGTCAGCCAGTTGCACACTGACCCCGTTTCCCCTGACCCCGTTTCCCTGGATCATCGGCCAATCATTTACTCATGAGAACCTTGGGGACGATTTACAACGAAAGCCACTTGGACTCCAAAAGGTTTTCGCCCGACGAGGAAACAACAATTAAATCCAAGCGGAAATTTTATGTCCCGACTAACTAAGCTGCTTGCATTCAGCATCTTCGCATCTGGCGGAGCGAATTCTCAAGAACCTAGGGCCGAATACTCTCCAGACAGGACTGTTATCGAATCGCTTACTGATGAGAAATTGAAGCAATTAGATTTACATGATAAAACGTTGTCGATGGCATACGCAGAAGTGTTTGTGGCGTCGTTTGAACCTGGTGAGAAAAGGCCCGCTTGGTTCGAAGCTGCCAAACTCGACCTCATGCGACGAGGAAACTCAGCAGTCCCACTGTTACTGACCTTGTTTAAACAACATCCCCTGCAGTAGTTTAAGGACGATTTGCTCAGAAAAGTTGAAAACTATCCATCAATCGACATCGCACCATTCTTGGATCTGGCACGCTCGTATTGGCGTGAGCACAAATTTTCAACTCCGCCGAGAACTTGTTATGGCATCGCTCGGATACTTAGCAGGCACGGCTCCAAAGAAGACCAAGCCATCTTGGCCGAAATGAAAAACCATCCGACGAAAGAGGTAGGCTTTGTCATTGAGCCTGACATTGATCGCATGACCAAGCGATTGAACGGAACGCTGAAACCTTCGGAATGGCATGATGCTCTTGGCCGTCCTCCCGAAGGTTACGATTGGCCTCAAACAACCAAAGCGGTAAAAGCCCCCTCAACAGCACCGACGACATCAACACCGAGCGAAGCACCAGCTTCATCAACGCCGTGGAGCATCATCGTTGTGTTGATCGCGGCAACTCTTGGCCTACTATGGTTGCCGCTCAAGCGGCGTTCGTGAGCAGGAAAGGGTCAGGAGCAGGAAAGGGTCAGGAGTCGATAGTTGACAGAAACGACTGAACAAGCGTGGCGGTTCGCAAATCACGCAGAACGCAAGCCGCCGGGTTTAGGACTTGGCAACGGGCCTGCCTGTGTCAGCATCGGCGTTGTGTGGACTCGTCTGCGACATCGGAACTTCAGCGGGTGGCCTGCCTCCTGCCCACCGCTTTGAACTCGACCATGCGGAGTAGTGTGCAGCAGGCCGCCACCCCTCCTTCGCTAAAGCTACGGAAGGGAACCCGGCGGCCTGCTGTGCGCTCGCAAAGCCTCGCCACACTCTGCCGCGTGATGGCTCCGGCCGCATGGCCGTCCGGCGCCGCCAGCCCTGATGCATGTCAGCTCCAGAGGCTGACCTCCTTCGTCTTCTTCACCAGCCGAACGCCCTCGATCCGCATCTTCTTGTCCGCAGCCTTGCACATATCGTAAATCGTCAGCGCGGCGATGGAGACGGCGGTCAGCGCCTCCATTTCGACGCCTGTGGGTGCCACAGTGATGGCGGTGGCGGTGATGTGAACGGCTTTGAGGCGCAGTTCGAAGTCGATCTGCACCTTGCTCAGTGGAATCTGGTGGCAGAGCGGGATGAGGTGCTGCGTCTGCTTCGCGGCTTGAATGCCCGCGATGCGCGCGATGCTCAGCACATCTCCCTTGGCGATTTGGTTCTTCCGAATCAGCTCCAGCGTGGCCGGGGCCAGCACGATGCGGCCTTCAGCCACCGCCTCACGTCTCACCGGCGGTTTGGCGGAGACATCGACCATGGCGGCTTCGCCTTTGCGATTGAGGTGAGTTAATTGGGTCATGGGTTCAGAAGTCAGGGGTTGGAAGCAACGCAGTCGAGCAAAGCTAATGGATGTGATGAGTAGGAGAAGGCCAAGGGCCTTCCGTAACATAGCGAAGGGGTGCCGAGCCTTGGCGAGTGCTCCCCTGGCAGCGCAGGCCGCACGACGCGGTTCTTCTGGGCGAACCCCAACGGGGTTCCGTATCTGCGCGTCGTGGGAGATGAACGGGCGTTCAAAGATACGGAACCCCGTTGGGGTTCGGCGCGAAGGAGGTTGTGCGTAATGGCTACCCCAGGGTTCTGCGAACCCTGGGCTATGATACGCAAGCCCCTTGGGCTTAAGCGGCAGCACCCGCAAGTCAGGCGATCCCAAACAGCATGGCTTAAAGTCATAGAGGTTAGAGGCGAGTGGCCTTGTGACATGGAACGCTTAACTCATAACTCATCACACCGATCACTCCTCACCCACCAATCGCGATCATCTTGCGGTTGGGCTGGTAGTTGTCCCGGAAGTCATGCTCCTTGGGCTTGCGGGCGACGACGTTTTGGAAAAACGCGGCCAATTCGGCATCCGTGCAGCCGCCGCGCAACACGGCACGCAGGTCGAACTCCAAATAACTGCCGAGGCAGGGCCGCAGCTTGCCGTCACAGGTCAGGCGCAGCTTGTTGCAGTTCTCACAGAAGTGCAGGTTCGTCATCGCGCCGATGAAACCGACGCGCTGGCCGCTGGCGGGGACGCGATGATAAACGGCGGGGCCGTTGGTCTTGAAATCCGGCTCCGCGATGAGCGGGCCGGTGGTTTGCTCGACGAGCTGCTTCGCGGTGGCGATGGGCAGGAAGTTGTCCTCGCTGAGCACGTCCTGGGTACTGACGGGCATCAGTTCGATGAAACGCAGCAAGGCGTTCTTCCGCCGGGCGAAGTCGATCAGCGCGGGCAGTTCGCGCTCGGTCTGTCCTTTCATGAGGACGCAGTTGAGCCGGATGGAGTCAAAACCGGCGTCGATCGCGGCGTCGATGCCTTCAAGAACGCGGGGCAGCAGATCGCGGCTGGTGGTGCGCTGGTAGGTGGCGCGGTCGAGGGAGTCGAGGGAGACGTTCGCGGTGCGGACCCCGGCTTTGACGAGTTTTTCAGCCAGGGTGGTTCCACCTTCGGTTTTGGCGAGCAGTGTGCCGTTGGTGGAAATGCCAACGCCTTCGATGCCGGGGATTTGTGTCAATTCACCGCAGAACCCGGCGATTCCGGGGCGCGTGAGCGGCTCGCCGCCGGTGACACGGATGCGCTTGATGCCGAGCGTGGCGCCGACCCGCACCACACGCGTCATTTCTTCATAAGTGAGCGTGTCCTCCTTGGCGAACCAGGGCTGCTCCTCCTCGGGCATGCAGTAACGGCAGCGTTCGTTGCACCGGTCGGTGACGGAGACGCGCAGGTAGGAGATGTGATGGCCGAAGGAGTCTTCCACGAGGGGGTTGGAGGCGGTTGCACGCCTTAACCACAGTCTGCGGCCTGTCTCAAGGCGAATGCCTCACTCGCATTCACACGGCACGGGCACGCGCATGGTGAAGGTGGTTTCCACGCCGGGGGTGCTGGTCAGCTCGATCGTGCCGCCATGGGCCTCGACGGCACGTTTGACGATGGAAAGCCCCAGCCCGGTGCCTTTGACCTGGGAGGCGGAGGAATGATGCTTGTTGCCGCGATAGAAGCGTTTGAAGACGAAGGGCAGGTCATGCGCGGGGATGCCGATGCCGTTGTCCATGACTTTGAGGACGCACTGGTCGTTGTCCCAGCGGCCGGAGACGCGGATGACGAGACCTGGGCGGGAGTTTTCCTTGATGGAGTTTTCGAGGAGGTTGGTGAAGATCTGGTCCCAGTAGAAGCGGTCTCCCATGATCCGTCCGCCATTCTCGGGAAAGTCGAACTCGAGCCTCACATCCCTGCCTTCCAGCATGGGGGCCAGATGATCGGCGGCGTCCTGGGCGCTGGCGCGGACGTTGAAGGGCTCGCAGTTGAGCGGTGTGCCGCTGTCCTCCAGGCGTGAGATGGCCAGCATGTCCTCGATGATGCGGGCGATGCGCTTGGTGTGCTTTTCCATCACGTCCAGGCTGCGCTTCATGGCGGCTGGCGTGAGTGGCGCGCCGCCGTCCTGCAGCATTTCAATGTAGCCGCCGATGAGGGTCAGCGGGGTGCGCAGCTCATGCGAGGCGTTGGCCACGAAGTCTTTCCGAATCTGCTCGGTCATGGCGGCCTCGGTCACATCCTGGATCATCAGCCAGGCGCCCTCTCCGCCTTCCGCGCCGAGCGGGGCGGCCTCGACGAGAAAGTGGCGTCCGCTGAGGTTCGTGCCGGCACCAGCCTCCGAGGACAGCATCTGAATGCGCCGCGTCGTGTGCTGCTTCTTCTGCAGCGACTCCTGCACGAGGTCGGTGATCTGGTGGTCGCGCACCTCTTCGATGAGGGAGCGCCCTGGGTGGATTTCAGCGCGGTTGAGGAGCCTGGCGAGCGGCCGGTTGGCGTAGCGGATGCGCAGGTCTGCCTCCACCAGCACCAGTCCTTGGCTGATCTCATCAAGCAGCGACTCAAAGATACGGCGCTGCTCGGACTGCCGCCTGGTTTCCTGGAGAGCGTTCCAGACCTGCACCGCCTGCTCCGGCAGCTCATCCGCGTCCCTGGCCCGCATGCCGATGGACCGGGCCACCGACTCCCAGCGCTTCCGCCAGAATTTCTCACGCTGCATCCAGATGACGACGCAGGCTGCCAGAAGAATGAGAAGAACGAGGCTCAATGACGTCATGCGGCGATGGCCTCCGGCAATTCCGTCTGAAACTGGAAGCCTGTGCCGCGAATGGTGACGATGTGGTTGCCCGCCGGGCCCAACTTCTCGCGCAGGCGCTTGATGTGCGTGTCCAGCGTGCGCGTGGCCACCTCGGTGCTGTAGCCCCAGACCTCGCGCAGCAGGTCGGCGCGGGTGTGTACGGTGGCGTCGTTTTCCATGAGCGTGGTCAGCAGTTTGAACTCCGTCGTGGTCAGGTCAAGCGGCGAACCGTCCAGGAACAGTTTCATGTTCTTGCGGTCCAGCATGAAGCGCCCGCGCTGGATCTCGGAGACATGCGTCACTTTCTTCACCCGGCGCAGGATGGCGCTGATGCGCAGGTACAGCTCGCGCGGGCTGAAGGGTTTGGTGAGGTAATCGTCCGCGCCCAGCTCCAGGCCGGCGATCTTGTCCGTCACTTGCGACTTGGCCGTGAGAATGATGACCGGAATGTGGGTGGTGCGGGTGTCGGCGCGGAGGCGCTTGAAGATTTGCAGGCCGTCCAGGCCGGGCAGCATCAGGTCCAGCACGATGAGGTCCGGCTGATGCTCCACGGCGGAGGGCAGCGCCTGCAGCCCGTTGGCCACGCAGAGGTAGTCGTGCCCTTCGCGCGTGAGGTGCAGCGCGATCAGTTCGGAAATGTCCGATTCATCCTCGACGATCAGTATCTTGCTCATTGTGTGGGGCTTTTCTGCTTCGTGAAGGCTTGCGGGGCAAAAGAATGATGGTGACGAACGTGTCACATGGCAACAGGGTTGCTCGGTCATTGCATTTAGATAGTGTCAATTACGTCACGTTTGCCGGGTTGGCCGGCCGGACATGCTGAACTATCCGCAAACACGTTATTCATATGCCCATGCGGGTTCTCATCGTCACAGACACGTTTCCGCCGGACATCAATGGTGTCGCGCGGACGCTGAACACCCTCGGTGAGGGACTCCAGCGCCGGGGTTGCGAGGTGAATGTCGTCACCACCGTCGAGGCGGCGGAGCCCGGCGGTTTGCGCCGCCACGTCATGCACTCCATGCCGTTGCCCGGTTATCCCGGCCTGCGCATGGGCTTCAGCTCCGCCCGCCAGATGCTGGAAATCTTCGACGAGTTCCGCCCGGACGTGCTTTATGTCGCCACGGAGACACTCATGGGCATCGCCGCCATCCGTGCGGCAGGAAAGCGCGGCATCCCGGTCGTGTCCGGCTTTCACACGAATTTCCAAACCTACCTCGAAGACTACCATCTGCCTGGCATGGAGACCGTGGCGCAGGGCGTCCTTCGCAGCATCCACAACCACACCGCCCGCACTCTCACCCCTTCTGCGGACACCGCCACCATGCTGGAGCGCTGGGGCATTCAAAACGTTGGTGTCATGGGCCGTGGTGTGGACACGGAGCTGTTTGATCCCGCGCACCGCAGCGTGGAACTGCGCCAAACCTGGGGCGCGGATGATTCGACCCCCGTGGCCGTCTATGTCGGACGCATCGCTGTAGAAAAGAATCTGGCCCTGGCCGTGCGGGCCTTTGCCGTGTTTCGTGAGGCGCAGCCAAAGGCACGCATGGTCTTTGTCGGCGACGGCCCGCGACTGGCCGCGCTGCGGGAGGAGCATCCCGAGTTTATTTATGCCGGTGCCCGCACCGGGGCAGATCTGGCCGCGCACTACGCCTCGGCGGACGTGTTTCTCTTCCCCAGCATCACCGAGACCTTTGGTAATGTCGTGCTGGAGGCCATGTCCGCCGGTTTGAGCGTCGTCGCCTTTGATTACGCCGCCCCGCGCCTCCTCATCCGCAGCGGTGAAAATGGCTGGCTCGCCCCGCTGGGTGACGAAAATGCCTACCTCTCCCAGGTGCGGCTGGCCGCCGCCGCATGGAACAATGCTGCGCTGCGCTCCGCCGCCCGCCAGTCCGCGTTTGATCTCGGCTGGGAGCGTGTCATTGCACAGTTCGAGCAGGAACTCGCCGCCGTCATTCCACCCGCCACCCATTGATTTTATGAGCGATACCTTGGAACCTGAATCCAGCGGCAAAACCAAGCTCCGCGTCAAGACCGTCTTCATCTCCGACGTGCATCTCGGCATGCCGGACTGCAAGGCCGCCCAGGCCTCCCACTTCATCCGCAACTGCCTTTGCGACAAGCTCGTGCTCAACGGCGACATCATCGATGCCTGGCACCTCCGCCGCCTCGGTGGTTGGAACAAAGGCCACACCCACTTCCTCCGCACCGTGCTGCGCAAGATGGAGAAGGAGAACACCCAGATCATCTACCTTCGCGGCAATCACGACGACATCCTCGACCGCTTCATCCCCATCCAGTTTGACGGTTTTCAGATCACCGACGAGCACATCCACCAAACCCCGCAGGGAGACTACCTCGTCGTCCATGGCGACGGCTTCGACGCCGTCACCACCAACCACGCCTGGCTCGCCAAACTCGGCGGCCTCGGCTACAACGCCCTTCTTCGCGTCAACCGCACCTACAACTGGTACCGCCGCCTGCGTGGTAAGGAGAGCTTCTCCCTCAGTGCCTGGGTGAAGCACAAGGTGAAGTCCGCCGTCAGCTTCGTCGGTAAATACGAGGAGCAGCTTCAAAATCTCGCCCGCCAGCGCCACTGCAAGGGCATCATCTGCGGGCACATCCACAAGCCCGCCAACAAGCTCGTCGGCGACACGCATTACCTCAATTCTGGCGACTGGGTCGAATCCCTCACCGCCATCGTCGAAAACCTCGACGGCAGCTTCGAGGTCATCAACTACGACACCTTCTGCCAGCGCACCAACCGTGTGCCCAAAGGAGACGCCCCCTCCGCCACCGTAGCCAACGAGGGCGCGTTTCCGCTCGAAACTTCTCCCAATCCGATGTAGAGAAAACGTCACACTCGGCCATTTTACAACATGCAAGATCACATCCTGTCCACCTTCAACCATTCCCTCGACCGCCTTCGCCAGGATGTGCTCGCCATGGCCAGCATGGCCCGCAAAAACCTCGCCAGTGCCATGCGCGGCCTGCTGGAGCGGGACACCGACCTCTGCAACAGCGCCATCGCCGCCGACCAGGACGTCAACGAGCTCGAAAAGGCCGTGGACAAGCACGGCATGCAGATCCTCGTGAAGTTCCAGCCCACCGCGCACGACTTGCGCCAGGTCATGGGCACCATCCGCGTCGCCAACAACCTTGAGCGCATCGCCGATCAGGCCTCCAGCATCGCCAAGCGCGCTCGCTTCATCAACAACCTACCCGAGTTCGCCGAGATCAAGCTCATCCAGCCCGTCTATTCCTTGTGTGACCACAACCTCGACGCCAGCATCCAGGCCTTCCTCAACGCCGACCCGGAAGCCGCCGCCGCCGCCCGCCTGCTCGACAAACAGCTCGACGCCGCCGAAAAGGATCTTGATCGTGAGTTGATCAGCGTCATGGAGTCCCACCACTCCTCGCTCGAAGGCTACATTCACCTCATCTTCGTCGCCCGTTTCCTCGAACGCGTTGGCGACCACGCCAAGAACATCTGCGAGGACACCATCTTCATCGAGCGCGCCGAGGACGTCCGCTTCACCAAGGACAAACGCGCCGAGCTCAGCGCCGCCGTCTGAGCCGCCCTGCCGGCTTCGGCACAAGCTTACTGCCTGATCGGATTCAATCTCCTGGCGCTGCCGGGTGGTTGTCATCCGGCGGGCCTGTCCTAATCTGCGGCTCCCATGCCGTCCTCCTTCCAAGGCTTTCCCTGGCGCTTCGCCGTCTATTTCATCGCCGCCTGCTATCTGCTGGCGGATCTGTATGCCTGCAAGGGGCCGCTGCATGCGCGGTTACTGGCGGGGCGAGGATCGTCACCGGAAGGGCAGGGGGGCGGCTACGCGGCGGAGGTGTATGGCCGCCCGATCACGCGGCTGGAGCTGGAGGAGGCCATGCGGGAGCATCTGTGGAAGCGAAACGAGTCCTGGGCCGCGCTGAATCCCGAGGCGCGCAAGCAGACGCGCTGGACGGTGCTGGAAAATTTGGTGAATGACCGCATTCTGCGCGCCTTCCGCATCATGAACGGCCTGGACACCGTGCCGCCGCTGGAGGCCGCTCGCCGCGAATCCGATTTCATGCGCCGTCAGTTTGCCAACGAGGTCGAATACCCGCAGCGACTCGCGGCGATGCAGCAAACGCCCAAGTCGCTCGATGAGTCGGTCCGTGACGCGCAGCTCGATGAGCAGTGGATCACGGAAAAGATCGCCCATCGCCTGGCCGAGGTGACGGAGAAGGACGTGCGGGCCTGGTATGACGAGTTCAAGGAGACGCTACGCATTCCGCAGGCGCATCATGCGGCGCACCTTTTCCTCACGCGGCACGACAAAACGAAGCCAGACCGCGAGGCGGAAATCCGTGAGCTGCACCGCCAGATCGTCGCCAAAGAAAAAACTTTCGCCGGACTCACTGCTGAGCATTCGGACGACGACCGCACGAAGAAGATCGGCGGTGATCTAGGCTGGTTCACGCGTGAGCGAATGCCCGCTGATTTCATTGCCGCCGTGGAACAGCTCAAGATCGGCCAGCTCAGCGAACCGGTGCCGACGAAGCTTGGCTGGCACTTGATCATCGTGATGGAGCGCCATGAATCACGCCTGCCGACATTTGACGAGGCCAAGGATGAAATCTCCGCCTTGCTGACCAGCCAGCGCCGCGAGGAGGCGGCGAGAAGCCTCATTGGCGAGCTGCGCGCCCGCTCGCAGCGGCCCACGCAGTTTGTGTTTTATCACGCGTCGATCATTGACCGCGCCGAACCTGCGCCCTAAATGCCGCGCATGAAGCAAAACGTTGGCGTTCTTGGTCTCGGTATCATTGGCAGTCGTGTGGCGGAAAACCTGCGCAAGGCAGGGCATGAGGTCTTCGTCTGGAGCCGCAGCGCCCGCCCCGTGCCGAACTTCCTTTCGTCTCCGCGCGAGGTCGCCGAAGCCGTCGGCATCATCCAAATCTTCGTACGGGACAGTGCGGCGCTCATTGAGTCGATTGAAGACATGAAACCTGCGCTCAAAGCCGGTCACCTCGTCATGAACCACGCCACGGTGAGCAAAAGGGCCACATTGGAGGCGGCCAAGCTCGTCGAAGCCACCGGAGCCGCGTTTCTCGACGCGCCCTTCACCGGCAGCAAGATGGCCGCGCAAAATGGCAAGCTCTGCTACTATATCGGCGGCAACGACTTGATGCTTGAACGCGCCAGGCCGGTGCTGGAAGCCAGCGCGGCCAAAATTCTGCCGCTGGGAGGCATTGGTGACGCCATGGTGCTCAAGATCGTCACCAACCTCGTTTCAGCCGTCATCGTCGAAGCCGTGTCCGAAGCCGCCGCGATCACGAAAGCGAATGGCATCGCGCTGGAGCGTCTGCACGAGGCGCTGGAGTCGAACGCCAACTATTCCACGCTCATCGGCATGAAGATGCCCTCCATCATCAAGAGCGACTTCGAGCCGCACTTCAGCCTGCGCAACATGCTCAAGGACGCCGACTTCGCCCGCGAACTGGCCGCCGAGGCGAAACTCAACGCTCCCGCGCTCGACTGCACCGCCGCCGCGATGCGCGCTGGGGTCGATGCCGGCAAGGGTGACCTCGACTTCAGCGTGATCGGTCAGCGGTAGGCCGCATGCCACGACATTTTTTGCGTCGAAGACGCTTGCCGTCGGAGATGAAGGGCACTTGTATGAAACGCCATGAAAACCTCATCCACCCCTGACCTCTGGCGGAAAATCCTGGTCCCGACGGACTTTTCTGAATGTGCGGAGGCCGCCGTTCACGCCGCCGCCGCGCTGCATCAAAAATCCGGCGTTGAAATCCTTCTGCTGCACGTCACCGAGCCGGCGTATCAAGGCCTCCGCGTGCAGACGAACGACCTCCATGCGCAGATGCGCCAGGAGGCGGAGAACCACCTGAAAAAGCTGGCCGCCGAAGTCTTCCCCAATGCCACCAGCGTTCGACTGCTGGTCAAGGACGGCCGCCCGGCGGACGTGATCTGCCAAGCCGCCGCAATGGAAAAAGCAGACGCGATCATCATCCCTACCCATGGGCATTCCGGTCTGAAGCATGCGCTGCTGGGCAGCGTGGCAGAGAAAGTCGTGCGCCATGCGCCTTGCAGCGTGCTGGTGGTGCGGGACTAGAGCCGCGAAACTGCGCGCGCGCCTTTTTATGCTTGTCCCTGTCCTCTATCTCATGGTCGGCGTGCTGCTGGCCTGGTTCGGGGGTGAATGGTTTGTCAAAGGCGGTGTCGGCATCGCCCACTGGGCGCGTTGGCCGAAGGCGGTGGTGGGTGTCACGGTGGCGGCGTTTGGCACGTCATCGCCTGAGCTGATGGTGGCGGTCAACGCCGCGCTCGACGGCGTTCCAGAAATGTCGCTGGGAGATGTGCTCGGCAGTAACGTGGTGAACATCGCGCTGGTGCTGGCGGTCGTGCTGGCGGCCTCCAGCATGAAAGCGGAGGATGATGGCGTGCGCCGTGACTGGCTGGTGGCATTGCTCGTTCCAGTCCTAGTTTACGGCCTGCTGAGCGATGGCTGGTTCTCGCGCCTGGACGCGGCCATCATGATGGCGTGCTTCTTTGCGTGGTTGCTGGTGGTTATCCTGCATGCGCGAGCACATGCGAAAAAGCAAGCGCCTCATGCCCAGCGGGTCACGCCCTACAAGCCGGGTTTTCACCTGCTGGCAGGTTTGTGCCTGCTCATAGGGGGCGCGCATTTCGTGATTGAGGGGGGCAAGGGGGTCGCCACCGCGCTGGGTTGGAGTCCGTTCATTGTCGGCGCGGTGGTGGTGGCTGCGGCGACAAGCACGCCGGAGCTGGCCACCACACTGATTTCACGCTTGCGCGGCCATCATGATGTCGGGCTCGGCAATATCCTGGGCAGCAATATCTTCAATGTCTTCTTCATCGCCGCCATCGCCGCCCTGATCCAGCCATACGCGGTCAAACTGCCGGAAATCCTGCCGAGTCTGGCCTTCGGTGTCCTCACGGTGCTGCTGATCTTGCCAGGCCGCGGCGGCCACCTGGGGCGCTGGCGCGGGGTGCTGCTCATCACCATCTACGGTGCTTACCTGCTGCTCACATTGAATCAGAACCATCCGCATCCATGACCGCCACGCCGATTGAAATTCTTGCCAGCGTGCTGTTTGGACTCGCGGTGTTGCACACCTTCTCAGTGAAGCGTTTCGCGCACTGGGCGCATCAGCACCCCAAAGGCTCGATTCAGGAGAACCTGCTGCATTTCCTGGCGGAAACGGAGGTTGTGTTCGGCCTGTGGGCGGCGGCGTTGTTCGTGGGCATCGCGGCGCTCAAAGGCTCCGTGCATGAGGCGGTCGTGCACATCGAGAGCCTGAACTATACCGAGCCGAAGTTCGTGCTCGTCGTCATGGTGGTGGCTGCCACGCGGCCGGTGGTGAAACTGGCGGAGAGTTTCATCTCGTTCATCGCACGTTTGCTGCCGATGACGGAGAGCCTGGCGTTTTACGGAGCGGCCTTGTCCATCGGCAGCCTGCTGGGGTCGTTCATCACCGAGCCGGCGGCCATGACGCTGCTCGCGCTGGTGCTGAAGCGTCGTTATTTTGATCGGGGCATCACTCTGAAGCTGGCCTACGCCACGCTGGGTCTGCTGTTTGTGAATGTGTCCATCGGCGGCACGCTCACGCACTTCGCGGCACCGCCCGTGCTCATGGTGGCCACGAAGTGGGAGTGGGACACGCTGTTCATGCTCACGCACTTCGGCTGGCGGGCGGCGGCGAGTTGCTTCGTGTCCACGGCGCTGGTGATGTGGGCGTTTCGGAAGGAGCTGCAAGGCATCCAACCCACGCCGAATCCCAGCGCGGCCATTCCGGTATGGCTCACACTCGCGCATCTCGGCTTCCTGGCTGCCGTCGTTGGCTTCGCGCATCACCCGGATGTGTTTTTCGGGGTGTTCATGATGTTCCTCGGTCTGGTGACCGCCACGCGGGAGTATCAGGACAACTTGAAGCTGCGTGAGGGCTTGCTCGTCGGTTTTTTCCTCGCGGGACTCGTCACACTCGGCTCGTTGCAGTCTTGGTGGCTGAAACCGCTCATTGAAGGCATGAATGGGGCCACCTTGTTCTTTGGCACTACCGGTTTGACCGCGCTGACGGACAACGCGGCACTGACCTACCTCGGTTCGCTGGTCGAAGCCATCACGCCTGAATTGCAATACGCTCTGGTGGCCGGTGCGGTGACGGGTGGGGGCCTCACAGTGATCGCCAACGCACCGAATCCCGCCGGTGTCGGCATCTTGCAAAACGCCAAGGCCTTTGGCAGCGAGGGCATCAGCCCCATGGGCTTGTTCCTCGGAGCGCTGCCGCCGACCGCGGTGGCGATCGTGTTCTTCTGGCTCCTGCACTGATCATGCCGCGAGACTGGCTCAATGGTTGAACACGAACTCCGCCGAGTTCAGCAGGCTCCAGAGCACGTCTTCAATCGCCGCCTGTCGGTTCGCGACTCCCACGTCGAGCGCCTTGCCCGCGATGGCCGCCTCCTCCGCGTCTGGCAGTCGTGCAAAGCAGGCCAGATACAGCTCCTCAGCGATCTGCTGCGGAGTAAGTGTGCTTTTGGCAAGGCGAGTGACACGGCCCTTGGTGCTGGTGAGCATTTCCTGAAGCTTGGTGGAGTTCATCAGATGAAGCGCCTGCACGACGCTCGGTTTCGCATCGCGCTCGCAGGGGCACTCGGAGCTAGCATTCGGGCGGCCGAAGGCGTCCATGAACTGACTTTCGAGCTTGTGATTCCACGTCTGTTTCGCCAGCGCATCGGGGGGCAGGCCGGAGAAGCTTTCCTTGACCTCGGTGACGGCACAGACGGCGTCGAGCAGCGTCTCGGCGGGCAGGCGGCGGCGGTAGCTGCGGCTGTAGTTCTTCAAATCGGCCACGTTCGTCTCATTCGGCAGGCTGCTGAGGCGATAAGTCTGCGACAGCATGATGGTGCGCATGAGGTGCTTCAAATTGTAGCCGTGCTTCACAAAATCCTGCGCCAGCCATTCGAGCAGCGGGCCGTTGGATGGCGGGTTCGAGGCACGGAAGTCATCCACGGGATCGACGATGCCGCGACCCATGAAGCTGGACCAGGTGCGGTTCACCACGGCCTGCGCGAAGTAGGGGTTCTTCGGGTTTGTCATCCAATCGGACAGCACGGCGCGCGGGTCCTGCGTTTCGGCGATGGGGATTTCCTTGTCGGCAGGCGGGCGTGGTTTCAGCGAGGCTTTCGTCACCGGATGCTCAATGCTGGCGTTGCCGGGAGCGAACCACATCTGCTCCGGCTCGCCGCTGATCGGCGCGGAGATGCCCTGTCCCTTGCGTTTCATCTGTGTGAAGAACGCGGCCATCTGGTAGTAGTCGGTCTGGTCCCATTTCTCGGTCGGGTGATGGTGGCACTTCGCGCACTCCAGGCGCACGCCGAGGAAGATCTGACCAATGAAGGTGGCGGCGTCGATGGGTTCGCGTTTGTCGCGCCAGATGGCGACGGGACCGTTCTTGTGCGTGTTGCCCTCGGCGGTGAGGAGTTCGCGTGTGAAGCGGTCCCAGGGCTTGTTCTCGCGGAAGCTTTGCCGAATCCACTGATCGAGCAGATAGACCGGCTTCACACCGACACGCGACGGGTTCGGTCGAATGAGATCGCCCCACTTGATGGCCCAGTGATCGGCCCATTCGGGACGTTCGAGCAGTTGAGCGACCCACTGCTCATACTTCGACGGATTTTTGTCCGCGAGGAAGGCGCGGGCTTCTTCAACGGTGGGCAGCATGCCGATGGCATCCAGCGTGCTGCGGCGCAGGAACTCCGAGTCGCTGCATGTCTCGCTGGGCAGATGGCCGAGCTTTTGCAGGCGGGCATAGACGAGCTTGTCGATCTCGTTGCGCACGGTGAGCTTCGCGTAGCTCTCTGCTGGGAACAGTTTCTCTGCAGGCACCGCCACGCGGGAGATCGACACTTGGCCCATGTAACGCGCCACGATGACGGTCTCGCCGCTTTCCGTGCTCGTCTTGAGCTTTCCAGTCTCATCCACAGCAGCGATGGCTTTTTCCGACGAGATGTAATCCGTCAGCGCGGTGACATCGCGTGTGGAGCCGTCACTGTACTTCGCCATCACCTTCAAGACCTGCTCCTCGTTCTTGCGATAGGTCTTCTCACCCGGCGTAACCTCAATGCCCGCCAGCGCAGGCTGGTTCGGCGTTTCATACGGCATGCCCTGGCGAATCCACTCCGCGACGGTCTTCGCCGACTCCGAATCTGGCTCAAATCGCTGTCCGCCCTCGTGCTGCACGCGCACCGTGGCCTTTTGCAGAATGAGGCTGTCCTCCGGCAATGCGGGGAAGACACGGCGGCCCCGCGAGTCGTTCACGAACTCCATGTAATCGGTCTTTGGGTCAAAGGCGAAGATCGACAGGCGGAATCCGGCCTGCCCGCTCGCTTTCGCATGACAGGAGCCGAGGTTGCAACCGGCCTTGGTGAGGATGGGCAGGATGTCCTTGGTGTAGGAGAGCGTGGGGGCCTTGGCGGCTGGAGGTGCGGTGTTGGCTGCGAGCTTCGATACCGCCGCTTTCTCATCGAGCTTGATGACTTCACCGCTGTGCATGGCGGTGAAGATGTTTTTGCCGTCGGCGGTCATCACGGCGGTGTTGGGCACACCCTCGAGGCTGGTCAGCTTCTTCTGCGTGCCAGAGGTGAAAGCGAGACGCACGCCATCGTGCGTCTTTAATTCAGTCACGCCATGCACGCCGCCGCTTTCGGTGAGGTAGGTGAGGCTGGTGGCATCGGGCGACCACATGAGCGCGTTCACTCCCGCTGATTTGTCGCCCAGCAGCATCAGCATCTCCTTGCTGGCGATGTCCCAGACCTTGAGGTCTTTGTCTGCGCTGCCTGTGGCGAGCCACTTGCCGTCGTTATTGAAACCGAGCGCGGTGATGTGGCCGACATGGCCCTCAATCTTGGCGATTTCCTTGAAGGTGGCAGCGTCCCACACCTTGGCGAGGTTGTCCGCGCCGCCCGTGGCAATCTGCTTGCCATCGCGGCTGATGACGAGGCTCAAAATGTTGTCCGCATGAGCGTCGATGCTCTGCGCGGGCTTCGCCTCGCCGAGTTTCCAGCGATGCAGCACGCCCTTCACGCTCGTCGCGCCATCTGCGAGCGCCAGCGTGGCATTATCAGGCAGGAAAAGCAGCCCGGTGACACGGCCTTCGAGCGGCGCGGTCAGCGTGTGCGTGACTTTCCAATCTACCGGGTTCCAAACGAACACGCTGCGGTAGCCGCCTGCGGCCAGTCGCGTGGCATCGCTGCTCCAGGCGAGCGACTGGATCACATCCTTGTGCCCTTCGAGCGTGGCAATGATGGGCGTGTCCTTGGCGGTCAAATCATGCACCACGACGCGGTTGCCGATCCCGGTGGCCAGCCACTTGCCATCCTTGCTCAAAGCGATCGCTGCCGAAGGCGCATGACCAGCGGGCAACGCGACCAGCTTGTCCGCCGGTGTCAGTTCACCGAACTTCTTCAGCGCCGCGTCATCCCAGGCCGCTCCCGCGTTCACCCAGGCCTTCAGCAGGTTGATCTGCTTCTCCGGCATCTGTTTCTTCGGCGGCATGTGCGCGTCGCCCGAGTCACTGAGTGAGGTGATCAGCGCGCTGTGCGCCGCATCGCCCGCTTTCAGCGCCGCGCCGTTCTCGCCGCCTTTGAGCGCCAAATCACGCGTTTCGAGCGACAGTCCGCCTTTCTGCTTTTGTGCGTTGTGGCAACTCATGCACTGCGTCTTCAACAGACCCATCGCCTGGGCTGGACGCACCTTCAGTTCCTCCGCAGCGAGCGAGGAGGTGAGCAAAACGAAGAGGAGGGCATTTTGGCGGGCAATCATGAGCGTCTCAAACTACGGACGCATCCGCACGCCTCTTGCCTTGGAGACTTTGGATGGCTTGAAAGGAGAGGGATCATCATGATCCCTCATGCCGGGGCCAGGATGGCCCCGCTCCTTCTTCCCAACAAAAACGCCTGACCGCTTTCACGATCAGGCGTTGTTTTGAATCAATCTGTCAGCGGAACTCAGTTCGCGCGGCCGAGGTAGGTGCCGTCTTCGGTCTTGATGCTGACCTTGTCTCCGTTGTTGATGAACAGCGGCACCTGCACGCGCATGCCGGACTCCGTGATGGCCTCTTTGTAAACATTGTTCGCCGAGTCGCCCTTCACCCCGGCTGGGCTGTCGGTAATGGTCATGATGATGTTGGCGGGCAGTTCGATGCCGGCGACGACGTCATCCGCGAAGACGACGAGGTACTTCTGGCCTTCGATGAGGTAGCCGCGGGTCTTGGCGTCGAGTTTGTCCTCGCCGATGAGCACGTCCTCAAACGTCTCGGGGTGGATGAAGTGGTAGCCGTCGCCATCCTTGTAGCTGAACTCGTGGTTGTCGCGCACGAGGTTCACGGACTCGAGCGACTCGTTGGAGGTCATGCGGAGGTTGTAAACCTTGCCGATGGTGATGCTGCGGACGGACATCTGGACGAACGAGGCCATGCGCGGCGGCGTCTTGAGTTCGGTCTCGGTGACGACACAGACGTCGTTGTTGTGACGGACGGCGTGTCCTTTGCGGAGGTTGATAACGGGGGTGGCTGCCATAAGAGCCCGAGTTCATGGCGAGTTTAGGACGCTTTGCAAGCACGGGTTCGGGGGTGCGGTCTGAGCAGCCCGGTTGATTTGCGGGCGAGGTGGTTGATGATCCGCGCCATGACGCTCAATTCCCTGATTCAGTCTGGCGTGGCCATGCGCTGCTTCATTGTTTCACTGCTCCTCGTGGGATGTGGTCCACGGGGGATTCTGCCCGGAGGAGGCTATAGCTATCCTGGCAGTCTGGCTGCCTTTGCACCCCGCATGGGCAGCGCGGCCAATTACACCTACCATCCGCGTTACGAGGCCTATTATCATCATCCCACGAAGGAGTTCCTCTACCCCAATGGGGAGAAGTGGGAAACGCGGCCGACAGTGCCCGGTGCCTCGGTGGATGCTGTTCGCTCCACCACCGGCGTGCCGTTTCATTTCCCTGATCATCCGTCGAAGCATCACTGGCAGGTCAGGCTGGCTTTCCCGCCGGGCTGGTCTTCATCCTCCATGGGCAGTCAACCAATCAACGACTGGGGGAATCCCGGCTTGAACACGAGACTCCATTAAACCTTCCCTTTTGCCCATGGAGCGTCTCGTCTGTCTTCTCGGTCTTGTGGTGTTCGTGGCGCTGGCCTGGGCGCTGTCGGAGAAGCGTCGGCTCTTTCCGTGGCGCATCGTGTTCACGGGGCTGGGCTTGCAGCTCGTGCTGGCGCTGCTGATTCTGCGCACGGGGTTTGGCGGGGCTTTCTTTGTGTTTCTGGACAAGGCGTTCCGGCGGCTGCTGGGTTTTGCGGACGAGGGCATGGCGTTTGTGTTCGGGGCGGTGGCGCAGCCGGGGCTGATGGAGCCGGTCTTCGGTCCTGGGAACAAGGCGGTGGTGGCCCTGATCATCACCGGCAGCATCATTTTGGTCTCCGCGCTGTCCTCGCTGCTCTACCACTACGGCGTGCTCCAGCTCATCGTCAAAGCAGCGGCTTGGGTGATGCGGCGCGTCATGCGCACCAGCGGCAGCGAGACGCTGGCCGCTGCCGCGAACATCTTTATGGGGCAGACGGAAGCGCCGCTGGTGGTGAAGCCTTACCTCGCCCGCATGACCCGCAGCGAGTTGATGGCGCTGATGGTGCCGGGCATGGCGACGATCGCCGGCGGGGTGCTGGCGGCCTACGTTTCTTTCGGCATCTCCGCCGGGCACCTGCTCACCGCCTCGGTCATCAGCGCCCCGGCGGCTCTGATGATGGCAAAAATCCTACTGCCCGAGACCGAGGTGAGCGAGACGGCGCACGGCGCGCACCAGCCCATCGAACGCGAGACCGCCAACGGCATCGACGCGCTCTGCCATGGAGCGAGCGATGGCATGAAGCTGGCCATCAACGTCATCGCCATGCTCGTGGCCTTTGTCGCCGTAGTGGCGCTGGCGAATTACCTGCTCTCGCTCGGCCTGCGTGCCTTCGGTCAAAGCGTGCCGCAGCCCTTGCAGCTTGTGCTTGGCTGGCTGAACGCGCCCTGCGCTTGGCTGATGGGCGTGCCGTGGGCGGAGTGCGGCAAGGTGGGCGCACTGCTGGGCGAGCGCGTGGTGCTCAATGAGTTCATCGCCTACTTGCACCTCAGCTTTGACGTCAAGGCCGGAGCGATCTCGCCACGCGGCGCGGAGATCGCCACCTATGCGCTGTGCGGCTTCGCGAACTTTGGCAGCATCGCCATCCAGATCGGCGGTATCGGGGCGTTGGTGCCGCAACGCCGGGCGGAACTGGCCCAGCTCGGCTTCAAGGCCATGTTCGGCGGCCTGCTGGCCTGTTATTGCACGGCTTGTGTTGCCGGACTGCTGCTCTGATGCAAAGGATCGCCTGCATGTCCGACCCCAGCGGCCTCCACGTCACCGACCTTCGTTTCGCCTATCCCGGCGACTCGTTTCGTCTGCATGTGCCGGGTTTGGAACTCGCCGCCGGTCAAGCGCTCGCGCTCGCCGGGCCGAGCGGGGCAGGGAAGTCCACGCTGGTGCGCCTGCTCACGGGTTTGCTGGCCCCGGCTTCAGGCCAAGTCCGGTTGGGTTCTTCTCAAATCGACGCGCTGAACCGCGAGCAGTGCCGTGCCTTCCGTCTTCAGCACATCGGCCTCGTGTTTCAGGACTTCGCGCTGCTGGATTACCTCAGCGTCACCGAGAACATCCTGCTGCCGCACCAATTCAAAGGGAGCGCGGGTGCCCTCACCCGCAAAAAGGCGCAGGAACTCGCCGAGCGTCTGCAAATCGACCGCTACATCGACAAACGCGTCTCCCAACTCTCACAAGGCGAACGACAGCGTGTGGCCGTGGCGCGTGCACTGGTGCATGAGCCGCGTTTCATCTTTGCCGACGAGCCTACGGCTTCGCTTGATCCTTCGCGGGGGCGCATCGTCGTCGATCTGCTGTTGGAAGACGCGCGGCAGCGCGGCGCGTGCCTGGTGATGGTCACGCATGACCCCAATCTGCTGCCGCTCTTTGATCAAACCGTGCGCATGGAGGATTTGCTCAACGCATGAGCGCCGCGTTTCAACTCGCGGCGCGTTATGTGCTGCGGCATCGCCTTCAGAGCACGCTGCTGGCCGGGGCGCTCGGCCTGGTCTTCGCGCTGCCGTTTTGCCTGCGCGTGCTGATCGACCACGCGCAGCGCGAATTGCGCGCCCGTGCCGCCGCCACGCCGCAGATCATCGGCGCTCGTGGCAGCGCGCTGGACCTGATGATGACCGCTCTCTACTTCAAACGCGAGAACCTCACGCCGCTGCCCTTTGGCACGCTGGCCGAGCTGCGGCAGAATCCCAGCGCCGCCGCGATTCCCCTGCATGTGCGGTTTCAGGCGCAGCAGGCACCGATAGTCGGCACCGAGCTCGATTACTTTACCTTTCGTGGCCTGCGCCTCGCCGCTGGCAAACAAATCACCCGTCTCGGCGATTGCGTGGTGGGCGCGAACCTCGCCAAGCAGCGTGGCTTGCAGCCCGGCGGCCATGTCTTCTCCACGCCGGAGCTGGCCTTCGACATGGCGGGTGTCTATCCGCTGAAGATGCGCGTGAACGGCGTACTCGCACCGAACGGCACGCCCGATGACGACGCGGTCTTCGTTGATTTGAAGACCTCTTGGCTCATTGAGGGCCGTTCTCATGGTCATGACGATCTCAAGAAGGACGAATCGGTCGTTTTGAAGCAGGAGGAGCACAACATCGTGGGCAATGCCGCCGTGCGCATGTTCAACGAGGTCACGGATGTGAACATCGCTTCTTTCCACTTCCACGGCGACATCGCCGACTATCCCGTCAGCGCCGTGATCTTGCTGCCAAAAGATGCGAAGACCGAAGCGCTGCTCGCCGGGCAGTTCGCCCGCTCCAAGGACAAGCAGCTCATCCGCCCGCGCGATGAGATGGAGTCCCTGCTCGCCCAGCTCGTGCGTCTCGAAGGTTTTGCCGCCAGCGCCTTGCTCCTCACCGCCACGGCGGCCCTGCTTGTCACCGCGCTGGTCTTTGCGCTGTCCTTCCGCCTACGGGAGCGCGAATTTCAAACGCTGGAGGATGTGGGCGTGTCCCGCCGCTCACTGCTCACCGTCAAGGTGCTCGAAATCGTCTTCGTCGGCCTTGCCGCCGTTGTGCTCGGCCTGTTGCTGCTGATGCTCGCCTCCTCTGCCGCGCCGCATCTGCTGCGCTGGGCCTTGTGAGCCGAAGGTTGCAAGCCTGTGGCTCCTGTGAGATGATTTTCCCATGCTTTTGAAACAGATCGAAGAACAAATCGCCCAGTTAAGTCCGGAGGAACTCAAGCAGTTCTCGGCTTGGTTTGATGAATACACGTCCGACGAATGGGACCGGCAGATCGAGCGTGACGAGGCGGCAGGGAAGTTTGACAAGATCATCAAGCAACTGGACGCGAATTTCGAGGGCGGGCTTTGCACGCCGCTATGAAGCACTTTGCGGACCCGCAGTTCTGGCAGTGCCTGAATCAATTGCCTGAGGACATCCAGGAGCTGGCGAGGAAAAACTTTGACCTGCTGAAGGGCAATGAACGCCATCCTTCTGTTAGGCTGAAGAAAGTGGGAAGATTCTGGTCGGCTCGTGTTGGGAAAGATTACCGTGCCTTGGCGTATGAACGCGTTGAAGGATTGCAGTGGTTCTGGATCGGGCCGCACCACGAATACGACAAATATCTCTAAACTACCGTGTCCGACACTCTCGACGCCCTCATTTACGCCCTCGACGTCAATCCTGACATCAGCACCGAAGGCCGTGTGCTGTTCCTTCGTGCGCAGGAGCATCCGGCCCTGGAGCACTTCGCCGGCCGACTGGTATGCCAGCAGACCTGGAAACCGCGTGCCAGCGAGCTTGAGGCCGCCGGTCATCGGGTGGAACGTGAGGCACACGGCCTGTTTGACCTCGTTCTGGTGCTGCCGGACCCGCAACGTGATCTCATGGTGGCCGATCTGGCGCGTGCGCATGATCATCTGGCCCCCGGCGGCCTGCTGATGGCCTCACAGCACAACGACGCGGGCAGCAAACGCTGCGAGCAGTATCTCCGCGATGTCGCAGGCAAGGTCGAGTCGCTCTCCAAACATCACAGCCGCGTTTTTTGGGCCACCAAGGACGAGAACCGGCCCTGGAACGCCGACTTGCTCGAACGCTGGCGTCAGGGAGCCGCCATGCGCCGCATTTTGGACGGGCGCTTCTGGTCGCGGCCCGGCTTGTTCAACTGGGACCGCATTGATGAAGGCTCCGCCCTGCTCGCCAAGCATCTCCCAGAGACAATCGCGGGCAATGTGGCCGACCTCGGCTGTGGCTGGGGCTTTTTAGGCGATCACCTGCTGCGCAACTGCCACGACATCGTCTCGCTCGACATCTACGACGCGGACGCCGACTGCTTCGAGTGTGCGCGGCGCAATCTCGGCCTCGTGCCCACCCGCGTGAAGGCGCGTCCGCATTGGCACGACGTGACCGCCGGGATCAAAACCGCGCAGTTTGACGCCATTGTCATGAACCCGCCGTTTCACGAGGGAAAACACGCCGACCTGCTCATCGGCATGAAGTTCATCGCCAACGCCGCCCAGGCGCTGCGCAAAGACGGGCATCTCTGGATGGTCGCGAACCGCCAGCTCCCTTACGAGAGCCTGCTGGGCGACACTTTTGCGGTGGTGGAGAAGGTGGTCGAGACCGGAGCCTTCAAGGTTCTGCACGCCTCGCAACCCACGGTGAAACCCGCCTTTGAGCACCGCCGCAAGAAGCGCCGCTGACCTCATCGAAATGATTCTTCTTTGAAGAGAACAAAGCGTTTGCAAAGCCGGGGCCAGTCTCCATAATCGCGGCCCTTCCGAAAGGATGGAAATGGGTAGGTGCCCGAGCGGTTAAAGGGGGCAGACTGTAAATCTGCTGGCTTACGCCTACGCTGGTTCGAACCCAGCCCTACCCACCATTTT